>NZ_JALBWV010000009.1 GCF_022678645.1 Saccharopolyspora soli | reverse complement strand
ATCCCCTGTGGACAGATCACACAACCCATCCTCAAACCCTTGACAACGTCAACCCGAACTGATAAAGAACCCCCCGCCCCCCCCCCCCGGGCCCCCCCCCGGCCCCCCCCCCCCCCACCACGCGGTTACGCGGCTGAGACGACGACGATGAGGTCGCCTTCGGCTACTGTGTCGCCTTCCGCGACGGCAACGCGGGTCACCACTCCGTCGGATTCGCTGAGCACCGGGATCTCCATCTTCATCGATTCGAGGACCGCCAGTTCTTCGTCGGCCCTCACCGTGGCGCCTTCGGTGACCAGCACCTTCCCGACGCTGGCGACCATTTCGGCTCTGATCTCCATGCCCTTGTCCTCCGCGGTGGTCAGCGGGCGATGATCCGGTCGACCACGCCTGCGTCGTAGTTTCCAGAGTCGAATTCGGAGAAATCAAGCACTTCGGAAAAACCGACGCGGGAGGCGCTGCCCTCCGGGGCGCTCACCGCCAAGCGGCGGAGGCTGGGCGAGTTGCTGGCCAGCGCGCTGGATTCACTCGGCGGAACCGCGCCATAACCCGTTGTGCTGCGGCGAGGCGCGTGCCGGGGCCTGCTCCTGGTGGGTTAGAGTCTTTCGGTTCTTCACTGGTGTTTCCCGCGGCCGGGCGAACTCGGCGTGATCGGTCGATCACGTACCGGTGGTTGATGTCGGTCGCCTGATCGAGAGGACCCAGTTGGCCACGGTGCAGTTCGAGTCCGGCCATGCTGTGCTGAACCTCGGCAACCTCCCGGACCGGCTTCGCGGTTTCGTCGTGAACCACTCCCGCGCCATCATCGGGGTCTCGATCCCGCTACTGGTCGCGTCGTTCGTGCTGTTGGTGCTGCTGCGGCGGGCCGGACTGGTGCCCGGCTCCGGCATCGACTACCAGGTGTACCGCTGGGCGGTGCACACCTGGCTCGCCGGTGGCGACATCATGAACACCGCCCCGACCGTCAGCATCGGGCGAGTGCTGCCGTGGGTGTATCCGCCGTTCGCGCTGCTGCCGCTGCTGCCGTTCGCGCTGCTGCCGTTCGTCGCCGGGCTCCTCGCGCTCTACATCGTCGATCTGCTCGCCATCGGCGCGGCCTTGTACCTGGTCACCCGCCACATGTGGCCGGTGGTGGGGAAGCGGGCCGCGCTCGCGGTGGCGATGGCGTTGCTGCCGTGGGCGCTGTTCCTGGAGCCGGTTTACGCCTCGTTCGGGCTCGGGCAGATCAACATCGCGCTGATGGGACTGGCCGTCGTCGACTGCTTGGCGCGCAACCCGCGCTGGCCCCGCGGACTGCTGATCGGCATCGCCGCCGCGATCAAGCTCACCCCAGCGGCATTCCTGCTGTTCTTCTTGTTTCGCGGGGATTTCCGCGCCGCCCGGACCGCGGTGCTGACGGCATTCGGCGGCACCCTGGTCGGCTTCGCGCTGAACTACCAGGCGGCGGTGGAGTACTGGTTCGGCAAGGGCCCGGCGCACGGGGTCAGCGGATCCGCCTTCCACACCAACCAGTCGATCATGGGCGGGCTCGCCCGCCTGGAACTGCCGAGCGCGGCGCAGAACGCGCTTTGGTTGGTGCTTTCGCTGGCTTGCACGGCTGTCGTGGTGTTCGCGATTCGCCGGGTCGAGCCGGTGCTGGCGGTGGCGGCGAACGGCCTGCTGGCGCTGCTGGTGTCGCCGACGTCGTGGTCGGATCACTGGGTGTGGTGCGCACCGGCACTGCTGGTGATGCTCGGATACGCCGTTCGGCTGCGCAGTCCGGGGTGGCTGCTCGTCGCCGGGGTGACGTTGGTGACCGTGCTCGTCGCGTCGTTCCGGATGCTGCCCACCGGCCCGCCGTGGAACCCGCTGCAGCACCTGTTCGGCAATCCCTACCTGTTGCTCGGGTTGGTGCTGCTGGCATTGCTCGGTCGTTTTGCCCGAAATCAACCGCGATCCACTACGCCGGAAGAACCATTGGAACCGGCGGCGCTCCCGCGCTGATCCAGCCGCGTGGATTAGCCGTTGACCCGGGATTTTCGGCGTTGCACCGGCTCGACTTTGGACGGTCGGCGTGATGAACCCATTGGCATTCGGGTGAATTTCGGGTTCGTGTACGCAACGTGTTCCCGCGATCACGAAAACGGTTGGTTCTGAACCGAATCCGAAGCGGTTGAGCAGTGATTTGGCGGTCCGCAAGAAGATCGTGAACAATGCCACTCGCGACGGGTTAACAGTCGCGTATGGACAATGTTGTGGTGCAGAATTCCCCGGACTCACGGGATTGCGACAACGGTGTCTCAATGACTGGGAGCGCCGTCATCTTCGCTTAACTTCGTGTTACTTAACAGTAGCTTTCCTGGCGCTCGCTATGTAGAGTGCCTCAAACTGACCAAGAGTGCAACGGCGCATCCTTTTGTCAGTGCCCCCAAAGGTTCTTGCCGGATCGCAGTGGGTGAGTCATGCCCTGCTGCGGCCCGCGGCCTGACGACGGGAGGTCCGATGCCCCATTCCCACCATGCAAGAAACTCGGCGCAGCGCGGCGCCGCTGCCCAGGGCCTTTACGACCCGGCCTTCGAACACGACGCGTGCGGTGTCGCGTTCGTCGCCGACCTGCGCGGTCGGCGCAGCCACGACCTGGTCGGCAAAGCGCTGACGGCGTTGCGGAACCTGGAGCATCGCGGTGCCAAGGGTGCGGACCCGGAAACCGGGGACGGGGTCGGCCTGCTGACCCAGATCCCGGACGAGTTCTTCCGCGCGGTCGTGGACTTCGACCTGCCCGAACGCGACGGCTATGCGGTGGGCACCGCGTTCCTGCCCGCCGCGGCCGACGACGCGGCGCAGGCCGTGGCGAACATCGAGCGGATCGTGGCCGAGGAAGGTTTGCGGCTGCTGGGCTGGCGCGAACTTCCGGTGCAGCCGAACTGCGCCGGAACAGCGGCGCGCACGACGATGCCGAGCTTCCGCCAGCTTTTCCTCGGTCACGGTGCCGATGGCGCGCACGGCGAGACGGCGCTGGAGTTCGAGCGGCGCGCGTTCTGCGTCCGCAAGCGCGCGGAACACGAAGCCGACGTGTACTTCCCGAGCCTGTCGGCGCGCACCATCGTCTACAAGGGGATGCTGACCGAGGCCCAACTCGCCGCGTTCTACCCCGACCTGACCGACGAGCGCTTCGCCAGCGCGATCGGGCTGGTGCACTCGCGGTTCTCCACCAACACCTTCCCGTCCTGGCCGTTGGCACACCCGTACCGGTTCATCGCGCACAACGGCGAGATCAACACGCTCAAGGGCAACCGCAACTGGATGCGGACCCGCGAAAGCATGCTGGCCACCGACCTGATCCCCGGTGACCTCCAGCGCGTCTACCCGATCGCGACACCGGAGGCCAGCGACTCGGCGACCTTCGACGAGGTGCTGGAACTGCTGCACCTGGGCGGCCGGTCGCTGCCGCACGCGGTGTTGATGATGATCCCGGAGGCGTGGGAGAACCACGACGAGATGGACCCGGCGCGCCGCGCGTTCTACGAGTTCCACAACTACCTGATGGAACCGTGGGACGGCCCGGCGCTGGTGGCGTTCACCGACGGCACCCAGATCGGCGCGGTGCTGGACCGCAACGGGTTGCGACCGGGCCGTTACTGGGTGACCGAAGACGGTCTGGTGGTGCTGGCCAGCGAGGTCGGCGTGCTGGAGGTCGACGCGGACAAGGTGGTCCGCAAGGGCCGGTTGCAGCCCGGCCGGATGTTCCTGGTCGACACCGACAAGGGCCGGATCATCGACGACGACGAGATCAAGGGCGAACTCGCCGCCGAATACCCGTACCAGGAATGGCTGGACGCCGGCGTGCTGCACCTGGCAGACCTGCCGGAGCGCGAACGCGAGCTGCCCTCGCACGACTCGCTGGTGCACCGCCAGCAGGTCTTCGGCTATTCGCAGGAAGAACTGGGCGTGCTGCTCAAGCCGATGGCCACCACCGGCGCCGAGCCGATCGGCTCGATGGGCAACGACGTGCCCTTCGCCGCGTTCTCCGAACGGCCGCGGCAGCTGTTCGACTACTTCACCCAGCTGTTCGCGCAGGTCACCAACCCGCCGCTGGACGCGATCCGGGAAGAACTGGTCACCTCGCTGGGCACCCACGTCGGGCCGGAGCACAACCTGCTCGACCACCACCCGGCCGCCTGCCGCCAGCTGGTGCTGCCGTTCCCGGTGCTGGACAACGACCAGCTCGCCAAGATCGTGCACCTCAACGACGACGGCGACCGGCCGGGCCTCAAGCCCGCGGTGATCCAGTCGACCTACCGGGTGGCCGGTGGCGGGCAGGCGCTGCGCGCCCGGCTCGACGAGATCTGCGACGAGGTCTCCGCGGCGGTCGAAGGCGGGGCGCACGTGCTGGTGCTCTCCGACCGCGCGGCCGACGTCGAGCACGCGCCGATCCCGTCGCTGCTGGCCACCGGTGCCGTGCACCACCACCTGGTGCGGGAGAAGAAGCGCACCCAGGTGGGGTTGATCGTCGAAGCCGGTGACGTCCGCGAAGTGCACCATGTCGCTCTGCTCATCGGTTACGGGGCCGCCGCCGTTAACCCCTACGTGGCGATGGCGACCGTCGAGGACCTGGTGCGCAGCGGCGCCATCGAGGGGGTGGACGAGAAGCAGGCCACCGCCAACCTGATCAAGGCGCTGGGCAAGGGCGTGCGCAAGACGATGTCCAAGATGGGAGTGTCCACTGTGGCCTCCTACACCGGCGCGCAGATCTTCGAGGCGATCGGACTTGGCGACGAAGTCGTCGAGCAGTGCTTCACGGGCACCACTTCGCGGCTCGGCGGCGTCGGATTCGACGTGCTGGCGCAGGAAGTCGCCGCGCGGCACCGCCGCGCCTACCCGTCCGACGGGGTGCAGGCCCCGCACCGGACGTTGCAGGTCGGCGGCGAGTACCAGTGGCGGCGGGAAGGCGAGCCGCACCTGTTCAACCCGAAGACGGTGTTCAAACTCCAGCACTCCACCCGCACCGGACGCTACGAGGTGTTCAAGGAGTACACCCAGGCGGTCGACGACCAGTCGCGGGAGCTGATGACCCTGCGCGGGTTGTTCAAGTTCCGCGAGGGGGTGCGCGAACCGGTACCGATCGACGAGGTCGAGCCGATTTCCGCCATCGTCAAGCGATTCGCCACCGGCGCCATCTCCTACGGGTCGATTTCCCAGGAGATGCACGAGGTGCTGGCCATCGCGATGAACCGGCTGGGCGGCAAGTCCAACACCGGGGAGGGCGGCGAGGACGCCGAGCGGTTCACCCCGGACGCAGGCGGCGATTCGCGGCGTTCGGCGATCAAGCAGGTGGCCAGCGGCCGTTTCGGCGTGACCAGCGAGTACCTGGTCAACTCCGACGACATCCAGATCAAGATGGCGCAGGGCGCCAAGCCCGGCGAGGGCGGTCAGCTGCCGGGGCACAAGGTGTACCCGTGGGTGGCCAAAACCCGGCACTCGACGCCGGGTGTCGGCCTGATTTCCCCACCGCCGCACCACGACATCTACTCGATCGAAGACCTGGCGCAGCTGATCCACGACCTGAAGAACGCCAACCCGCGGGCGCGGATCCACGTCAAGCTGGTGTCCGAGGTCGGGGTCGGCACGGTCGCCGCGGGTGTGTCCAAAGCGCACGCCGACGTGGTGCTGATCTCCGGCCACGACGGCGGCACCGGTGCTTCGCCGCTGTCGTCGATCAAGCACGCCGGTGGTCCGTGGGAGCTCGGATTGGCCGAGACGCAGCAGACGCTGTTGGCCAACGACCTGCGCGACCGGATCGTGGTGCAGACCGACGGCCAGCTCAAGACCGGCCGCGATGTGCTGATCGCGGCGCTGCTGGGTGCGGAGGAGTTCGGCTTCGCTACCGCTCCGCTGGTGGTCTCCGGCTGCATCATGATGCGCGTCTGCCACCTCGACACCTGTCCCGTGGGTGTGGCGACCCAGAACCCGCAGTTGCGTGAGAAGTTCACCGGCAAGGCCGAATACGTGGTGAACTTCTTCGAGTTCGTCGCCCAGGAAGTCCGGGAATACCTGGCAGCACTGGGTTTCCGGTCGATGGCCGAGGCGATCGGGCACGCCGACCTGCTGGACACCTCGGAGGCAGTGCGGCACTGGAAGACCCAGGGCTTGGACCTCGCACCGATCACGCACGTCCCCGAACTGCCCGCGGGCGCGGCGCGGCACCAGACCACCGCGCAGGACCACGGCCTGGAGAAAGCGTTGGACAACACGCTGATCCAGCTGTGCGAAGGTGCGCTGAAGGAAGGCAGCCAGGTGCGGCTGGACATGCCGGTGCGCAACGTCAACCGCACGGTCGGCACCATGCTCGGCTCGGAGCTGACCCGGCGGTGGGGCGGTGAAGGACTGCCGGACGACACGATCGACGTGACGTTCACCGGTTCAGCCGGGCAATCCTTCGGCGCGTTCCTGCCGCGCGGTATCACCCTGCGGCTGCTGGGTGACGCCAACGACTACGCCGGAAAGGGTCTCTCCGGTGGTCGGCTCGTGATGCGCCCGGACGCATCGGCGCCGTTCGCCGCCGAGCAGAACATCATCGCGGGCAACGTGCTGCTCTACGGTGCGACCAGCGGCGAGATGTTCGTCCGCGGCGTGGTCGGCGAGCGGTTCTGCGTGCGCAACTCGGGTGCCGTGGCGGTCGTCGAAGGCGTCGGCGACCACGGTTGCGAATACATGACCGGTGGTCGGGTGGTGATCCTCGGCGGGATCGGGCGCAACTTCGCGGCGGGCATGTCCGGCGGCATCGCCTACCTGCTGGACCTGGACACCAAGCGGATCAACCCCGAGATGGTGGACCTCGACCCGCTCGACGACGCCGACCGGGAGTTCCTGCACGACCGGGTGCGGCGGCACTACGAGCAGACCGAATCGCAGGTGGCGCGCGGGCTGCTGGCCGACTGGGACACCGCGGTCGAGCGCTTCGGCAAGGTCATGCCGAAGGACTTCAAGCGGGTGCTCGCGGCCCGCAGCGCCGCCGAACGCGACGGGCGCGACGTCAACGAGGCGATCATGGAGGCCGCACATGGCTGATCCCAAGGGGTTCATGACGACGCCGCGCGAAGTGCCGCAGCGTCGTCCGGTGGACGTGCGCATCAAGGACTGGCGCGAGGTCTACCTGGAGTTCGAGCAGTCCAAGCTGCAGAAGCAGGCCGGTCGCTGCATGGACTGCGGGATCCCGTTCTGCCACCAGGGTTGCCCGCTGGGCAACCTGATCCCGGAGTGGAACGACCTGGTGTGGCGGGACGACTGGACGGAGGCCGCGCAGCGGCTGCACGCCACGAACAACTTCCCGGAGTTCACCGGGACGTTGTGCCCCGCGCCGTGCGAGACGGCCTGCGTGGTCGGCATCAACGACGACCCGGTCAGCATCAAGCAGGTCGAGATCTCGATCATCGACCGCGCCTGGGACACCGGCTCGGTCCAGCCGCAGCTGCCGCGCACCCGCACGGGCAAGAAGGTCGCGGTGGTCGGCTCCGGGCCCGCCGGACTCGCCGCGGCGCAACAGCTGACCCGCGTGGGCCACAGCGTGGTGGTCTACGAGCGGGCGGACCGCATCGGCGGACTGCTGCGCTACGGCATCCCGGAGTTCAAGATGGAGAAGAGCCGCTTGGACCGGCGGCTGGGGCAGATGCGGGCCGAGGGCACCGAATTCCGCCCCGGCGTGAACGTGGGCGTGGACGTCACGGTGGAGCAGTTGCGCGCCGAGTACGACGCGGTGGTGCTCGCCGGTGGCGCGACGCAGGCCCGCGACCTGCCGGTCCCGGGGCGCGCGTTGGACGGCGTGCACCAGGCGATGGAGTACCTGCCGTGGGCCAACAAGGTGCAGGAGGGCGACCTGGCGCGCTCGCCGATCGACGCCGAGGGCAAGCACGTGGTCGTCATCGGCGGCGGTGACACCGGCGCGGACTGCGTCGGCACCGCGCACCGGCAGGGCGCGGCGTCGGTGACCCAGCTGGAGATCATGCCGATGCCGCCGAAATCGCGCGGCGAGCAGCACCCGTGGCCGACGTACCCGATGATCTACCGGATCTCCTCGGCGCACGAGGAGGGCGGCCAGCGCCTGTACTCGGTGAACACCCAGGAATTCCTGGGTGACGAGTCGGGTCGGCTGCGGGCGCTGCGGTTGGTGGAGGTGCGCCGCACGGACGCCGGATTCGAGCCGGTGGAGGGCACCGAGCAGGAACTGCCAGCGCAGCTGGTACTGCTAGCGATGGGCTTCGTCGGCCCGGAGCGCGCGGGTCTGCTCGACGACCTGGGAGTGGCGCTGGACCAGCGAGGCAACGTGGCCCGCGACGAGCACTTCATGTCCAGTGTGGACGGAGTCTTCGCGGCGGGAGACATGGGCCGAGGCCAATCGCTGATCGTCTGGGCGATAGCCGAAGGCCGCTCAGCAGCAGCGGGAGTAGACCACTACCTAACCAACCGCAACGTCCTCCCCGTCCCAATCCACCCAACCGACCGCCCCATCGCGTAACCACGCCTTTCGAGGTGAGGGGCACCCGTGACCAAGTAACTGGGTCACGGATGCCCCTCACCTCAACACGCGAACAGCGGATTCATCGGGTCAAGGTGAGCCCTGCACGTGGTCTCGGAACGGGCTTCGCTTGGGATCCTCGCACTCCGGGACGCGCTCGTGCAGCGGTTCGGCGAGCGTGACACGGTCGAGCGGCACCTGGCGATCGTCCGCGTACAGCGCGCGGACCAACCCGTAGCACATCACGAGCATCACCACACTGAACGGCAACGCGGTGGTGATCGCGGCAGTCTGCAGGGCCAGGAGCCCACCGGCTCCCGCAAGCAGCAGTACGGCCGCGACGGCTCCCTCCAGCACGGCCCAGAACACACGCTGAATCTTCGGCGAATCGGTGTTGCCTCCCGAGGTCAACAGGTCGATGACCAACGATGCCGAATCCGACGACGTCACGAAGTACAGCGCTACGAGCAGAATCGCGAGTGCGGTCGTAATCGTCGTGAGCGGCAGTTCGCCGAACAGGCCGAACAACGCGATCGCCGGATCCTCGGCCACCTTGGCGGACAGTTCGCCGCCGGTCGCCGCGTCGACCGAGAAGGCGGTGTTCCCGAAGATCGCAAGCCACAAGAACGTGAAAGCCACGGGCACGAGCAGTACGCCGAAGACGAACTCGCGGATCGTTCGGCCACGCGAGATCCGAGCGATGAACATCCCCACGAACGGCGCCCAACTGATCCACCATCCCCAGTAGAAGATGGTCCACGCTGTCTGCCAACCGGTGCGCGCCTCGGCGTCCGTCCACAGCGTCGTCTCCGGCAGCGTCTGGACATAGTTGCCGACCTGCTGGACAAAGCTCGACAACACATCAGTGGTGGGCCCTGCGAACAGCACGAACATCATGAGGACCAAGCCGATGCACAGATTGGTTACCGACAAACGAAGAATGCCCTTGTCGAGTCCGAGCAGCAATGAGCCGATTGCCGCGAGCGTGATTCCCGCGATGAGCAGCAATTGGACAGTCGACGACTGCGGCAGGATATTCAGGCTCGCCAACCCCGCGTTGACTTGCAGGACTCCGAACCCCAGCGAGGTGGCGACGCCGAACATCGTCCCGAAGACGGCGAAGGTGTCGACCGCGTCACCGAATCGGCCATGGATGCGTTCGCCGAGCAGCGGGTACAGCGCGCTGCGGATCGACAATGGGAGCTGATGTCGGTAGGCGAAGTAGGCGAGCGAGAGGCCCACCACGATGTAGATCGCCCAGGCGTGCAGGCCCCAGTGGAAGAACGTGAACCGCATCGCCTCGGTGCGTGCCGCGGCTCCACCTGGCTCCGCCATCGGCGGATCGGCGAAGTGCGACAAGGGCTCAGCGACGGCCCAGAACACCAATCCGATCCCCATGCCCGCAGTGAAAAGCATCGCGAACCACGTCAGGTAGCGGTACTGCGGCCGACTGTCGGGCGGGCCCAGCCGGATTCGGCTGAAGCGGCTCGCGCCGAGCCAGACGACGAATACGAGAAAACCGCCGACCACGAGGATGTAGTACCAGTCCAGGGACGCCGCAATGCTCTCCTGCACCGCTTCGAAGAATCGGTGCAGAGCGTCGGTCGCGGCGATCCCCGCGATCAGGAAGACGAGGATGACCAGAATGGACACCGCGAACACGACCGGTTTCGTCTTGAGTCGAAGCCGCATCGGATGTACTCCAGCTCTGTTCAATGGCCCCGGACCGGTCTGGCAGCGGTGTTTGACCAGAATGGGGCCTGCCTGAGTGCCGTATGCGGTTGTAGTCCTCGGGAGAAGCTCCTCGTTCGAACCACCGACGAAGCTACCAGCGCCTATGGCAAACGGCGACGCAACACGCGGCTGGCCCAACGAAACTCGGATGCCGTGCGCGTGATCAATTCGTCCAGATCGGACGGTGCTGGATGTGGACGTGGAATCCCCGGCAGGGCGTGTGCAAGGTTGGGTTTTCAGGTGAACCGTCTGAAATCGACCGGGTGGGTCTGTGACTGCACAGTTTCCTCGTAGGCATGCCGCAACCGCTCGGATGCGGTGGGGCGTTTCGGGTTGGCGCGCGCGAGGCCGAGGTGGATCTCGCGCAGTTCGTCCATGAATTCGGCCACTAGTTCAGGGGAATCCGCGAGGATGCGGGCGCGGATCGCGAGCTCTGGAGTTGTGGGGCGATGGCGTAGTCCCCACGCGCCGAGGGCGACCATGACCGGGAGGGTCTGGATGCCGGCTTCGGTGAGGGTATAGGTCGCTTTCTGACCGCGGGCGGCGTCGTCGCGGGTCAGCAGGCCGGTATCGACGAGCTTGTGCAGGCGGCTGGACAGGACGTTGGAGGCGATGCCCTCGTCGTTGCGGGTCAGCAGATCGCGGAAGTGGCGACGTCCACCAAAGATCACGTCACGAAGCACGATCAGCGTCCACGGGTCACCGAGGACCTCCACTGCAGCGTTGATCGCGCAACCGGAACGCGGCGCGTCACGCATCCGTGCCTCCTGGCTGATTGCAACTTGCAACTCGCTGATTGTAGAGTCCGAGACCAGTTGCAGACAGCAATCACTTTCTGGAGATGGGTGCATGGCCAAGACCCGAGTACACAACTTCTTCGTCTCCCTCGACGGCTACAGCGCAGGTGAGACGATCACGCTCGACACACCGATCGGGGGCGCCGAGCGGCTGTTCGAACACTTCGACGGGCGAGTCATCATGGGGGTTGACGCCGTCGATGACCCGATCACCCTCGATCGCGCACTCACAAGCACCTGGGGCCAAGGCATCGGAGCCGAAATCATGGGCCGCGGCAAGTTCGGTCCGCAGACCGGCGCGTGGACCGACGACCAATGGCGAGGCTGGTGGGGCGACGAACCGCCCTTCCGCACCCCCGTAGTGGTGCTCACCCACCACCCTCGTGATTCCATCTCCTTCGACAACGGCACCAGCTTCCACTTTCTCGATGCGACTCCCGCGGACGCACTCGAACACGCTCAAGGTCTCGCCCCTGGTCAGGACATTCGTATCGGCGGGGGTCCCTCCACCGTCCGGCAGTTTCTGCAGGCCGACCTCATCGACTTCATGCACCTCGTCACCGTCCCCATCACGCTCGGTGGCGGAGTCTCGATATGGGACGGGCAGGCGGGCGTTCAGGATCGTTTCACCATCGAGTCAACGACCTCAGCAAGCGGCCTGACACACCAATTCTGGAACCGAAGGGTCTGACCCGGTTTGGCTGGTTTCGGGGAGAAGACGCGGGAGTCGTTCGGGGCGGCGGCCGTTGGCGGTGCCCCTAGCCCATTGTGCTTTCGATGAACTGGTCGACCGTGGTGGCTGGAGGGTGGGATAGGGCTTTGGTTAGGCGGAGGATTTGGGGGCTTTCCAGGGCTGCCGCGTTCACCGCTGCGTCTTTGGTGAAGGCTTCGGTGGTTGGGGCGTCGGTGATGATCCGGCCCTGTGCTAGGAAGATGGTTCGGTCGAAGTTCTCCGCGCAGAAGTCCATGTCGTGGGTTATTGCTACCACCGTTTTGCCCTGCTCGTGGAGGTTCGCGATGATGCTCGCTATGTTGCCGACCGCGTTGTGGTCTTGGCCGGTTGTTGGTTCGTCCAGCACTACGATCGGCGTGTCCATCGCCAGGACCGCTGCTAGGGCTACTCTTTTGCGGTCCGAAAGGGACAGTTCGTAGGGGTGCGAGTCGGCGCGGTCAGTGAGGCCGGTGGCTTCCAATGCCCAGGACACCAGTTCCGTGCGGCGGGAGTCGGCGTAGCCGAGGTTTCGCGGGCCGAATTCCACGTCTTGGCGGACCGTTCGGGCGAACAGTTGTTGGTCCGGGTTCTGGAACAGGTAGCCGACCTTGGCCGCCAGTTGCGCGGTGCTGTGGTCCGCCGTGTTCCAGCCGTCCACCGTCACCGTGCCCGAGGTGGGTTTCACGATGCCGTTGAGGTGGCGCACCAGCGTCGTCTTCCCCGCACCGTTCTGACCCGCGATCGCGACCCGCTCACCCGCGTCGATGCGCAGCGATACCCCGTCCAGCGCCGTCACGCCGTTGGGGAAGCGGTAGACCAGGGACTCGATTTCGATGCTCATCCGGCGTCTCCCAGCGATTCGGTGAAACCGGCGACCGCGGCCGGAAGCGTGACCGGCAGGGGCCGTTCGGTCGGCCAGCGCCCGAGTTCCGCGGCGCGGCGCGCCGCATCGGTGAAACGCGTCGTGCCGACACCCCACTCCGGCACCCGTGGATCGGCCAGCACCTGCTCGGGCGGGCCGTCCAGCCGGATCGAACCGTCGATGAGCACCAGCAACCGGTCGGCGTACTCCGCGAGCTGTTCCAGCTTGTGCTCGACCAGCAGCACCGTGATGCCGGTGTCGCGCAGTTCGTCCAGGGCCGTGAACACCAGGCGGCTGCCCGCCGGGTCGAGTTGCGAGGTGGGCTCGTCGAGCACCAGCACCCGCGGCTGCATCACCAACACCGTGGCCAGGGCGACGAGTTGTTGCTGTCCACCGGAGAGCTCGTACGGCGAGCGGTCCGCGAGATGCGTGATCTGCAGCCGCTCCAGCATCCCGTCGATCCGGGTGACCATTTCCGCCCGCGCCACACCGAGGTTCTCCAGCCCGAAGGCCAGTTCCTCCCGGACGGTGTACTTGGCGCCGGAGATCTGGTTGAACGGGTTCTGCAGCACCAGGCCGACCTCGGTGACCACCTCCGCCAGCGGCGTGTCGGCGACCACCCGCCCGGCGGTGGTGACGTTCCCGGTGAACTCGCCGCCCAGCGCGTGCGGGATGAGCCCCGCCGCGGCGTAGGCCAGCGTCGACTTGCCCGCCCCGCTGGGACCGACCAGCCCGCACACCTGGCCTTCCGGGATGGCCACCGCGATGTCTCGCAACACCGGTGCGGTGCTGGTCGGGTAGGCGTAGTTGAACTCGCTGAACTCGATCACGAGAACACTCCCAGCGCGTTGGCGGCGAGCGCGGCGGCCGCGCAGATCCACAACACCCAGCGCCCCACGCGTTGTCCGGTGGTATCCGCGATGACTTCGAAGTTGGTGCGCCGCGTCGGGGCGCCGAAGGCGCGCGCCTCCATCGCGATCGCACGCTCCTCGACGTCGGTGAAAGCTCCCAGCACCAGCGGGCCGACCAGCGGCAACAGCGTTCGCGCGCGGCGCAGCGGGCCGCCGTCGAGGGCCAGGCCGCGAGCCTGCTGCGCTTGCCGAATCAGCTGGGCGCGGGCCCGGAAGGTGGGAATGATCTGCAGCGTCGCCGACACCACGTAACTGATGTTGGGCGGCAGTCCGCGCTGCACCAGTGCCGTCATCAACGTGCCGGGGTGCGTGGTCAGCAACAGGAACAGGAACGCGTCGACGAGCACCAGCAGCCGGAGTCCGGTCTGGGTGGCGAACAGCAGGCCGTCCTGCTGCACCTCAAGCGGGCCGAGCGCGGCGATGACCGGCCCTTCACCGGGGTAGAACAGGCCCTGCGCGAGGAAGATCAGCACCAGGAACGGCAGGAAGAACTTCAGCGTCACCGAGAAGAACCGACCGAGCACCCCGGCCGTAGCGACCACCGCGACTATCAGCACCCACAGCAGCGCGGGGAACCACACCGGGCTGATCGCGAACGCGGCGATGATCACGACCACCGCGAACACCAGCTTGGTGATCGGGTTGAGCCGGTGCACCGCGGATTCGCCGAATTGGTAGAAGGTCATCGCGCCGCTCCCTGCAACACGGCGGTGCGACGCCCGAACACCCCGTGGTTTCGGACGAACGGCGAGCGTTCCCGGAATCTGGCCGGTAGTGCCGCGAGGATCAGGAAGGCGATCGCGAAGGTCACCACCTTGTCCAGCGGGTCGGTGGCCAGCCCGGTCAGCGTGGCGGCGTCCAGCAGGCTGTTGCCGAACGCCTGGAAGGTGGCCTGCAACGCGGTGCGGCCGGGCGATCCGCCGCCGCCGAAGACGAACGCCGCGATCGGCGCGGACAGCACCCCGGCGATCACGCCGGTGATCAGGCCCGCGGGTAGCGCGGTCCAGAGGCGGCGGAAGGCGCCGATGCGGGCGGCCAGCCCGGCCACCACGCCGATCGCCGCGGCGGCGACCGAGAACGGCAGCAGGGGTGGTGAGATGGTCAGGCCCCAGATGATGTTGGACAGCGCCCCGGTCGCCGCGCCCGCGGCCGGTCCGGCGAGCGCGCCGACGATCACGGTGCCGATCGAGTCCAGGTAAACGGGCAGGCCCAGCATGTTGACCAGTTGTCCGATCACCACGTTGATCGCGATCGCCACCGGCAGCATCGCCACCGTGGAGGTGGGCAGCCGGGCGCTGGCCCCCGCGATCACCAGCAGCGAGCCGATCAGGTAACCGCCGAGCGCGATGAGCGCCGCCGAACTGCCGTGTCCGTTCTCGTGCAGGCTCGACGGCCGCTCGATGAGCAGGTAGAGGTACGTCGCCAGGATCACCGCGGTGCCGATGCCGACGTAGGCCCACGGTGGTAGCCGGTGCCCAGAGTGGACGGTGCTCATGGCATTCCCTCCTGCGCCAGCACGATCGGAGCGCGCCGAGTGGTCCTGGCAGGCGGAACGTCACCAGCGACGAAAGGCGGCTGCGCAACCACTGCAAGCGTTTGCAGCAGCCTGCCACAACGCGAACCGCCGGTAAACCCCGAGTGCAGTTCAAGGGCACACCGGGCGTGATCGCGGTAGGTCGGGAATTCCTACGGACCCACTATCACGTGCTGGGCGCGGTGGTCGTGGCTTCGCCGCTCGGCGGTGGTTGCGAGCTGGGCGGCGGCGGTTCCGAACTCGGCGGCGGAGGAGGCACCGAGGACGGCGGCGGTTCCGACGGCGGAGGCGGTGGTGGTGCGGACGTCGGTGGAGGAGGAGGTGGCGGCGGTGGGGTCGTGCCCGGCGGTGGCGGCGGGGGAGGCGGCGCGGTCGTGCCCGGTGGCGGCGAGCCGGGCGGTGGGGCGGCACCGGGTGGTGGGGCGGCACCGGGTGGTGGTGCTCCCGGCGGCGGAAGCGCAGCGGCGGCCAGCATCGGCGCGCCGGGCGGGAGCGGCGTGAGCGCGAGGACGGCGTCCTCCGGTGGGATCGACGTGTCGTTGGGCGTGGGCATGACGCCTCGGGCGTACGCGTCGGCCCAGGCGAGCACGGTGCGCACGTAGGACTCGGAGTGGTTGTAGCGGAACACCGCTGCGGCCAGCTGGGTTCGGTCGCGCAAGTTCCCGTTGCCAGCGCACAGGTATTGCCCGGCGGCTCGCGCCGCGTCGAAGACGTTGTGCGGGTCGCTGATGCCGTCGTCGTTGCCGTCCGCCGCGTGGCCGCGCCAGGTGGACGGGATGAACTGCATCGGGCCGACGGCGCGGTCCCACGTCGTGTCGCCGTCCAACCGGCCGTTGTCGGTGTCGGGAATGGCGGCCACTCCGGGGCCACCTGCCAATTGCGGTCCCAGGATCGGTGACAACGTCCGGCCGTTGGTGTCCACCCGGCCGGAGCGCGCGTGGTTCGACTCGATGCGCCCGATTCCCGCCAGGACCGACCAGTGCACACCGCAGCCCGGATCGGTGCGTGCGAGCGTCCGCTCAGCTCGCTGGTAGGCGGCCAGCGCCGCGCCGGGAATGCCCAGCGGGCCGACCGGTACCTGGTCCGCCGGTTCGGCGTGCGCGGAGAGGTCCTGGTTGGTGCGCACCTCGTCCAGGAACTCCGGGCTCAGCTGCTCGTCGGCGGGCAGTTCGCCGTCGGTGGCCACATCCGGCGGCAGTTCCGGCGCGGCGCGCGCGGGTACCGGGACGGGTTCGTGCCGGACATCGCCGCGCAGCGACAACACCGGCAGCAGCGCGACCAGCAGGCCGGTCGTCACCGCGGTGAACCGTTCGCCGCGGCTGAACTGGCCGTGCGAATCCAACGCCGATCACCTCCAGGGCACGTCGGCGGTTGACCTTGCCTTACCGAACCGGGTTTGTGAACCACCAGAAGCCGTCCGAACGGGGAACACCAAGCGACGAACAGGCTGCGTCGTTCGGCCCGCTGCGGTGCGGACCGATCGGCCGATCGCCGCCTTGAAAGTGCGTGACCGATGCGTTCTGCTAGTTGGCTGACGATCTTCACCAAGGTTGCTGCCGGAGGAGCGTCGACACGCGCATCCGCCCCCGGCGCTGGCTCTTCCAGGACGCGCTGACCGTGGACATCGCTACCGGCGAGGCGCACTACACGCCGCCGCTGCCGGGCAAATCCTTGGCCATCCGGCTCGATGCGGGCCTGGTGCACTCGCCGGACGGCCGCGGCATGGCCTTCGTCGTCTCCGGCTCGGTCTGGGTGTCCGATGTGGACTCCGCAGGTCGGCCGATCGGAACCGCGAAGCGGGTCAGCGAGGAGACCGGGGACTGCCTGCACACCGTGGACGAGCTCATCGGGGAACCGGCGGCGAAGCCCGCCACTGCCCCGACGCACACCTTCCGCACCACCCCGCGGCAGGCCGGATTCTGGTGGCACCGCGAGGACTACCTCACCGGCCACACCTGCTGCTGACATGGCGAAACGAGTTCGGAAGCGTCTTAGCGCCCGTCTTTGTTCTTGTGTCGAGAAGGCTTCTGAGGTTCCGCTACCCGAAACGAGTTCGGAGACGGGTCTTAAGCTGCCGGTGTGGAACTGCACCAGGTGGAGTACTTCCTGGCGGTCGTCGATCACAAGGGCATCAACGCCGCGGCGAGCGCTCTGCGACTGGCGCAGCCCACCGTTTCGCAGGCGATCCGCGTGCTGGAGCGCGAACTCGGCGTCGACCTGTTCCACCGCATCGGGCGCGGCATGGTGCTCACCTCGGCCGGTCAGGCGTTCGTCGGTCCCGCGCGGCAGGTCCTGCGCGACGTCGTCGCCGCCGAGGGCGCGCTGGTCGATTCCGAAGGACTGCCCCGCGGTCGGCTGGACATCCACGTCGCGGCACCGCTGGCGGTGCACCCCGTCGCGCAGTTGGTCGGCCAGTTCCGGAAGCGCTACCCGAACGTCTCGTTGCGGCTGGCCGATCTGCGCGACGAGGAAGCCGGTGCGGCGCTGATCCGCGACGGCCACTGCGAGATCGTGTTCACCAACCTGCCGGTCGCCGGTCCGGAGCTGGAGGTCGAGGAACTCGGCACGCACGACTACTGGCTGGTGTGCCCGCCCGGCACCGATGTCCCGGCGCGCGATCCGCTGCCGTTGACCGAACTGCCGGACCTGCCGCTGGTGATCGTGCCCAAGAGCACTGGCCGCACCGCCATTGAGCGGGCGCTCAGCGCGGCTCGCAAGCACACCACGCCATCGGCGATCGTGCAGCACCGCGAATCGCTGCTGCCGTTCGTGCTGGCGGGTGTCGGCGGCACCATCCTGGCTCGGCCGATGGCCGAGCAGGCCGCCGCACGCGGCGCGGTGGTGCGTGCCATCGACCCGCCGATCAGCCTCGCCTACGGCGTCCTCTACGACCCCGCGCTGCTTTCTCCGGCGGGGCGGGCTTTCCTCCGCTTGGCGCGCACGCGCTGATCCCAGCTACCGCCAGGAACGCCTCGGCCGCTGGCGAGAGCGGGCCGGGCCGGTGCACGAAGCCGACGCGGTGCCAGGTCTCCGGCGCGGTGGCGCGCAGCACCACACCTTCGAGCTCGCGTTCGGCCAGGTGCCGGGGCAGGAACGTCGCGCCCGCACCGTGCGCCACCAGATCCCAGATGGCCTGCCGGTTGGCGCATTCCACCGCCACTGCCTGCACCGCGGTGTCGAGCACCTCGTCGACCAGGGTGCGGGTGGTGGTGCCGGTGAACTCCAGGACCAGCGGGATGTCCGCGACCGCGTCCAGCGGAACCGGGTCGGGCAGCCGCTCGGCCAGGTCCGGCGGCAGCACCAGCACGATCTCCTGGGTGCCGAGCTCGTGCGCGACCAGCGACGAGTTGCGCTGCGCCGAGTTCGGTGAAGCCAGCCGGGTCAGGCCGAGTTCGGCGTGCCCGCGCCGAACCTCGTCGACGACCCGTGGCGGGCCACCGGGGTCGATGATGTTGAGCAGCACGCCGGGATATCGCCGCTGGTACTCGCCAGCCAACTCCGGCAGCGGATGCGCGGCCAGGGTCGCCAGCGCGGCGATGTCCAGCTGCCCGGCGTCCATGGTGCGCACGCCGTGGACGGCGCCGCGCGCCCGGTCGACGTCCAGCAGGATCCGACGCGCCCGTTCGACGAACGCCTCGCCGTCGGGGGTGAGCACCAGGTGACGTCCGGTGCGGTGGAACAACCGCACGCCCAACTGCCGCTCCAGGCTCCGGATCGCCTGCGACAGCGACGGCTGAGCGATGTAGAGGGACTGCGCGGCCTTGGTGACGCTGCCATGATCGACGACGGCAACGAAGTACTCGACCAACCGCAGATCCACTCGCGAAGAATAGAATTTCCGGGCTTGTTCCGCAGGCGGTTATTGGTGGTGGCTATGGGTGCGTGCGGCGCCGCATCGATGTCAGACCGGCCGGTCGGTCTGGACTGCTGGTTACCAGCGAGCAAGACTGAAAGGCGCTCTTGGCCGCAACAGGAGGAGACAGCGTGGGCGACAGCGTCCTGACCGAGATCGACGACGGCGTCGCGGTCATCACGATCGACCGGCCCGAAGCCCGCAACGCGGTGGACCGCACGGTGGCGGAGGGACTGGCTGCCGCGATCGACGAGCTCGAAGAACGCTCCGACGTGGTCATCGGGATCCTCACCGGCGCGGGCAGCACCTTCAGCGCTGGCATGGACCTGAAAGCCTTCGCCCGCGGCGAGCGGCCGTCGATCTCCGGCCGCGGTTTCGGCGGGATCACCGAACGCCCGCCGTCGAAGCCGCTGATCGCCGCCGTCGAGGGTTGGGCGTTGGCCGGGGGCTGCGAGCTGGCGCTCAGCTGCGATCTGATCGTCGCCTCGCGCGCGGCGAAGTTCGGGTTGCCCGAGGTCAAGCGCGGCCTGGTCGCCGCGGCGGGCGGGCTGCTGCGGCTGCCGAAGGCGTTGCCCTACCAGTTGGCCATGCAGGTCGCGCTGACCGGCGACCCGCTGACCGCCGAGGTCGCCCACGCCCACGGGCTGGTGAACGAGCTCACCGAACCCGGCGAGGCGCTGGCCGGGGCGCGGGCGCTGGCCGCTCGGGTTGCCGCCAACGGACCGTTGGCCATCCGCGTCACCAAGCAGATCGTGGCCGGGGCGGTCGGCTGGACCGATGCGGCGGCATTCGCCAAGCAGGCCGAGATCACCGGGCCGGTGTTCAACTCGGCCGATGCCCAGGAAGGCGCGCGGGCGTTCGCCGAGAAGCGCGCGCCGGTTTGGCGGGGCGAGTGAACGCCTTGCCGGATGACGCCGAATCCGATCTGCGGGACCGCCGCCGCGCGGTGCGCGAACTCGGCGCCGCGTTGCGCGAGCTGACCGAGGCTGCGGTGTCGACGGAGGTCGACACGAGCATCCTGGTCGAGGTCGCCGAACAGGTCCGCGACCTGTTGCCAGCGCTGGCCGAAGTGCGCCGCGAGCGCGGCCAACTGGCCACTGTGGACGATGGGCAGCGGCCCCGGCGGATTTACAACCCGGCGGCCGGACCGGGCAACCCGATCGCACCGCCGATGCGGGTGGAGATCGTCGACGGCGTCGCGATCGGCACCTGCGCCCTCGGCCTGACCTACGAGGGCCCGCCCAGCTACGCCCACGGCGGCATCAGCGCGATGCTGCTGGACCAGATCCTCGGCCACGCGCACGCCGCGAACGGAAAACCCGGTATGACGGCGAAACTGGCGCTGCGCTACCGGCGCCCGGTGCCACTGGAGACACCGTTGCGCATCGTCGGCCGGGTGGTGCGGGCCGACGGGCGCTGGACGAACTCGGTGGCCACGATCAGCACCGCGGACGATCCGGACACCGTGCTGGTGGAAGCCGAAGGCGCTTTCGTGGTGCCGACCGCCGAGCAGTCCCAGCGGCTGTTCGGGGAATTGCAGCGCCTCGTGCGTTGACCGCAGGCCGAGGAGGAGCCGCATGTACCCAGGAACGCACGCCGCCGCGCATCCCGACCGGCCAGCGCTGATCATGGCCGGGTCCGGGGATCGGTTGACCTACCGCGAACTCGACGACCGATCGCTGCGGCTGGCGAACCTGCTGCGCCGCGCGGGCCTGGTGGCGGGCGACGTGGTCGCACTGCTCGCCGACAACTCGATGCAAGCCTACGAGGTGTACTGGGCCACGGTGCGTTCCGGGCTGTACGTGTGCGCGGTCAACAACCACCTGCAGGCGGCCGAAATCGCCTACATCATCAACGATTCCGGTGCCAGCGCGCTGGTGGCGTCGGCGAACTTGGGCGAGCTCGCCGAAGACGTCGCGAACCAGATTCCCGGTGTGCGCGTGCGGTTGGCCTACGGCGGCGCGGTGCGCGGCTACGGCGACTACGAGGTGGGGCTGGCGGCAGCGCCCACCGAAGTGCCCGCGGTGCAGCCGCGCGGTGCGGATCTGCTGTACTCGTCCGGAACCACCGGGCGGCCCAAGGGGATCAAGCCCGAACTGCCGGATCGCCAGGTGCACGAACCCGGTGACACGCTGGTCGAAATCCTGCGCACCGTGTTCGGGTTCGGCGAGGACACCGTCTACCTCTCGCCCGCGCCGGTGTACCACGCGGCTCCGCTGCGGTATTGCGCCTCGGTGCAGGCGCTGGGCGGAACCGTGGTGATGATGGAGCGCTTCGACGCCGAGGCGGCGTTGCAGGCGATCGAGCGCTACCGCATCACGCACAGCCAGTGGGTGCCGACGATGTTCGTCCGGATGCTCAAACTCGATCCGTCGATCCGGGACCGCTACGACCTGTCCAGCCACCGGGTCGCGGTGCACGCCGCCGCGCCGTGCCCGGTGGAGGTCAAGCGCTCGATGATCGAGTGGTGGGGGCCGATCCTGCTGGAGTACTACGCGGCCACCGAGGGCATCGGCATGACGATGATCGATTCCGCGAGGTGGCTGGAAAAACCCGGCTCGGTGGGGCGTGCGGTGCTCGGCGAGCCCCGGATCTGCGACGACGCCGGTCAGCTGCGGCCGCCCGGCGAGGTCGGCACCATCTACTTCGAGCGCGACGAGTTCCACTTCGAATACCTGGGTGATCCGGAGAAGACCCGCTCGGTCAAGCACCCCGAGCACGCCAATTGGGCCACCATGGGCGATCTCGGTTACCTCGACGAGGACGGGTTCCTCTTCCTCACCGACCGCGAGGCGTTCACGATCATCTCCGGCGGGGTGAACATCTACCCGCAGGAGGTGGAGAACGTGCTCGCGTTGCACCCGGCGATCTACGACGTGGCGGTGTTCGGAGTGCCCGACGACGAAATGGGGGAAGCGGTCAAAGCAGTGGTGCAACCGGCGCCCGACGCCGTGCCCGGCCCGGCCCTGGAACGGGAGATCCTCGGATACGCGCGGGACCGGGTCGCGCACTACAAGGCGCCGCGCAGCGTGGACTTCGTCGACGAACTGCCGCGCACCCCCACCGGCAAGCTGGTAAAGGGAAAGCTCAAGGCGCGCTACGCGCGTTCCTGACGGAAAGGATTGTCGTGGCACGACGTTGGGGCATCACGGTCCCGTTGCCGGGGCTGCCGCTGGCCGAACAGCGGGAGCTGATCGCCGAACTGCCGGACCTGGGCTACACCGACGTGTGGTCGACGGAGTCGAATGCCACCGATGCGTTCACGCCGTTGGCGCTGGCCAGCGCGTGGGCGCCGCAACTGCGGCTGGGCACCGCGATCGTGCCGGTGTACACCCGCGGCCCGGCGACGCTGGCGATGAGCGCGGCGACGTTGGCGGCGGTGGCACCTGGCCGGTTCGCGCTGGGCATCGGCACGTCGTCGAACGTGATCGTGCAGCGCTGGAACAGCATCCCGTTCGACGAGCCCTACAAGCGGGTGCGGGACACGTTGCGGTTCCTGCGGAAGGCGTTGCGCGGCGAGAAGGTCACCGAAACTTACGACACCTTCCAGGTGCGCGGTTTCACCGCGGGGTTGGTGGCCGACGAGCCACCGCCGCTGCTGCTCGCCGCCCTGCGGCCGGGCATGTTGCGGCTGGCCGGTCGAGAGGCGGACGGGGCGATCATCAACTGGTTGTCCGCCGATGACGTGCGCAAGGTCGTCCCGCACGTGCACGAGGGTGGTGCGGACAAGGAGGTCGTGGCGCGGATCTTCGTCATGCCGGACACCGATCCCGACACGGCGCGGGGCGTGGCCCGGCGGCAGATCGCGGCCTACCTGAACGTGCCGGTGTACCGGGCCTTCCACGAATGGTTGGGCCGCGAGGAACTCAAGCCGATGTGGCAGGCGTGGGAGTCCGGCGAACGCAAGGCCGCGCTGGCGGCGATCCCGGACAGCGTGGTCGACGAGCTGGTCGTGCACGGCCCCGCCGCGTACTGCCGGGAACGCGTGCAGCAGTACGTGGCCAACGGCGTCACCACCCCGGCGATCGCCCTGCTGCCTCAAGGGGATCCGACCGCCGCCGTGCGCGCGCTCGGCCTGGCTTAGTGCTCAGCTCAGCGCCGTGGCGGTTTTGCTCAGGCCGTCGTCGACGTGGGTGGAGTCGTTGAAGCGGCGGACGATCCAGCGCTCATCGGTCACGACGATCTGGGAGATCGAGCCGTTGTTCGCGCCGAGGAAGGCCAGCGGGCGGGAGTCGGTGGCCAGCGCGAACACCTCCCCGATGACACCGCCGTGGGTGAACACCGCGATGCGCTGGTCCGGGTGCGCGGCGGCGAGGCGTTCGATCGCCGTGCGCACCCGGTTGCGCAGCGATTCGGCGGATTCCGCGCCCGGGATGACGTCCCAGCGCTGTTCGGCGTGCATCCGCTGGATCACCGGGTCGCGCTGGGCGACCTTCTGCCGGAACACCCCGCCTTCCCACTCGCCCAGGTGCACTTCCCGCAGGTCGGGCTCGACCCGCGGGGTCACTCCGAGACGTGCGGCCAGCGGTGCGGCGGTCTGCGCGGTCCGTTGCAGCGTGGTCACGTAGATCGCGTCCAGCGGTTCGTCGGCGAGCCGTTCGGCGACCCGCTGGGCGTGTTCCTGGCCCGCTGGCGCCAGTTCCGGGTCACCCTGCCCGTCGACCAGCCGGAAGGGCCGGTCGGGCCGCGCCGGGGCGGATTCGCCGTGCCGGATCAGCAGGATGTCGGTGGCCCCGGCGGGTGCCGAGAACTGGGCCTGCCGGTACTCCACTTCGGACATGCGAGCTCGCTTTCCGGCCGGTGCGCGCCCGGCCGCGCTGATCGGAACTCGTGGCGAGATCCGCCTTTTCCAGCGCGCCGGATGTTCGCCAAGCGCCGGATCGATGCTTGGGAGCTGGCGTCGCCGGATGCTAACTTAACGAACGATACACGGCTGCTGAGGTGTCGCGCACTGGTGCCGAGACGATGGGACGTGTGAGCACAATGGACAGTGGAGTGCTTCTGGTGAGCCAGGACGGTCCCGTGCTGACGGTGACGATCAACCGGCCGCACCGCAAGAACGCCATCGACGGGGCGACCTGGGTGGCGCTGCACGAGTCGCTTGAGCAGGCGGCGGCCGACGACAGCGTGCGGGCGCTGGTGCTCACCGGGGCGGGCGGTGATTTCAGCGCCGGTGCGGACCTGAGCAGCGACCGCGCCGCGCAGCACCCGTTGCGCCGGATGCACGACATCAACGCCATCGCGCTGGCACTGCACGAATTGCCCAAACCGGTCGTCGCGAAGGTGCGAGGGGTGGCCGTCGGCGCGGGCTGGAACCTGGCGCTGGGATGCGATCTGGTGGTGTCGACCCCGGACGCGCGCTTCTCGCAGATATTCGCCAAGCGGGGCCTGTCGCTGGACTTCGGCGGGTCCTGGTTGTTGCCCCGGCTCGTCGGGATGCAGCAGGCCAAGCGGCTGGCGCTGCTCGGCGAGATCATCGGCGCCGAGGAGGCCCTGGGGCTCGGCCTGGTGACCTGGGTGAAGCCCGACCACGAACTGGACGGGTTCGTCACCGACCTCGCCAACCGGCTCGCCCACGGCCCGCCGATCGCGATGGCACAGAGCAAGCAGATGCTGCACGCGGGCGCGCACCAGAGCTTCCGGGAAGCGTTGGAGAACGAGGCGCGTGCCCAAACGATCAACTTCGCCACCGCCGACGGCCCGGCCGCCCGAGAAGCGTTCATGGCCAAGGCAGAACCGAAGTTCACCGGCGAGTGGCTGCCGGGCTGATGCTGGCAGTGCGGTGCGAGGGAGGACCTCATGGGACGTGCTGGGGCCGGGACGGCTGCGCCGGAACGGCCGGGGACCCGCGGGCGCGCACCTGCTGCACGGTTTCGCGGGCTACCAACTGCTCGACTCGCTGGCAGTGGACTCGGCTGGCAACGTGTGCGTGGCGACGCTGGTGACCGGCGCGATCAGCGTGCTGACCCCGGACGGCGAGCTCAAGGACGTGATCGAGCCGCCGAAGCACGACTTCCACGTGACCAACATCTGCTTCGGCGGACCGGATCTGCGCACCGCCCACATCACCTCGTCCGGCTGGGGAATCCTCTACGCCACCGAATGGGACTGCGCGGGCCTGCGGCTGAACTACCGCGCTTGATCGGACACAGTGGACACCGAGGAGGACATCGTGGCGGAGGATCTGCGAGGACGGCTGCTCGCCGAGCTGACCGGTCCGGGCGGTGAGTTCGAGATCGTGCCGCAGGAGGTCGGCGGCATCGCGATGCGGGTGTACGCGAAAGGTCCGGCGACGCTGCGCGATGTGGTGCGGTTCAGCCAGGGCTACGGGGCGCGCGACTTCCTCGTCTACGACGGCTACCGGTGCAGCTATGCGGAGCACTTCCGGCTGGTGGCAGGCCTGGCGCGGTGCCTGCGCGAGGAGTACGGCCTGACCTCCGGCGACCGGGTGGCCATCGTGATGCGCAACTACCCGGAGTGGGTGCCGATCTTCTGGGCGGTCCAGCTGGCCGGGCTGGTCGCGGTGCCGCTCAACGCGTGGTGGACCGATGCGGAACTGCGCTACGGGCTGACCGACTGCGGCGCGGCGCTGGTGTTCGCCGACGCGGAACGTGCCGCGCTGCTGGATCGGGAGGTCCCGATCGTCGAGGTCCGCGGCGGTGCTTCGGTGCCAGGCGTGCGGGCGTGGGCGGAACTGGTGGCAACGCTGCCTGCGGACGCGGAACCACCAGAAGTGGCGATCGATGCGGACGACGACGCCACGATCCTCTACACCTCCGGCACCACCGGCCGTCCCAAGGGCGCGGTCGGCACCCACCGCAACCACTGCACCAACCTGCTCAACACGCTGGTGAACCGACGCATTCAGCGCGCGCTCGCCAACGGCGGCGTGTTCCCGCCGCTGGCCGCCCCGGACGAGCCGCAGCCCGGCGTCCTGCTGACCTTCCCGTTGTTCCACATCGCCGGGCTGACGTCGCTGTACTTCAGCACGCTGGCCGGGGCGAAACTGGCCACCATGTACCGGTGGGACCGGGAGGTCGCCGCGCAGCTGATCAAGGATGAGCGGCTGACCAGCGCGGCTGGGGTTCCGACCGTGATGCGGGATCTCGTCGAGCAGGGCGGCACCGTGGCCCAGTTGGACGGCGTGAGCATGGGCGGCGCACCGATCCCGCCCGACCTGGTGCAGCGCATCGGCGCGTTGGGCACCGGTGTCGCGCCGTCCAACGGCTACGGCCTCACCGAGACCACCTCGGCGGTGGTCGGCAACGCGGGCGCGGACTACCTCGCCCGGCCCAACAGCGTCGGCCGGTGCGCGCCGGGCGCCGACCTGCGGGTGGTGGATCCGGCCAGCCACGAGGACCTGCCCGATGGCGAGATCGGCGAATTGTGGTTCCGCGGCCCGAACATCGTGCGCGGCTACTGGAACGACCCGCAGGCCACCGCGGAATCCTTCACCGACGGCTGGTTCCACACCGGCGACCTGGGATACGTCGAAGACGGCTGGGTGCACGTGGTGGATCGGCTCAAGGACGTGGTGATCCGCGGCGGCGAGAACGTGTACTGCGCCGAAGTCGAGGCAGCGCTGTTCGAGCACCCCGCGGTGGCCGACGTCGCGGTCATCGGCGTGCCCCATCGCACGCTGGGGGAGGAAGTCGTCGCGGTGGTGAACCTGCGCACCCAGGTCGAGTCGGAGGAACTGCGGTCGCACGTCGCGGCACGGTTGGCGGCGTTCAAGGTCCCGGCGCAGGTAGTGGTGCGCGCCGAGCCGCTGCCGCGAACCCCGACCGGGAAGGTCCTCAAACGGCAGCTGCGCGAGCAGATCGGCACGAGCGCGCTGGGAGGTTGAGGTGGAACTGCGTGGCATCGACCCGGACGCGACCGAGCGGTGGCTGGCCGAGAACGTGCCCGGCCTGCGGTCGCCGGTGACGTTCGCATTGC
Organism: Saccharopolyspora soli; assembly: GCF_022678645.1. GTDB lineage: Bacteria > Actinomycetota > Actinomycetes > Mycobacteriales > Pseudonocardiaceae > Saccharopolyspora > Saccharopolyspora soli. The sequence goes on along the minus strand of NZ_JALBWV010000009.1, from coordinate 164,684 downwards.
TCTCCGGCGGCCGGTCCAACCTGACCTACCAGGTCACCGACGCCGACGGCCGGGTGCGGGCGCTGCGCCGACCGCCGACCGGCGGGGTGCTCAGCACCGCCCACGACATGAGCCGCGAGTGGCGGTTCATCTCCGCCTTGCACGGCACCGACGTCCCGGTCCCGGAACCGCTCGCGTACTGCGCCGACGCGTCGGTCACCGGTGCGGAGTTCTACGTGATGGGCTTCGTCGACGGCTGGGTGCTTGCGGAGCAGGACTCGGCGCAGCCGCTGTCGCCGCAGGCGCGGCGCCGTGCGGGTCTGGCGACCGTGGAGTGCATGGCGGCGCTGCACGGTGTCGACCCGGATGCGGTTGGGCTGGGCGACATCGCGCGCCGCGACGGCTACCTGGAACGGCAGCTGCGGCGCTGGCAGCGGCAGGTGCACCAGTCCGGCGCACCGGACCTGCCCCTCCTGGACGCCGTGCACGATGCGCTGGTGCGGAACGTGCCCGAACAGGGCAGCGGCATCGTGCACGGCGACTTCCGGCCGGGCAACCTGTCGTTCGCACTGGACGGCACCGTGCTGGCCGTCTTCGACTGGGAACTGGCCACCCTCGGCGATCCGCTCGCCGACCTGGGCTGGTTGCTGGCGACCTGGGAGGAACCCGGCGACGAACTGCCCTCGGTAACGCCCGGACCCACCGCCGAACCGGGCTTTCCCACCCGCACTGAGCTGGTCGACCGCTACGTGGCGCTCTCCGGGCGGGACGTGTCGGATCTGCCGTACTACGTGGCCTTCCAGCGCTGGCGGTCGTGCTGCATCAGTGCCGGGGTGCGGGCCCGGTACCTGGCGGGTGTGATGGGCGACGACGGCTATGTCGCGGAGTCCCGTGCGAAGGACGAGCTGCGCCAGGCCGAGGTGGCTTGGCAAGCGGTGCGGCAGATCGGGCTGGTGCCATGAGGCAGGAGGGACGTATGACTCGGGCGATTCGCATCGGGAGCTTCTCCGGTTACCTGGGTGATCGGCGCCGCGCTCTGGACGCGGCGATGGCCGGTGACCCGTGCGACGTGCTGATCGGCGACTACCTCGCCGAGTTCACCCTGGCCATGCTGGCGGCCCGGCACCGCAGCGACTCGTCGAAGGGCTACGTCGAGTACTTCCTGGACCAGCTGCGCCCGCACCTGGCGGCGCTGGCCGAGCGCGGCACCCGCGTGGTGGTCAACGCCGGGGGTTTCAACCCGGCGGGCCTGGCCGCCGCGGTGCGCGCCGCGGCCACCGAAGCCGGGGTCCGATTGCGGGTGGCGCACGTCGAAGGCGACAACGTGCTGTCCGCATTGGACGATCTGCGGTCCACCGGGCATGACATGCGGAACCTGGACAGCGGTGCCCCGCTGGCGGACTGGGGAGTGCGTCCGATCGCGGCCAACGCCTACCTCGGCGGCTGGGGCATCGCCGCCGCGCTGCGCGAAGGGGCCGACATCGTGGTGTGCGGGCGGGTCACCGACGCATCGTTGACCGTCGGCCCGGCTGCCTGGTGGCACGACTGGCGCAACACCGATTGGCACCAACTGGCCGCCGCTGTGGTGGCCGGGCACATCATCGAGTGCGGCCCGCAGGCGGTCGGCGGGAATTTCTCCGGATTCACCGACGTGCCGGGCATGGTCGCGCCCGGCTTCCCGATCGCCGAGATCGCTTCCGACGGCACGACGGTCATCACCAAGCACGCCCGCGACGGCGGAACGGTCACAGTGGACACCGTGACCGCCCAACTGGTGTACGAGATCCAGGGTCCGCGGTACTTCAACCCGGACGTCACCGCGCACTTGGACGCGGTGCGGTTGCGGCAGATCGGCCCGGACCGGGTGGAGCTGTCCGGCACCACCGGTTCACCACCACCGCCGACCACCAAGGTCGCGGTGTTCGCCCCGATCGGCTACCAGATCGTCTCGACCCTGTACGCCACCGGCCTGGACATCGCCGAGAAGGTCGCGCTGATCCGCGCCCAGGCCGAATCGATGCTCGACGGCGCGGCGGAGCTCGACGTGAGCGCACTCGGCACGGCCGCCGAAGACCCGGAGCGGCAGTGGGACGCCACGGTCCAAGTGCGGATCATGGCCACCGCCGCAGAACGGGAACCGCTGGCGAAACTGGCCGAAGGACTCGGCGAGCTGTTCCTGTCGAGCATTCCCGGCTTCTACACCGACAGCGCCAGCCGCCAGTCCGCGACGCCCAAGGCACGCATCGACTACTGGCCCGCGCTGCTGGCGATGGACGCCGTGCCGCACGAGGCGGTGCTCGACGACGGCACCCGGATCCCGATCGCCCCACCAGCGGTCACCGAAGAACCGAGCCAGCCGACGCACCCCGAGCCGGCGCCGCTTCCGGCAGCCGAAACGCGGCGGATCCCGCTCGGTCGGCTCGCGCACGCGCGCAGTGGCGACAAGGGCGGCAACAGCAACGTGGGGCTGTGGGTCAGCGATCCCCGGGCCTGGCAATGGTTGCGCGGCCTGCTCAGCACCGAGGAACTGCGGCGGCTGATGCCGGAGGCGAAGGACCTCGACATCGTCCGGCACGAGTTCCCCAACCTCCGCGCGGTGCACTTCGTGCTGAGCGGACTGCTCGGCACCGGAGGCTCCAGCAACCTGCGCGTCGACCCGATCGGCAAGGCGGTGGGCGAGTTCTTGCGCGCCCGCCACGTCGAAGTCCCGGTGGAACTGCTGGATCAGGCGCCGACGATGCGCAGCGCGATGTCGACGTAGCGGTCCGCCAGTTCGGCAGGCTCCACATCGCCATCCGGGTCGTACCACTGCGGAATCGCGTTGCACGCGGCCTGGATCGCGCGCCGCGCCTCGGTGGGGTGCGCGCAGTGGAAGACCCCGCGCCGCTCGCCTTCGTCGATGATGTCCTGGAACAGCCGCGTCGCCGACGCGCGCAGCTCGGCCAGCCGCTGCGTGTGCTCGGGCTCCAGATTCCGGATCTCCCGCGCCGCGATGATGCTTTCCACCCGCCGCCGCACCCGGTATTCCACCGTGGCGCGCACGATCGCGCGCAGCCGCTCGACCGGATCGTCGCCACAGGCGTGCAGGGCCGCGTCGCAGGCCCGCACGTAGTCGTTGACGCTGTCCTCCATCAACCCGGCGAACAGCTCCTGCTTGCTGGAATGCCAGTAGTACAGCGCGGACAGGCTCAACCCGGCCCGCTTGGCGATATCCCGGATGGACGCGCCGTGGTAGCCGCGCTCGGCGAAGATCTCGCGGGCCGCGATGGAGAGCGCGTCGCCCCCCTGGCCGCGCGGGATGGCGGAGCCGTTGTGGGACGAGGAATCGGATGCCGCCGTCACATCGTCCAGGATACGGCACCGGGGTCGTGAAATCCGCATGCCGGGGGTGGGGTTTGTGGGGTGGGTTTGATCTTTTGGTGGTTGGTGGTTGGTTTGGGTCTCGTTTTGGCGGGGGGTTCTGTTTTGGTTTGTGGTTGGGGCTTTTGGAGGTTCGGAGTCCTTTGTGGCCATCCGTCGCGAACGGTGGATTGTGCCTGTTTGGCGGTGGATCGCGGGGATGGCCCCGGTGTGGGATCTCCCTGTCGACCGGGTGGGGTGGCGGTTTTTTGGGGGTGGTGGGGCTTTGCGGGGTCGGGTTTTTGGTGGCTCCGTGGGGTTGGCGTCGCTGTGGTGTGGTGTGGTGGTCGCCGGTCGTGGTGGCTTGGGCCTTGGGGTGGGTGTGGGGAGTGTCGCCTGGCGGCGAGGGATTTCTGTGGCTGGTTGGCGGGTGTGGCTGGTTGGTGGGTGTCGCCTGCGGCGTGGTGTGTGTGGGTTTTGGTGTTGTGGCGCAAAGGTTTCCGTGGGTTCTTGTCGGGGTTTTCACCTGATCATGTGACTGTTAAGTGCGTGCGAATGTGTGTTCGAGTGGGGGACAATGGGGGTATGACACCACTGACGAACGCACAGGATGCGGCTGCCGGGGCGATGCCTCCGCAGTTGGTGGTGTCGTGCTCGGATGCCGAGCTCGTCGCTGGGATCGAAGCGGCTGAGCACGCGATGCGGGATCCGCGTAGCGCTGGGCAGCGCAATGCCGATGGGTTCGCGGCCCTGCTTGATCTCGCTTTGGACTCTGACCAGATGCCGCGCGTGGGAGGTCAGCGGCCGCATCTGACGGTCACCATCGACTTCGCCGACCTGCAACGCGGACTCGGCTTCACCACCGACCACGGCATGCCTGGCACCGTGGAATCCACGGAACGGTCTATTACTGCGGAAAATGTGCGTCGCATTGCTTGCGACAGTGAAGTGCTGCCGATGATCCTCGACGGCGACGGACTTCCGCTGGACGTGGGTCGCAGCAAGCGGACCGCTCCCGTCCACCTGCGTGCTGCGTTGTTGCAACGCGACGGCGTGTGCGCCTTTCCCGGCTGCGATCGGCCGCCGGGAACACCCGACGCGCACCACATCCACCACTGGATCGACGGAGGAACCACCGAACTGTCCAACATGGTCATGCTGTGCGGTCATCACCATCGCACGGTTCACAATCAGCGATGGGAGATCGACAGGCGCGATGATCGGCCCGTGTTCATTCCACCGACCACTGTGGACTTTCGACGAACACCGAGACCAGGTGGCAAGGCTCGGCAATTGGATCTTTCGATTACCCGGGCCGTGGCAGGTTTGCGCCCAGGGTAGGGAAGAGCCGTTCCTGGGCGGCGTTGCGTTGCGCGCATACGTGATCGCGCACCGTGGGGGTTCACTTCGTGGGCTGCCTATTGACAAATGTGCTTGTTCGTCGCACGGTTTCGGCGTCGGTGCGCAAATTGATTCGTCGTTGTGGATATCGCAACGCTGGAGGTTGGGGTTGGCGAGTTCGGGATTGCTGCAGACTGCGGATCGGGCTCTGCAGGTGCTGCTAGCCTTCTCCGATCTGCGGCCCGAATGGGGCGTCAGCGAGCTCGCGCGTGAGCTTGGGCTCGACAAGTCCGTCACCCAGCGGCTGTTGGCGACCCTTGCCAATCGCGGCTTCGTTTTCGCCGATCCGGAGACCCGTCGCTACCGGCTCGGCCCCGCGGTCTCGCAGCTCTCCCGCGTTGCCGAACGCAGCGGCGCGTTGAGTCTCATCGCTCGGCCCGTGCTCGCCAAGTTGGCTCGGGAAACCGGCGAGAGCGCCGTGCTCAACATCGCGCACGGCGGCTCCTACCGGACCGTGGCCGCCGTGGACGCGCGTGGGCCGCTGAGCTACTCCGCCATCGTCGGGCACGTCATGCCTGGTCACGCCGGGTGTTCCGGGCATGTCTTGTTCGCTGGCCAGCCGTTTGAGGAGGTTCGCGAATTGTTCGGGCCCGAACCGCTCACCCGGTACACCGCCAACACGCCCACCACCTACGCCGAACTCGAACAGCGGTGGCAGCAGGTTCGGGAAACCGGCATTTCCGTCTCCGTCGGCGAGTTCGACGCCAACGTCGGCGCTGTCGCGGTGCCGCTGGCGCTCTCCGGTGCGACAGTTGCGTCGATGACATTGATCGGCCCAGCCGAGCGCGTCATCAACCGCATCGACGACCTCACCGCACCGCTGCGTACCGCTGGCGCCGAGCTGTCCCGTCGTCTCGCACCTGGCAGCGCCGGGCCGCGCCCCAGCTGACCGATCCCTCCCGAAAGGTTGCTCATGGCCATCAGCGACCCTTTGACCGACGCCGCGCGGGCACATCCCCGTGCCTTCGAACCGACCGTGCTGGTGATCACCGTCGTGCTCTCCGTGGTCGGCGCCATCATCGGCATGCACCTGATCACCACGCTCGGCATCTCCGCCAACACCTCCGTCATCGGCGCGCTCATCGCGATGATCATCGGCCGGGTCAACCTCGCCGCGCTGCGCAAGATGCGCTCCATCCACCGGCAGAACCTGGTGCAGAGCGCCGTGTCCGGCTCCACCTTCGCCGCCGCCAACTCGCTGCTGGCGCCCATCGCGGTGCCCTTCGCGTTCGGTCGGGCCGACCTGGTGTGGCCAGTGTTCGTCGGGGTCGCCATCGGGCTTTTCGCCGACTCCTACGTGTTGTACCGGCTGTTCAACTCCCGACTGCTGCCCGCGCAGGCCGCCTGGCCGCCCGGCATCGCCGCGGCCGACACCATCATCGCCGGTGACAAAGGCGGTCGGCGGGCCGCTGTGCTGGCCGGTGGCGCCGTCGTCGGGATCGTCGGCTCCTTGTTCAAACTTCCCGTTTCGGCCGCCGGGGTGGCTTTCATCGGCAACATCTGGGCGCTCGGCATGTTCGGCGTCGGGCTGATGTTCAGCCAGTACAGCCCGACCTGGTTCAACGTCGACATCGGCGACCTCTACATCCCGCACGGCGTGATGATCGGTGCCGGTCTGGTCGCCCTCGGGCAGGCCGCCTACCTGATGTTCCACCGCAAGAACCGCGACCAGACCCCCACCACCTCGGTCGACCCCAGCGAACTGCCGCAGGTCGATGAGAAGGCGCTGCGCACCGGCGTGCTGCAGGGCTACCTGCTGTTCGTGGTGGGTGCCGCCGCGGTCGCCCTGGTCGGCGGGTTGATCTCCGAACTCTCCCTGCCGATGCTGATCCTCTGGATCCTGGCCGCCGCCCTGGCCGCGATCATCCACGAGATCATCGTCGGGCTGGCCGCGATGCACTCCGGTTGGTTCCCCGCCTTCGCCGTCACCCTCATCTTCCTGGTGCTGGGGCTGATCGTCGGAGTCCCCGCGGTGGCATTGGCGCTGTTCGTCGGATACACCTCGGCGACCGGTCCCGCGTTCGCCGACATGGGCTACGACTTCAAAGCCGGTTGGCTGCTGCGCAAGGAACACCGGCCCTACGACGTCTTCGAGCGCTCCGGCCGGTTCCAGCAGTACCTCGCCTCGCTGGTCGGTTTCGCGGTGGCCACCGTCGCCGTCGCCATCTCCTGGCAGTCCTTCTTCGGCGACGGGCTGCTGCCGCCGGTTGCCAAGGTCTACGCCACCACCATCCACGCCGGACTCACCGAACCGAACGTGCTGATGACGTTGCTGCTGTGGGCCGTTCCCGGAGCGCTGATCCAGCTGTTCGGCGGCTCGAAGCGGCAGATGGGCGTGTTGTTGGCGACCGGTCTGCTGGTCGCCACCCCGCAGGCGTGCTGGCTGGTCTTCGGCGCGCTCGTGGTGCGGATCGTCTACCGCTGGCGGCGTGGTGACCGGGCCGACGAGGACCTCAACCTGGTCGGCGCGGGGCTCATCGCCGGTGACGCGCTCTACGCGACCGGCCGGATCTTCGAGTCCAAGTGAAATCTGCGGAGGAGTTGTCGTGGAAGTTGTGAGCCGAGTCGAGTCCCGGCTGGAGTACCTGTCGTGGGAGGCCGCGATCGGGGCTCGCAAACTCGTTGAACAGATCATGCTGGTCAAGCCCGGCGAGCAGGTGGTGCTCACCGGGGACACATCGACCGACCGGCGCGTCGTGGAACTGACCGCGCAGGCGGTCGCCGCAGCCGGGGCCACGCCGACCGTGATCTGGTACGAGACCCGGCCGAGCTCGGCGATGGAGCCACCCGCGCCAGTTGCCGGTGCGGTCGCCAACGCCGACGTGTGGATCGAGTTCAGCGTCGCCTACATCATGCACAGCGACGCCTTCCGCGCCGCGATCGCGGGCGGCGCCCGCTACACCAACCTGACCGGCATGGACATCCCGATGCTGGTCGACACCGTCGGCCGCCCCGACTTCGACGGTGTGATGCGGCTGGGCCGCGCGCTGGTCGGACTGCTGGAAGCCGCCGACGAGGTGCGCATCACCGCGGCCAACGGCACCGACCTGGTCGGTCGAAACCAGGGCCGTCCGATCAACCTGCGCGGCAAGCCCGCCGAGAAGCCCGGCGAGACCGTGATGCTCTCCGGGCAGATCTCCTGGAACCCCGTCGAGGAGACCCAGCACGGCACGCTGGTCTTCGACGGCGCGCTGTGGCCACCAGCCGAGATCGGGCTGCTGCGTTCTCCGGTGCGCTGCGAGGTGGCGGGCGGGGTGGTCACCGAGATCACCGGCGGTCGGGACGCCGAGGTGTTCCGCAACTGGATGGAGTCCTTCGACGATCCCAATATGTTCCGGTTGGCGCACTGGTCGCTGGGTTTCAACCCCGGTGTGCTCCAACCGACCGGTCGGATCGTCGAGGATGAACGGGTGTTCGGCTGCGTGGAGATCGGCATCGGCACCAAGGGCGCGTGGATCGGCGGTGAACCGTGGGTCGCCGCGGCGCACACCGACGGAAGCGTGCTCGGCCCGTCGATCCACCTCGACGGCCAGGCCATCGAGATCGACGGCCGCTACGTGCACCCGGAACTGGTGCGCATCTGCCGCGAGATCGGCGCCCCCGGTTACTGATAGCCACTTCGAGGAGACGTCGGATGTCCGCTGTCACCTACCGCCGCCCCGGACTGGTCGCTCGGGATCACGTGTTCCGCGTGCCGTTGTGCTACGACGATCCGGCTGCTGGGGAGATCGAGGTCTTCGGGAGGGAGGTGGTGGCACCTGGCAAGCAGGACCAGGCGCTGCCGTGGTTGATCTACTTCCAGGGCGGACCGGGTGGCAAGGCCGAACGCCCGCTGAGCACCAGCGCCTGGCTGGGCCGGGCCCTGCAGGACTACCGGGTGCTGCTGCTGGACCAGCGCGGCACCGGGCGCAGCACCCCGGCCAACCGCCAGACGCTGGCCGGTATGTCGGCTGCCGAACAGGCCGAGCACCTGAGCCTGTTGCGCGCCGATTCGATCGTTCGGGATGCCGAAGTGCTGCGCAAGCAGCTGATCGGTGACGAGCCGTGGTCGGTGTTGGGGCAGAGCTTCGGCGGGTTCTGCGCGCTGACCTACCTGTCGCTGGCGCCGGAGGGACTGCGCCAAGTGGTGATCACCGGGGGGATCCCGACCCTGACCGGTCACGCCGACGACGTCTACCGCGCCGCGTATCCGCGGGTGCTGCGCAAGAACGACGCCTACTTCGCCCGCTACCCGGCGGACGCCGCCATCGCGCGGCGGGTCGTCGAACACCTCGCCGAGCACGAGGTGATCATGCCGACGGGGGAGCGGCTGACCCCGGAGCGCTTCCAGACCCTCGGCATCCAGTTCGGCCAGGGCTCGCAGTTCGACGCGCTGCACTACCTGCTGGAGGAGGCGTTCGCGGGGGAGGCGTTGTCGGACACCTTCCTGCGCGGGGTGGACCGGGTGGTCTCCTTCGCCGAACGTCCGCTGTACGCCGCGCTGCACGAGGCCATCTACTGCCAGGGCACCGCGTCGGAGTGGTCCGCGCAGCGGGTGCGCGCGGAGTTCGACGAGTTCGACTGGAGCCACGCGGACCGGTTCAACTTCACCGGCGAGATGATCTACCCCTGGATGTTCGAACAGGACCCGTCGCTGGTGCCGTTGCGGGAGGCCGCCGACCTGCTGGCCGCCAAGGCGGACTGGCCGCGGCTCTACGACCTGGACCGACTGGCCCGCAACGAGGTGCCGGTCGCCGCGGCGGTCTACCACGACGACATGTTCGTCGACCGCGACCAGGCGTTGGAGTCCGCGCAGCGGGTGCGCAACGTGCGGGTTTGGGTCACCAACGAGTACGAGCACGACGGGGTCAAGGCCGTTCCGGCGGTGCTGGACCGGCTGCTGGCGATGAACCGCGGCGAGGTCTAACGCACGGTTAGGACACCACGCCGCTGCGTGCCGTCCTCCGGCCCGCTATGGTTCGGTTCTCATGTTCCCCTCGGAGCCGAACTTCGCCGCGAGCGTGCCGTGGCAGCGCGTCTTCGACCAGGCAGAAGCTGCGATGGCGATCATCGACATGCAGGGCCGCTACCTGTACGTCAACGCGGCGCTGTGCCGGATGCTCGGCTACCGGCGCGAGGAGCTGGAGGGCCTGGACTACCGGAACGTCACGCACCCCGAGGACGTTGATCCGGAGGGGCCCGCGGAGTCGCCGGAAGCGCTGGAGAAGCGCTACATCCGCTCTGACGGCAGTGTCATCTGGGCGCTTGTGGTGCGGTCGTTCATCCGGGACGAAGACGGCGGGGCGCTCTACTACCTGTCCCAGATCCAGGACATCACCCGACGTCGCGAGGCCGAACTGCTGTGGCAGCGCAGCTTCGCCAACGCGCCGATCGGCATGGCGGTGCTGGACCTCAAGGGCGCGTGGACCGCGGTCAACGACACGCTCTGCAACATGCTCGGTTACAGCCGCGAAGAGATGCTCTCGATGTCGTTCTCCGACATCACCTACGAGGACGACGAAGAGCAGGGCATGGCCGCGCTCGCCGACCTCGTCTCGGGCGAGGTGGACAGCGCGAGCGTGGAGAAGCGCTACCGGCACCGGGAAGGTCATCCGATCTGGATGCTGATCCGGGCGACCACGGTGCCGGGCGCCGACGGCACCCCCGCGTACGTGGTCAGCCAGTACGAGGACATCGGCGAGCAGCGCCTGGTGGACGCCCACCTCGCGCACCTGGCGCTGCACGATCCGCTGACCGGGCTGGCGAACCGGGCGCTGCTCGCCGACCGGCTCGACCACGGGCTGCAGCAGCTCGCTCGCGGCGATGGCGTGCTGGCCGTGGTGCTCGCCGACCTGGACCAGCTCAAACCGGTCAACGACCGCTTCGGGCACGCGCTGGGAGACCAGCTGCTCATCGCCACCGCGCGCGAGTTGCAGTTGGCGGTGCGGGCCGGTGACACCGTCGCCCGCATCGGCGGCGACGAGTTCGTGGTGGTCAGCCTGCTGCGGGACGAGGCGGCGGCGCAGGCGCTGCGCGAGCGCGTCGAGCGGCACCTGAACGCCGAGGTGGTGGTCAACGGCATCCGGATCCGGTTGTGCGCCAGCGTCGGCCACGCCGCGACCGCCGATCCGGCGCTCGCCCCGGACATGTTGCTGCACGCCGCGGACCGGGACATGTACGTGAGCAAGCGGCGGCGCCGGGAGGCGCGCGGCGGGAGCCGCTGACCGCCGGGTCAGACGTCGAGTTCGGCCAGTGCCGCCTCGATCGCCCGGTGGAACGTCGGGTAGGCGTAGATCATTTCGCGCAGCCGCTGCACCGGGACCTCGGCGTGCACCGCTACCACGAGCGCGCCGATGATCTCGCCGCCTGCGGGTGCGACGACGGTGGCGCCGACCAGCACGCCGCGGTCGGCGTCGGCGACGAGCTTGATGATCCCCTCGTTGCCGACCTTGTGGATGAATCCGCGCGAGGACGCCGGGATCTGGGTGATCCCGGTGCGCACCGGGATGCCCTGCTCCCGAGCGCGGGATTCGGTCAGCCCCACGCTGGCGACCTCGGGGTCGGTGAAGGTCACCGCGGGCATCGCCCGGTAGTCGGCGACTTCGTCGCCGTTGCCGAGGATGTCGGCCGCGGCGATGCGAGCCTGGTACATCGACGTGTGCGTGAAGGCCCCGCGACCGGTGACGTCACCGAGCACCCAAAGCCCCTCGGCGGCGCGCATTCGCCCGTCGACCTGGATGGTCCGGGCGGTTTCGTCCAGTCCGAAGGTCGCCACGCCCAGCGAGCTCACGTCGGTGCGTCGACCCGCCGCGACCAGCAGCCGTTCGGCGGTCAGCACCTCGCCGGTGTCGAAGCGCAGGTGGAACTGGTCGTCGTACTTGATGTGGTCGATGCCGCAGGAGGTGTGGATGCGGATGCCGTCGGCGCGCAGCGCTTCGGTCGCCACCTCGCACGCCTCCGGCTCGGCCGTCGGCAGCAGCCGGGACTGCGATTCCAACAACGTCACCGCGGTGCCGAAGCGGGCGAAGACCTGTGCGAACTCCACCCCGACCGGCCCGGCACCGAGCACCAGCAGGGACTTCGGCGCCTCCCGCGCCCGCACCGCGTCGCGGTTGGTCCAGTACGGACTGTCCGCGAGGCCGTCGATCGCCGGAACCACCGGATCGCTACCGGGGTTGAGCACGATGCCGCGTCGGGCGCGGAACACCTGGTCGCCGACGGTGACTTCGCCGGGCGCGGTGATCCGGCCGAACCCGCGCACCAGCCGACCGCCGAGGTCTTCGAAGCGCCGCACCGCGGCCTCGTCGTTCCAGTCGGCGGTGGCCTCATCCCGGACCCGGTCCGCCACCGGCGCCCAGTCCGGCTCAACAGTGGACCGTCCGGCGAGCTGGGGCACCCGCCGGGCCTCGGCGAGGGCGTCGGAGGCCCGGACCATCATCTTGGTCGGAATGCAGGCGAAGTACGGGCATTCACCGCCGACCAGTCGCGCTTCCACCCCGACCACCGCCAGGCCCGCTTTCGCGAGTTCTCCGGCCAAGGATTCGCCGCCCGGTCCCATCCCGATGACCACCACGTCGACGTCTTCGGCCACCGCACTCACCCCATTCCGTCCTCGGTGCCGCCTCCCAGCGCAACACCGAGTCGTGGGGTGCGCCACCCCGGCGGCTGACCACGGCAACCTATCGGAAGGTTGGATTTTGCGCGGGCAAGCACTATCGTACGTCAACCAACTGAGTTGGACAGTTGTACGATTAATGCTTGGTGGCGAGTAGGTGGACGAACAGCAGCAGGCCCGTGGTGCGGGCCGGATGCGCAGACGAACCCTGTTGGGCGCCGGTCTGGGACTGATGGGCACCGCCGTGCTGGCGGGCGGGTGCGGTGGTGCGGGTGCGGCGCCGCTGCCCACCGCGGCGGCGACCGGTGTGCCACGACCCGGCGGCGTGCTGCGCATCGCGCGGCCGCCCGCGTCGCAGGCCGAGACCCTCGATCCGGCCAGTTCCCTGTCGGCCTACGAGTACCTGGGGGCGTTGTACAACCGGGTTGTCCGGATAGATCGGGACGGCGAGGTCGCGCCGGACCTGGCGGAATCGTGGGAATCCGATCCGCTCGGCATGCGGTGGCGGTTCCGGTTGCGCCGGGACGTGCACTTCCACGACGGAAAACCGTTCACCGCCGCCGACGTCGTCTACACCGTGCGGCGCATCCTCGACCCGGCGCTGTCCTCGCCGCAGGAAGGCGTGCTCTCGCCGCTGCTCGATCCGGCCGGGATCAGCGCACCTGACGAGCACACCGTGGAATTCGCGTTGAAGTCGCCGAACGCGGAGTTCCCCAGCCTGCTCACCGCATACCAGTGCTACGTGGTCCCGGACGGCAGCGGTGCGACCATCGCGCAGACCGGGATCGGCACCGGCCCGTTCCGGCTCGAATCGTTCACCGCTGCTGGCCGCGGGCGAGTGGTGGCCAACCCGGACCACTTCGCCGGTGTGCCGGTGCTGTCGGCCATCGAGTACTTCTCCATCGCTGACACGCAGGCCAGGGCGAACGCGCTGCTGGCGGGACAGGTCCACCTGCTGTCGCAGACGAACCTGGACTTCGCCACCGCGCGGGTGATCAACTCCGCGCCCCGCACCACGATCGCCCGAGCCCCGAACTCCCAGTGGTACGGGTTGCCGATGCTGTGCACCGCACCGCCGTTCACCGATCCGTTGGTGCGCAAGGCGTTCAAGCTCGCTTACGACCAGCAGTCGGTGTTCGACGTGGCGATCCAGCGCGCGGGTGCGCTGGGCAACGACAACCCGGTTCCCCCGGACAATCCGATGTGGACGGACTACCGGGTGCAGCACGATCCGGACCGGGCGCGGGCGCTGCTCAAGCAGGCCGGTCAGGAGAACCTCGCACTGGACGTGTACACCTCCAGCTACGACCCGGTGTTCACCCCGATGGCCCTGGCCTTCGCCGATTCCGCCGCCCAGGCGGGTATTCGGCTCCGGGTGCGCACGGCGTCAGCGGACTCGTACTACTCGCAGATCTGGATGCGGCAGCCGCTGTGCGCCACCTACTGGTACACCGGCCGGCCGATCGACCAACTGCTCAACCAGATCTTCCGGGGTGGCTCGTCCTACAACGAAACTGGCTGGGCCGATCCCGCCTTCGACGCGATGCTCGACGCCGCCCGCCGCGAGATGGACCCGGCACGGCGCCGGGTGCATTACCAGGACGCGCAGCGCTACGTGGTGGACAACAGCGGCTCGATCACCCCGATGTTCGCCGATCGCTTGGTCGGGATCTCCCGCGAGGTGCTGAACTACTCGGAATACGGCTTCGAGTTCGACTACCTGCACATCGGACTCCGGGAGTCGTGATGTTGAAATTCGTGTTGCAGCGGCTGGCATCGGCGGTGCTGACCATCGTGCTGTCGTCGCTGCTGGTGTTCTTCGCGGTCCAGGCGCTGCCGGGCGATGTCGCGACCCAGGTCCTCGGCCGGGACGCCACTCCGGAGGCCGTCGCGGCGATGCGCGAGCAGCTGCACCTGGACGTACCGGCCTGGCAGCGGTACCTGTCCTGGGTCGGCTCCGCGCTGCACGGCGACTTCGGCACTTCGCTGGTCTCCGGTGATCCGGTGGCGGCTGATCTCGGGTTGCACCTGCGGAACACGCTGCTGATCGCGGTGGTGACCATCGTCGTGGCGATCACGGTGTCGCTGGCGCTGGGCGTCATCGCCGGGCTGTACCGCGACCGGTGGCCGGACCTGGCGATCTCCTGGCTGAGCCTGATCGGGATGAGCATCCCGGAGTTCGTCGTGGCCACGCTGCTGGTGCTGGTGTTCTCGGTGACCGTGCCGCTGCTACCGGCGGTGGTGCTCGACGGTCCGAATGCGACAGTCGCCGACCTGCTGCCCGCGATCTGGTTGCCCGCCGCCGCGTTGGGCGTGGTGATGGCCGCCTACATCGTGCGGATGGCGCGCACCAGCGTGATCGACGTGATGGCCACGGAGTTCGTCACCACCGCCACGCTCAAGGGGCTGGGGCGTTGGCGGGTGGTCACCCGGCACGCCCTGCCCAGCGCGTTGCTGCCGACGTTGAACGTGATCGCGATGAACATCGCCTGGCTGGTCGGCGGTGTGGTGGTGGTCGAGAACGTCTTCAACTACCCGGGCGCCGGGAAGTTGATGCTGGAGTCGGTCTACGACCGGGATCTGCCGATGCTGCAAGCGATCGCGCTGCTCGGCGCGTGCATTTACGTGGTGTGCAACCTCGCCGCCGACCTGGCGGCGATGGCGTTGAACCCGAAGTTGCGTACCGGGGGAGGGAAGGCGTGAGCGCATTGCGAACCCGGCTGCCGCTGTCGACGTCCGCGCGCATCGGCCTGGTGATCGTGGGAGTGCACATCCTGCTGGCGCTGCTGGCTCCGCTCATCTCGCCGTACTCGCCGGTGGCCAACGATCCGGCGCAGGCGTTGCTGGGTGGGAGTTGGCAGCACTGGGCGGGCACCGACCAGTACGGGCGGGATGTGCTTTCCCGTGTCCTGCACGGCGGTCAGTACGCGCTGACGGTGTCGTTCCTCGCGACGCTGTGCACGGTCGGGCTCGGCACGCTGATCGGCACGTTCGTGGCGCTGCGCGGCGGATGGCTGGACAACGTGGTGATGCGGGTGCTGGACGCGGTGCTTTCGGTGCCGCCGATCCTGGCGCTGCTGGTGATCGTCACCGTGTTCGGCACCGGTTCGGGGGTGATCGTGCTGGCGGTCACCGTCGTCTACACCCCGGCGGTGGTCCGGGTGGTTCGCGCCGCGGCGCAAGGCGTTGTGCCCGCCGACTACGTCACGGCGGCGCGCGCCCGCGGCGAGCGTGCGCTGCCGATCCTGGTGCGGGAGATCTTCCCGAACATCGTCGACGTGGTGTTCGTGGAGTTCGCGATGCGGGCTTCGTGGGCGGTGCTGCTGATCAGTTCGCTGTCCTTCCTCGGATTCGGGGTGAACCCACCGGCGCCGGACTGGGGGCTGATGGTGGCGGAGAACCGAACCGCGATCACCGTGGTGCCGCTGGCCAGCCTCGCGCCGATCATCGCGTTGGCGACCCTGGTGGTGGGCCTGAACCTGGCCGCCGACGGGTTGTCGAAGGCGTGGGGCGTGGACCGCATTCGGAAAGGAACCGCATGAGCCTCGTCGACGTGCGCGACCTCTCGGTCGCCTACCGCGCTGGCCGCCGTGACGTGACCGTGGTGCGGGACGTGTCGCTGCGGGTCGAGGCCGGGCAGACGCTGGCCCTGGTGGGCGAGTCGGGAAGTGGCAAGTCCACCATCGCCGGGACCTTGCTCGGTCACCTGCGGCACGGCTCCCGGCGGACCGCGGGGCAGGTCCGGATCGCGGACCAGGACGTCTTCTCGTTGTCCGGCAAACAACTCCGGGCCCTGCGCGGCGGGACCGTGGCGATGGTCGCGCAGAACGCGGGCTCGGCGCTGACGCCCTCGATGCGCATCGGAGGGCAGCTGGACGAAGCGCTGCGCGTACACCAGCTCGACGGCGGAGCACGTCGTGGGAGGGTTGTCGAGCTGCTCGAACAGGTGCGGCTGCCGGAGCCCGACCAGCTGGCGAGGCGCTATCCGCACCAGCTGTCCGGTGGCCAGCAGCAGCGGGTGGTGATCGCGATGGCGATCGCGGCCCGCCCGCGGGTGCTGGTGCTCGACGAACCGACCACCGGGCTGGACGTGATCACCCAGCGCGGCATCCTCGACCTGCTGGCCACCTTGGCCGACGAACTGTCGTTGGCGACGGTGCTGGTCAGCCACGACCTCGGTGTCGTGGCGGCGATGGCCGACCACGTGCACGTGCTGCGCGATGGCCGGACCGTGGAATCCGCCCCTGCTGAGCGGCTTTTCGCGGCGCCCGCCGAGCCCTACACCCGGCAGCTGCTGGCCAGCGTGCCGCGCATCTCCGACGGCGGACTCGTCGAGATCGACGCTGACGGCTCGCGGCGCACCAGAGCGCGCACTGCGGTGCCGGATGCCGATCCTGTGGTGGATCTCGACCAGATCCGCGTCGGCTACGGCAGCCGGACCGCGGTCGATGACGTGTCGTTGCAGCTGCGGCGCGGGGAAGTCCTGGCGCTGGTCGGCGAGTCGGGCAGCGGCAAGTCCACGCTCGCGGCGTCGCTGGCCGGTTTGCGGCCCCCGACTGCGGGACGGTTGCGCTACCTCGGTGAAACACCGGGAGACCTGCGGGTTCCAGCCGAAAAACGCCCGCGCGACCTGCGTCGCAAGGTGCAACTGGTGTTCCAGAACGCCGACACGGCGCTCAACCCCCGGCGCAGCGTGCGGGATTCGGTGCGCCGACCGCTGCGCCTGTTCGGCATCGTGCCGCCAGCGTTGCGCGCCAAGCGCACCGAAGAACTCATCGAGTCGGTGCGACTGGACGCCGCGCTGGCGGAGCGCTTGCCCGCGCAACTGTCCGGTGGGCAGCGGCAACGCATCGGCATCGCGCGAGCCCTGGCCGGGGAGCCGGAGGTGATCATCGCCGACGAGATCACCACCGCCCTGGACGTGTCCGTGCAGGCGCAGGTGCTCAACCTGCTCGACGACCTGCGCCGCGAACACCGGCTCGCCTGCCTGTTCATCAGCCACGACCTGGCCGTCGTGCGTGGCATCGCCGACCGGGTCGTGGTGCTGTACCAGGGAAAGGTGGTCGAGCAGGGCAGCACCGAGGCGGTGTTCGCCGGGCCCAACCACCCCTACACGCGCCAACTGCTCGACGCCGCGCTGGAACCAGACCCGCAGGCCACCGGGAGCGCCGGAACGGCCCCGGCCTGGGAACACGACGACCACGACGAGACCTGGATCGACGCCGGGGACGGGCACCTGATCCGGCGCTGGAAGGAGATCGGGTGAGGTACCGGGAGCGCTTCGACCGGGAAGTGCTGGTCGAGGAGTGCTGGATCCCGACGCGAGACGGCACCCGGCTGCACGCGCGGATCTGGCGGCCCGCAGACGCCGTGCCGGTGCCCGCGCTGCTGGAATACCTGCCGTACCGCAAGGGCGACTGGACCGCGCCGCGCGACGCGCAGCGACACCCGTACTACGCCGGGCACGGCTACGCATCGGTGCGGGTCGACCTGCGCGGCAGCGGCAATTCCGAGGGCGTCATGCTCGACGAGTACACCGCGACCGAGCTGGCCGACGGCGTCGACGTCATCGAGTGGCTGGCGGATCAGCCTTGGTGCACCGGGAAGGTCGGCATGTTCGGCATCTCCTGGGGCGGCTTCAACGCGTTGCAGATCGCGGCACTGCGCCCGGAGCCGCTGAAGGCGATCGTCACGGTGTGCTCGACCGACGACCGCTACGACAACGACGTGCACTACACCGGCGGCGCGGTCCTCGGCATCGACATGGCCGCGTGGGCGGGCACGATGCTGGCCTTCACCGCACGCCCACCGGACCCGTCGGTGGTCGGCGACGAATGGCTGAAGATGTGGCGCGAACGCCTCGACGCCGCCGAGCCGTTCCTGCACACCTGGCTGGCGCACCAGGAACGCGACAACTACTGGCGGCACGGCAGCATTTGCGAGGACTACGCCGCCGTGCAAGCGGCAGTGCTGGCTGTTGGCGGCTGGGCGGATCCCTACCGCGACACGGTTTTCCGGCTCGCCGAACACCTTCGCGCACCGGTGCGCGGCATCGTCGGCCCGTGGTCGCACCAGTACCCGGACCGCGGCCTACCACCGGGACCGTCGATCGGCTTCCTGCAGGAAACCCTGCGCTGGTGGGACCACTGGCTCAAGGACGCCGACACCGGTGTCCTGGACGACCCACTGCTGCGCACCTGGATCCCGGAACCGGTCGCGCCGAGCACCTGCTACTCCGAGCGGCCCGGCCGCTGGGTCGGTGACGACGCCTGGCCGTCGCCGTCGGTGCAGGAGATCCGCTACGGCTTCGACGCGGAACTCTCGGGTTCGGCGGTAGTCGTTGCCAGCCCCGAGCACACCGGCATCGACGCGGGCCGGTACTTCCCGTTCGGCAACCGCAGCGACCTGCCGCCGGACCAGCGCGAGGAGGATGGCCGCTCGGTCTGCTTCGACTCGGCGCCGTTGGCCGAACGCGTCGAAATCCTCGGCCGGACGCGGGTGTCGCTGCGGATGGACTGCGACGTCGAGCGCGCCAACATCACCGTGCGGCTGTGCGACGTGGCACCGGATGGTTCGTCGATGCTCGTCACCCGCGGCGTGCTCAACCTGTTGGCCCGCAACGGCCGCGAGCGCGCCGACCCCTGGCGACCGGGCGAGCCGGAGACGGTGACCATCGACCTCTCGGCAATCGGCCACGCTTTCCCGCCAGGACACCGGATCCGGGTCGCGGTGTCGACGGCGTACTTCCCGTGGGTGTGGCCGCACGGTGCGCGCGCCACCGTCGAACTGGACCCGGCCGCGAGTGCGCTGGTGCTACCGGTGCGCGCGGCGGACTCCGACGGCTCGATCTCGTTCGAAGAACCGGAACAGGCGCCGCCGCTGGCAGTGCGGACCGGGGCCGCACCGGATCGGCCCGAGCGGGTGGTGCGCCGGGATGTCGCCAACCGCGAGTGGATCCTGGAAGTCGACCCCAACTACGGCGGCTCGCGAACCTTCCCCGACGGGCTCACCTACACCGAGCAGGCCACCGAGACCTACCGGATCCGCGAGGACGACCCGCTTTCCGCGACCGCGACATCACAGTGGACAATCAGCCTGCGGCGGGCCGATTGGCTGGCGGAGGTCAACACCACGACCGAACTGCGCGCGACCCGAGAGGAGTTCATAGTGGACAGTCGCCTGGACGCCGCCGCCGACGGGGAAACCGTGGTGTCGCGCCACTGGCGGCAGCGGATCCCGCGGAGTTCGGCATGACCGGCCGACGTGCCGTGCCCGCCGAGCAGCGCAGCAGGCATCCCACCGAGGTGCGCCGCCGCCAGGTGGTGCGCGCCGCGCTCGAACTCATCTCCGAACGGGGCATCACCGGGGTCAGCGCCCGAGACATAGCCAGGCACGCGGGCATTTCGCCGGGCACCATCACGTACCACTTCTCCGGGGTGCACGAGATCTTCGCCGAAGCGATAACACTGGAGATCGAGGAGTACTACACGCCGCTGATGGCTGAATTGCGCACCCTGGACCCGCGCGAGGCGCTGCGCGGAGTGATCGACGCGCAGTTCACCGCCGAAACGAAGCGGCACTGGCGCCTGTGGTTCGAGTACTGGCTAACGGGCCTGCACAACGAAGACTTCGTCGACCGCCAAGCCAACCGCTACGCGGCCTGGCACGAGCAGATCCGCGACATCATCGCCGCAGGCCAGGACAGCGGAGCGTTCACCGGTGCTGACGCGGATGAGGTAGCGGTGCGCTTCGTAGCCCTCGCCGACGGTCTAGCCCTGCAGTGGCTACGCGGCGTCCCGCCGCTAACGGGTGCCCAAGCCCGCGACCACCTGCACCGCTTCATAACCGACGAACTGGGCGCGTGATCAGGCCGATTGCGGCCGTTCGCCATGCATCGGCTGTTACAGTGCTCCGCGTTGTCGGGACCGGGGAGTAGCAACGATGGGCCTGTTTGACTGGATGTCCGGGACGAAACACCCGCCTGGTGGGGTCGCACCTCGGTCTGCCGAAGACGTTCGCGCGGCTCTTCTGGCCGTGAACGGCCCGGACAGGCCGTTCGTGGTGCGTGATGGTCAGGCGGACGGGGTGGATCTGGTCGCCGAATGGAAGATCGCCGATGCTCAGTGGTTCGGCTACTTCGGCAACGTAACCACGGTCAACAGAACGCTGATGCGGCTCAATCCGGGGAAGAACGAGGTTCGCGCTGTCGATCAAGAATGGTCGGTCACGTGGATCGGTGATTCGCCGAGACTGACGCTGGCGTCGGAGTTCAGCCGAGGCCAGATCAACAAAAAGTCATTTGTGACATCTCTCAGTAGAGACGAGCACGGCAACGTCGTTAAGACGACTCGCACATTCTCCACCAACGACTTGAAGCCTCCTCTTCGCGATGCTGTCACGGGCTCGGGATGGGTCTGGCGTGGTTTGCTGATCGGCAAGCTCTGAGTTGTTGAGGCTGCTTGACCAGCGATCTCGGTTGATCCGAAAGACACATTCAGTCGTAGGCCAGCGTTTGCTTGGTGGACGCTGAAACCACCTGTGCTGTATAGAAATGCAGGAAAGGCGGAAATATGGGGGATGGATTCAACACCGATCCGGCAATACTTCGAGACGCAGGTTCTCGCATTGTTAACGCGATCGGGGAAATGAAGGGGGGCGATCTGGCGAGCCTCGGCGGCAGATCCGATGCGTGCGGGCATGATGGCGTATCCCGAGCACTCACCGATTTCTGCTCGGCCGTAGAGCTTTCCGCTCAAGTTCTGGTGCAGACAAGCGAGGCAGCAAGTAGCGCACTACATGACACAGCTCGGTCCTACGTCGGTCGCGACCAAGAGGCACAGGCCGCCATTCAGCAGATCGCCAACGAGTTCACTTCTGGGGGCCGGTGATGGTTGAGCTGGGGCAGACCACTGACCCGAAGGCTCTGATTCCTGGGGATCCAGACACGGTTGAAGACATGGCGGCCAAGATCCGTGCGCAGAGCGAGAAGTTCAACGCAGTCGGTGAGGATCTCAAGCATGTCGATGTCGTCGGTTGGTCGGGTGCGGCGAGTGAAGCGTTCATGGACCTCTTCTCGAAAGAGCCGCCGAAGTGGCTGAAATCCAGCGACGCCCTTGACTCAGCAGCGAAGGCACTGATCGAGCACGCGGGAACGCTGCGCTGGGCTCAGGAGCAAGCCACCGAAGCCATTGCCCTGTGGCAAGAGGGCGAGGAAGCTACCGCGAAGGCCAAAGACCAGCAAAATGCTGCTGTCGCCCAGGCAAACGCGCAGAACCGAGCCAACGTCGCCGACGGGCACTCTAACGTCGTCGCTGTCGAACCGTTTTCAGACCCTGGTGAGCCGAATCGATCACTCGACTTCACCAGGCGGGCACAACCGTTTCCTTGTCCCAACGAACCGAATTCGGGTCTAACGAAGCCCCCGGTTTGACCCAGGTCCTGAGGGTTACTACGTGGATTCAAGAGAATCTCACTGAGCTGATCCAGTGTCAGGTGTACCTGTCCATGTCGGACAAAGATCGACCTAGCGAGCGGGCGGTCATCAGGCTGAGTCTCACTGCTACGGAAGATCAGTTCAGCGATGTCGTGGGCGACTTCCAAGAGTTCGTCGCCTCGGTCCAACCCGAAAATCCCGGCGCTAACCCAGGCGCATAACGCTTGTAGACTGTCACTAAATTAAAGCGATCGGCGGGTCTTTGTCGATGAAGGCGCCCTTCACCGCTCAACTGAACGGAGCGTCACTCGCGCTGCTGTGCAAAGCGAGTTCAAGGATGGGCTTTGAGCGCTTCGCGTAGCACCTTGTGGACTTCGGCCATCGCTTCTGCGGCGACCGGGATCTCGTCGGCGCCTCCGGCGAAACCGTGGAACAGGCCCGGACAGTGCTGGACGGTCGTCGGCACGCCCGCTTCCTGAAGCCTTTCGGCGTAGCGCTGTCCTTCGGTTCGCAGCGGGTCGCGTCCGACGGTGAGGACGTGCGCTGGGGGCAGTCCGGCTAGGTCTTCGGCTCGCAGCGGCGAGGCGTATGGCTGGTTCCGGTCGGCGACGTCCGGTACGTACTGGTCCCAGAACCACACCATGTGGCCTTTGGTCAGCAGGCAGTCCGGTGCGCTGTCCAGATAGGACTCATTGGTGAAGTCGTGGTCGGTGACCGGGTAGATCAGCAGTTGGAAGGTCAGCTGCGGGCCACCGCGCTCGGCAGCCAGCAGCGCCGTCACCGCGGCGAGGTTGCCGCCCGCGCTGTCCCCGGCGACCGCGAGGCGGGTCGGGTCGCCGCCGAGTTCGGCGGCGTGTTCGGCGGCCCAGCGCGTCGCGGCGTAGCAGTCCTCGGCCGCCGCCGGGTAGCGGTGCTCCGGGGCGAGCCGGTAGTGCACTGCGATGACTATCGCGCCGGAGCCGTTGGCCAGGGCGCGGGCGGTGCCGTCGTGGCTCTCCAGGTCGCCGAGCACCCAGCCGCCGCCGTGGAAGAACACGACCACCGGAAGTGGGTCGCCGTCGACGCTGGGCCAGTAGATGCGCACCGGGATCTCGACACCCGGCGGGCCGGGGATGCGTCGATCCGCCACCTTCGCCACCGGCGGGCGGGGCCGGTCGGCCGCTCCATCGGCCATCAGTGTCCTGGCCTCGGCCGCGTCGGTGACCGCGCCGCCGAGGTCGGGGAAGTGCTCCTGCATCAGTGCGACAAACGGCTCGGCGTCCGGATGCAACGGCATTGTTTCCTCCAGCGCGACTAGATCGTCGCAGTGATGTAAACCGACGAGGTCGCGTGAAGGTATCGGCCGTTCCGGCGAACGTGCTCCCGCATCATGGGAAGTGATCAGTCGTGTTGCAGATCACAAGAATTCGCGGTACGGGGGACCGGTAGATCCACCGCACGAGCCTGGCCTCGGCACGACCGGTGTGCGCCAACGTGCGGAGGTCAGCGGAGCAAGGCCCACTTCTGATCGGAATAGAAGACGGACCTGTATCGTTTGCCACAGAGTTGCGTTGCCTGCAGGTGAAAGGGAACGGGTCGATTGAGTACGACGAACGGGCACCGGTCGGACGGAACCCGGAAGCTGAACCGGGTGGTCATCCGGTTCGCCGGTGACTCCGGCGACGGTATGCAGCTGACCGGGGACCGGTTCACCTCGGAGGCGGCGGCCTTCGGCAACGACCTGGCGACGCTGCCGAACTTCCCCGCCGAGATCCGGGCCCCCGCCGGGACCCTGCCCGGCGTATCCAGCTTTCAGTTGCACTTCGCCGACTACGACATCCTCACCCCTGGCGACCGGCCGGACGTGCTGGTGGCGATGAACCCGGCCGCGCTGAAAGCCAACATCGGCGACCTGCCGCACGGCGGAATCCTGATCGTCAACACCGACGAGTTCACCAAGCGCAACCTGTCGAAGGTCGGTTACGACAGCAACCCGCTGGACGGCGACGAGTTGGCGCGCTACTCGGTGCACCACGTCGCGATGGCCACCCTGACCCAGGGCGCGCTCGAAGGCACCGGGTTGGGCAAGAAGGACGCCGAGCGCTGCAAGAACATGTTCGCCCTCGGCCTGCTGTCCTGGATGTACCACCGGCCGACCGAAGGCACCGAACGGTTCCTGCGCGAGAAGTTCGCCAAGAAGCCGCAGATCGCCGAAGCGAACCTGCTGGCGTTCCGGGCGGGCTGGAACTACGGCGAGACCACCGAGTCGTTCGCGGTCACCTACGAGGTCGCGCCCGCCAAGCTGCCCGCCGGGACCTACCGGCAGATCACCGGCAACACCGCGCTGGCCTACGGCATCGTGGCGGCGGGGCAGCGCAGCGGACTGCCGGTGTTCCTCGGCACCTACCCGATCACGCCCGCTTCGGACGTGCTGCACGAGCTGGCCAAGCACAAGAACTTCGGCGTCACGACCTTCCAGGCGGAGGACGAGATCGCCGGTGTGGGCGCCGCCCTGGGCGCTTCCTTCGGCGGATCGCTGGGCGTGACCACCACGTCCGGGCCGGGGCTGGCCCTGAAGTCGGAAACGATCGGACTGGGCGTGACGCTGGAACTGCCGCTGCTGGTCTGCGACATCCAGCGCGGCGGACCGTCCACCGGCCTGCCGACCAAGACCGAGCAGGCGGACCTGCTGCAGGCGCTCTACGGCCG
Source organism: Saccharopolyspora soli (assembly GCF_022678645.1). GTDB lineage: Bacteria > Actinomycetota > Actinomycetes > Mycobacteriales > Pseudonocardiaceae > Saccharopolyspora > Saccharopolyspora soli. Next base: position 140,250 of record NZ_JALBWV010000009.1, on the reverse strand, counting down.
CAACGGTGAGTCGCCGGTGCCGGTGATCGCCCCGTGCTCGCCAGCGGATTGCTTCGACGCCGTGCTGGAGGCCGCGCGGATCGCGCTGACCTACCGGACGCCGGTGGTGCTGCTCTCCGACGGCGCGATCGCCAACGGCTCCGAGCCGTGGCTCATCCCGGACGTCGACCAGCTGCCGGACCTGCGGGTCCAGTTCGCCACCGAGCCCAACGCCCTGGACGGTTCCGGGGAGTTCTGGCCGTACGTCCGCGATCCGGAAACGCTGGCCCGCGAGTGGGCGGTACCGGGCACGCCGGGCCTCGAACACCGGGTCGGCGGCCTGGAGAAAGCCGACGGCAAGGGCAACATCTCCTACGACCCGGACAACCACGACAAGATGGTCCGGCTGCGCCAGGCCAAGATCGACGGCGTCCGGGTACCGGACATCACCGTCGACGACCCCGACGGCGACGCCCGCGTGCTGGTGCTCGGCTGGGGTTCGTCGTTCGGGCCGATCGGCGCGGCCTGCCGCCGGGTACGCGGCAACGGCATGTCGATCGCGCAGGCCCACCTGCGCAACCTCAACCCGATGCCGGGCAACTTGGGGGATGTGCTGCGCAGCTACGACAAGGTCATCGTCCCGGAGATGAACCTCGGCCAGCTGGCGATGCTGCTGCGGGCCCGCTACCTGGTCGACGTGCAGTCCTACACGAAGGTCGCGGGACTTCCGTTCCAAGCCGAGGAGCTGCAGAACGTGCTCACCGATGTTGTGCAGGGGGTGTCCGCGTGACCGCAACGGAGCTGGGAATGCCGGTGCTCGGCGGGTTGGCCGGGGTGCCGGTCACCGACGAGCCGCAGAAGGCCAAGGACTTCAAGTCCGACCAAGAGGTCCGCTGGTGCCCGGGGTGCGGCGACTACGTCGTGCTCAACGCGGTGCAGAGCTTCCTGCCGTCGCTGGGGCTCAAGCGGGAGAACATCGTGTTCATCTCGGGCATCGGGTGCTCGTCCCGGTTCCCGTACTACATGAACACCTACGGGATGCACTCCATCCACGGCCGGGCGCCGGCGATCGCCACCGGCCTGGCCACCTCCCGGCCGGACCTGTCGGTGTGGGTGGTCACCGGTGACGGCGACGCGCTGTCCATCGGCGGCAACCACCTCATCCACGCCCTGCGCCGCAACGTGAACCTGAAGATCCTGCTGTTCAACAACCGGATCTACGGCCTGACCAAGGGCCAGTACTCGCCGACCAGCGAGGTCGGCAAGGTCACCAAGTCGACCCCGGTCGGTTCGCTCGACCACCCGTTCAACCCGGTGTCGCTGGCCCTGGGCGCGGAGGCGTCGTTCGTGGCGCGGGTGATCGACTCGGACCGCGCGAGCGTGACCGAGACGCTGCAGGCGGCAGCGCAGCACCGGGGCAGCGCGCTGGTGGAGATCTACCAGAACTGCCCGATCTTCAACGACGGGGCCTTCGACGTCCTCAAGGACAACGAGGAGAAGCAGCGCCGGATCGTCCCGCTGAAGCACGGCGAACCGGTCGTGTTCGGCCCGGAGGATGAGCGCTACGGCGTGGTGCCGAACGGCGACGGCGGCTTCCGGATCTCGAAGCTGTCCGAAGTGGACGAGAGCGACGTGGTGGTGCACGACATCACCAGGGACGACCCGTCCTACGCCTTCGCTCTGTCCCGCCTGGGAGGCCAGGACCTGAGCCCGGCGGTGACGGGCATCTTCCGAGCCGCCCAGCGGCCGACCTACGACGACCTGGCCCGAGCCCAGGTCGACGGAGCGAAGCAAGCGAAGGCTGCGAACCTCCAGTCCCTCCTCACGGGCAACGACACCTGGACGATCTGACGGTTAGCAACACATGAAGCCCCGCCGTGGTTCTCGCGGTGGGGCTTCAGTAGTACTGACCGGGCTGCCACTCGATGTAGGTGGGCCGGGCACCAGTCCGGCAGAATTCCGCGACAGCGGCACGAACCTGGCCAAGCGGCAACAGAAGGCGTGTTGCTCAGCGCCAGCCGGTTGTGTTTCGCCCGTGAGTCTTTCCTGGGTCGTGAGTGCGTGATCGGGCTCCAACCCGCTTTCGCACTCACGACCCTCTTGGGGACCACCGGGGCTGGTGCTGTGCGTAAGCAGGGCTCGGGCTCGGCGGTTGCGGTGCGCTCCGGTGGTTCATTGACTGGTCAATGACTTTGGCCTTACCTTCAGCTGGGAGTTGATCACGCGAGCGCGACCAATGGAGGTCGGCCATGTGCCAGGCGTGCTGTCAGCGTTCCCCGCAGCCCCGGATCTCGCGGGCGCAGTTCCTCAAGCTCGTCGGACTGGCCACTGCGGGGGCCGCGGTCTCCGCCGGTTGCGCGAGCGGTGATCCCGGCGCTGGTCCGCGGACCGGGCGGACGTTGATCGACAACGTGCGCGGGTTCACCCTGACCGCCAGTGGGCCGTACGAGTTCAGCAGCCTGTTGATCGAAGCCGATGGTCGCGTCGGCGGGCTGGACGTCGGCACCGCCGGTGGCGCCGAACGCATCGACGGGCGCGGGCGCGTGCTCATCCCCGGACTGCACGATGCGCATGGGCACTTCGGGCAGTTCGGGGCCAACATCTCGCAGCTCAACCTGGCCGGGACGAAGTCGTTGGCGGAGGCGATGCGAGCGCTGCGCACGTTCGCGGAGCAGCGCCCGGATCGGCCTTGGATCCAGGGGCGCGGCTGGAACGACGTGATCTGGGGGCTCGGCCGGTTGCCGTCCGCGGCGGACCTGGACGCGGTGGTACCCGACCGGCCGGTGTGGCTGGTCCGCGTCGACGGGCACGCCGGGGTGGCGAACTCGGCCGCGCTGCGGCAGGTCGGCGTCAACCGGGACACGCCGACCCCGCCGGGCGGTGAGATCGTGCGCGGGCCGGACGGTGCGCCCAGCGGTGCGTTCGTCGATGCCGCGCAGGACCTCGTCGAGCGGCACCTGCCGAAGCCGACCGTTGACGACATCAAGCAGAACTTCCTCGCCGCGCAACGCAAACTCAACGAGGTCGGGCTCACCTCGGTCAGCGACGCTGGCACCAGCGCGGCCGAACTCGCGGTGCTGCACCAACTGGCCAACGCTGGTGAGCTGACCATCCGCGTCAATTCGTTCCTGAGCTACGACGCGTATCGCGAGCTCGGCGTGCAGGCGCGCGGTGATTCGTTCGTCAACGACATGCTGCGGGTGCGCACCGTGAAGCTCTACATCGACGGCGCGCTCGGCAGCCACGGCGCGGCGATGTTGCAGCCCTACGACGACGATCCGGGCAACTCAGGGCTGCCGCAGATGGATTCCGCCGAGCTGAAGAATCGCGTCACGCAGGTGATGCGGGACGGTTTCCAGGTCGCCACGCACGCCATCGGCGACGCCGGCAACCGGATGGTGCTCGACGCCTACGCGGCGGCCAGCGCCGAGGTCGGCAGCCAGCTGCGGAATCGCATCGAGCACGCGCAAGTCCTGGCGGTGGAGGACATCTCCCGACTCCGGACGAACGGCATCATCGCTTCGATGCAACCGGTGCACGCCACCGACGACATGAACATGGCCGAGACGCGTGTCGGGCACCGGCGGATCGCGGGCGCCTACGCGTGGCGGACCATGCTCGACCAGGGCATCACCATCGCCTCCGGCTCGGACTTCCCGGTGTCGTCGGAAAACCCGTTCGACGGCCTGCACGCCGCGATCACCCGCACCGACCGCGAGGGCCAGCCGGTCGGCGGGTGGTATCCGGAGCAGGCGATGCGCCCGGTGGAGGCGGTGCGCTCGTTCACCCTCGACGCCGCGTTCGCCGCGCACCAGGAACGGGTGCTGGGCAGCCTGGAACCGGGGAAGTGGGCGGACTTCGTCATCCTCGACCAGGACCCGCTGGAGCCGCCGCCCGGCCGGGCCCGCTGGCAGACCGGGACGCTGCAGACCTGGGTGGCCGGTCGCCGGGTGGGTGAGTACGGGGCGTTGTGAGGTTCGTGCTCATTGGGTAGGTCGATTACCGCACCGGAGTGATCCCGATACGGCGCTGGTTGCTTAGCGTTTGCGTGATCTGCTGCCTAGGAAAGCGGCGATGTCATGACGCAGACCGTGAGCAAGTGGACGTCGCAGGACACCGCGCGTCCGTTCCCGTACGTGTTGATGTATCACTCGGTCGCCGTATACGGCCACGATCCGTACCTGGTGACCGTCGACCCGCGCCGCTTCGACCGGCAGTTGGGCTGGCTGCGCCGCAACGGGCTGCGCGGGGTGTCCATGCGGGAGCTGATGCAGGCGCGCCGGATGGGTGACAGCCGCGGGTTGGTCGGGTTGACCTTCGACGACGGCTACGCCGACTTCGCCCACAACGTGCAGCCCGCGCTGGTGCGCCACGGGTGCACCGCGACGGTCTTCGTAATCGCCGGGCGGTTGGGCGGGCGCAACGTCTGGGATCCAGCCGGGCCGCGCAAGCAGCTGATGACCGCCCAGCAGATCCGCGACATGGCCGAGGCCGGTGTGGAGATCGGCTCGCACGGACTGCTGCACCAGCACATGTCCGAACTGGACGATGGTGAACTGCTCGCCGAGGTGGCCGAGAGCCGCGAGCTGCTGCGCGCGATCTCCGGGCAGGACGTGGGTGGGTTCTGCTACCCGTACGGGGACGTCGACGTGCGGGTGATGAACACCGTGGCGGCCGCCGGGTACGACTACGCGTGCGCCATCTGGCGGTCGTCGTTCTCCGGCTGGCACGCCCTGCCGCGCACCTATGTGGGTGATCGGGACGGATCGTTGCGGCTGCTGGCCAAGCGGGTTCGGCACGAGTTGACCAACAAGCGCTGAGCGTTCCTCAAGTTTCGGTAATCGCGCTCCCCCCGCTGTGGGAGTACTGGCCGGTAGTTCCGATGCGACGGTTTCCTCCAGCAGCACGGCGAACTGGGGGAGGGACCGTGAGCGAACACCCGCTGGCCTTGGCGATCAACGGTCGGGAACGACTGCTGGTCGATCGACTGGTCGCATTCGAACCGACCGCGCCCGAACGCACCGAATCGGTGGTCGTCGTCGGGCTCGGCTACGTCGGATTGCCCACCGCCTGCGCGTTGCAGTCGCCGACCGCGCAGGTCACCGGCTTCGACATCAGCGAGGACCGGTTGCGGGCGATCAAGACCGGCGATGTGGATCTGCCCGAGATCGAGCGGCGGCGGATGTCGGCCGCGCTGGCCGCTGGCAACCTGCGGCTGTCCAGCGACCCGTCGGTGCTCTCCGGCGCCGACGTGGTGATCATGTGCGTGCCGACGCCGGTGGACGCCGAGCACCAGCCGGACCTGGCCGCCTTGCGGGCCGCGTGCGAGACCGTCGTGTCATTCGCGCACCGCGGCCAGGTGATCATCCTGACCTCGACCACGTTCGTCGGCACCACCCGGCAGCTGCTGGTCGAACCGCTGCGCGACCGGGGCCTGGAAGTGGGCACCGACGTGCAGGTGGCGTTCAGCCCGGAGCGCATCGACCCCGGCAATTTCGACCACGTGCAACGGGAAACCCCGCGCGTCGTCGGCGGCGTCACCCAGCGGTGCGCCGAGCGGGCCGGTGCGGTCATCCGGCGGATGACCGACTCGGTGTACCTGGTGAGCTCGCCGGAGGCCGCGGAGCTGACCAAGCTCTACGAGAACATCTTCCGGGCGGTGAACCTGGCGCTGGCCAACGAGATCGCCGACGCGTGCGCGGTGCTGGGCCTGGATCCGATCGAAGTGACCATCGCGGCCGGGACCAAGCCGTACGGGTTCCTGGGCAGCTTCCCCGGTCCCGGTGTCGGCGGGCACTGCATCCCGTGCGATCCGCACTACCTGCTGTGGCAGCTGGGCAGCCACGGCCTGGCGGTTCCGGTGATCGAGCAGGCGATGCGTTCGATCGACCAGCGGCCCGGCCGAGTGGTGCAGCGGGTGGTGGAGATGCTCGGCGAAGCGGGCATCGACCACTCCGGGGCCCGAGTGGTGGTCGCCGGGGTCAGCTACAAGGCGGGCGTGCAGGACCTGCGGGAATCGCCTGCGCTGCCGATCCTGGCGGGGCTGCGGCGGCTGGGCATCGACGCGCACTACCACGACCCGCTGCTGCCGGAGATCACCCTGCCCGACGGCGCCCGGATGACCGGTGAGATCGCGCCCCGCGGCCGGGACTGGGACGTCGCGGTGATCCACACCGTGCATCCGGGCATCGACTACAGCTGGGCGCGGGACTGCCCGCGGGTGCTCGACGCGACCTACCAGTTCGACGCCGTACCGCACCGGTGCGTGCTGTGAAGGGGTTGTCGCTGATGGTCCCGTTCGACACGACCACCCCAGCGGTGGTGTTCAAGCTCGACCCGAACGTCATGCACCACGGCGGGCTCGGGGTGATCCGCAGTCTCGGCCGGGTCGGAGTGCCGGTGTACGCGGTGCAGGAGGATTCGCTCGCTCCGGCGGCGCACTCCCGCTACCTGCGCGGTCGGTGGCTGTGGAGCCCGGATCCGGCGGACCGCGAGGCGATCCTTTACGGGCTGGCGCAGCTGGCCGAACGGATCGGGCGGACGTCGGTGCTGATCCCGACCGACGACGCCGCCGCGATCTTCCTCGCCGAGCACGGTGATCCGCTGCGGTCGTGGTTCGAGTTCCCGCAACCGCCCCGAGATCTGCCGCGCCAGGTGGCCGGGAAGTACTCGATGTACGAACTGTGCCGCCGGTTGGGCGTGCCGTGCGCCGAAGCGACTCTGACCGGCACATGGGACCAGGCGCTGGATTTCGCGGCCAAGGTGGGCTTTCCGCTGGTGGCCAAGCTCGCCGCGCCGTGGCGGGCGGATGCGGTCGAGGTGCGCAGCACCACGATCGTCGGCGACACCGAGGAGTTGGCCGAGCTCTACGAGCTTTGCGGCGATGAGGCCGTGGGCGGGCTGATGCTGCAGGAGTTCATCCCCGGCGGGCCTGGCCACGACTGGTTCTTCCACGGCTACTGCGACAGCGATTCGGTGTGCCGCCCGGCCTTCACCGGCGTCAAGGAGCGCTCCTACCCGGCGCACGCCGGGTTGACCAGCCTGGGTCGTTGCGCGCACAACGACGAGCTGCTGCGTTCGGCGACCACGCTGCTGGAAAAGCTGGCCTTCAGCGGCATCGTCGATCTGGACTTCCGGTGGGACGCCCGCGACGAGCGCTACAAGCTGCTGGACTTCAACCCGCGGCTGGGCGCCCAGTTCCGGCTGTTCCACGACAGCGCGGGCATGGACGTCGCACTCGCGTCCTACCTGGACCTCACGGGTCAGCAGATCCGGACCGGGGAGCTGCCGGTGGGGCGGCGGTTCCTGGTGGAGAACTACGACCCGATCGCCGCGCTGCGGTACTGGCGGCGCGGTGAGCTCGGGTTGCGGGCCTGGGCGAAGTCGGTGCGAGGTGCGCACGAGACCGCCTGGTTCGCCCGCGACGACCTGCTGCCGTTCGCGCTGATGTGCACCTGGATGGTCTACCGGGCGGTGACCCGGCCCTGGCGGCGCCGCACCCGCCACCGGGATTTGACCGAACCCCAGTACGTCCCGGGCCGCAACTACGACCCGGACAACACGACGACCAGACGCCGCTGGCAGCGGCTGTACTAGGAGAGGACCGATGAACGATCTTGTCGATGTCGCCATCGTCGGGGCCGGGCCGTACGGGCTGTCGCTGGCCGCGCACCTTCGCCGGGCCAACGTGTCCTACCGGCAGTTCGGGCTGCCGATGAACCTGTGGCGCGCCCACATGCCGCGTGGCATGTACCTGAAGTCGCAGGGCTTCGCCTCGAACCTCGCCGATCCGGACGGCACGCACACGCTGCGCAACTTCTGCCTGGAGACCGGACGCCACTACGCCGACTACGGCGTGCCGGTGTCGCTGGCCGACTTCGTGGACTACGGCGAGTGGTTCCAACAGGGCCGCGGTTTGGAGGTGGAGGAGCAACTGGTCGTCGACATCGACCAGCGGCCGGGCCGGTTCGACCTGACGTTGTCCGACGGGCAACGGGTCGAGGCCAGCCAGGTGGTGGTCGCGGTCGGCGTCGAGTACTTCGCCCGGATTCCGGAAGCGCTCGCGGACCTGCCCACCGACCTCTGCACGCACAGTTCGGTGCACGACGACCTGAGCCGTTTCGACGGCCAGGACGTCATCGTGCTGGGTCATGGTCAGTCGGCGTTGGAGACCGCCGCGCTGCTGCACGAGAACGGGGCCAACGCGAGGCTGGTGGCACGTGCGCCCAGCCTGGTGTGGAACGGCAAACCGCTGCTCCCGGATCGTCCGCTGCGGCAACGGATGCGCGAGCCGGAGGCCGGGTTGGGTTCGGGCCTTTCCACGTGGTTCTACTCCGAGCAGCCGAAGTTGTTCCGGCACCTGCCGAGGGCGACGCGGGTGCACCGGGCGCGCACCGCGCTCGGCCCGGCCGGGGGTTGGTGGCTGCGGGAGCGGGTGGAAGGTCGCTTCCCGGTGCACGTCGGACACCGGCTGGACTGGGCCAAACCCACCGGTGACCAGGTGCGGCTGGGTGTGCGGGTTGGCGGCGAGATCCGCGAGTTCACCGCGGACCACGTGGTCAGCGCCACAGGCTACCCTCCCGACCTCACCCGGCTGCCGATGCTGTCCGGCCGGTTGCGCCGCGCGATCCGCACGATCGCCGGAACTCCGCGCGTCGGCCGGGATTTCGAGTCCTCGGTGCCGGGCCTGTACTTCGCCGGGCCGCTGGTGGCGCCCAGCCACGGACCGGTCATGCGGTTCGTCTACGGCGCGGACTACGCGGTGCGGATGATGACCGGCCGGATCGTCGCGACCACGGCGAGACCGGTCGTCGTCGGGGGTATCGGATGAGCGTGACCGACCCCGAGGTGGCGCCGCCGTGGCCGCTCGCGGCGGGCGGCCGGGAAGCGCAGCGGATCCGGCGAGGGGCCGCGGGCTGGTGGCTTCCGGCGGTCGACATCGCCGTCTTGGCGGTGCTGGTTCCCGGCGCGACCTGGCTGCTCGACGCGGGGTACGCGCTGGCAGTGCTCGCGGTGTTGGCCGCGCAGGGCCAGCACCGGCTGCGGATCTGCCTGCGGGTGTCGGACCAGTTGCCGCAACTGGCGATCGCGTCCGGTGTGCCGCTTCTCGCGCTCCTTCCGTGGCTGTCCGGCGGGAATCTGCTCCTGCTGGGTGGTTCGGGATTCGTCGGTTTGGTGCTCGCCCGCGGCGGTCTCTACGCAGCGCTGCGCGCCGCCTACCGGCGCGGACTGCTGAACGAGCCGACGCTGCTGGTCGGATCCGGTTCGCTGGCCGAGGAAATCGCCGAAGTGCTCGCCGAGCACCCGGAGTTCGGGTTGCGGCGCAGCGGTTTCCTGGACCGACCGGACGATCTGGCGTCGGTCATCGCCGCGCACCGCATCACGCGAGTGCTCATCTGCACCGGGGGCGTCAGCGATGCGAATCTGGTGACCGTGATCCGCGCTTGTCGACCGCTGGCCGCGGACGTGTGCGTGGTGCCCCGGTTGCGCGAGCTGGGCATGGCCCTGCCGCGAGCCAGCCTGGACGAGATCTGGGGCGTGCCCCTGATCCCGTTGCGCCGCTTCGGGCACAGCAGGGCGGGCGAGCTGGTCAAGCGGATCTCCGATGTTGTCCTAAGTGGACTCCTGCTGGTCGTGCTGGGCCCGTTGCTGCTCGTGCTGGCCGCGGCGGTCGGGTTGAGCGGTCAACGGGTGTTCTTCCGCCAGCTGCGGGTGACTCGGTCCGGGCGCACCAGCGAGGTCGTCAAACTGCGCACCGTCAACGGCGACATCGGGCACCGCTGGGCGGTGACCGCCGACCAGTGCAGCACGCTCGGGCGCTGGCTGCGCAACACCCACCTCGACGAACTGCCGCAGCTGATCAACGTGCTGCGCGGCGAGATGTCGCTGGTGGGGCCGCGCCCGGAGCGGCCGTACTACGCGGTGCGCTTCGGCCGGGAGATCCCGCGCTACGCCGACCGGCACCGGATGCCCGGTGGCATGACCGGCTGGGCGCAGGTGCACGGCTTGCACGGCGACACGTCCATTCCGGACCGGGCGCGGTTCGACAACCAGTACGTCGAGTACTGGTCGCCGTGGTTGGACGCGGTGATCGCGGCTCGGACGGTCGCGATCGTGATCCGGGCAGCGGCGCTGACCGGACTCAGTGTCTGTTCTTGGTCTTTGAAGCGGCGCCAGCCGCTTAGCCCACGTACGCCACTGGCACCGCCGCGGGTTCTCAGACCGTGCCCACTGGCGTTCTCTGCGAGGACTGCCACGACGCGGTGTATCGGCATACATGATGTCGGGGATCCCGGAGTCGAGACGGCGTCTGAGGTTCCGCTACCCGCACCGCAAAGCAAAACGAGTTGAAAGACGGCCCTTCTTCGACAGCAACGCTTTTGGGCAGGGGGAAGACGATGAAGGTTCTGCACGTGATCACCGGGCTGGGCGTCGGCGGTGCTGAGCTGCAGCTGCGGTCGATTCTGCAGCACACCAGGCACGACGCCGACGTGGTATCGCTGTACAACCCCGGCGACGTGGCCGGGATGATCACCTCCGACGGGGTGCGGGTGCGCGATCTGGGCATGACCCGCAACACCCAGATGGGCGCCGTGCTGCGGCTGCGCGAGGTGATCCGGGGCGGCCGGTACGACGTGGTGCACACCCACCTCTACCGGGCCTGCGTGTACGGACGGGTGGCGGCCCGGCTGGCCGGGACCAAGGTGGTGGTCGCCACCGAGCACTCCATCGGTGAGACGCACCTGGAACGCCGCCGCATGACGCTCGGGGTGCGGGCGCTCTACCTGGGCACCGACCTGTGCTCGGACGCCACGATCGCGGTGTCGGACACCGTCGCCGATCGGTTGCGCAAGTGGGGCATGCCCGCTCGCAAGATCACCGTCATCCCCAACGGCGTCGACTTCGGCCGGGTCGCGTTCGATCCCGGCGAGCGCGTGCGGGTGCGCCGCGAGCAGGGGATCAGCGACGACGCCTACGTGGTGGGAGTGCTCGGACGGCTGGACCCGAACAAGCGGTTCAACCTGGTGATCGACGCGATGGTGCCGCTGCTGGGCCAGCAGACCAAGCTGCTGATCGTCGGCGATGGCCCGGACCGGGCGCGGCTGGAGGCCCTGGCGCAGGCGCACGGCGTCAGCGAGCACGTGATCTTCGCCGGGCAGCGGCACGACGTCGCCGCGATGCTGTCCGCGCTGGACCTGTTCATCGCCTCCTCCGAGCAGGAGACCTTCGGCCTGTCGGTGCTGGAAGCGATGGCCAACGGCATCCCGGTGCTCTACACCACCTGCCCGGCGCTGGTCGGCATCAACACCGACCGGGCTCGCCAGGTGCCCGGCAACGCCGAGCGGATGCGCGCCGAGATCGCCGCCGAGATCATGGCCGCCCGGCCGCGCGCCGACGAACCGGCGATCCGCGCGAGGTACGGCATCGACGCCGTTACCGACCGCATCGACGACTTGTACGCGACGCTGTGGCAGCGCCGGGGCGGCGCCCTGCCGGTGGGGAGGCCGTGATGCGCGCATTGGTCACCGGCGCCGCCGGTTTCATCGGATCGCACCTGGTCGAACGACTGCTCGCGGATGGCCACCAGGTGATCGGGCTGGACGACCTGAGCACCGGGCGGACCGCGAACCTGCCCGTCGGAGACCCGAACCTGCGGCTGGTGCCGGGCACCATCCTGGACGGCTCCCTGGTGGACGACGTGATGGCCGACGTGGACGTGGTGTTCCACCTGGCCGCCGCGGTCGGCGCGTTCGTCATCCAGGAACGCACCCTGCAAGGGCTGCTGACCAACGTGCACGGCACCGAGAACGTGCTGGACGCCGCGCTGCGGCACGGCGCACGGGTGCTGGTCGCCTCCACCAGCGAGATCTACGGCAAGAACAACAAGGTCGGGCTCGCCGAGGGCGACGACCGGATCATCGGCTCGCCGCTTAAGTCCCGCTGGACCTACTCCGAGGCCAAGGCCATCGACGAGAGCCTGACCTACTCCTACGTGCGGGAGTTGGGCCTGCAAGCGGTGATCGTGCGGCTGTTCAACACTGTCGGGCCACGGCAGAGCGGCCGGTACGGCATGGTCATCCCGCGGCTGGTCGCCCAGGCGTTGCAGGGACGGCCGCTGACGATCTTCGGCACCGGCAAGCAGATCCGCTGCTTCTGCCACGTCGCCGACGTGGTGCCCGCGCTGGTGCGGTTGGTGCGGCTGGACCGCGCGCAGGGCATGGCCGTCAACCTCGGCAATACCGAGCAGGTGTCCATCGAGGACCTGGCCGCGCGGATCATCGCGATGACCGGATCGGCCAGCACCACCATCCAGGTGCCCTACGAAGAGGCGTACGGGCCGGGCTACGAGGACATGCAGCGGCGCGTACCGGACTGCGCCCGCGCGCGCGAGCTGATCGACTTCCGGCCGCGGCACTCGCTGGAGGACATCATCCGCGCCGTGATCGACGAGCAGGTGCAGGCCGAGACCGCTACGGCGTGATGGCGGAGGCGAAATGCGGCAGAACAAACCGCTGCGGCGGATCGGCGGGTCGATCTGGTTGCTGGCGTTGATCACAATCTCGGTACTGGTGGTGGTGTGGATGGTGACGCCCCGACCCACCGGGCCCCCGCCGCCCGGCTCGCTGGCGGTCGCGTCCTTGCCGTTCTGGAACCTGGGCAACGGCACCAAGGTGGTGGTGCAGAACCAGGACACGGTCAACGAGGTGTCGCCCTGGATCTACGGGCTCGACGCGGAGGGCAGGCTGGCCAAGCAGTACCCGCCTGAGCAGACCGCGGAGGTCCAGAAGCAGCTCGCGCAGCTGCGCGAGGCCGACATCCCGATCGTGCCGTCGCTGGCGAACATCACCGACGGCTACTGGGCCTACGAGCCGGTCGCCAAGGTGCTGCACGACCCGGCGCGGATGCACCGCCACGTCGCCGATATCGTCGAACTGGTCAAGCGCGAGGACTACGCGGGCATCGACATCGACTACGAGAACCTGCGCGCGGGCGACCGGCAGGCGTTCACCGCCTTCGTCACCGAACTAGGCCGGGCCATGGACGCCGAGGGCAAAACCCTTTCGGTGGCGGTGTTTGCGAAGGACTCGGACGCCGGTTACGACGAGCGCAACGTGGCGCAGGACTACGCCGCGATCGGCCGGGCCGTCGACCAGGTCCGGCTGATGGGCTACGACTACGCGTGGAGCACTTCGCCACCGGGTTCGGTCGCACCGATCAGCTGGGTGCGGGACGTGCTCCGCTACGCCAAGACGCAGATCCCGCCGGATCGCATCGTGCTGGGGGTGCCGCTCTACGGCTACGACTGGGTGGACGGCCACGGCACCGCCGTGACCTGGTTGCAGGCGTTCCGGCTGGCCACCGAACACCGGGCGAAGGTCAACTACGACGCGCCCACCCAGTCGCCGTGGTTCCGGTACACCGACGCGCAGGGGCGCGAGCACGAGGTGTGGTTCGAAAACGCCCCGAGTTCCAAAGCGAAGTTCGAGGCCGCCCGCGGCTCCGGCATCCGCGGCGTCTACCTGTGGATGTTCGGCTACGAGGACACCGACACGTGGCGCGAGCTGCGCGGCAGCCTCCAGATCGACAGCTGATCGGATCGGCGGGCCTGGGAGGGCGGGATGATTCCTTGGTGGCTGCTGGCCATCGCGGTGTTCGGCGCCAACTTCGCGCTGTGGGGGTTGATCGGGCTGATGCGGCTGCTCGACACCTCGACGCGGCGCTGGCGGCATCGCGGGGGCAAGCCCAGAGCGCCGATCGCGGTGGGGCGCCATCGGTTCCCCGACCTCGGCGACCGGTCAACCGACGTGGACGTCGCGGACGTGGCGGTGCTGATGGCCGCGCACAACGAGGAACCGGTCATCGTCGACAGCATCCAGGCGATCACCGCCCTCGTGCCGGTGGAGAACGTGCACGTGGTCTCCGACGGCTCGACCGACCGCACCGTGGAACTGGCCCGCGAGTGCGGTGTGCACGTGATCAGCACGGTCCGCAATGTCGGGAAGGCGGGTGCGCTGCAGGAGGCATTCCGCCGGTTCGAGCTGGTCGACCGGTTCGAGGTGGTGATGCTGCTGGACGCGGACACGCAAGTCGAGCCGGGCTACTTCCAGGCGGCGCTGCCGCTGTTCGAGGATCCCGAGGTCGTGGCGGTGGCGGGCTGCGTCAAGACGTCGTGGCGGGGGCGGGCGCTGGGGCCGATCGGCAAGCTGGTCGCGTTCCACCGGCAGCGCATCTACACGATGACCCAGTACCTGCTGAAGTTCGGCCAGACCTGGCGGCGGGTCAACGCCACCCACATCGTGCCCGGCTTCGCCAGCATGTACCGCGCCGCGGTGCTGCCCTACATCGAGGTCAACCCGCCAGGGCTGGTCATCGAGGACTTCAACATGACCTTCGAGGTCTACCAGAAACGGCTCGGCAAGGTCGGTTTCACCCCATCAGCCGTCGCCACCACCCAGGATCCGGGCAACTTCAAGGATTACGCGAAGCAGTGCAAGCGCTGGGCGCTGGGTCTGTGGCAGACGGTTCGGCGGCACCCGCCGAGGGCGGACCTGTTCACCGCCATGCTGGCGTTGCTGCTGTTGGAGATGCTGACCAGCAGCGTCATGCTGATCTTGGTGCCGTTCGTGGCGATCGTGCTCGCGGTACCCATCTTCTTCGCGGAAGTGCTCGCGGTGCCGGTGCTGCACGACGTGCACGCGTTCGTCGCCGGGTTCGCGTCCCTGCCGTCCCTGCTGTACGGCGTGGTGCTCCCGGACCTGGCGCTGACCTGCGTCGTCACGCTGTTGCAGCGGCAGCCGCGGTTCCTGTTGTTCGGCGCCTTCTTCCTGGTGTTGCGGATAGTGGACGCGGTGATCGCGCTGTACGCGATCCCAGGTGCTTGGTTGTCCAGATCCTCCGGCCGGTGGAGCAGCCCGAACCGGCGCGCGGTCGATCCGGCGACCCGGCCCGTTCCGCCAACGCCGGACGCCACCACGGGCTGATGTCGTGCAAGCGCGGTTTTCGGTTCTCCTACAACTGGAGGAGGACCAGTTGCGCCGCTCGGTCCATGCTGGGCCGGTGAACTTGGTACGGGTGCTCATGGTGGACGACCACCTCATGCTTGCCGAGGCGCTCAGCGCCCGGCTGGCGGAGGTGTCGGAGCTGTGGGTCGTGGGGCACTGCGCCACCAGCGACCCGCGACTGTCCGAGGTGGTGCAGCGATCCCGACCCGACGTGATCGCGCTCGACGTGGAACCGGCCGGAACCGCCACCGGGCGCCTGGTGCGCCAGTTGCGGGAGACGCTGCCGAGCGCGGAGATCGTGGTGCTGACCGGGATTCGCGACGTCCGGCAGGCCGTCGATGCCGCGCGGGAGGGTGCGGCGGCCTGGGTGCGCAAGGAGAGCAGCGTCGAGGAACTCACCGCTGTGCTGCACGGCGTCAGCCGTGGGCACAACTGGTATCCGCCCGATCTGCTCGGGCCGGTGCTGCGCGAGCTGCGAGAGGACGCCGCGCGGGCCGGACAGCGCAACGGACCGCTGGACGTGCTCAGCGACCGCGAGCGGGACGTGCTCTCCGGCATGGTCGCTGGCAAGCGGGGTGCCCAGATAGCCGAGGAACTGCTGATCTCGCCCGAAACCGTCCGCACCCACACCCGCAGCATCCTGGCCAAGCTCCAGGTGCACAGCCAGCTGGAGGCGGTCAGCGTGGCCTGCGCCGCCGGGCTGAGCGTTGACGCGGACGCCGACCGGTGAGCGCTGGACGGCTGCGGGTGGCCACGGTGATCACCCGCCTGGAAGGCGGCGCCGGGGTCCTGGCGCTGCGCGGCGCGAAGGCGCTGGACCCGGCCGATCACCAGGTCACGCTGATCACCGGCTCCGGCCGGTTGCTTGCCGCGGCCCAGGCCGCTGGTCTGGAGACCATCGTCGAACCCGCGCTGCGCGCGCCCATCTCGCCGGGCCACGACCTGCTCGCCCTGCACCGGTTGACGGCGTTGCTGGGGCGTTTCGACGTCGTGCACACGCACTGCTCGAAAGCTGGTGCGGTGGGCCGGATCGCCGCCCGCCGCAGCGGGGTCGGCCGCATCGTGCACACCTACCACGGGTTTCCGTTCCACGAGTTCCAGTCCCCGCTGCGGCGGCGTGCTTACCTCGCGATCGAGCGCGGGCTCGGGCGGATCACGGACCTGGCGCTGTGCGTGGGCACCGGCGTCGCGGTCGAGGCGCTGCGCCGCGGGCTGCTCGCCCCGGACCGCATCCGCACCATCGGCGCGGCCGTCGACCACGACGTGCCGACGCGCACCGAACAGGCCAGGCGGTACGCCCGGCGGAAGCTGGGGCTGGCGCCGACGGACGTGGTGGTCGGCTCGGTGGGGCGGCTGACCTACCAGAAGGCCCCGGAGGACTTCGTCGCCGCGCTGCGCGCGTTGGGCCGCCCCGGCGTGGTCGGGGTGTGGATCGGCGGGGGAGAGCTGTCCGAGCGGATGCGCGCGCAGGCCGCCGCGAGCGGGGTTCGTGTGGTGCTGGCCGGGGAGCGCGACGACGTCGCGGAGCTGCTGCCCGCGTTCGACGTGTTCGCGCTGCCCAGCCGGTACGAGGGACTGCCGCTGGCGATCGTCGAGGCGATGGTGTGCGGCGTGCCGGTGGTGGCCACTGCCGTCAACGCGGTCAGCGATGTGGTGTCGCCGGGCGAGACCGGGCTGCTGGTGCCGCCCCGGCGGCCTGACCTGCTGGCCGCCGCGGTGGCGTGCCTGCTGGATTCGCCCGTCCTCGCCGCTCGCCTGGCGAGGACGGCCCGCGAGCGGGTGGACGGCCGTTACCGGATCTCGGCGTTGGCCGACGCACTTGTCGGAGCGTATCGATCCAGGTGACGGAAAGTAGTGATGTTACCGCAACAACAGTAGTCGGCCGTGCCTGGCGTCCGATCGCCCATTGCACGTGGAGTAATCACGGCCTCCTTCGAGTAGCCGCTGCAACACCGCCCATGCGGCATCCGATTTGCCGGGTAGCACAGACTGCCGCGGGGGAGAGGAGTCGCTGTGCACACGATTACCGATTCGGCTCGGACGGTTGGCCGTCCGAAATCGCGAAGTTCCAATTCGCGAGGTGGCGCTGAGTTGCGCAGCCTGTTGCACGATCTCGGGCACGGTCTGGCGACGCTGTCCTATCTCGCGGACGGGCTGCGCGCCGACCCGTCGCTGCCCGGGAACGCGGCGCATCGGCTGCAGCTGATGGAACTGGAGCTGGACCGGTTGTTGGAGCTGGTCGACCTGCGGGTGGACCAGCCCGGTGCCGACGTCTTCGCGCTGCGCGAGCTGCTGACCCAGCTCGTCGCGGTCAAGTCGCTGTCCGGACCGGCCGAGGTGCGGCTGCGGCCCGGCGGCGACGTGACGATGTGCACCGACCAGACGCTGCTGTGGCGGATGGTGTCCAACCTGCTGGACAACGCGGTGCGCGCCGCCGGTCGCGGTGGCCGGGTCGCGGTCGCGGTGCGCCGCGGCGAGTCGGGCGGGGTGGGCATCGAGATCACCGACGACGGGCCGGGTTTCGGCAACGGACCGCGCGGCTCGTCCTCGCTCGGACTGGGCATCGTGATGGCCCTGTCCCAGCGCTGCGGAGCTGAACTGCGGATCGACCCGGCGCCGGTCCGGGGCACCCGCGCGAGGTTGCTGTTCCCACCGGGCTGCGTGGGCTGAGGGGGCAACGACAACATGGTGAACCTGGTACTCGGCGACGATCACGCGATCTTCGTCGATGCGCTCGCCGCCACGCTGCCGCAGCACGGCCACCGCATCGTCGGCACCGCCGACAACACCGCTGGTGTGGTCGCGACCGTCCGCGAGCACAAACCGGACATCTGCCTGCTGGATCGCTACTTCGCCGACGGCGACGGACTCGACGTGATCGGCGAGATCCTCAGCGCGGGCGGGCGCACGAAGGTCCTCGTGCTCACCGCCGACGGAGACGTGCAGGGCATGCGCGACGCCCTGGGCAAAGGGGCGGCGGGGTACGTGAACAAGATGTGCGGATTGGCGGTGCTGGCCGGGGCGCTGCGCGGCGTGGTGGACGGCGAAGTCGTCGTCGAGTTGGCCGCGTCGCGGACGCCGAGGTTGGCCGGTACCACCGACGCCCGCCGACTCGCATCGCACCTGACCGCAAGGGAACGGCAGTGCCTGCGGATGCTCGTCGAGGGTGCGCACACCACCGCGATGGCCAAGCGGCTCGGCGTGGCACCGACCACGGTGCGCACGCACGTGCAGTCCGTGCTGACCAAGCTCGGGGTGCATTCCCGGCTGGCGGCGGCGTCGTTCGCGATGCGGCACGGCTTGCTCGACGACGAGCGGATGCCCGTCGCGGGCTGAGACTGGGGGTCCGTGAGTCCCTTTGGGCGGACCGCCCAAAGGGACTCACGGCAGTTTCACAGCACGGCTTCGACCAGGTGCGGGCCCGGTTCGGCGTGCGCCGCGCGCAGCGCGTCCAGCAGTTCGGCACCGGTGCTGGCGCGGCTGCTGGGCACGCCGAAGCCGCGCGCGACCGCAGTCCAGTCCACAGTGGGCTCGGCGAGGCTGGTCATGCTCATCGCCGCCGCGCCGGGCTGGTCGATGCCCGCCCGCCGCAACTCCGCCTGCAGGATCCCGTAGCGCGAGTTCGCGCAGATAACCGTTGTGACGTCGAGACTTTCGCGGGCTTGTGTCCACAGTGCCTGGACCGTGTAGGCGGCACTGCCATCGGCCTGGAGGTTGATCACCGACCGATCCGGGCAGGCGATGGCGGCGCCGGTGGCCACCGGCATGCCCATGCCGATCGCGCCGCCGGTGTTGGTCAGCTCGGCGTGCGGTGGCGCGGCGGCGGCGATGGCCGGGTACGCCGCGCCCGACGACACCCCTTCGTTGACCAGGATCGCGTGCTCGGGCTGGGTGAGCACGATCGCCGCCGCGATGCCCGCCGCGGTCAGCGGGCCTTCCGGCGTCGGCACCTGGGGCCGCTCGGCGTGCGGCAGTTCGGCCGCCGCGCTGCCGGTCGCCTCCGCCAGCGCGTGCAGCGCGTCGATGGCGTCCTGGTCGGCGTCGGCCAGCGTGTGCACCTTGATGTTGTTGGGCACCGGGAAGCTGGGCATGCCCCGGTAGCCGAAGAACGCCACCGGCGTCCGGGCGCCGACCAGCACCAGGTGCGAGTAGCCGTCGAGGGCCTTGAGCACGTCTTCCGGGAAGTACGGCAGCGACCGCACCAGTGGGATCTCCGGCCCGCGCTCGATGCGCGCGGGGGAGCGCTCGACGAACACCTCGCCGCCGACGGTGGCCGCGATGCGAGCGGCGGTGCGGATGCCGTCGGGCGCCGCCGCGTGTCCGCCCAGCAGCAGTGCAGGTCGGCCGCGCCCACCGGAGAGCAGCTTCGCGATTGTCGAAACCTGCTGGTCGTCCACGGTCGGCCGGGTCGGTGGGACCGGGACTTCGGCGGGCTCGCCGCCCTGGCTCCACATGTGGTCGGCGGCGGCGATCAGCGTGGCTGGCAGCCGCTGCCGCAGCGTCGCCTGGTACGCCTCGACGAACTCGGCCGCGGCGTTGACCGGTGAGCTGGTGCGGCCCACCCAGCCGGAAACCGGGCGGGCCAGCGACTCGATGTCGCTGTTCAACGGGGCGTCGGCGGGCTGGTGCCAGGTGGCGTGCTCGCCGATGACGTTGATCATCGGGCTGCGGGCGCGGCGCGCGTTGTGCAGGTTCGCGATGCCGTTGGCCAGCCCCGGCCCGAGGTGCAGCAGGGTCATCGCGGGGATCCCGGTCATCCGCGCGTAGCCGTCGGCGGCGCCGGTCACCACGCCCTCGGACAGCGCCAGCACCGCCCGCACGCCTTCGACCTGGTCGAAGGCTTCGACGAGCGGGATCTCGGTGGTACCGGGATTGGCGAAGCACACCTGGACGCCAGCCGCGGTCGCCGTGGCCAGCAGGCTCTCCGAACCCTTCACGTGCCACTCCTAAGCAATCTCGCTTGATCCGCCGAGCAGATCATCCTCGTCGTCGATGATCCGGCCAAGACCCTCGACGCGCCCGCTCACACCTGGTGGGCGACCAGGTGTTCGAGGAGCAGGCGGGTGAGGGTCTCCGGGGCTTCTTCGGGGATCCAGTGCGAGACGTCGGCCAGCATCTCGAACCGGTACGGGCCGGTGACGTGCTCGGCGGTCGCCAGCGCGGCGGTCGAGCCGATCGCGACGTCCTCGGTGCTCCACACGTACAGCGTCGGCACGGTGATCGGCCCGATCCGGCTGCCGCCGAACCGCATCGCGCGGTACCAGTTCAACGCGGCGGTCAAGGCGCCCGGCTCGGTCAACCGCTGCACGTAGTCGTCGACGTGGTGCTGCGGCACGCCGGGGTAGTAGATCTGGCGCAGCTTCTTCGCGTTGTCCGCCAACAGGGTCTTCTCGGCGCCGGAGGAGCGGAAGACCTGCATGTAGGCCGACCGCTGGTGCTGGTCCTCGTCGTTTCGCATCGCGTCGCCGAACGGGTCGAGGTGCGGCACCGACACCGCTGTGAGGGTGCGGACCCGGTCCGGGTGCGCGGCCGCCGTCGCCCAGCCGACCGCGGCGCCCCAGTCGTGGCCGACCAGGTCGAAGCGCGACCAGCCGAAGTGCTCGGCGATGGCCAGCACGTCACCGACCAGCTCTGCCATCCGGTAGTCGGTCACCTGTTCGGGTCGCACGCCGGGCGAGTAGCCGCGCTGGTCCGGCGCGACCGCGAAGCACTCGGCGCCGCCGAGCACCGACAGCTGCTCGCTCCACTGCACGGCGGCTTCCGGAAATCCGTGCAGCAGCAGCACCGGACGGCCGTCCTCCGGACCGGCGGTCAGCGCATCGAACTTCCCTGCGGGCGTCGGGATCTGGATGTACTCGGCCACCCGGCCACTGTACTGGCGACCCGCCGATCAGTTCGAGATCCGGTAGCCCCAGCTGCCGCGGTGCTCCTCGCCCGGTCGCAGGGTGATCAGCCCGTCGCCGGTGACGAACGCGTTCGGTGCGCAGGTCATCGGCTCCACGGTGATCCCGGCGCGCGGCGGGCGGTCGGTCGACGGGCTGTCGTCGGTGTAGACCTGCAGGTAGCGGTGTGTCTGGTCGACCCACAGCTCGGCGCGCACGCCGTCCGGGCGGTTGAAGCGCACCACCGCGGTGCCGTCGGGTTCGCGGCGCAGGTCGGTGAACGCGGTGTCCATTTCGGTCGATCCGATGCGGTGCGACGACCGGAAGTCGTACTGGGTGCCCTCGACCGATTCTTTGCCGGTCGGGATCAACCGGTCGTTGACCAGGTAGTAGGTGCTCGCGGGCAGTTCGAAGGCGATGTCGTCGATGCGGTTGCCGCCCGCGGCGAGGTAGGTGTGGTTGGCGGTGCCGAACGGCGCGTTGGTGCGGCCGACGTTCGTCGCGCTCAGCGTGCTGCGTACCCCGCTGGCGTCGACCGCGTATTCGATCTGGAACGCTAGCTGGAACGGGTAGCCGTAGTGCGGGTGCAGCAGGTAGTCCAGGACCACCTTGTCGGGGCGGTGCTGCACCGGTTGCCACTCCACGAAGTTCATCAGCCCGTGCAGCGCGGCGTCGCGCTCCGGTTCGTTGATCGGGACCTGTAGCTCCTCGCCGCCGAAGGTGTAGCGACCGTGGTCGATCCGGTTCGGCCACGGCAGGATCGTCTTGCCTCGGTAACCCTCGCCGACGTCGTCGGCGGAATGCGTCAGCAGCAGTTCCTTGCCGTCGACCTGCCAGGACAGCAGCGTCGCCGCCACTCCGGCGACCACCGCCCGCTGTCGACCCGAACGGATCTCGTACAGCCGACCGTTCGCCGTCTGCGGGCCACTGGGCGGCTGCGCGGCGGCCTGGCCGGTGAGCGCCGCAGCGGTGGTCGCGCCAGCTGCGGTGGCGAGCGCGGTTCGCCTGGTAATGCGTCGCATCTTGCACCTCCTCGTTGAGGCCCCGTCGTCGTGATCGCGCTCCACTGTGGTCAGGGCGTGCCCGCGTCGATCACCGCTTCGTTGTGCGCGCGCACGACGTCCGGGTTTGGTTTGAGTACCCGGCGGTCGTAGCTGAAGAACCCGTTGACTTCGTTCTCCACGTCCGTGGTCTGCGTGTAGATCGCCGCGGACAGCCCGTTGGTCTCGACGATCCGGGCCAGTTCGCGGCTGACCTCGGCGTAGCGGTCGGTCAGCTCGGCGCGGCTGTCGGTCATCTCGTAGGCACCCGGCTCGCCCGGCCACAGGTGGCCTTCCTCGACCAGCCCCAGCCCGCCGTACTCACCGTCCACCGACGCCCGCGACCCGCGCACCTCCGGGGCACCGGGGCCGACGTAGGTGTGGTCGTCGTAGATGTCCCCGGCCCCGCTGTCGGGCAGCGAGTAGCAGCAGTTCACCCCGCTGTTCGCGTCGACCAGCCGGGTCGGGTCGGTGCGCTGGACCAGTTCGGCGATCTCCGCGGTCTCGAACTCGCCCCAGCCCTCGTTGAACGGCACCCAGGCGACGATCGAGGTGACGCTGCGCAGCTGGTCGATCATCGCGGTCAGCTCGTCGCGGAAGTGCGCGCGGGCTTCCTCGCTCGGCGGCGGGTTGCTGCCCGGCGGGTCGGCGAGGTCGATCGGCAGCGACGGCATGTCCTGCCACACCAGCAGCCCGAGCCGGTCCGCCCAGTAGTACCAGCGGGCCGGTTCCACCTTGACGTGCTTGCGGACCATGTTGAAGCCGAGTTCCTTGGTGGCCGCCAGGTCGAAGCGCAGCGCCTCGTCGGTGGGCGCGGTGTAGATGCCATCCGGCCAGTAGCCCTGGTCCAGCGGACCGTGCTGGAACAGGATCCGCCCGTTGAGCGCCATCCGCGGGCGCCCCTGCGAGTCGTCGACCAGCTCGACGGTCCGCAGCCCCGCGTAACTGCCGACCACGTCCACCGCTCGGCCGTTCGAGTCGACCAGCCGCACCACGATGTCGTAGAGGTAGGGATCGTCGGGGGTCCACCAGTGCGGGTCGTCCACCGCCAGCCGCAGCGGCTGGTCGGCGGGGCCGCTGGCGCGCGAGACCTCGCGCCCGTCGGCGTCGAGGACGATTGCTTCGACCCGCTCCCCAGCGCGTGCCGAAGTGCGCGCGGTCAGGTCGAAACCGCGCAGATCGGGGGTGATGTCGAGCTTGGCGATGTGCGTGTCGGGGACCGGTTCGAGCCAGACCGTCTGCCAGATGCCGGACGCGCCGGTGTAGAGGATGCCGCCGGGCTCGTTGCGCTGCTTGCCGACCGGATACGGGTTGGCGTCGTTGCGGTCCTCGACGGCGACGACGATTTCCTGCTCGGTGCCCGGCCGGAGCGCGTCGGTGATGTCGGCGCTGAACGCGCTGTAGCCGCCCTCGTGCACCGCCACGGTCCGGCCGTTGACCAGTACTTCCGCCTTCTGATCCACCGCGCCGAAGTGCAGCAGCACCCGTTGTCCCGTCCAATCCGGCGGCAGCTCGAAGCTCCGCCGGTACCGCATGTGGTCGTCGTGGCGCTGGATGCCGGACAGCCCGGACTCCGGTGGGTAGGGCACCAGGATCTGCTCGCCGGTCTCCTCCGGCGGCGTGGATCCCCCGCCGTAGGCCCACAATCCGTTCAGGTTCAACCACTGCTGGCGGGTCAGCTGCGGGCGCGGGTATTCGGGGTGGGCGTTGTCCGGGCCGACCTCGTCCGTCCACGGCGTGGACAGCGGCGGTGGCTTCGGGCGCCAGGGGTCGGCGGCCGCGGCGGCGACCGCGGGAGCCCCGGAGGCGGTGGCCATCAGCGTGGTGAGCAGCAGGGCGCGCAGCAGCACGATTGCCTCCAGACCGACAAGCGGCACCATTATTCGACAACAATGACCATGAACGCACGCACAGTCAACGCGGCCGAAAGAGCGCCCGCAAATCGGAGCAAGCAGCGTGGATCCGCCGGGCCGCATGACGTTACGTTGTTGGCCCGCTTCAGCAATCCGGCAATGTTGCCGAGTCCAGGAGGGTGTGGACGTGACCAGCAATCCCCCTGCCCAGCACGGCGTCGCGACCGAGCAGTTCCAGTCCGCCCGCGACTTCCTGCTGCGACACCGCGAAGACTACGACACCGCGCGCCACGAGTTCAGCTGGCCGCAGCCGACCGAGTTCAACTGGGCGCTGGACTGGTTCGACACCATCGGCGAGCGCCGGGACGGCCTCGCGCTGTGGATCGTCGACGCCGACGGGACCGAGCGCCAGGTGACCTTCCGCGGCATGACGCGGCGATCCAACCAGGTGGCCAACTGGCTGCGGGGGCTCGGCGTGTCCCGCGGTGACCGACTCGTGCTGATGCTCGGCAACCAGGTCGAACTGTGGGAGACGATCCTGGCCGCGATGAAGCTCGGTGCGGTGATCATCCCCGCGACGCCGCTGCTGGGACCGGCCGACCTGCGCGACCGCATCGACCGCGGCCGAGCCCGCCACGTCGTCACCACTTCGGCCGACGCGGCCAAGTTCGCCGACGGGCCCGGTGACTACACCAGGATCGCGGTCGGCGAACCGGTGCCCGGCTGGCATTCCTATGCGGACAGCACAGATTCCGAAGTGGATTTCGCGTCGGATGGCCCCACTCGCGCCGAAGATCCGATGCTGCTCTACTTCACCTCCGGCACCACGGCACAACCGAAACTGGTCGAGCACACCCACGCGTCCTATCCGATCGGTCACTTGTCCACGATGTACTGGATCGGGTTGGAGCCGGGCGACGTGCACCTGAACATCTCCTCGCCGGGGTGGGCGAAACACGCCTGGAGCAACGTTTTCGCGCCGTGGAACGCCGAGGCGACGGTGTTCATCTACAACTACACCCGCTTCGACGCGGCCGGGTTGCTGGCGCAGATTCAGCGCTGCGGCATCACCAGCTTCTGCGCGCCACCAACGGTTTGGCGGATGCTCATCCAGACCGACCTGAGCGCGCTGACCACACCGCCGTCCAAAGTGGTCGGTGCGGGCGAGCCGCTGAACCCGGAGATCATCGAGCAGGTTCGGCGGGCCTGGTCGGTGACCATCCGCGACGGCTTCGGCCAGACCGAGACCAGCGTGCAGGTCGCCAACACCCCCGGCCAACCGGTCCGGCCCGGCTCGATGGGCCGCCCGCTGCCCGGCTTCGAGGTGACCCTGCTCGATCCGGTCACCGGTGAGCCCGCCGAGGAGGGCGAGATCTGCCTGGCGCTGCAACCGCGGCCGGTGGGGCTGATGACGGGCTACGCCGACGACCCCGACCGCACCGCCGAGGTCACCCGCGGCGGCCACTACCACACCGGCGACGTCGGAGCGCGCGACGCGGACGGGTACATCACGTACGTCGGTCGCACCGATGACGTGTTCAAGGCATCCGACTACCGGATCTCGCCGTTCGAACTGGAGAGCGTGCTGCTGGAGCACGAGGCGGTCGCCGAGGCGGCGGTGGTGCCCTCCCCGGACCCGATCCGGCTCGCGGTGCCGAAGGCGTACGTGGTGCTCGCCGGGCAGCACGAGCCGACGCCGGAGACGGCGCTGTCGATCCTGCGCTTCGCCCGCGAGCACCTCGCCCCGTACAAGCGGGTGCGGCGGCTGGAGTTCTTCGAGCTGCCGAAGACCATCTCGGGCAAGATCCGCCGGGTGGAGCTGCGCGGCCGGGAGAAAGAGCTGCACGACGGCGGCACCATAGCGCCGCCCGGTGAATTCCGGGAAGAGGACTTCCCCGAGTTGAAAGGCTGAACGTACCCGAATGTCCAGTGGCACGTGCTCCCGGCGCGTGCCACACTTTCCCGTGGGCTGCTGGGAACGTGGTGCGAGCCTGATCAGGGGGGAGGCGCATCGCGACGACGAGCATCGTAACATCCGTGCTCCGCGTGGCGATGGAACGACTGAAAAGAGAAAAAGTCAACCGCCGCGATGCCTAGTTTTCAAATTTTTGTCGGCGAACGCGGTTGTACTTTTTGTAGTTGTTGTGGTAAGTAGTGCGCGCGATATTATACACAGGTTGATGACGTTCTGCACTTGCGCGATCGTTACCTGTGCAGAAAATGCGCCGAATCGGCGCTGGTGGCAGCGCATTTATTCACCCAGGGTGACAATGCGAATCACGCAATCATCGTATTCTGGTGATTAGTGTCACACGTTTGTACGCTTGCATCGCGATCTCCTTCGCCTAGTTTGGTTAATCGACGCAGGAATAAGCGTCGGGCTGGTCGGCAAAGGTGCCGACTGGCGGGCGATCGGCGTAGGTGTTGCGGCCTTGAGCGTTTCTCGGCTGCCCACGCCGATCCAGGCGTTGCCTTTTTTCGCAGTGGCGACCCGGCACGGGCACGGACGAGCTCGGGGCACGGACTTTTCGCGTACCCGGGTGCTGCGGTGGCGCATGACCAACGCGAGTGGTGGGAGTGAAGAATGGCCAAGAGCGTGGACGATCTTGCTTCAGGCGAACGCCCCGGGTCTCCGGATACCGCTGATCTGGTGGCCCGCGAGGAGCAGGTGTTCGGCGAGAACCCGTTGGACGTGCGCGAATCGGACCATTACACCTACGAGTACGTCGGTGGTTTCGTCGAAAAATGGGACGAACTGATCGACTGGAAGAAGCGGTACCAGAGCGAGGGTTCGTTCTTCATCGATCAGCTCAAGGCACGCGACGTCCGCTCGGTGCTGGACGTGGCCACCGGCACCGGCTTCCACTCGGTGCGGCTGCTGGAGGAGGGCTTCGAGGCCGTCAGCGCCGACGGTAGCCCGCAGATGCTGGCCAAGGCGTTCAGCAACGGCCTCACCTACGGCGGGCACATTTTGCGCGTGGTGCACGCCGACTGGCGCTGGCTGAATCGTGATGTCCACGGCGAATACGACGCGATCATCTGCCTGGGCAACTCCTTCACCCACCTGTTCTCCGAACGCGATCGGCGCAAGGCGCTGGCCGAGTTCTACGCGATGCTCAAGCACGACGGTGTATTGATCATCGACCAGCGGAATTACGACGCCATTCTGGACAACGGGTTCTCCTCGAAGCACACGTATTACTACGCCGGTGAGGACGTCTCCGCGGAGCCGGATTACATCGACGAGGGCCTGGCCCGGTTCAAGTATACTTTCCCGGACCGATCTGAATTCTTCCTGAACATGTATCCGCTGCGGAAGAACTACGTGCGGCGGCTGATGCGCGAGGTCGGTTTCCAGCGGATCGACACCTACGGTGACTTCCAGGAGACCTACCACGACGACGAACCGGACTTCTTCATTCACGTCGCCGAGAAGAAGTACCGCCCGGACGAAGAACTGTCCGATGTGTACTCCACCGCGGTGCACACCGCGCGGGACTACTACAACTCCGAGGACGCGGACAACTTCTACTACCACGTCTGGGGCGGCAACGACATTCACATCGGCCTTTACCAGACCCCGGACGAGGACATCGACACCGCCTCGCGCCGCACCGTGGCGCGGATGGCCGAGAAGGTCGAAATCACCCCGGACACCCGCATCCTGGACATCGGTTCCGGCTACGGCGGCGCGGCCCGCCACCTCGCCAAGACCTACGGCTGCAAGGTGGCCTGCCTGAACCTCAGCGAGGTCGAGAACGCCCGCAACGTCGAGTTCAACCGGGCCGCCGGGCTGGACGAGCTCATCGAGGTCAAGGACGGTTCCTTCGAGGACATCCCGTTCCAGGACAATGCTTTCGACATCGTCTGGTCGCAGGACGCGATCCTGCACAGCGGCGACCGGGAGCGGGTCCTGGAGGAGGTGACCCGGGTGCTCAAGGGCGGAGGTTCCTTCATCTTCACCGATCCGATGGCCGCCGACAGCGCCCGGTTGAAGGACCTGGGCCCGATCCTGGCCCGGCTCAACCTGGACACCATGGGCTCGCCCGGCTTCTACCGCCGCGAGCTGGCCCGGCTCGGCCTGCAGAACTTCGAGTTCGAGGACTTGACCGAGTACCTGCCGACGCACTACGCGCGGGTGCTGGAGGTGCTGGAGAGCCGGGAGGCGGAGCTGGCGGACCGGATCAGCGACGAGTACCGGACGAAGATGAAGACCGGGCTGCAGAACTGGGTCGCCGGTGGCAAGGCGGGCAACTTGGCCTGGGGGATCATCCACGCTCGGGCCTGAGACCCCGGGACAAGAAAACGCCAACTACCGTACGCAAAGATCGAAGCCGCATCAGCTGTGAGGTGAGGAGCAGTCGTGAGTGAGATCAACCGCAGGTTGTTCACCAGCGAGTCGGTGACCGAGGGACACCCGGACAAGATCTGCGATGCGATCAGCGACGCTGTGCTGGACGCGTTGTTGGCTCAGGACCCGCGCTCGCGGGTGGCGGTGGAGACCATGGTCACCACCGGTCAGGTGCACGTAGCCGGTGAAGTGACCACGGCCGCCTACGCGGACATCCCGACCATCGTGCGGGAGAAGATCCTGGAGATCGGGTACGACTCCTCGGCCAAGGGCTTCGACGGTGCCTCCTGCGGCGTGAACGTGGCGATCGGGTCGCAGTCGCCGGACATCGCGCAGGGTGTGAACACTGCCCACGAGTCGCGCGTGGAGGGCGACAGCGACGAGATCGCCCAGCAGGGCGCTGGCGACCAGGGCCTGATGTTCGGCTACGCCTGCACCGACACCGACGAGCTGATGCCGCTGCCGATCGCGCTGGCGCACCGGCTCGCCCGGCGGCTGACCAAGGTCCGCAAGGACGGCGTGCTGCCGTACCTGCGGCCGGACGGCAAGACCCAGGTCACCATCGAGTACGCGGGCGACCAGCCGGTTCGGCTGGACACCGTGGTGCTGTCCACCCAGCACGCCGCGGACATCGACCTGGAGGGCATGCTCACCGGCGACATCAAGGCCCAGGTCATCGACCCGGAGCTGGAGCGGGTCGGGCTGGACGCCACCGACCTGCGGCTGCTGGTCAACCCGACCGGCCGGTTCGTGGTCGGCGGCCCGATGGGCGACGCGGGGTTGACCGGGCGGAAGATCATCGTGGACACCTACGGCGGCATGGCCCGTCATGGCGGTGGCGCGTTCTCCGGCAAGGACCCGTCGAAGGTGGACCGCTCGGCGGCGTACGCGACGCGGTGGGTCGCCAAGAACGCGGTGGCCGCTGGCCTGGCCAGCCGCATCGAGGTGCAGGTGGCGTACGCGATCGGCAAGGCGGCTCCGGTGGGTCTGTTCGTGGAGACCTTCGGCACCGAGAACGTCGACCCGGTCAAGATCCAGGCGGCGATCAACGAGGTCTTCGACCTGCGCCCCGCGGCCATCGTGCGTGACCTGGACCTCTTGCGGCCGATCTACGCCCAGACCGCGGCGTACGGTCATTTCGGGCGCGGCGATGTCGACCTGCCGTGGGAGCGCACCGACCGGGCCGAGGCGCTGAAGAGCGCAGCGGGCATCTGACGTCGATCGACGAGGCTGTCGCGCAATACTGCGGGGCGTGGTGGACCGCGCCCCGCAGTCGGCGTGGCGGCCCAGGTCCAGTAGAGCTTCGAGGTCGGCGCCGTCGCGGCGGCCGACCCTGGTGAAGGAGTGTTGCAGTGCGGATTGCGGTGACCGGTTCGATCGCCACCGACCATCTGATGTCCTACCCCGGTAGGTTCACCGACCAGCTCGTGGCTGATCGTCTCCAGCAGGTGTCGCTGTCGTTCCTGGTCGACGAGTTGGAGGTGCGGCGCGGCGGGATCGCGGCGAACATCACCTTCGGTCTCGGCCAGCTGGGCGTGGGTTCGGCCCTCGTCGGTGCGGTGGGCCGCGACTTCGACGAGTACCGCGCGTGGCTGGAACGGCACGGCGTGGACACCGGCTCGGTGCACGTCTCCGAGACCAAGCACACCGCGCGGTTCCTGTGCACCACCGACACCGACCTCAACCAGATTGCCTCGTTCTACGCGGGCGCGATGGCCGAGGCGCGGGAGATCGAGCTCAAGCCGGTCGCCGACCGGCTCGGCGGCCTGGACGTGGTGGTGATCTCCGCCAACGACCCGGACGCGATGCTGCGGCACACCCAGGAGTCCCTGGACCGCGGCTACCCGTTCCTCGCCGACCCCGGCCAGCAGCTGGCCCGGATGGAGGGCGAGGCGATCCGCAGGCTGGTCGAGGGCGCCGAATACCTGTTCACCAACGAGTACGAGCACGGTCTGCTGCTGCAGAGCACCGGCTGGACGCACGCCGAGGTGCTGGAGCGGGTCGGTATCTGGGTGACCTCGCTGGGTCCCAAGGGCGTCCAGGTGGAGTCCCGGACGGAGCCGACCGTGCAGGTCGCGCCGCCGAAGGAGAAGCAGAAGGGCGACCCGACCGGAGTCGGTGACGCGCTGCGCGCCGGGTTCCTGGCCGGTTTGACCCACGACCTGGGGTTGGAGCGGTCGCTGCAACTTGGCTGCACGTTGGCGACGGTGTCGCTGGAGACCGACGGGCCGCAGGAGTACCAGGTCGAGCGGGACTCGTTCGTCGCCCGAATCGCCGAGGCATACGGTGACACCGCTGCGGCAGAGGTCGAGCCGAAGCTTCGCTGAGGATGGGGGAGTAGCACGGGCATGGCAGAGCGGCAGCACGATCCGAGCGGGTTCCTGGCCGCCGTCGGGGAGCGGGTCCTCGTCGCCGACGGTGGCATGGGCACCGCATTGCAGGGCTTCGACCTGACGTTGGACGACTTCGCCAACCTGGAGGGCTGCAACGAGATCCTGAACGTGACCCGGCCCGATGTGGTGTCCTCGATCTACCGGGGCTACCTGGCGGCGGGATCGGATGCGATCGAGACCAACACCTTCGGCGCGAACCTCGCCAACCTCGGCGAGTACGACATCCCGGAGCGGATCCGGGAGCTGGCCGAAGCCGGTTCGGTGCTGGCCAGGCAGGCCGCCGACGAGTACTCGACCCCGGACCGGCCGCGGTTCGTGCTGGGCTCCGTCGGGCCGGGCACCAAGCTGCCGACGCTGGGCCACGCGCCTTACACCACGCTGCGCGATGCCTACGTCGAGCAGGTGCTCGGCATGCTCGACGGCGGCATCGACGTGGTGCTGGTGGAGACCTCGCAGGACCTGTTGCAGACCAAGGCCGCGATCGTGGCTGCGAAGCGGGCGATGGCCCAGGCCGGGCGGCAGGTGCCGATCATCGCGCAGGTCACCGTGGAGACCACCGGGACGATGCTGGTCGGCTCGGAGATCGGTGCCGCGCTGACCGCGCTGGAGCCGCTGGGCATCGACCTGATCGGGATGAACTGTGCGACCGGTCCGGCCGAGATGAGCGAGCACCTGCGGGTGCTGGCGCAGAACTCGCGGGTGCCGATCTCGGTGATGCCCAACGCCGGTCTGCCGCAATTGGGCCCCAACGGTGCGGTGTACCCGCTGCGGCCGGACGAGTTGGCCGAGGCGCTGGCCGGGTTCGTCAACGACTTCGGCGCCCGGCTGGTCGGCGGCTGCTGCGGCACCACCACCGAGCACGTGCGCGCGGTGGTCGAGGCGGTCGGCGCGTTGACGCCCGCGCCGCGCGTCCCGGACTACGTGCCGTCGGTGGCGTCGATGTACCAGGCGGTGCCGTTCGAGCAGGACGCCTCGATCCTCAACATCGGTGAGCGGACCAACGCCAACGGTTCCAAGGCGTTCCGCGAGGCGATGCTGGAGGGCCACTACGACGACTGCATCGAGATCGCCAAGGCCCAGACCCGCGAGGGCGCGCACATGCTGGACCTGTGCGTGGACTACGTCGGTCGGGACGGCGCGGCGGACATGCGGGAGCTGGCCGGTCGGTTGGCGACCTCCTCCACGCTGCCGATCATGGTCGACTCCACCGAGCCGGAGGTGATCCAGACGGGTCTGGAGCACCTCGGTGGCCGCTGCGCGGTGAACTCGGTGAACTACGAGGACGGCGACGGCCCGGACTCGCGGTTCCAGCGGGTGATGCGCCTGGTCGCCGAGCACGGCGCGGCGGTGGTGGCGCTGTGCATCGACGAGGAGGGCCAAGCCCGCACCAAGGAGTGGAAGCTGCGGGTCGCCGAGCGGCTGATCGCCGACATCACCGGCAACTGGGGGCTGGGCGAATCCGACATCATCATCGACTGCCTGGTGTTCCCGATCTCCACCGGTCAGGAGGAGGTCCGCAAGGACGGCATCGAAACCATCGAGGCGATCCGGGAGCTCAAGCGCCGCCATCCCGAGGTGCAGACCACGCTGGGTCTGTCCAATGTGTCCTTCGGGTTGAACGCGGCGGCGCGCCAGGTGCTCAACTCGGTGTTCCTCAACGAGTGCCGGGAAGCCGGGCTGGACACCGCGATCCTCAACGCGTCGAAGATCCTGCCGATGAGCAAGATTCCCGACGAGCAGCGGCAGGTCGCCCTCGATCTGGTCTACGACCGGCGTCGCGAGGACTACGATCCGTTGCAGAAGTTGATGGAGCTCTTCGAGGGCCAGACCGCGAAGTCCAGCAGCGCTTCGCGGGCCGAGGAGTTGGCGAAGCTGCCGCTGTTCGAGCGCCTGGAGCGGCGAATCGTGGATGGCGAGCGCAACGGCCTGGAAGCGGACCTGGACGCGGCGATGGCCGAGAAGCCGCCGTTGGGGATCATCAACGAGAACCTGTTGGCGGGTATGAAGGTCGTCGGCGAGTTGTTCGGCTCCGGGCAGATGCAGTTGCCGTTCGTGCTGCAGTCCGCCGAGGTGATGAAGGCTGCCGTCGCCTACCTGGAACCGCACATGGAGAAGGACGATTCCGGCGGCAAGGGCAAGCTGCTGCTGGCCACCGTCAAGGGCGATGTGCACGACATCGGCAAGAACCTGGTCGACATCATCGTGTCCAACAACGGCTACGACGTGGTCAACATCGGCATCAAGCAGCCGATCAACGCCATCCTGGAAGCCGCCGAGGAGCACCGGGTCGATGCCATCGGCATGTCCGGGCTGCTGGTGAAGTCCACTGTGATCATGAAGGACAACCTGGCGGAGATGAACGCCAGGGGCGTCGCCGAGAGGTACCCGGTGCTGCTCGGCGGTGCGGCGCTGACCCGGTCCTATGTGGAGCACGACCTCGACGAGCTCTACCAGGGGGACGTGCGTTACGCCAAGGACGCCTTCGAGGGCCTGCACCTGATGGACCGGCTGATGTCGGTCAAGCGCGGTGACAGCCCCGCGGAAGACGCGGCGGAGGAAGCGAAGAAGGCCGAGCGCAAGGCACGCCGCGAACGGTCGCTGCGCATCGCCGAGAAGCGCAAGGCCGAGCAGGGCGCGGAACCCGAATACGACGACACCACGCGGTCCGATGTGGACGCCGATGCGCCGGTGCCCACACCGCCGTTCTGGGGTTCGCGGGTGATCAAGGGCATCGCGGTCGCCGACTACCTGGCGCTGCTGGACGAGCGGGCCACCTTCTTCGGGCAGTGGGGCCTGCGCGGCGCGAAGAAGGGCGAGGGACCGTCCTACGAGGAGCTCGTCGAGTCAGAGGGCCGACCGCGGCTGCGGCACTGGATCGACGAGCTGTCCACCGCGGGCATCCTGCAGCACGCGGCCGTGGTCTACGGCTACTTCCCGTGCGTGTCCGAGGGCAACCACGTCGTGGTGCTGGACAAGGACGAGCCGGATGCCCCGGAACTGCACCGCTTCTTCTTCCCGCGGCAGAAGCGCGACCGACGGCTGTGCCTGGCCGACTTCTTCCGCAGCCGGGAGCAGGCCGAGCAGACCGGTCAGGTGGACGTGCTGCCGATGCAGCTGGTCACCATGGGCCAGCCGATCGCCGACTACGCCAACGACCTGTTCGCCCGCAACGCCTACCGGGATTACCTGGAGGTGCACGGCATGGGCGTGCAGCTCACCGAAGCGCTGGCCGAGTACTGGCACCGGCGCGTCCGGCGGGAACTGCGGTGGGCCTCCGGCGGCTCGGTGGCCCAGGACGACCCGGCCGACGTGCAGGAGTTCTTCAAGCTCGGCTACCGCGGCGCGCGGTACTCCTTCGGCTACGGCGCCTGCCCGGACATCGAGGACCGGGCCAAGATCGTCGACCTGCTGGAGTCCGAGCGCATCGGCGTGGTGCTCTCCGAGGAGTTCCAGCTGCACCCCGAGCAGTCCACCGACGCGATCATCGCCCACCACCCCGAGGCGAAGTACTTCAACACCTGATACCGCTGGTCCGACACCCGTAACCAGATGGGGAAACTAGAAAGGAAACCATGAGCGCGAAGCTGCAGCAGGCAGGCGGCCTGGAGTTCGCCGTCAAGGACTTGGCGCTGGCCGAGGCCGGGCGGCACCAGATCCGGCTGGCCGAGCACGAGATGCCGGGTCTGATGGCCACTCGCAAGGAGTACGCGGCCGCGCAGCCGTTGAAGGGTGCGCGGATCGCCGGTTCGCTGCACATGACCGTGCAGACGGCGGTGCTCATCGAGACCCTGGTCGCGCTGGGCGCTGAGGTCCGCTGGGTGTCCTGCAACATCTTCTCCACCCAGGACGAGGCCGCGGCGGCCGTCGTGATCGGCCCGAACGGCACTCCGGAAAAGCCCGAGGGCGTCTCGGTGTTCGCCTGGAAGGGCGAGACGCTGGAGGACTACTGGTGGTGCACCGACCAGCTGTTCCGGTTCGGTGACCAGGGCCCGAACATGATCCTCGACGACGGTGGCGACGCCACCCTGCTGGTGCACAAGGGTGCGGAGTTCGAGGCCGCCGGTGCGGTGCCGCAGGCCAGCGCCGACGACCCGGAGGAGTACAAGGTGATCCTGGCGACGCTGCGCGACAGCATCGCCGCCGACGGCAAGCGGTTCACCAAGATCGCGGGCGAGATCAAGGGCGTCACCGAGGAGACCACCACCGGCGTGCACCGGCTCTACGAGCTGGCCAAGACCGGTGACCTGCTGTTCCCGGCGATCAACGTCAACGATTCGGTCACCAAGTCCAAGTTCGACAACAAGTACGGCTGCCGCCACTCGCTGGTCGACGGCATCAATCGCGCCACCGACGTGCTCATCGGCGGCAAGGTCGCGGTGGTCTGCGGCTACGGCGACGTGGGCAAGGGCTGCGCCGAGTCGCTGCGCGGACAGGGCGCTCGGGTGATCGTCACCGAGATCGACCCGATCTGCGCCCTGCAGGCGGCGATGGACGGCTACCAGGTCGCCGTGCTGGACGACGTGGTGGAGACCGCGGACATCTTCGTGACCACGACCGGCAACTTCAACATCATCACCGCCGAGCACATGGCGAAGATGAAGCACCAGGCGATCGTGGGCAACATCGGCCACTTCGACAACGAGATCGACATGGCCGGTCTGGAGAAGGTGCCGGGCGTCCGCAAGCAGGAGATCAAGCCGCAGGTCCACGAGTACGTCTTCGCCGACGGGCACTCGATCATCGTGCTGTCCGAGGGGCGGCTGCTCAACCTGGGCAACGCAACCGGGCACCCGAGCTTCGTGATGTCGAACTCCTTCACCAACCAGACGATCGCGCAGATCGAGCTGTTCACCAAGCCGGGTGAGTACGACAAGCAGGTCTACGTGCTGCCCAAGCACCTCGACGAGAAGGTCGCGAGGCTGCACCTGGACGCGCTGGGCGTCAAACTCACCAAGCTGACGAAGGAGCAGGCCGCCTACATCGGCGTTGACGTGGACGGCCCCTACAAGCCAGACCACTACCGGTACTGATCGATTTCTCGTTGAGAAGGAGACCAGGCATGACTCGGGTCATCGACCGGCTGCGCCCCGGACAGACGGTGTTCTCGGTGGAGTTCTTCCCGCCGAAGTCCGACGAAGAGGAACGCCAGCTGTGGCGGGCCATCCGGGAGCTGGAGCCGCTGGACCCGGCCTACGTGTCGGTGACCTACGGCGCGGGCGGGTCCAGCCGAGACCGCACGGTGCGCACCACCGGTCGGATCGCCAGCGACACCACCCTGGTGCCGGTGGCGCATCTGACCGGGGTGAACCACTCGATCGCCGAACTGCGGCACGTCATCGGTTCGTACGCGGCCGAAGGCATCCGCAACGTGCTGGCGATCCGCGGAGATCCGCCGGGCGACCCGATGGGCGAGTGGATTCCTCATCCGGAGGGCATCACCTACGCCGAGGAACTGGTCCGGCTGGTGCGCGAGTGCGGTGACTTCAGCGTGGGCGTCGCGGCGTTCCCGCACATGCACCCGCGTTCGCCGGACCTGGAGTCCGACATCCGGCACATGGTCAACAAGCTGCGGGCCGGGGCGGACTTCTCGGTGGCGCAGATGTTCCTGCAGCCGGAGTACTTCCTGCGGCTGCGGGACCGGCTGGCGCAGCGGGGCTGCCACCAGCCGCTGCTGCCGGGGATCATGCCGATCACCACGCCGCGGGTGCTGGGCATGACCACGCAGCTGAGCAACATGACGATTCCGGATGAGGTGTCGGCGGTGCTGGATCCGCTGCGCGAGGACGCGGCCGGGTTCCGGGCGGCCGGGCTGGAGCTCACCACCCGGCTCTGCGAGAAGCTGATCGCCGAAGGCGTACCGGCGCTGCACTTCTACAGCCTCAACCGGGCCAAGGCGACCCGCGAGGTGGTGGCCAACCTCGGGTTGGCCGATGGCGTCCTGAAGGCCGCCTGACGTCGGGACCGAAACCCCGCCGCCCCCAGCGATGGCCTGGGGCGGCGGGGTTTCGCGTACCGGGGTTGGCCGACCCTCGCCGGGTTCGGCATTCCGAGTGAGGTTGGTCACGCACCGAGGCTCCGGGTTCCGGTCCGGCTTGTGCGCGGTGTCATCGATCCGCTCACCGGGAACGCGCCGTTCGGTCGCGTTGCATGCTTGTGGGTGAGGCGGGCGCGGCGAATTGGCACCCACCGCAGTGATCAATGTCCGCTCCGGGGCCCGGCTGGGTTGCGTGCGCCGGTACTCGATGTTCCACTTTTTCGCTAGGGCCGACGCGCGCTCCAAGTGTTCCCCGAAGTTCATTTCGGACTATTGTCGCGTCTCCAGGTGCGACGGTGCACTGGATCAAACCGGCCCGGAAAAATGCGCCGTCGAGTGCCGCCCCGCGACCGGAAGGACCACGTCAGTGCTGTTGCCGCCAGCGTTGCCCAGACTCGCAGACCCGCCAGTGGAAAACGAATTCCTTTCCACCTCCGCCGGGCGATCATTCGAGCCGCTCGGTGATCAGCTCACCGCCTGGATCTGCCGATCGCTAGGGGTTTCGGAATCGGAAACCGCTTCGTAACCCGGCTGACCAAAATTGCGAATTACCTAATTGTTCCGGCAACATTCCCGAATTCGTGCGGTGAGGTGCGGCGATGGCGACGACATGCGAGGTCAGCGCGCTCGACTGGGCGTTCCTGTGCCTGGAGCAGGACACCGCGCCGATGCACGTCGGTGCGGTAGCGGTGTTCCACCCGACGGAGCCGGTGGATCCGGTCCGGCTGGCGGGACTGCTGGCGGAGCGGGCCCAGCGCATCGCCAGGTTGCGGCTGCGGCTCGCCCAGTCGTGGCTGCCTGGCCAGGCCCATTGGGCGGAAGCGCCGGACTTCGACGCCGCGCGGCACGTGCACCGCCACCAGGTGCCCTCACCAGGCGGTCGCGAAGAGCTGGCCGCGCTGGTCGCGGAGTTGCTCGCGGACCCGCTGGACCGGCGTCGGCCGCTCTGGGAACTGCACCTGATCACCGGGCTGGACGGGGATCGGTTCGCGGTGCTGGTGAAGTTCCACCACGCGTTGGCCGACGGCCGGGACGCCGTCGAGATCGGTCTGGGCCTGCTCGACGGTTTCGCGCCGGGTCCCGCCGCCGAGGCGCGGCCGGAGGTGCCGCGCAACCCGCTCGGCGGTGCGCTGGAGATGTTCCGGAGTCCGCAGCAGTTGGTCGACACGGTGCGCGGGACGCTGTCCAAATCTGGTGAGTCGCTGGTCATCGCTTCGTCGGTGCTGCGCAACATGCGGGTGCCGATGCCGGATTCCCCGCTGCGCGCCGCGTCCTCGATGGCGCGGCGGGTGGCGTTGATCCCGATCGATCTCGCCGATCTGCGCCGGATCCGCGCCCGCCATGGCGGCACCACCAACGACGTGATGCTCGCGGTGCTCGCCGGGGCGTTGCGCCGCTGGCTGAGCGCCCGCGGACATCCCGTCGAGGACTTGCCGGCGCGGGCGCTGATCCCGGTGTGCCGCCGCCGCGGCGGCAACGGCACGCGCGGGAACAACCAGCTGTCGGGTTATCTGTGCGATCTGCCGGTGGGTGAGCCGGATCCGGTCGCGCGGTTGCGCGCGATCCGGGCGTCGATGGGCTGCAACAAGAGCGCGGGTCCGCTGCGCGGTCCCGGTGCTTTCCCGGTGCTGGCCGGTCGGGTGCCGCAGATCGTGCACCAGGTGGCCACCCCGCTGGCCGGTCAGGGCGCGGCGCTGCTGTTCGACACGGTGATCACGAACGTGCCGCTGCCAGCCTTCCCAGCAGCGCTGGCCGGGGCGGAGTTGGCCGAGGTCTACCCGGTGGCCCCGTTGGCGGTAGGGCACGCGTTGGCCGTCGCCGTGTCGCAGTTCCGCGACACCGTGCACGTCGGCGTGCAGGCCAACCGTGCCGCGCTACCGGACTTGGAGAAGCTCAGCGAGGCGCTGCCGCTGGCGGTCGCCGAACTCGACGACCGGTCGTGAACATGCCCGACCGATTACGCCCGACACGGCCGCGGTTTTGGTGGTTGTATGGCGGCATGGATCTAGTGGTGCGGACCGAGTACGGCGCGGTGCGGGGCGCCGCCGATGGTGAAGTGAGCGTTTTCAAGGGAATTCCGTACGCGGCGCCGTTGGACGGCCCGCGCCGGTTCCAGGCGCCGGTGGCACCGCAGCGGTGGGAGGGCGTGCGGGACGCGTCGGCGTTCAGCGCGTCGGTGCCGCAGCCCGCGATGGGGCTGGGCCTGCCGAGCTTGTGGCAGCCCGGCGACAGCACCGACTGCCTCAGCGTCAACGTGTGGACTCCGGACCGCGGCGGCGGACTGCCGGTAATGGTCTGGATCCACGGCGGCGCGTTCATGGCTGGCGGCAGCGACAGCCCGGCCTACGACGGATCGCTGCTGGCGAGTTCCGGCGTGGTCGTGGTGACGGTGAACTACCGGGTCGGCTACGAGGGTTTCGGCTGGGTGTCCGACGCACCGGCCAACCGCGGCATCCTGGACCAGTTGGCCGCGCTGCGGTGGGTGCGCGACAACATCACCTCGTTCGGCGGCGATCCGGACAACGTGACGATCTTCGGCGAGTCGGCCGGTGGCACCTCGGTGGGCGTGCTGGTCGGCGGCTCGGCCCGAGCTGGGTTGTTCCGCCGCGGCATCGCGCAGAGCATCGGTTCGCTGTTCTGCGACGAGGACGAGGCTCGCAAGATCGGCGATCTGATCACCGGCCAACTCGGCGCTCCGACCACCGCCGAAGGATTGGGCGCGCTGCCGCCGGAGGTGTTCCACGGCGCGCAGGTGTCCGCGATGGTGGAGATCGGTCAGAACCGCTCGGCGTGGACCAACTCCACACCGTACGGGGTGGTCCTCGACGGCGACGTGCTCGCCGACCTGCCGTGGGTGGCGCTGCGTTCCGGTGCCGGTCGCGGCGTGGATCTGATCAGCGGTTTCAACACCGACGAGGGCAAGCTGTTCACCGCGGACCTCCCGGCGGAGCAGCGGGACCCCGCCGAGATGGCGCGCGGGCTGCGGTTGGAGCCGTCGGTGCTCGACGAATACCGCACCCGGTACTCGGGCATCTCCGACGCGGATCTGCACACCCTGCTGCTGACCGACCAGTTGTTCCGGATTCCCGCGGCGTGGTGCGCCGAGGGCCACGCCGAAGCCGGTGGCCGCAGCTACCTGTACGAGTTCGCCTGGCCGAGCCCGGCACGTGACGGCGCGCTGGGAGCCTGCCACGGGTTGGATGTGCCGTTCACCTTCGGTGTGGCCGAGAGCGAGCTCACCCAGCCGATGTTCGGCGCCGAGGTGCCACCGGACTTCGCGGTCCTGTCGGCGGAACTGCGCAAGGCGTGGACCTCCTTCGCCGCCACCGGCGATCCGGGCTGGCCCGCTTACACCGCCGCTGAGCGCCGGACGCGGGTGTGGAACGTGCCTGCCACGGTCGTCGCGGACACGATCAAGCCATCCCGCGAGATTTGGCAGCGCTACCTCCCGGCGTGACGGATCGAGGACCGGCGAAGCGCTCATCCGCGCGTTCCCAACATCGGGAAGCAACCCGACAAATCGCCCGCCAGCATGGTTGTATGGCGGCATGGATCTTTTGGTGCGGACTGGTAACGGCGCGGTGCGTGGCACCACCAGCGGTGGTGTCTTCGTGTTCAAGGGGATTCCGTATGCCGCGCCGTTGGACGGGCCTCGTCGGTTCCAGGCGCCGGTGGCCCCGGATTCTTGGGACGGGGTGCGGGACGCCTCGGCTTCCAGCGCGTCGGTGCCGCAACCCGCGATGGTGCCGGGCATCCCGTCGCCGTGGCAGCCCGGTGACAGCACCGACTGCCTCAGCGTCAACGTGTCGACGCCGGATCTCGGCGGCGGGCTGCCGGTGATGGTCTGGATCCACGGTGGCACGTACCTGGGTGGGACCAGCGACAGCCCGACCTTCGACGGGTCGCTGCTGGCGAGTTCCGGCGTGGTGCTCGTGACGGTGAACTACCGGGTCGGCTACGAGGGTTTCGGCTGGGTTTCGGACGCTCCGGCGAATCGCGGCGTCCTGGACCAGCTCGCCGCGTTGCGCTGGGTGCGCGACAACATCAGCGCGTTCGGCGGTGACCCGGACAACGTGACGATCTTCGGCGAGTCGTCCGGGGCGACCTCAGTGGTGACGCTGGTCGGCGGATCCGCCCGGCAGGGCCTGTTTCGGCGTGGCATCGCGCAGAGCGTCGGTTCGCTGTTCTGCGACGAGGACGAAGCCCGCAAGCTCGGTGAGCTGATCACTGGCCAACTGGGCGTTGCCGCGACGGCCGAGGCGCTCGGGACGCTGCCGTCCGAAGCGGTACACGCGGCGCAACTGGCTGTGATGGCGGAGATGAGCCAGAACCGCTCGGCGTGGACGAATCCCACGCCGTACGCGGTGGTCCTCGACGGAGAGGTGCTCGACGACCTGCCGTGGGCCGCGCTGCGCAGCGGCATGGGCCGAGGGGTGGATCTCATCAGCGGGTTCAACGCCGACGAGTGTCGACTGTGGACATTGGACTTGCCCGTGGGGGTCCTTGATCCGGCCGCGCTCGCGCGGGACCTGCGACTGGCGGCGTCGGTGGTGGACGACTACCGGTCCGGATACTCGGGAATCGCGGACGCGGATCTGTACACGCTGATGCTCAGCGATCAGCTGTTCCGGATGCCGTCGCTGTGGTGCGCCGAAGGGCATGCCACCGGGGGCGGTCGCAGCTATGCCTACGAGTTCACCTGGCCGAGCCCGGTGCGCGATGGCGCTTTCGGGGCCTGCCACGGGTTGGACGTGCCGTTCACCTTCGGCGTCGCCGAAAGCGGGGTCGGCCAACCGATGTTCGGCGACGAGGTTCCGCCCGACTTCGAGCGCCTGTCGAGCGAGCTGCGCGAGGCGTGGGTGGCTTTCGCCGCAACCGGTGATCCGGGTTGGCCCGCCTATTCGATGGCCGACCGCCAAACCCGGATCTGGAACGTCCCGCCCACGGTGGCCGCCGATCCGATCAAGGCTTCCCGCGAGATCTGGGAACACCACTTCCCGGCGTAGCACCCCCGGAACTCGCGTCCTGCCGTTTGGTTAACGTGGGGGGCGGAGCGGACGGAGGCGTCATGAGCGAAAATTGCTGTTCCCTCGCTCATGAAAGCCGACCGGGTGCGGGTGTCCCGCAAGACACGGAGGGCGACATGTCGGGCATGGCGGAACGAGCACTCGCGGCGCTGCGGGCGGAACTGCCGGGGCCGGTGCTGCTCACCGATCCCGACTCGGTCGCCCGCTTCGCCCACGACGACGCCGAATGGGCGCCCTACGGCAAACCGCTCGCGGTGGTGCGCCCGGCCAGCACCGATGAGGTCGTCGCCGCGGTGCGGATCTGCGCCGAACTCGGGGTGCCCGTTGTTCCGCGCGGCGCGGGGACCGGCTTGTCCGGTGGCGCGAACGCGATCGACGGCTGCGTGCTGATCTCCTTCGAGGCGATGAACCAGATCCTCGAGATCAATCCGCGTGAGCAGTTGGCCGTGGTGCAGCCGGGCGTGGTCAACGACGATCTGCGCGCCGCCTGCCGCGAGCAGGGTGCCTGGTACCCACCGGACCCGGCCAGCTCGCCGTGGTCGACCATCGGCGGCAACGTCGCCACCAACGCCGGTGGCGTGTGCTGCGTGAAGTACGGCGTGACCCGTGACTACGTGCTCGGCGTGCAGGCCGTCGTCGGTAGCGGCGAGGTCGTGCGGCTGGGGCGGCGCACCGCGAAGGGAGTCGCTGGCTACGACCTGTGCGGGCTGTTCGTCGGCTCCGAGGGCACGCTGGGCGTGATCACCGAGGTCACCGTCAAGCTGCTGCCCGGACTGCGCGCCCCGGAACGCACCGTGGTCGGTTACTTCGACACCCTCGTAGCCGCCGGGGAAGCGGTGGCCGCTGTCGCCGCGGCCGGGGTGGTGCCGTCGGCCCTGGAACTGCTCGACCGGCACTGCCTGGAGGCGGTCGACGAGTGGAAGAACATGGGCCTCAGCGCCGAGGCGAACGTGTTGCTGCTCGGCAGGTCGGACACACCGGGCGCGGCGGGGGAGCAGGAAGTCGACACGCTGGTGCGCTGCTTCGACGAAGCAGGCGCGACCTGGAGCGCCCGCTCCACCGACGAGCACGAGGCCGACGCGCTGTTCGCGGCGCGTCGGCTGGCCTATCCCGCGCTGGAACGGCTTGGACCGGTGCTCACCGAAGACGTCTGCGTGCCGCGCGCGAAGGTGCCGGAGATGCTGGGCCGCATCGAGGCCGCGGCGCAGCGCCACAACACCCAGATCGCCAACATCGCGCATGCCGGAGACGGCAACCTGCACCCGCTGATCATCACCCCACCCGGCGACGAGGAAGCCAGGTCGCGAGCGGAGCGCGCCTTCGACGACATCGTCGGCGACGCCATCGCCTTGGGCGGCACGGTGACCGGCGAGCACGGCGTTGGCTTGCTCAAGCGCAAGGGCCTGCACGCCGAGCTGAGCCAGGCCGTGATCGGCATGCACCACGCGGTCAAGAACGCCCTCGACCCGGCGGGAATCTTCAACCCGGGCAAGGTCTTCGGCGACCCGGACAGCTGAGCCGCGTCACCGCTTCGCCAGGTCCAGAGCAGCGGTTTCGATGGTGTCCTCGTCGAGCAGTACGTGGTACGCGGCCGCGCCGAGCGGGATGAAGCTGTCCTCGCTGGTCACTCGGGCGATCGCGCCGTCGAAGCCGCTGTCGATCAACGCCGTCACCACCGGTTCGGAAACGCCTCCGCTGCGGCGGGTTTCGTCCACCACCAGCACCCTGCCGGTCGCCTTGGCCGCAGCGAGCAGATCCTCCACCGGCAGCGGCGCCAGCCACCGCAGGTCCAGCACTCGCGCCGTGACGCCGCGCTCGCGCAGCCGCCGGGCGACGCGCAGGCTCATCGGCACGCCGTTGCCGAAGCTGACCAGCGTCAGGTCGGTGCCGTCGCCGTACTCGCGGGCCCGGCCGACCGGCACGTGGTGTTCGCCCGGTGCCGGATACCGCGCCAGCCACTCGTCGTCGCCAGATTCGTGCAGGTCACGGGTGTGGTAGAGGGCGATCGGCTCCAGGAACACGCACAGCCGACCGTCCTCGTGCGCGGCGGCCACGCAGGTCCGCAGCATCGCGGCGGCGTCGTCCGGTCGGGACGGGGAAGCGACCACGACGCCAGGCAGGTCGCGCAGTGCGGCGACGCTGTTGTCGTTGTGGAAGTGCCCGCCGAAACCCTTCTGGTAGCCGTAACCGGCGATGCGCACGACCATCGGATTCCGGTACTGGCCGTTGGAGAAGAAGCTCAACGTGCTGCCTTCGCCGCGCAGCTGGTCGGCGGCGTTGTGCACGTAGGCGAGGTACTGGATCTCGGGAATCGGCAGCAGCCCGGCAAGCCCGGCTCCGAGCGCGGTGCCCAGGATGCTCTGCTCGTCCAGCAGCGTGTCGAAGACCCTCGTGCCGCCGAAGGACTTGCGCAGTCCTCGCGTCACCCCGTACACCCCGCCCTTGCGGGCGACGTCCTCGCCGAAAACCACCACGCGGGCGTCGCGGGCGAGTTCCTCGGCCAGCGAGCGGTTGATCGCCTGCGCCAAGGTAAGCGGACCGGCGTTTTCCGGGAGCTGGTCGCCGAAGAACTCCCAGCGGTGCGGCGGAAGTTCGCGGGCTCGGCGGGCGAGGGCATCCGGCCGGTCCTGGCAGATCGAGGCCATCACCTCGGCGGCGCTGTCCAGCTTGCGCCGGTCCAACGCCTCATCGGCGATGCGCGCGACCTCGGTGCGCTTGTCCTCGTAACGCGCGAGCACCTCGTCTGGACCCAGGATTCCGTTGTCCACCAGTGCTTTCGCCGTCGCCAACAGCGGATCGCGCCGGTAGTCCGAGATGATCTCGGCGCGGGACCGGTAACCCGACTCCACGTCCGATCCGGCATGTCCCATCAGCCGCACCGTGCGAAGGTGCAGGAACGCCGGGGCGCGGTGCTCGCGAACCCAGTCGGCCGCCTCGCGGGCGACCGCCAAGCAGCGCACCGGGTCGGCGCCGTCCGCGGCGAAGTACCGCAGCCCGCTGCGGTTGCCGTAGTTGGACTCGATCCAGCCCTGCGGGGTGCGCACGCTGATCCCGATCCCGTTGTCCTCGCACACCAGCAGCAACGGCATCGGCAGGCCCTGGAAAGCGCAGTGCAGCGCCGAATTGATGGCACCCGTCGCGGTCGAGTGGTTCGCCGAAGCGTCGCCGAAGCTGCACACCACGACCGCATCCGCTGGCCAAGGGGTCGGCACCCCGAGCTTGGCGGCCCGCCCCAACGAGAACGCCAAGCC
This sequence comes from Saccharopolyspora soli, assembly GCF_022678645.1. Classification (GTDB taxonomy): domain Bacteria; phylum Actinomycetota; class Actinomycetes; order Mycobacteriales; family Pseudonocardiaceae; genus Saccharopolyspora; species Saccharopolyspora soli. The sequence continues at coordinate 95,438 of NZ_JALBWV010000009.1, read as the reverse complement.
GACCGCACGCGGCAGGTGCGAGGCGATGGTCGAGGTCTGCGGGATGACGGCCAGCTCGGCGTTGCCGAACACCTTGTGCCGTCCGGCGGAGATCGGTTCGTCGGCCGATGCGACGACGCCCAGCAGCACGTCGCGGAGCGGATGCTGGCCCGGCACCTGCCGGGCGCGGTGCAGGTAGAAACCGCCGGAGCGGTAGTGCAGCAGCGCGGGATCCGTCGGCCGCAGCGCGGCGGCGACCGCGGCATTGGACTCGTGCCCGGACGAGCCGATGCTGTAGTAGCCGAGGCCGCGCGAACCGAGCTGCCGCGCCTGGAAATCCAGGTGCCTGCTACCGGCCTGCGAGTCGAACAACGCCAGCAACTCCGCGGCGAGATCCGACGCGGCGGGTGGCACCGCAGGCCACGCGGCGACCTCGTTCCGGAAGAACTCGTCGACCGGCTCGGCCTTGTCGCTCATGGCTGGTCCGCCTCTCCGCGATTCACAGTGGTGGTTGCGTCTCGCCCGATCTCTCGTTGCGTGGTTTCTGGTGGCTGGTTCGCGTCACGGTCCCCTGGGGTGCGGTTGAGGAGGGCTGACGTTGACACAGGGCTACTCATGACGCCTCCGTGTTTTGCGGGACACCCGCCTCCGGTTCCGCATGCCAGTCGTTGGCAACCGAAGCGCACGACTTCGCCAGGCACTCCAGCGCGATCGGCAGCAGCGGATTGGTGTTCTGCTTGCGGTACAGGGCTTTCACCCGGCGGTGCGGTTGCCAGCCAGCGATGCGGGCGATGCGCACGTGCTCGTCCGGGATCGCAAGGCCGGGCAGCACCGCCACCCCGAGGTCGCGGGCTACCAGGTCTCGGATCACGGAATAATCGTTGCTGCGGAACGTGATCCGCGGCACGAAACCAGCCGCGGCGGCCAGCCGGACCAGCGAGCGGGCGCCCGCGGTGTCCTGCCGGGTGCAGATCCAGGCGTCGTCCGCGAGCTCGCGTAACTCCACCTCCTGGGCACCGGCCAGCTGGTGCGTTTCGGGCAGCGCCAACCGCAGCGGCTCGGCCATCAGCTCTTCCACGCACAGCTCGATCGGCCACTGCCGGGGATCGAGGTCGTACTCGAAGACCACTGCCGCGTCCAGGACCCCGTCCAGCACGCCACTGAGCACCTCGTCCGGTTCGCCCTCGTCGAGCTGCACCTCGGCGTTCGGCCGCTGGGCGACCACGGCGGCCAACACGTCCGGCAGCACGCGGGCGTTGGCGGTGGCGAAGCTGGCCAGCCGGAGGCTGCCCTCTTCACCGGCCACCATCGCCCGAACCTCGCGCTCCAACGCGTCCAGGGCGCCGAGCGCATCGCGGCTGCGGTCGGCGAGCCGCAGCGCCAAAGCGGTGCTGCGGGCGCTGCGCGCGGAGCGTTCGAACAGCGTCGCCCCGATCGCCCGTTCCAGCAGCACCATCTGCTGCGACACGGCCGAGGCGGTGTAGCCGAGTGCCCGCCCGGCCTCGGCGAACGAGCCGGTGCGGACGCATTCCTGCAGAGTTCTCAAGTGGATCGGGTTGAGCACGCCTGACCCCCTATGCGGTTATGGGTTGGGGCAGTCTGCCCCGCAGTTCCATCGCAGTGCGCACGCGCTGCTTGGCGAGGTCCAGCGCCGCCTCGTGGGGCAGCACGCTGTTGGCCCGCGCGGTGTCCAGGACCAGCACCGTGTTGTCGCGGGTCCGCTCTGCGACCGTTCGCAGGATCGTCGTCGGTTCCGGGCGGAACGCGGAATGCCGCGCGTCCATCGCGAAACCGGCCGCGATCGCCCCACCGGCGTTGGCGATGAAGTCAGGCACCACGGTGATCTCGCGCGCCGCCAACAACTGGCGTGCCTTGGGCGTGGTGGGCAGGTTCGCGCCTTCCACGACCAGTCCGGCCCGGATCCCCGCCGCGACGCCCTCGTCGACGACGTCCTGCCCGGCGGCCGGGATCAGCACATCGCAGGCCACCACGAGCTCTTCGCCGCGCGGAATCTGCTGCGCCGCCGATGCTTTGGCCACGCACGCGTCACCGAACTCGGCGCGCGCATCCAGCCACTGCGGCACGTCGAGCCCGTCCGGATCGTGCACCGAACCGTCGATTGTGGACAGCGCGACGAGCTGGGCGCCGAGTTCGTGCAGCCGCTTCGCCGCGGCCGCCCCGACTGCCCCGAAGCCCTGCACCGCCACCCGCGCACCGGCGGTGCTGCGCCCCTGGAGCGCGAGCGCCGCGTCCACCGCCTCGGCGACGCCGTGCCCGGTGACGCCGAGCTGGTCGTAGGGCACGCCGCCCAGCGATTCCGGTACCCCGACCGCCGCGCCCCGGTCACCGAGCTCGTCCTGGATGATCGCCGCGTCGTGCTCGGTCATCCCCATGTCCAGCCCGGCGACGTAGCTGGCGGGGATCTGGTCGGCCAACCGGCGCGCGAAAGCCCGCACGATCCGCTCCTTGTCCGGCGCGTTCGGGTCGGCGGAGATGCCCGCCTTCGCACCGCCGTGGAACAGGTCGACCGCGGCCCACTTCCAGGTCATCACCCGCGCCAGCCGGGCGATCTCGGCGATCGTGACGGTCGGGCTCATCCGCACGCCGCCCTTGCCGGTGCCGCGGGCGGTGTTGTCGACGACCAGCACACCCCGCATCCCGGTGCGCGCGTCCGAGACGCACACGACCTTCTCCGGGCCCCACTCGTCGATCTCCTGCAACAGATCACGCACGGTTCGCGCTCCTTCATCGGCTGCACCGCAGCCCGGTCGGGGATTCAGACGCGGTTGTGCTCGGGGCGGGTCGCGGTGGCCCCGGCGAAGCGGCGGGCGTCGAGACCGGAGACGTCCACGACCGGCGGGCGGCCGAGCACGAGGTCGCGCAGCACCTCGCCGATGGCCGGGCCCTGCAAGAAGCCGTGGCCGGAAAACCCGGTGGCGTACAGGAACCGGCTCGGCCCCTCCGCCTCGCCGACGAGGGCGTTGTGGTCGGGGGTGACCTCGTAGAGCCCGGCCCAGCCGTGCGCCACACCGATGTCGGCCAGCCGCGGCGCGCGCCGCGCCACGGCATCGGTGAGCCGCCCGAGCCAGCGGTCGTCGGTGCCCAGCCGGAAGCCGTACTCCTCGTCGGGATCGGACATCCCGATGAGCAGGCCGGGACCTTCGTCGTGGAAGTAGAAGCTGGTGGCGAAGTCGATGGTGAAGGGCATCCGGGGCGGCAGGTCCGGCACCGGTTCGGTGACCAGGATCTGCCGCCGTAATGGGCGGACCGGCAGCTCGACCCCGACGAACTGGGCGACCGCCGCCGACCAGGCGCCCGCCGCGCAGACCACAGTGGACGTTTCGACGCTGCCGAAGTTGGTGTGCACCGCGGTGATCTGGCCGTCGGAGACCTCGATCCCGGTGACCGGGCAGTGCCGCCGCAGCAGCGTGCCGTACCGCCGGGCCGCCTGCGCGTAACCCTGCACGACCGCTTCCGGCGTGCAGTGGCCGTCGGTGGGGGAGAAGGCGGCGGCCAGCAGTCCGTCGGGCACGACGTACGGCGAGAGCTCGCACGCTTGCGCGACGGTCAACATCCGGCTCGGCACGCCGAGGGAGTTCTGCAGCCGCACGCTGTTCTCGAACGCCGCGACGTCCTCGGGATCGGACAGCAGGAACAGGTAACCGAATTGCTTGAGGTCGATCTCGCCACCGGGTCGCTGCGCGAAGTTCTCGAACGCGCGCAGGCTGCGCTGTCCGAGTTCGATGTTGACCGGGTCGGAGAACTGCGCCCGCACCCCGCCAGCTGCCTTGCTGGTGCTGCCCGAGCCGAGCTCGTCGCGTTCCAGCAGCAGCACGTCAACCCCGGCTTCGGCGAGGTGGAAGGCGGTGCTGACGCCCACCACCCCACCGCCGATCACCACGACCTCGGCACGGCTGGGCAGCATCAATTGGCACCGCCGAGCTCGGGCGGCAGGCGGAAGTCCAGCTCCGGTTCGACGGTGTCGACATCCATCTGGGCCTTCTGCAGCTTGCCGGAGAAGTCCCAGTTCAACGACTGCCACCGGGTGAACTGGTCGAGCACCCAGATACCGGACTGGCGGCTGCCGTTGCCGGACTTGCCGTTGCCGCCGAAGGGCAGGTGCGCCTCCGCGCCGGAGGTGGAGTTGTTCACGCTGACCATGCCCGCGCCGATGCCCTGCCGGAACCGGAAGGCGGTGGCCGGGTCGGTCGTGTAGATCGCCGCGGACAGCCCGTAGCCCGGCGCGTTGGCCAGCTCGATGGCCTCGTCCAGGGTGTCGTAGGTGGCCACCCCGACGATCGGGCCGAAGGTCTCGTTGCGGAACGCGTGGTCGTCCCGGCGCAACCCGTCCAGCAGCACCGGGTGGTAGTACAGCCCGATCGACGGATCGCCGTGGAAACCCTTGCGCGGCGCGGACTCGGTGATCCGCCCGACCGATTCCGAACCCAGCACGACGTGGTGCCCGCCGATGGTGTCCAGGATGGACTCGAAGTTGTCGGCGAACTTCTGGTCCAGCATCGGGCCGTAGAGCACGTCACCGGTCGGGTCGCCGATGGCCGCGGCGCGCAGCGCGGCGTCCAGGCGCCGGACGAACTCGTCGTGCACGTCGCGGTGCACGATCAGGTTGCCCAGCGAGGTGCAGCGCTGCCCGGCCGTGCCCCACCCGGAGAACAGCGCGCCCTCCACCGCCAGATCCAGCTCCGCATCCGGCGCGACGACCATCGGGTTCTTGCCGCCCAGCTCCAGGCACGGGCTCTGCAGGTACCGGCCGCACAGTTCGCCGACCCGCGCACCGACCGCGCTGGACCCGGTGAAGCCGACCTTGTTCACGGTGCCCGCCGCCAGCGCGGACTCCAAGCCCTTGAAGGTGGCCTCGCCGTCGGCGAAGACCAGGTTCAGCACCCCTTCGGGCACCCCGGCGCGCCAGGCCAGCTCGGCCAACGCCCGCGCCGCGCCCGCGGCGTACTCGGCGGGCTTCCAGACCACGGCGTTGCCGCACAGCAGCGCGGGCACCAGGTACCAGGAGGGCACCGCGACCGGGAAGTTGCCCGCGGTGATCACCACCGCGACGCCGACCGGCACGCGGAAGGTGAACAGCTGCTTGTCCGGCATCTCCGAGGGCACCGTCTGCCCGTAGAGCCGACGGCCCTCGCCGAGGAAGAAGTCGCAGGTGTCGATGATCTCCTGCACCTCGCCGAGCGCCTCGGCGTACGGTTTGCCGATCTCGCGGGTCACCAGTCTGGCCAGCGACTGCTTGTTGGCCTCGACCAACCGGCCCAACCCGGCCACCACCCGCCCGCGCACCGGCGCGGGCACCTGCGCCCACTCGCGCTGCGCCCGCTGCGCCTGCTCGGTCGCGGCCAGCAGGGTCTCCGGGGAGCCGAGGGCGACCTCGGCGACCACGTCCTCCAGGTTCGCCGGGTTGCGCGAGAGGTACTCGCCTCCGCCGTCGACCCGGACCGGGGCGTCCGGACCGATCACGGAGCTCAACGTCGACCGCACCGAGATGCACCTCTTCTCGCTCGTCGGAGTACTCGTGCGCGGATGTGCCGCGGGCCACCTCCGCCGCCGGGATCACCGTAAGTCTTCGCAGGCGCGTTCGCGGAGAATCAGAAGAGTGATTTCTGTTCTCCCTGAGCGACAGCAGCCCTGATGCTCAAGATCGCCGCCTACCCGGCTCACCGGGCGGTGTGACAACGTGCAGCGCATGAACGTGTGGAGCGATGCCGACGTGGCCGCGGCACTGGACCTGGACACCGCGATCGCCTCGCAGCGGCTGGCGTTCGAATCGCTGGGGCGTGGCGTTGCCCAGCTCGCCGACAAGGTGGCGATCCGCACCGGAGCGGACACCACGCTGTGCTACCTCAGCCGCCTGTCGCCGCGCCACGGAGCGGTCAGCAAACTCGTCGCGGTCCACCCTGGCAACCTCGACCGAGGCCAACCGGCGGTCTCGGCGACAGTGCTGGTTCTCGACGCGGTGACCGGACAACCCACGGCGGTGCTGGCGGCCACCGCGCTTACCGAGATCCGCACGGCCGCTGGCAGCGCAGTCGCCGCTGATGCACTCGCGGTACCAGGTGCCGACGAACTCGCGGTGCTCGGATCCGGGGTCCAGGCGCGTGCGCACGTGCGCGCGATCGCGCGCGTGCGGGAGCTGCGCGAAGTGCGGATCTACAGCCGCGACGCGGCGCGCCGCGAAACCGCCGCAGCGGAGCTGGCGGCCGAGCTGGGCCTGTCGGTGCGAGCCGTGGCGAGCCCCGAAGCAGCGGTGCGCGAAGTGCCGCTGATCGCGGCGTGCACGCTCAGCGTGGCGCCAGTCGTGCCGACCGCCGCGGTAGCGGCGGGAGCGACGGTGATCAGCGTTGGGAGCTTCGAGCACCACCGGTGCGAGGTGGACGCGGAGCTGATCAGGCGCGCCGGAGCGGTCGTCGTCGACGAAGTCGACACGGCCGCGACGCACGCGGGGCCGATCGCGCAGGCGTTGGAGCGCAGCGACATAGCGCGCGAGCAGCTGCGAGCGCTGGGCGCGATCCTGGTCGGTGCCGAGCCGGGGCGCGTCAGCGCCGGGGAGGTCATCTTCTACAACAGCGTCGGACTCGGTGTCCAGGACGCCGCCGCTGCCCACGCGGTCCTGGGCACCCTATGACCGACTAATTTGGTCGCGGTGCCCTGCACCAGGCAAGACGCATGTGGATAGGAGGCGGCGGTGGGGTTCGCGCAGCGGTTGCGTGCGGAATTGGCGTGGGACGGGTTCCCCGGACGCGTCGGGTTCGCGGCTTGGGATCTCGACGAGCGGGAGCCCGTGCTGGTCGATGCCGAGCGGGTGCTGCACGCCGCGAGCACGATCAAGGTGCTGATCATGATCACCGCGCTGCGAGCGGTGCACGCCGGTCGGGTCGGGTTGGACACCGAGGTCGAGCTGCCCGCCGAACGTGCCGGTGGTTTCGGGGTGCTGCGGCAACTCCCCAGCATCTCCCGGATCTCGCTGCGCGACCTGATCACGTTGATGATCGTGATCAGCGACAACGCGGCCACCAACGCGGTGATCGAGGTCGTCGGCTTCGAGGCGATTCGGGATTGTGCCGCCGACCTGGGGTGCACGGCGACCCGCGTCGTGCGGCGGCTGATGGACGTCAACGCCCCCGGCCGCAACGAAACCACCGCGCTGGACCAGGCGCGGGTGCTCGACGCGCTGGCCAGGGGAGTGGCGTTGCCGCCGGACCTCACCGAACACGCGCTGGATGTCCTCTCCCGACAGCAGGTCCGCGACCGGTTGCCCGCGCTCTTGCCGGACGGGGTGCAGTGCTGGAACAAGACAGGCGAACTGCTCGGGTCGCGCCACGACGTGGGACTGATCGGCACTGACCGGCCGCGAGCGGTGGTGGCGGTGCTGGTCGACGAGCTCACCGACGAACGCTCCAGCACCGACCACCGCGGCGGACCCGCGATCGACCGGATCGCCGCCCTCGGGTTGGCCGTCCACCGCGCGCTTCGATGAGCGTTCGAATCACTCGAATGCGTGTTCTAAAACCTGCTCTGAACTGCTAGAATTCTGGTGTCGGGCAGGGGGTTTGGGCGCATTTGGACCACTGTGGACTGTCGAGGCTCGGAGCGGTTCGCGGTGGCGCTGAATGCTGCCCTTGACCACGGGAGGGGCACTCGTGGACGGCGTGCAGATCAGTCTCGGTTCGTTCCTGGACTACATGCGCAGCACACCGCGCGGTTGCGCGGGCATCGTCCGGGACCAGCGGGAGATCTACCTCGACGAGAACAGCATGGCGTGGGCGTTCTACGGGCCGTTCCGGGCGGCGCTGCGCCGGGCGGTGAGCTCGTCGGACGCGGTGGAGATCATCGCGTCGGCGGTGCGGCAGGCGCGGCCGGTCCAACTGCCGCACTTCCAGGAGTTGCAGGCGGGATTCGAGCGCTGGTGGGGGCGGGTCGCGGCCACCGGGGTACCGATGTTCTCGGGGCGCTGGAACATCGGCGGGCTCGCGGTCACCATCTCCGAACGCAGCTCGCTGGCGTTGCGGTATCCGGACGGTCGCAGCGAGGTGGTGCTGCCGTACCTGAAGGAACCGGAACTCGGCGCGGATACCGCGAACCTGGCTTTGCGGATCCTGGAGCGCGCGATACCTGCACTGCGTCCCGGTGCGACACCGATGGTGCTCGACGTCCGGCGCGGCAAACCGCTGCGGCTGCGCAAGAACGTCAACCGAGCCGAACTCGACGCACTGCTGGCCGCCGAGGCAGCCAAGTACCTCGTCCACTGGACAGCCGTGGCCTGAAGGTGAGGGCTGGGTGAAGGGCGCCTTCCACAAAAGGGCACATTGGTGAGCGGCGCCCTTCTTTCAGCGGAGCACGCGTTCGAGGCGGGTCATCAAGGGATGGCGGCCGAACAGGCTCAGCTGTTGCACGTGGGTGGGTATCAGGCCGTTGTCCAGGGCGTAACTCAGACTTCGGGCATCGGGAACCAGCACGACCGCGCGTCCATCATCAGCGAGCACTCGGGCGAGCTCGCACCACCACTGCTCGGGATCAGACGCCAGAAATCCGCCCGCCCGTACCTGGCTTCCCCACGGCGGATTGCACAGGACGCGATCGATGCTCCGGTCCGCGACGGGAAGAGCGGCGGCATCAGCACGTTCGATTCGCAGTGGAGCCGTTCCGATGCTGTTGATCTTGGCCGCCCGGCGCGGGCGGGAGGCCAGATCGAATCCGATCAGCGTCATCCCCGGCACTGCGTGGTGTGCCTCGATGAGCAGAGTTCCGGCACCGCAGCAGGGATCCAGGACCGTCTGGCCGGGATGCAGGTCGGCCAACAGTGCCATGGCCGCGGCGACAGGCGGGTGAAGCGTCCCAGGGATCGTGGCCGTCTTGTACTCGCGACGATGCGCGGGGAACTCGCCCAACCGCAGGAGCAGGGTGGCGTTCGTGCCGTCCAAGGTCAGTCGCCATCCGCAGTAGCCGGGCGGCGGCGCGGTGCCACCTCGGCGCGAGTGGTAGGGCACGCGGAGGCGGTTGGCCAGGGCCGGGCCGATCGTGTCTTCGATGTCGTAGCGGTTGTAGGTGCGTCGCCCCAAGTAGGACGCCGAGATTTCGATTCCGGCGAAGTCGTGCGGGCCGCCGCGGATGCGGCGTTCGTGCTGGAGCGAGTCGAGGTCCAAGGTGTGCACCAGTTCGGTCAGGCTGGCCAGATCGCGTTTGTGCGGGCCGATGTCGTCTCGGCGCCCGGCGAGCAGGAAGACGTCGTCGGCCGTGCGCGGACGCGCCCCGCGTGCTCCTTCCCAGGTTTGGAAGATGACTTCGCGATGCGCGATCGAAGTGATGGAAGCTGATTCGCTCAGCAGGATTTCGGTGCTCATGGCGGCTTCGAGTCCGCGAACGCACCGCGCCACCAGGCGCGCCGCTGTCACAGGACAGCAGCGGAGCCCGGACGCAGGTGCAGAGCAAACGCGCGCGATGTGCGCATGATGGCGTTCTCTCCCACGTCACAACTCGGGACGGTGGAGAACCGCCCCGCATCGTCGGCGCCGGGAACAACCGCGTCGAGCCGACGGGGAGATCAGCGTAGGAAGAAGAACGTCACGGCGATCAAATTACCAGAGGGGCGCAGGCGCGTCCGCCGCCCATCGGTACGCACGCTAATTCGCGCGTCGGGGCTGGCGGTGCAGCAGACCGAAACGGGCCCATTCGGTTTCGGCGGCTTCGATGGAGCGCCTGGTCCGCTCGGGATCCACTGTGGACAGCTGGGCGGCGATGGCTTGGGCGAGTGCGAGTCCCGGCGCGAGGGAGGGGAAGAACGCCACTCCTTCGGCTGGGATCAGCACGACCTGCTCGGCGGCTGCGGCAAGTGCTGGGCTCGCCGCGTCGGTGAGCGCGAAGACGCGGGCGCCACGGCGCCTGGCTTCTTCGGCGGCGGTCACCGTGCTCTGGTACAGCCGCCAGAAGCTGATCGCCACCAGTACGTCGCTCGGCTCGATCTGGGAGACCGCGTTGGCCAGGTCGGCGCCGCTGCGCACCACCGTGGCGTCGTACCCCGCCAGCCGCACGTTGTGCCCCAGTGCCGAGCCGACCGCGACGTAGCTGCCGTTGGCAACGATCAGCACGTGTCGGGCCCGCGCGATCGCCTCCGCGATGGTCCGGATGACCTGCTCGTCCAGCCGCCGGTTGAGCACCGCCATCGATTCCAGGTCCCGGCGCAGCGATGCGCTGCCCAACTCGCCCTCGGTGCGCTGGGCCGCGGCGACCTCCGGCGCGCTCAGCGATGAGAGGTAGCGCGCCCGGAATTCCTGTTGCAGGTCCGACCAGCCGCTGAAACCCAGGGCCTGGGCGGTTCGGCTCACCGTCGCGACGTTGACCCCGGCCAGTTCGGCGGCCTCGGCGGCGGAGCTGTAGGACACCCGTCGAGGTTGCGTCAGCAGCACCTGCAGCACCGCCGCGCCTTTGGTGCGCAATCCGCGTCCGGGCACGCGACCGCGCAGCCACGCCTCGAAGCCGTCGGATTCCCCGGCGGTGTTGTCGGTCATCGCGTTCCTCTCGTCGTGCCGCGGACACACACTGTAACGAGCCTAAAACGCAACAGATATTGCATATTGCGATAACTGCACTATATGTTGCCAGTCACTTCTTCCGGTGCTGAAACCCAGCTGGAGGCGCCTTGACTCTGCTCGCTCGGTTGGACCGGCTTCCGCTGAGCCGACCGCACTACTTGTTGTTGCTGCTGGGCGGGCTCGGCTACACCTTCGACGGGATGGACTCCGCCGTGGTGGCCTTCATGCTGCCGAGCGTGCAGGACGAATGGGGGCTGACCAACGCGCAACTCGGCCTCATCGGCTCGTCCACCCCGTTCGGGTTCCTGTTCGGCGCCACCTGCGCGGGGTTGCTGGGCGACCGCATCGGCCGCCGCAAGGTGATGATGTGGGCGCTGGCCGTGTACGCGCTGTTCTCGGTCATCGGTGCGCTGTCCCCGAACTACGAGATCTTCCTCGGCGCACGGGCCTTGGCCGGATTCGGCGCCGGTGCGGAGAGCGCGATCATCGCCCCGTTCCTGTCGGAGTTCGTCCCGGCTGCCCGGCGCGGCTGGTTCGTCGGCGCGCTGGCGGGCTTCTTCTCCTTCGGCTTCGTCGCCGCCGCGCTGCTGGGCCGATTCGTCGTGGAGCCGGTGCCGGAGGGCTGGCGCTGGGCCCAGGTGATCACCGCGGCGCCGATCGTGTTGCTGCTGTGGTGGCGGCGCTCGTTGCCGGAATCGCCGCGTTACCTGCTGGCCAACGGCAAGACCGCGGAAGCCGAACGAGTGGTGGTCGACCTCGAACGCAGGGTGCAGGCCGCGACCGGGGCGCCGCTGCCGCCGGTGCCCGAGGCGGCGGTGGACCGGCCCGCCGAGGCCCGCAAGGTCGGCCTGCTCACCGCGCTGAGGTACCTGTGGAGCGGCCGGATGGCGCGGCGCACCGCGATCACCTGGCTGATCTGGTTCGTGATCACCTTCTCCTACTACGGCTTCTTCACCTGGATCCCGACACTGCTGGTGCAGCAGGGAATCACGGTCACCAAGAGCTTCGAGTTCTCGATCATCATCTACCTGGCGCAGGTGCCGGGTTACTTCTCCGGGGCCTGGCTGGGCGAGCTGCTGGACCGCAAGAACACCATCGCGCTGTACCTGGCCGGTTCCGCGGCCAGTGCGTTCTGGATGAGCCAGATGACTGATCCGGTGATGATCATCACCTCGGCCGCGGTGCTGTCGTTCTTCCTCAACGGCACCTACGCGGGCGTGTACTCCTACACCCCGGAGGTGTTCCCGACCTGGATCCGCGCGACAGGCACCGGGCTGTCCAGCGCGTTCGGCCGCGTCGGCAGCATCATCGCACCCTCGGTGATCGGGATGTCCGCCGCGTCGCTGGGCTTCGCGGGCGTGTTCGGCATGACGACCGCGGTGCTGGCCGTCGGGGTCGTGTGCACCTTGTTGTTCGGGCTGTCCACCGCAGGCCGCTCCTTGGAAGACCTCACCGAAGCCGACGCGCGGAAGGCGACCGCCCGATGAACCTGTCCGCTGTGGAAGACCAAGTCCGGCGGGAGCTCGGGGTCCGGCTGTTCACCGTGCTGGCCTGGCTGCCCAGCCGCCGCGTGCTGCACCGGGCGCACACCAGCCACCCCGAGCAATACCCGGTGGGCGGCGAGAAATCCGTCGAGGTCGCCACCGAGTGGCTGGACCGCTGCATCCGAGGGCAGCAGCCGTTCTTCGGGCCGGACGCCGAATCGGTCCGCGAGGTCTTCGCCGACCACGCGCTGATCGCGGAGCTCGGCTGCGGGTCGGTGATCAACGTGCCGGTCGTCGCCGACGACGGCACCACGCTCGGCGTCCTCGCCCTGCTCGATGCCGAGCACGCCTACGGCCCGGCGCAGGTCGACCGGGCCACCGAACTGGCGTCGCTGGCCGTTCCCGCGCTGGCCGAACTCGTCCAGCGCCTCGACGAACCCCAGGAGGAACCGAACCCGTGACCGCCCTGCTGCTGCGTTCCGGCAACCTGCTCGACGTCGAATCCGGCGAGTACGCCGAAGGCGACGTGCTGTGCGTGGATGGCCGGATCGCTGAGATCGGCCCCGGTGTGACCGCTCCCGAAGGGGCCCAGACCGTGCAGCTGTCCGGCGCGACCGTGCTGCCCGGACTGATCGACGCCCACGTGCACGTCACGGCCGCCACCGCCGACCTCGGTGCACTGCCGTCGTGGTCGCCGTCCTACGCCACCGCGCACGCCGCGCGGATCATGGGGCAGATGCTCGACCGGGGATTCACCACGGTCCGGGACGCCTCGGGAGCGGACTTCGGCTTGGCGGACGCGCAGGCCGAAGGACTGATCCGGGGGCCGCGGCTGGCGTTCTGCGGCAAAGCGCTGAGCCAGACCGGTGGACACGGTGACAGCCGCCCGCGGGGCACCCGAGTGCACGACGGCCACCAGTGCTGCGCCGGACTCGGCCGGATCGCCGACGGCGTGGACGCGGTCCGGGCCGCCGCGCGCGACGAACTGCGCAAAGGTGCGCACCACATCAAGGTGATGGCCAGCGGCGGGGTCGCTTCGCCGACCGACCGCATCGACTCCACGCAGTACTCGATGGACGAACTGCGGGCCATCGTGGCAGAAGCCGAGGCCGCCAACCGCTACGTCGCCGCGCACGCCTACACCGCGCGCTCGGTGAGCCGGGCGTTGCGGGCAGGCATCCGGTCGATCGAGCACGGCAACCTCATCGATGAGTCCAATGTGGCCGAGTTCGTCGAGCACGACGCCTTCCTGGTGCCGACGCTGGTGACCTACTGGGCGCTGAAGACCGAGGGCCGCGAGTTCGGGCTCCCGGAGGACAGCTGGCGCAAGGTGGACGAGGTGCTCGGCGCCGGACTGGCGGCCCTGGAGATGGCGCACCGAGGCGGCGTCAAGATCGCCTACGGCACGGATCTGCTCGGTGGCATGCACCGGCACCAGAACGAGGAGTTCCGCATCCGCGGCGACGTCCAGCAGCCGTTGGACGTCATCCGCTCGGCGACCAGCACCGCCGCCGATCTGCTCGGCATGACCGGCGAGATCGGCACGCTGCGGGTGGGCGCGCTGGCCGACCTGGTGGTCCTCGATGCCGACCCGCTGGCCGACATCGCCGCGCTGGCCGACCCGAAGCACCTCCGCCACGTCGTCCAGCACGGTGCCCTGGTGTGAGGGCTGCGGATCAGCCGAGCACCGGATCCCAGGCGGCCAGCCGGGACGCCGAGGTACCCAGCCCGGTCGCACCGATCGGGACGTTGTAGCGCAGTTCGGAATCGAAGTACCGGCGACATTCCCGGTGCCAGTTCAGGATTCCGGCCATCCAGTCCCGCAGCTCGGTGGCGTAGCGGATGAGGGTGGCCTGGGCTTCGGAGTCCAGGTCGTACTCCTCGAACAGGGTCGGTAGTTCGATGTCGACGGTGTGCTGGAACTGCCGCAGCCGCGCGGCCATCAGGTCGTGCACGACGTCGAAGGCCCGGTCCAGGTCGCAGTCCAGGAAGTTCCGCACCACCAGCACGGCGTTGTGCACCTCGCCCTCGTACTGGATCTCCTTGCGGTACGAGAAGACGTCGTTGACCAGTATCGCGAAGTCGATCGCCGAGTTCTCCACGTTCTGGATCGTCCGGGTCCGGTAGATCTCCGGCGGCACGGTCTGACCGTGCGAGAACCGGGACAGGCTCAGGGTCATGTCCGATCCGAACGTCCGGCGCCGCATCTCGATGTAGTCGATCGGATCGGGAATGCGGTTCTGGTGCTGGTTGTCCAGCTCCCACAGCCAGCTGTCGAGCATCCGACCCACGGCCCGCCGGAAGCCCCGCCGACCCGCCGGGTCCATCGCGGCCGTGGTGCGCTGCCAAAGGTCGGCCAGACCGCGTTCCAGCACGTTGGCCGGGACGACGGTGCTGGCCCCCTCCAGCGGCATGAGCAGTTTCAGGCGCGCGTTGAGCGCCTTGGCGCCTGCCATGTCGCGGCTGTGGCCGAAGATCTGCGGGTAGTAGTCGTCGGCGTAGGTTCCCCAGGTCAGCCAGGCCGAGGACAGGTCGAGCTCTTCGACGGTGGCGTCCGGATCCAATCCGGCGGAGCAGTGCGGGAGGTCGTAGGCGCGCAACATCTGCTCGTCCCAGACCTGCGGCACGTCCTCGAACATGCCCATCGAGCGGGCCCAGTCGACGACGTGTTCGCGGGCGACGTCGAGGTGCGGGCACAGCGAGACGTCGTAGGGGAAGTGGATCTCCCGCTGCGGGATCGGGCCGACCTCTTGGAAAGGTGCCCATGTGAAGCTGCGAAGTCGTTGCGGCGCGGTGGAAATCAGCGACCGCACGATGTTGGCGGCGGAAGTGCCCAGGCCGGTCGGGCCGCCCAGCACCGTCGTGGCGCCGTCCGGGTACCGGCCGGACTGCACGTGCCATTGGTGGCCACCGGCCTGCCAGTCCTGCAGTCCCTTGACGTAGCCGAGCACCGCCATCCGGCCCGCCGGGTCGACGCGGCGCTCGTCGAGCAGTTGCGGCACCTCGGTCAGCGCGGTGTGCTCGAACTGGTGCAGCCGGGAGGTCAGCAGGTCGTTGACCGCATCGGCGGCTTCCTGGGTGCTGCACCCGAGGAACTCCTCGAAGACCAGCACGCCGTTGCTGAGCTCGCCTTCGTCCTGCACTTCGCGCTGGTAGGAGAACAGGTCGTTGCGCAGGTGCACGCCGTCGGCGAAGGTGTCGCGCAGCACCTCCATCGGCCGGGTCGCGGCGATCTCGGCGGGCACTTCCGCGCCGACCGCGTGCTCCACCAGGTTCGCCGACCACGGCGCGCCGCCGACCTTGCGGCGCATCTCGACGTACTCGATGGGGTTGGCCAGCCGGTTCTCGGTGATGTTGGCCAATTCCCACAGCGATTCGTCCAGCAGGTGCTCGGTGTTGTCCGCGAACCGGCGTCGCCAGTCGAGGCTCATGGTGGGCACGGTGCGCGCCCACAGGTCGGCCAGACCGCGTTCCACCGGATTGGTCGGCTCCGCGGTGACCTCACCGTCGACCGGCATGAACGCCGGGAGCCGGTCGAGGTACTCCCGCGCCCCCTGGGGATCCGGATTCCGCTTGTACAGCTCGACGAAGTGGTCGTCGAAGTAGAACACCCACACGTACCAGTCCGTGATCAGGTCGAGTTCCGGCCCGGCCGCGTCGGGATGCGTGTAGGCGCACAGCAGCGCGTAGTCGTGCCGGTCGAAATCGGCTTCGGACCAGATCGCCTTGCCCTCCTGCGGCACGTCGATCATGTCCATCCGGTTGGCCCACGCCTTGCTGTGCTCGCGGGCCCGCTCCAGGTTGGGGTTCAGCCGCGCCGGGTAGGGCAGGTAGAACTCCGGCAGTCGAAAGGGCTGCATGCGCCTGACCTCTCTGCGATGGTCACCGACGCTGGGCACGAAACCAGGCGCGGCCAGCCCGGCCAATGCTTCCGGCGGTGGTTCCACACGATCGAGAACCGGCGTCGCCCGACCAGCCCAGCGCGGTGCTGCGGTCGGTCACGCCTTCCGTTCGTGCACGATCACGCCGTCGACCATCGTCAGATCCACTTGGCATTGCCCGATTTCCGCTGGTGGCAGCGAGAACGGGTCGCGGTCGAGCACGACCAGGTCCGCCGCCTTGCCCACCTCGACGGTGCCGGTGTCGCCATCGACGTGGTTCACCCAGGCGCTGCCCGCGGTGTAGGCGGCGAGCGCGTCGACGAGGTCCAGCGCTTGTTCCGGCAGGAACGGCACGTCGTCGGTGCCGGGTTCGCGCCGGTTGACCGCGACGTGCACGGCCTGCATCGGATCGGCTTCGGACACCGGCCAATCGCTGCCCGCCGCGAGCACCGCGCCCGCCGCGTGCAGCGACCGGAACGGGTATTGCCAGCCCGCCCGCCGGTGTCCCAGCCGGGGCACGGTCAGTTCGGTCATCGCCGCGTCGTTGACCGCCCAGCGGGGCTGGATCGTCGCGGCGACCCCGAGTTCGTGGAACCGCGGGATGTCGCTGGGCTGCACCACTTGCACGTGGGCGATCTGGTGGCGCAGCTCCCGGTGTTCGGGGTGCGCCGCGAGCGCGTCCAGCACGTCGCGCACCGCCCGGTCGCCGATGGCGTGGAAGTGCAGCTGGAAACCGTTCGCGGCCAGTTCCGGCACCACGTCGGCGAGCACCTGGGGATCCACAAAGGACATACCGCTGCCGTGGCTGCCGAGGTAGGGCAGCAGCAGTGCGGCGGTGAAGTTCTCGCACACGCCGTCCTGCATGATCTTCACCGCGTCGGCGCGGAACCGCCGCCCGCGGGCGCGCTCGCGGCGTTGGCGCAGTTCCTCGATCTGCTCCCGGCCGCGGTCGCGGTCCCACCACAGCGCGCCGCGGACCTTGCCGGTCAGCAATCCCTGCCCGTCGGCCGCCAGGTAGGTCTCCAGCATGTCGGCGTAACCGAGGTACGGGCCGATGATCGCGTCGTGCCAGGACGTCACCCCGCGTGCCTGCAGGTGGCGTTGCCCGGCCAACAGCCCGGCGAGGTATTCCGACTCGCTGGACGGCGGCAGCGCGTGCTCGACGAGGCGGGTGGCGCCTTCGTGCAAGGTCCCGGAGGGGTGGCCGTCGGCGTCGCGTTCGATGCGCCCGTCCGGCGGATCGGGGGTGTCGCGGTCGATTCCGGCCAACCGCAGCGCCGCGGAGTTCACCCAAGCACCGTGGTGGTCGCGGTTGAGCAGGTACGCCGGTCGAGCACCGGTGACCGCGTCCAGCGCTGTGCGGCTCGGCGTGCCGCGCGGGAACTGCCCCATGTCCCAGCCGCCGCCCAGCACCCAACCCGCATCCGGTTGGTATGCCCGGATTTGCCGCAGGCAGTCCGCGGCGTCCTGGCATTCGGTGAGGTCGCAACGCAGCTGCTCGATGCCGCCGTAGACCGGGTGCACGTGCGCGTCGTGGAAACCGGGCAGCAGCAACCGGCCGTCCAGATCGATCACTTCGGTGTTCGACGTGCGCTGCGCGCGCACCGCCGCGTGGCCGACGGCGACGATCCGGCCGTCGCGCACCGCCACGGCATCGGTGAACGATCGGGCGGCGTCCATTGTGGCCACCGGTCCACCCACGAAGGCGACCTCGCGCATACCTCGGATTGTCGCAGGACCGGACCGGGGCGGATGGTTCCTCGGGTCTGTTTTGTAAGCGGCGTAGCCGCTTGCGGTGTGGGACTCAGCTGGCACCGCCGCGGGTTCTCAGCAGTCGCCTCGGGAGGACAGCCACGACAGCGCAGTGAAACTGCGAATTGGAAGTACATGATGTCGGGGATCCCGGAGTCGAGGCGGCTGCTGAGGTTCCGCAACCCGCACCGCCACGCAAACCACTACTGAAACAGTCTCTAGCGCTGTTCGCCGGTGATTACCGCGACTGCTTGCTCGCGGAGGGGTTCCTCGACGTCGGGGACCTGGAAGCCCCGGCTGCGGATGTGCGCCACCAGGTCCGCCTCCGGTGCCACACCGTGCTGGCGCAGGTAGTAGCCGACCGCACCGGGCCAGATCCAGCTGCCGTCGGTGTGGAAGGTCATCGGCACCGCCGGGCTGCGGTTCGGGTCGAGCCGGTCGGTGTCGTAGCTCCGCGCGGCCAACACGATCGGGGCCCGCTCCAGGTAGTCGACCACCTGGTCGCGCTCGGCCGGGCTGATCTCCGGCCGCTCGGTGATCGGACGCCCGCCGTCGTCGAAGACCTCGGCGGTGCGCAGCCTCCCCGCACCGGTGCTCCGCGGGGTCAGCCAGTCCGGCGTGACCGCGGCGGGGCGCGGAAAGCGGCGCAGTTCTTCGGCGGAAGCTTCGGGCGGTGGCGCGGTGCGCCAGTTGGGTTCGAAATCGCCGTTGAAGTCGACGGTGTAGCTGCCGGGCCGCTGCAGCCGGTACAGCGCGCTCACCCAGGTGCCGCGATCCGGCTGGTACATGCCGTGCCGCAGCCGCACGAACAACTCCCCGACCCCGGCGGGCACGGCGAGCGGGATGGCGGTGCCGTTGGGCGCGATCAGCTGCGCCACCAGTTCGTGGTGGGTGCCCAGCTCGCGGTACTCGACCGTCGCCTCCTGCCAACCAGGGGGCAAGGCGCGCACGATGGTCCGGCCGATCTCCTGGATCAGCTGTTGCTGCGCGGCCTCGTCCAACGATCCCGGTTGGCCGTGGGGTCCCGGTTGGCTCATGCGTGCATCCTCCCAGTCACGCGAAGCCCTTGGGAGCGGTTTCACCCAAGTCCCGGCATGCTTCGCGCGACGCTGTCCCGACGTTGTGCCGGGAAGCTTAAGACCCCATCGGAGTGACAGTTGCGGCATGGCCGATTGCGCTCCGCACACGACAAAATCCCAGGTAACCGGGTGACACGTACCCGTTCCGACGATGTAACTGAGTAAGACGAGATGATTGTTGACAATCCGACGAGCCCGCGTTTAATTTCGAGCCATTCGGGCCGGACGCCGGAGGTGGGCCATGCGAACCGAGTTCTTCCGCAATCCGCGTCCGGCCCGATGGTTGTCTTCTTCCTCGCTCTGGCTGCGACATCACTGAGTCGACATCACTGAGTCGCCGAACCATTGATCACTGGTGAACTCCGGGCCCGTGCGCCCGGTGTCAGGTACGCGTTCTGGAAGGAGGTCTGGCCCGTGGCGCTCGTCGACCGCGACCCGCTGATGAGGGTGATCTGGACGGATTCGGTGACCGGCCGCACCGGTTACCTGGTCGTGCACAGCCTGGTGTCCGGGCTCGCCACCGGCGGAACCCGGATGCGTGCCGGTTGCACGCTGTCGGAAGTGACGGAACTGGCCCGCGGCATGGCCCGCAAGACCGCTGTGTTCGATCTGCCGGTCGGCGGCGCGAAGGGCGGCATCGACTGCGATCCGAAGGATCCGGACGCCAGCGGCGTGCTGCGCCGCTTCGTGCAGGCGATGCGGCCGTGGCTGGACGCGCACTGGGTGACGGCTGAGGACCTCGGGGTGCCGCAGCACCTGATCGACGAGGTGTTCGCCGAACTCGGCCTGCACCAGTCCTACCACGCCGCGATCCGCCGGGCGCCGGACCCGGAGCGCACGCTGCGCCGCGTCCGCGCTGGGCTCAACGCCCCGGTGCCAGGCGGCCTGCTGCTCGGCGACGTGGTCGGCGGATACGGCGTCGCGCAGAGCTGCCTGGGTGTCGTGCACGCTCGGGGTTGGCCGCCGGAGGCGACCACGGTCGCCGTGCAGGGCGTCGGCACGATGGGCGGCGGCGCGGCCTACTACCTCCACGAGGCGGGGCTGAAAGTGGTCGCGCTGGCCGATGCGGCGGGCACCCTGTGGCACCCGGACGGGCTGGACGTTCCGGCGTTGTTGGAGACCCGCGACCGCTTCGGCGAGATCGACCGCGCGCAGGTGCCCGCGGAGGTGCGGCAGTTGCCGCGCGAGGCGGTCCTGGGCGCCGAGGTGGACGTGCTGATCCCGGCCGCGGTGTCGTACGCCATCGGCGCACCGCAGGTCCCGGCGGTCGCCGCGAAGGTGATCATCGAGGCGGCCAACACGCCGGTCACCGCCGACGCCGAGGAAATGCTGGCGACGCGCGGCATCCCGGTGATCCCGGACTTCGTGGCCAACGCCGGAGCGGCGGCCTGGGCCTGGTGGCTGCTGCTCGGCAGGGTCGACGCCGACCCGGTGCGCTCGTTCCAGGTGTTGCGGGAGGAGATGCTGGCCAAGATCCCGCCGCTGCTGGCGGCGTGGGACGCCGAGGGCTGCACGCCGAGGGCCGCGGCGCTGCGGCTCGCCGAGCACCGCAGCGAGCAGAACCGCGCCGCCGAAGCCAGCGGTGAAGGGCTGCTCAGCATCCCGTGAAGCGGCTCGTCGATCCACTGTGGCGGTTGGTCGGACACCGTGCTGACATGCGGCGATCGATGTGTGACAACCCGCAGTCGGAGTGCTAGCGTTGCATCGGTTGCAGTTTTGGTCCCAGCAGTACTGGAAAGTGCCTGCCAGAACGCAGGCACTTTTTTTGTGCCGTGGTGCTCCGGCTCCGCGTTGGTACGAGGGGTGATCAGCTCGGCGACCGAGGGTCTGCGCAGTGTTGACCCTGGCCAGCAGAATCAGGAGAAACAGGGAATGGCTACCGGTACGGTCAAGTGGTTCAACGCGGAGAAGGGGTACGGGTTCATCACCCCCGACGGCGGTGGCGCTGACGTCTTCGCCCACTACTCCGCGATCGACTCCTCCGGTTTCCGCACGCTGGAGGAGAACCAGCGGGTGGAGTTCGAGATCGCCCAGGGCCCGAAGGGTCCGCAGGCCGCGGGCATCCGCACCATCTGATCCAAAGGTCGTGCCTGTCAGGCATGACGAAAGCATCGGGGTGAGCTCTGATGCCGCTCCGGTGGGCGGCAGATCGGGCCGTCTGCGGTGCCGGTCTGCCGCCGAGGAGGGCCACCGTTTCACCCGTTTCGGGGTATGTCGCCAGGGTAGGCTTCGGGCTCGCTGACTTTTGAAACCCGGTGCGAGGTCGAAGTGCCCCTGCGTGTGGTTGTCGCCGGTGCTACCGGCGTGGTCGGGAGAACACTGCTGCCGCTGCTGCGAGAACGCGGTCATCACGTGACCGCACTTGTCCGGAGCGCGGATCGGCTGGACGGCACGGTACCGGTCGATGATATCGCCGTGGCGGACCTGCTGGACCCGGCGGGGTTGCACCGCGAGTTGCGCCGCGTCGGTCCGGACGTGGTGATCGATCAGACCTCCGGCTTCGGGAAAGCTGACCAGGACGAGCGCCTGCGCCGCACCGCGGAGTTGCGTGCCCGCGGTGCCGCGAACCTCGTGGACGCCGCTGTGCTGGTGGGCGCGCGGCGCATCATCGGGCAGAGCATGACCGCCGCCTACCGTCCGCACGGGCACGACGTGCTGGACGAAGATTCTCCACTGTGGACGGACGCGCCGGGCTGCTGGGGCGCCGTGGTCCGGGCCTTGGCGGCGATGGAGGAAGCGGTGCTCACCTGCCCGGAGATCGAGGGCGTGGCGCTGCGCTACGGCGCGCTGTACGGCCCCAGCACCCATTACGCGCCGGGTGGGGTGATCCACGAGCGGGTCCGCGGCAGCGCGCTGCCGCTGGTCCACGACGGGGTCGGCCTGACGTCGTTCACCCATGTCGACGACGCCGCCGGGGCAGTGCTGGAACTGCTCACCGGCGGCGAGCCGGGCACCTACAACGTGGTCGACAACGAGCCAGCCGAGACAGCCGAATGGCTGCCCGCCTACGCGCGGATGGCCGGTGGCCCGGCCCCGGTGTCGCTGACCATGGACCAGGCCAAGGCGCAGTTGGACTGGCTGACCGTGCACCAGTTGACCGAACAGCGCGGCGCGACGAACTTCCGGCTGCGCGAAACACTGGGTTGGCGGCCGATGTGGCCGAGTTGGCGCGAGGGGTTCGCCGCGCTGTTCGGCCTGTGGCCGGGCTGAGGTTCGGCTCACCATGATCGTTCCAGGGTTCGCGTGACCGCTGCGCCAACCTGGTCTTCGACATCGGGGGGCTGGGAGATCAGGGGTGGCACGGGTTAGGTTCGCGAGGTACGACCATGCCCACCGAGGTTGGAGAAGAGCGCGACCGATGACCGCCACTGACGTGCACCCGCTGCGGGAGCTGTTGCCGGAAGGCAGCGTGTTCGACGACGTCGACGTGCTGGAGGCCCACCGCCGGGACCGGGCCACCTTCTGCCCGGCCGGGAAGCCTGCGGCGCTGGTCCGCGCCCGGTCCACCGCGGACGTCGCGACGACCCTGGAGTGGGCGCACGAGAACCGGGTTCCGGTGGTGCCGCAGGGAGCCCGCTCCGGGTTGTCCGGGGCGGCCAACGCGATCGACGGCTGCATCCTGCTGTCGATGGAGAAGATGAACCGCATCCTCGACATCGACGTCGACGAGCAGATCGCGGTCGTGCAGCCCGGCGTGGTCAACGGCGTGCTCGCGACGAAGGTCGGCGAGCACGGGCTGTTCTACCCACCCGACCCCGGCTCGCGCAGCATCTCGACGATCGGCGGCAACGTGGCCACCAACGCGGGCGGCATGTGCTGCGTGAAGTACGGCGTCACCGGCGACTTCGTGCGCGGTCTGGAGGTGGTGCTCGCCGACGGCCGGGTGATGCGCACCGGGCGTCGCACCGCCAAGGGTGTGGCTGGCTACGACCTCACGCGGTTGATCGTCGGCTCTGAAGGCACCCTCGGGGTGGTCACCGAGATCACCGTCGCGCTGCGACCGGCCACGGCGCAGCCGCTGACCGCCGTCGCGTTCTTCCCGGCGGTCGTCGACGCGGCCCGCACCGTGGCCGGGTACCTGGGGGAGGGACACCGGCCGTCGGTGCTGGAGTTCATGGACCAGCCGACCGTCAACGCGGTCCAGCGGATCGCCGACCTCGGCTTCCCCGAGGGCATGTCAGGCATGCTGCTCGTGCAGTCCGACCGCGGCGAATCGGCGCCGGGCGACCTGGCGGCCTTCGAGCGGGTGGCCCGGTCCTTCGGCGCCTCCGAGGTGGTGGTCGCCGACGACCCGGCCGAAGGCGAGTTGCTGATGCAGGCCCGGCGACTGGTCGGCGACGCGCACGAAAACCTCGGCGTATCGCTGCTGGTCGACGACGTGTGCGTGCCGCGACGGCATCTGGTGGACCTGGTCGAAGGGCTCGGCCGGATCGCCGAGCAGCACGGCGTGCAGGTGCTGTGCGCCGGGCACGCGGGGGACGGCAACATGCATCCGGTGGTGGCCTTCGATGCCAGCGACGCGGACGAAACGGCCCGCGCGCAGCGGGCGTTCGACGCGATCATGGCGCTCGGCCTGGAACTGGGCGGCACCATCACCGGCGAACACGGCGTCGGCCACCTCAAACGGCAGTGGCTGGGCAAGGAACTCGACGAAGCGGGCCTGTGGACCCAGCACGCGATCAAGAACGCCCTGGATCCGCACAACATCCTGAATCCCGGCCGAGTCCTCCCCGAGCGAGACGGCGTCTGAGGTTCCGCCACCGGCCCGCCACGCAAAACGAGCCGACCACAGTTTTTTAGTCGTAGTCGTAGGAGTCGTCTACTGGGACGGGGCGGTGTTGGTCGGCGAGGTCGGCCGGGTCGGCGTCGAGCGGCACCTCGACCGGCTCCGGCTCTTCCTCGTCGAGCACTTCCTCGGCCTGGCGGGCCTGCTCGGCGGCGTCGGCTTCCGGGGTTTCGGCGTTCATCTGTCCTCCAGTCGGTAGCTGGGCGGAGCAACCGCGAGGGTAACGAGCCCGGCCTCGTGGCGCGCGGCTCACGGCGACAAGCTGGCCAGCCGGTCGCCCAAGTCGTGCAGCCGGGTGAGCCCTTCGACGCGGCGCAGCCACGACTGCGGCCAACCGGCGGCGCCGCGCAGCGCTCCGGCCAGCGCCGCCGCCATGCTTGCGATGGTGTCCGTGTCGCCACCGGCCCGGATGCACTGCCGCACGACGTCGACCGGGTGCTCGGCGTGGGCGAGGAAGGCCCACAGCGCCAGCGGCACCGAATGCGTCGCCCGCACGTCGTTGCCCAGTGCTTCGGCGGCGCGGTGCGGGTCTCGGTGCCCGAGTTGCGCGGCCACGGCCTGCAGCCGCCGCACCCACTCCGGTTCGTGGATGGTGTGGGCCAGCCGGGACAGGAACGACTCGGCGTCGAGCGGCCCGCAGGTGTGCAGCGCCAGGTAGACACTGCACGCCTGCACGGCGGCGCCCTCCTGGCCATCCGGGTGCGCGTGAGTCACCGACGCGGTGCGGCGACCCAGTTCGGCGGCGTGGTGGGCGCTTTGCGCGGCCAGTGCCACCGGCGCGCAACGCATCGCCCCGCCGTTGCCGAAGGAGCCCTGCCCGCGGAACAGCGAAACAGCCGCGTCCCGCCACGGCATCCCCGAGTCGAGCTCTTCGAACAGGCAGGCTGCTGAGGTGGCGAACCCGCGCCACGGCTCGCGGTTCCAGGCGCACGTCAGCGCGGCGGCCAGTTCTCCCTCGTCGAGCAGGTGCCCGCCGAGGCGGGCCCGCTCCAGCAGGTGTTCGGCGACGGCGATGGTCAGCGCGGTGTCATCGGTGTAGCGCAATTGGTGCTGGGAGCGCTCGAACTCCCGGAGGGCCAGCTCGCTGACCGATGGTCTGCCTTCGAACTCGGCACCCATCGCGTCGCCGAGCCCGACTCCCGTGAACAACCCGCGGGCGCGATCGTGCGCTGGCGGGGAACCGGTGGAGTTCACCCGCGACCTCCCGAGGACACCGGTGGTTGAGCTCCACGGTACGCCCGCGGCACGCGGATGGAGCCGATCGACTTCGGTCCACCGGTGACCACAACCGGACAACCTCAGCCCCGCAGTCGCTTTCGAACCGGGCGGTTGGTCGACCGGACCGGCAGGTCGTGAGATCAGCCGATGGCGCTGCCCGCGTACTCCGGCGGCGGCTCGACCAGTGCGGCGAAGCGGTCGGCTACCACGTCCGGGAACGGCGTGGTGCTGCCCTGGGCGCCGTCGACGTGGAGCGCCATGATCTCCTCGGTCGCCACCAGCGCATCTGCCACGGTCATCTCGTGGCAGATGCGCACCTTCTTCGCGCCAGCACCCACCACGCGACTGGTCACCACCAGCTCCGCGTCGGGTTTGACCTCCCGCAGGTAGCGCACGTGGGCCTCCACTGTGTACAGCGAGCATCCGGTGGCGGTGCGGTAGCCCGCGTCGAGGCCAACTTGATCCATCACCGCGTCAGTGGCGAAACCGAACACGAGCACGTAGTAAGCCTCGCTGAGGTGACCGTTGTAGTCGATCCACTCCGCACGGACCCGTTGCCGGAACTCCCGCAGCCCAGTCACGACTTGCCCTTGCGCACGCCGTCGATCGCGCGCATCACCGCGATCACCGCGCGGTCGCGCTCGGCCACCAGCTCGGCGATGCTGCGGCCGTTCGCGGCCTGTTCGCAGCCTTCGATCATGGCGTCGCGCAGCTCGTCGGTGAGCTCCGGGGCCTCCAACCGCGTCCACGGAGACTTCAGCGACGGGCCGAAGTGGTCCAGCATGTGCGCCATGCCGCCCTCACCACCGGCGAGGTGGAAGGTCAGGCACGGCCCGAGCAGCGGCCAGCGCAGGCCAGGACCATCGGTGATCGATGCGTCGATCTGCGCTGGCGTGGCCTCGCCGTTGGCCACCATGTGCAGCGCCTCGCGCCAGATCGCCTCCTGCAGCCGGTTGGCGATGAAACCCGGCACCTCGCGGTCCATGGTGATCACCGATTTGCCCGCGACTTCGAAGAACTCCGCGGCCCACTCGACCGCCCACCGCTCGGTCCGCTCGCCGCCGACCACCTCGACCAGCGGGATGAGGTAAGGCGGGTTGAACGGGTGCCCCACCACGAGCCGCTGCGGCGTCGCGCACTCCACCTGCATCTCGGTCATGCCGTAGCCCGAAGTGGACGACGACACCACCACGCCCGCCGGTGTCGCGGCGTCGATGCGGGCCAGCAGATCCCGCTTGAGCACCAGGTCTTCCGGCGCGCTCTCCTGCACGAACTCGGCAGCGGCGACCGCGTCCTCCAGCGTCGCGCCGATGTCGAGGTTGTCGCGGGAGGCGCCATCGGCCAGCCCGAGTTCGGTGAGGGCGGGCCATGCCGCGTCGACCAGCCGGGCCAGCTTGGTCTCGAAGTCCGGCGCCGGGTCCCACGCGGTCACCTGGTAACCGCGGGCGAGGAAGTGCGCGACCCAACCGCCACCGATGACACCGGCACCGACGCAGGCCACCCGCCGAACGGCGGTCGGGGACGGGGTGTTCTCGCTCAACTCAAGGATTCCCTTCGGGTCAACGCATGTTCAACACGAACCGGGTTCAACGCCGGGTCTTGAGCCCGAGTTGTTCGCGGGCTTCGTCCGGGGTGGCGACCTTGCCGCCCATCGACTCCACGATCGTCACCGCGCGCTCGACGAGCTGGCCGTTGGTGGCCTTGACCCCCTTGCTCAGGTAGAGGTTGTCCTCCAGGCCGACGCGGACGTGACCGCCCAGCGCCGCGGTCAGGCCGACCCAGCGCAGCTGGTCGCGGCCGATGGCGAAGCTGGCCCAGTTCGCGCCGTCGGGCAGCATGTGCACCATCGCTTGCAGCAGACCGGGATTCGGCGGCGCGCCCCACGGAATACCGCTGCACAGCTGGAACAGCGGTGGGGCGTCGATCAGCCCCTCCTCGATCAGCTTGGTGGCGAACCACAGGTTGCCGGTGTCGAAGATCTCCAGCTCCGGCTTGACGCCCAGCTCCTGGATCCGCTTGGCCCCGGCGCGCAGCATGTCCGGGGTGGAGATGTAGAGCTGGCTGCCCTCGCCGAAGTTCAGCGAACCGCAGTCCAGCGTGCAGATGTCCGGCAGCAGCTCCTCGACGTGCGGCAGCCGGTCCAGGCCGTTGACCAGGTCGGTGCCGTCCACCGGCTTGAGCGGGTCCTCCTGGTCGATGACCAGGTCACCGCCCATCCCGGCGGTCAGGTTGATGACCACGTCGATGCCGGTCTCCTTGATCCGCTCCACCACCTCGCGGTACAGCGACACCTCGCGGGAGCCCTGACCGGTATCCACGTTGCGGACGTGGATGTGCACCACGGCCGCACCGGCCTCGGCGGCCTGCACCGCGGATTCGGCGATCTGCGCCGGGGTGACCGGGACGAACTCGCTCTTGCCGGTGGTGTCACCGGCGCCGGTGAGCGCGGCGGTGATGATCACTGGGTTGTTCATCGGGCTCTCCCTTCGTGGGGACGACTTTTCGGCCCGGTGCGCGCCACCGCGCCCAGGTGTTTGTTGTCGGCGGTCAGTGCCGGACGATCTCGCGGTCCACGAACTCGCGCAGCACGCGCCGCATCCGCGCCACCGATCGGCCGGGCCGCCCGGCGAGCACCTGGATGCCCAGGCCGTCGATCAGCGCGGTCAGCGTCACGGTGAGCTCCTCGGCGTCGGTGTCGGTGAACGCGCCCTGCTGCTGGCCCTGCCGGATGGTGCGGGCGATGGTGTCGTGCCAGCGGGCGTAGGAATCGCTGTGCAGGACCTGCAGATCCGGGTTGAGCGCGCTCTCGTTCCACACCTGCAACCAGATCGACCACTCCAGGCGCAGCAGTCCCGGCGTGGGCAGTTGGAGTTCGACCAGCCGCAGCAGGCGCTCGTGGGCGTCCTCGATGCTGTGCAGTTCGGCGACCTGCCGGTCGAAGGCCAGCCGCACCGAGTACCGCAGGGTTTCGGTGAGCAGGTCGTCGCGGCCGGGGAAGTAGTAGTGGATCGTCGCCGCGCTGGTGCCGCAGACCTCGGCGACGTCGGCGATCCGCACCGAGTGGTAGCCGCGCTCGGCGACCAGTTTCCAGGCGGCATCGAGGATCTGCTGGTAGCGGCCTGCTTCGCGGGCATCGCCGGGGCCGCGCCCGGACCGCGCGCTGCGCTGCGGTGCGGCGGCCACCGTCTCGATGTCGTCGCCGCCGTTGATCAGCCAGTTCACCGTGACGTTGGTGAGTTCGGCGATCCGGGTGAGTTCGATCGGGGTGAACCGCCTGGTCCCGGTCAGCGATTTGGACAGCTTGGTCGGGTCCAGCCCGATCAGGTCGGCGAAGGCGCGCTGGCTGCCCGGGTACTTGCGCAACACGTCGCGCACCCGCTGACGCACCGCCGCCGTGGTGTCCTGCACGGGACGGAACGCTAACAGTCCGTTGCGAGAATCGCAACGATCACGGCTTGTTGCGATTCCACGAGTCCCTTCCAACTGACAGTGTCTCGTGGAATATGCCTAGACAGCAAGGTGAATTCGAGGCGCGTCGGGCGATTGGGTCGGAGTCGACTGCGATTGATAAGTCAGTCGGTCGCAATACTGGACAGTCGATGTGGCGCAGCGGATAGTGCGAGCCTAGAACGAACGTGCTGAGCTGAACCGGTGAATCAGACCGAGCCAGCAGCGCGGTCCGCGGCAGAGCAGGAGAGCGCCCGGCGCTGGCGGGTGTTGACCGTCTGCCTGGTCGCCGGGTTCATGACCCTGCTCGACGTGAGCATCGTCAACGTCGCGCTGCCGTCGATCCAGCAGGGCCTGGACGCGCCAGCGGCGGCGCTGTCGTGGGTGGTCTCCGGCTACGCGCTGACCTTCGGCCTGGTGCTGGTACCCGCCGGTCGGCTCGGCGATGATCGCGGCCGCAGCCGGATGTTCCTGCTGGCGCTGCTGGCCTTCACGCTGGCCAGCGCGCTGGCCGGGTTCGCGATGACCCCGCTGTGGCTGGTCGTGGCGCGGCTGCTGCAAGGCGTGGCCGGAGGTCTGCTCAACCCGCAGGTGCTGGGGCTGATGCAACAGCTGTTCCACGGCTCCGAGCGAGGCAGGGCGTTCGGCCTCTTCGGCGCGGTGGTGGGCATCTCCACCGCGATCGGCCCGCTGCTCGGCGGCCTGATCATCCAGCTCGCCGGACAGGAGCACGGCTGGCGCTGGGTGTTCTTCGTGAACCTGCCCATCGGCGTCGCGGCGGTGCTCTACGGACTGCGGGTGTTACCACGCGACAGAGTTCGTGACAAGGCCACCAGTCTTGATCTCGTGGGCGTGCTGCTGCTCGGCGGCGGACTGCTGTGCCTGTTGCTGCCGCTGATCGAGCAGGAGGGCGGCCAGGGCACCCCGTGGTACCTGCTGATCATCGCGGTGGTGCTGCTGGTGCTGTTCGTGGTCTGGGAGTACTGGTACCGCGCCCAGGGCCACGCCCCGCTGGTGAACCTGCGGCTGCTGAAGATCCGCAGCTACTCGTTCGGCGCGACCCTGGGCCTGCTGTACTTCGCCGGGTTCACCAGCATCTTCTTCGTGCTGGCGGTGTACTTGCAGCGCGGTCTGGGGTATTCGGCGCTGGCGGCGGGGCTGGCGTTGACGCCGTTCGCGGTCGGCTCGGCGGTGGCGTCGGCCCTCGGCGGGCGGATTGTGCACCGGATGGGCCGCCGGTTGGTGATCATCGGGTTGGCCGCGGCACTGCTCGGGTTGCTGGCCACCGACCTGCTGCTGGCCACGCATCCCGGCCCGGACGCGGGGCTGGTGATCGCGTTGCCGCTGCTGATCGCCGGGATCGGCAGCGGTCTGGTGATCTCGCCGAACCAGACGGTGACCCTCAGCGAGATCGACAGCGCGCACGGCGGCACGGCGGCTGGGGTCCAGCAGACCGGCCAGCGGATCGGCTCCGCGCTGGGCACGGCGGCGGCGTCGGGACTGTTCTTCGGCACGCTGGCCACCGGAGGTTTCGACGAGGCGATCTCCAACGGCCTGATCGTCTCGGTCGGCTTCGTCGCGGCAGCGCTCGTCGTCGCCGTCGGAGAAGTCCTGCTGGTCAGGCGTGCGGTGCCCGCCGCCGGCGATATGTGATTCCGCTGGGCTGCGAACGTCATGCTTTCAAGGAGGTCAGGAAGGAGTTCCAAGCGGTGGAGTGGAAGCTCAGCAAGCCGTCGTCGGGTGCCTTGGAGTCCCGTACCCAGACGGAATTGTCGAGCATCCGGACCTCGACGCAGTTGTCGCTTGCTGCGGTGCTCCGTGAGCTCTTGAACCACCCGGTGTCCCGCGCAAGCCCCGGCATGATCAGTCATCCTTCCTGATCCGGTGACCGTCGCGCTTAGGGGTGGTCTGGTTCCGCGCAGTCACCCTAGTCGTCCATTGAGGAAGGTCGGGAGCATGGCCTTGTTTCAGTACTCCGGGATATCCGTGGAGTCGTGCGTCGAGATGGAGGACGAGGCTCCGATGCGCTACGAGATCGATCGGCTCAACGGCCTCGTCGTCCTCCACTGTGGACAGCACGGCGAGTACATCCTCACGATCGGCCGCGAAAACCTAGCCGCCCTCGTAGCGCTCGGCACCGAGGCGATCCAGCAACTCGCCACCACCTGAACCGCGCAGCCCGAACGGAGTGAGGGGCACCCGTGACCAAGTAACTGGGTCACGGGTGCCCCTCACTCCTCGCTCGAAGAGGTGGTGTCGGCGGTCGGGTTGGCGAGCCTCGCGTGGCGGCGGCCGTAGAGGAAGTAGATCGCCAGGCCCACGACCAACCACGCCGCGAAGCGCAGCCAGGTGATGATGTCCAGGTTGGACATCAGGTAGAGGCAGGACAGCGCCGTGATGATCGGTAGCACCGGGGACAGCGGCATCTTGAACGGTCGGTCCAGGTCCGGTTTGGTGCGGCGCAGCACCGGCACCGCGATGGCGACGATGACGAAGCCGGACAGCGCCCCGATGCTGACCATGTCGGCCAGTTCGGAGATCGGGATGAACCCGGCCAGCAGCATGATCACCACCGCGCCGCCGATGGTCATCCGGTGCGGCGTGCCCCACTTCGGGTGCACCTGGGAGAGCTTGGGCGGCAGCAGGCCGTCCCGGCTCATCGCGAACCCGATCCGGCCGATGGTGACCAGCTCGACCATCATCACCGAGGTCAGCCCGGTCACCGCACCGAGCGCGATCAGCGCTGCCACCCACGGCTGCCCGACGGACTGGAACGCCGCCGCCAGCGGGGCGCCCTCGTCGATCTGCCGGTAGTCGACCATCGCGCTGAGCACGGCCGCGACCGCGACGTACAGCAGGGTGCACACGATCAGGCTGCCGAGCAGCCCGACCGGCAGGTCGCGCTTGGGACGCTTGGTCTCCTCGCCGAGGTTGGCCAGCGCCTCGAAGCCCGTGTAGGCGAAGAACACGATCGCCGCCGCGGTGAACATGCCGCCGATGCCGTACACCGACTGCTCCATGCCCAGCGCCGCCTGCACCAGTGGCTGCTCCAGCACGTTCGCGGTCGCCGGGGCGGGCTGCGCGGGCGGGATGAACGGGTCGAGGTTGGCGCCGTTGACGAAGAACAGACCGGCGACGATCACCAGCACGCACACCGCGACCTTGACCACGACCAGCGCGTTGGTCACCCAGGACGACTCGCGGATACCGACCACCGCGATGATGGTGAGCACCGCGATGATCAGGATCGCGCCGACGTTGACCGCCGCGTCCTCGCCGAACCACGCCTCCGGCAGCCCGAGCAGGTTCGCGACGTAGCCCGACCAGCTGCGCGAGACCACCGCGGCGCCGAGCGCGAACTCCAGCAGCAGGTCCCAACCGATGATCCAGGCGAAGATCTCGCCCAGCGTCGCGTACCCGTAGGTGTAGGCGCTGCCCGCGGTCGGCACCGCCGAGGCGAGCTCCGCGTAGCACAGCGCGGCCAGCGCCGCGACGATGCCGCCGACGACGAACGACAGCACGACCGCGGGACCGGCGTGCTCCTTGGCTTCGATCCCGGCCAGCGTGAACACGCCGGTGCCGATGATGATGCCGATACCGAAGCCGACCAGGTCCCGTCCGGTGAGCCGACGGATCAGTCCGCTGCGCGCGCCGCGGGTCAGCACGTCCTCGACAGGCATCGTTCGCAATACACTCACGGACTCGCACCGTAGAAGACGTACCGCCGGAGTCCTAATCGGCCTCGCGGTGTGTGATCGTTTCGGTACGTTCGCACCCCGGTGCGTGGTCGGGCGCCACCGGTGTGCGCGGTCGTGAGTGCGTGGCCGGGTTGGAGCCCGGTTGAGCACTCACGACCCGAGCGCGGCGGGGAGCCAGTGCAGCAGTTCAGGAGCACCGGCGACGATCAGGAAGTGCAGTCCGCGCCCGACGAGGCTGGCGGCCAGGAAGCCCAGCAGCGGGATGCCCGCCGCGCCGGAGAGGAAGCACATCAGGCTGTAGGGCGGAATGCCGGGCACGGCGGTCAGGCACAGCACGCCGAGGCCCCACCACGGGCGTTCCTCGGTCCGCCGGTGGAACTTCTCGAACCAGGCGGCCCACCTGCCCCGCCGCTTGGCCTCGATCCGCTTGCGCAGCCGTTCCCCGAGCGCGAAGCCGCCTTTCCCCGCGAAGTAGAACAGGGTCTTACCGGCCACCTGGCCCAACGCGGCGGCCAACCCGACCGCCCACCAACTGATCCCGTCCACAGTTGACACGATGCCCAGCAGGTACAGCTCGATGTTGACCAGCGGGAAGATGCTGCCGAGCGCGGCGGTGCCCGCGGTGGCCAGCAACCACCCGATCACCGGAGCGCCCGCACGACGGCACGTCCGCGCGGCGAACTCGGGTGGTCGATCACGTCACATGCTCCACAGCTGCTGAAACAGGGCCGACCGAGCCTACCGAGCCCCCACCGCCAACACCCGTCCGGGCACATTTTTCGAGGTGAAGGGCACCTTTGACCGGCTTACTCGGTCAAAGGTGCCCTTCACTCGTCGCTTGATCGGGTGGGTTCGGCGTCGGGGTCCCAGGACAGCAGTCGGACTCGGCTGACGGTCCGCAGGTGCCGGCGCATCGCGGTGACCGCCGCGCGCGGGTTGCCCGCCCGGATCGCCTCGGCGATGCGTTCGTGCTGGGCCAGCGACTTTCCTGGCCGGTCCGGCTGGCGCAGCGACTCCTGGCGGCTCTCGGCGATCTCCGCGGCGATGGTGCGCATGAATTCGGCCAGCAGCGGGTTGTGCGCGGCCGCGGTGATCGCGGCGTGGAACCGCCGGTCGCCCTCGCTGCCGAGTTCACCGTCGGCGATCTCGCGGCGCATGTCCGCCAACGCCGCATCGACCTCGGCGAGGTCGGCCTCGGTGCGGCGCTGCGCGGCCAGTTCGGCGAGCTTGGTCTCCAACGCCTCCCGCGCCTCCAGCACGTCCGGCAGGCGTCGCTTGCGCGCCACCAGTTCATCGACCGGCTCGACGTCCAGCGACGCGCGGCGCAGGTAGGTGCCGCCGCCATGCCGGACCTCGACGAGACCCTGCACCTCAAGCACCACGATCGCCTGCTTCACCGACGCGCGGCTCACACCGAGCCGCTCGGCGAGCTCCCGCTCCGGTGGCAGCCGGTCGCCGACGCGCAGTCCGGAATCCGCCACGTGCTCGCGCAACCGCTGCACGACCTGCTCGTACAGCCGAGGGCGGGCGAGTGGGCGCAGGGCTTCGGACACCGGGTTCCTCCAGACCGGAAATCGCGTGGTGGCCAGGCTAACACCGGCCCGATGGCTGAGTGGATGAGCCAATTCCGGCACATTCCCTTGACGTGGCCACGATGCCGGAGCAAAAGTGGTCGAGCCAGTGGACCACTGCCGGACTCGGGCCTCGCCGGGCACCGGAGGTCCGCGGGCGTGACATTGCAGAGCGTGGAGGTGGTCATGGCCAGCGCGGCGCAGGTGCTGTTCCCCAAATTGCGGAAGCCCGACGACAAGGAGGCGCTGCGCTTCGGTGCGCGCACGCTGGACTACCGGGAGCTCGCGGCGGTGGCCGCCGGGATCGCCGAGCGCGTCGCCATGGCGAAGCGGATCGCGGTGTGGGCGACCGCGACGCCGGAAACCTGCGCGGCCGTCATCGGCGGGCTGAGCGCGGGCATCGCGGTGGTCCCGATCAATCCGAAGGTGGGGGAGCGGGAACTGGCGCACATCCTCAGCGACAGCGCGCCCGAGCTCCTGCTGGCGCCGCCCGGTTTCCAGCCGCCGGAAGGGCTCGGCGACGTGCCGGTGGAGGAGGTGGATCTGAGCGTCCGGGGCGGCGAACTGCCGCCGGAGGCCGCCGAGGAGGACCCGGCGCTGATCGTCTACACCTCGGGCACCACCGGGCCGCCGAAGGGCGTGGTGCTGCCGCGCCGCGCGGTCCGCGCCAACCTCGACGCGCTGGCCGAGGCGTGGGAGTGGACCGAACGCGACGTCCTGGTGCACGCCCTGCCGCTGTTCCACGTGCACGGCCTGATCCTCGGCACGCTCGGTCCGGTAAGGCTGGGCGGCACGGTGCACCACCTGGGCAAGTTCTCCTCCGCGGCGGTGGCCGAGGAGCTCGCCGGGCCCGCGACGATGATGTTCGGCGTGCCGACCATGTACCACCGGCTGGCCGAGGACGCCGAGCGCGATCCGCAGATCGGGCGGGCGGTCGGCAAGGCGCGGCTGCTGGTTTCCGGTTCGGCGGCGCTGCCCGCGGTGGAGCACGAGCGGATCGAGCGGCTGACCGGCCAGCGGGTCGTCGAGCGCTACGGCATGAGCGAGACGATCATGAACACCGGGGTGCGCGCCGACGGCGACCGCCGCCCCGGCTACGTGGGACGCCCGTTCGCCGGGGTGGAGCTCAAGCTGGTCGACGAGCAGGGCGGCGAGATCACCGCCAGCGACGACGAAACCGTCGGCGAGATCCTGGTGCGCGGCTCGAACCTGTTCAGCGGCTACCTCAACCGGCCGGA
This sequence comes from Saccharopolyspora soli, assembly GCF_022678645.1. Taxonomy (GTDB): domain Bacteria; phylum Actinomycetota; class Actinomycetes; order Mycobacteriales; family Pseudonocardiaceae; genus Saccharopolyspora; species Saccharopolyspora soli. The sequence goes on along the minus strand of NZ_JALBWV010000009.1, from coordinate 60,755 downwards.
CGCCACCTCGGCGGCGTTCGTGGACGGCTGGTTCCGCACCGGAGACATGGCGACGCGCTCGCCGGACGCCTACATCCGGATCGTCGGCCGCAAGGCCACCGACATCATCAAGAGCGGCGGATACAAGATCGGCGCGGGCGAGATCGAGAACTGCCTGCTGGAGCACCCGGCGGTCGCCGAGGTCGCGGTCACCGGCGAACCAGACGCCGACCTGGGGGAACGCATCGTCGCCTGGATCGTGCGCGCGCCCGGCCAGCAGGTCGCCGAGCAGGAACTGATCGACCACGTGGCCCGGCTGCTCACCCCGCACAAGCGGCCGCGAGTGGTGCGGTACCTGGATGCCTTGCCGCGCAACGAGATGGGCAAGGTGCAGAAGAAGGCGCTGGGGCATGGCTGAGCACACCGCGGCTCGCGTGCTGGTCGAGTCGGTCAGCCAGGGGTTCGAGGAGTTCGAGCCCCCGGCTGACCGGTCGGTCCCGGACGGTCCGTTGGGCTGGCCCGGTTACGACGACCAGCGTGCCCGCGTCACCGCCCGGACCGGCGCGGCGGAATCCGTGCTCTGCGGGCGGGGCTGGGTCGGCTCGCGGCAGGCGGTGTTCATCGCGTTCGAATTCGGCTTCCTCGGTGGCTCGATCGGTACCGCGGCCGGAGCGCGCGTGGTGGCCGCCTTCGAACAGGCCAGGCAACAGCGGCTACCGGTGATCTCGCTGGTGGCCTCCGGCGGCAGCCGGATGCAGGAGGGCATCTGCGCCCTGCGTCAACTGCAGGAGATCTCACGCGCCGCGCTGTTGACCCGCCAGGCCCGGATCCCGCACGTCACGGTGCTGCGCGATCCGACCACCGGTGGCATGTGGGCGGCGCTGGCGGCGGCGGCCGACGTGGTGCTGGCAGCGCCCGGCGCGGCCGTCGCCTTCGGCGGCAGCCGGGTGCGCCGCCCGATCGACACCGGCGAGGCGTTCACCGCCGAGGGCAAACTCGCCGACGGTCAGGTGGACCGGATCGTCGACGACGCCGAACTGCCAGATGTGCTCGCGGATCTGGTGGCGCTGCTGCATCCGCAACGGCTCGTCCGGCCGCCGGAGCCCGCCCCGGTCCCGGCCGCGCTAACCAGCGGTGATCTGCCCGCTACCGGGTGGCACGCGGTGCAGCGGGCCCGCGCGGCGGACCGCCCGCGGGCGCGGGCCTACCTGGACGCCTACTTCACCAACCGGTTCGAGATCAGCGGCGACCGCGCGGGTGGCCGGGACGCCGGGATGATCTGCGGAATCGGTGATCACCGCGGACGCACCATCGCCTTCGCCGCCCAGACCGGAACGGCGAACACCCCGGCCGGATTCCGCACCGCCGCCCGGCTGATCCGGCTCGCCGACCAACTCGGCATCCCGGTGCTGACCCTGGTGGACACACCGGGCGCGGCCAACGACGCGGCGGCCGAGCGCGGCGGCATCGGACCGGCCATCGCGGAGTCGTTCACCGCGGTCGCCGACGCGCGGGTGCCGATCACCACCCTGGTCATCGGCGAGGGCGGCTCGGGCGGTGCGCTGGCGCTGGCCGCCCCGGAGCGGACCTGGATCACCTCGGATGCGTATTTCGCCGTGATAGCACCAGAATCCAGCGCCGCGATCCTCAAGCGCGCCCCGGCGGAGGTGCCGGAACTCGCCGGGCTCCTGCGACTGCGCCCCCAAGACCTGGTCGACCTCGGCTTCGTCCAAGGCATCGCACGCTAGTCCTGCGGTGCGGTGATCGATGCCACCCCGTTCGAGGGGCGATCCGAACGCGTCCGTGTTCTAGACTCGACTCACCCGACAAAGGTTAGGCTTGCCTGGGTTGGCAGAAGGATGCGATGCACGTTGCGCGCCCGACCCGCCGCGAACCTGGAAAGGTTGCCATGACCACCATCGACAGCGAAATCGACAGCATCGGCGTCGTCGCCGACGATGCGGCGACCCGGTTGCTGGCTGCCTACGAGGTGGGGTCGTCGTTCCTCTTCTCCGCGCCGAACGGTGTGCTGCTGGCCCGCGGGGTGGCCGCGACCGTCCCGAAGGTGCAGTGCGCCCGCGAGGAACTGCCCCGACGGGTGGCGGATTTCCTCGCCAGCGCAACGGAATTCGGTCGACGCAATCCGCTGGTCGTGGGCGCCGTGCCCTTCGGTGAGAGCCTGCCCGCGCATTTGGTGCTGCCCGAGGAAGTGGTGCGGGCGACGCCGTTGAACGTCGTGGTGCCGCAGGCGCCGCGCCGTGCGACCCGCGACTGTCACGTCCGCCCGGTGCCCGCGCCCGCCGAGTACGAGCGCAGCGTGAGTCGGGTGCTGCGGCGGGTGACCGATGGCGAGCTGAGCAAGGTGGTCCTAGCGCGCTCGCTGGAGTTGACCACCGCAGCACCGATCGACGTCCGCGACGTGCTGTGCAACCTCGCGCTGGCCGACCCGGCCAGCTGCACCTTCGCGGTGGATCTGCCGCAACGCGGCGAAGACGGCACCCGCGACAGCTTCGGCCCGCAACCGCCGCTGCGGCGCACCTTCCTCGGAGCCAGCCCGGAACTGCTGGTGTCGCGGCACGGCCCGCGGGTTCGGTCCAACCCGATGGCCGGTTCCCGGCCGCGCAGCGCGGACCCGGTCGAAGACCAGCGCCTCGCCACCGAACTGTCCACTTCGGACAAGGATCATCGCGAGCACGCCGCCGTCGTCGACGCGGTGGTGCAGGCACTGCGTCCGTTCTGCCGCAACCTGGACGTGTTCGGGCCGACGGTGGTCAGCACCGCCGCCATGTGGCACCTGGCCACCGAGATCACCGGTGCGCTCCGCGAGCCGGCGACCTCTTCGTTGGAATTGGCCGACGCGCTGCACCCCACCCCGGCGGTGTGCGGCACTCCGCCGCAGCGGGCCCGCGAGGTCATCGCCGAGACCGAGCCGTTCGAGCGCGGCTACTACGCGGGCATGGTGGGCTGGTGCGACGCCGCCGGTGACGGCGAATGGGTGGTCGCGATCCGGTGTGCCGACATCGAGGCCGACGTGCTGCGGTTGTACGCGGGCGCGGGCATCGTCGCGGGCTCGGATCCGGCCGACGAATTGGCCGAGACCTCCGCGAAGTTCCGCACCGCGCTGTCCGCGATGGGCCTGGACCAGGCCGTCTGAAGTCGCGCGCCACCACGGCGGAGTGATGAGTGAAGGGCACCTTTGACCGGAGTATGTCGGTGAAAGGTGCCCTTCACCCGTTCAACAACTCACTTCGCCCAGGGGATTTGGGTGGATGCGTAGAAGTCGATGCCGGAGGCCGTCAGGCGGGGACCGTGAGTGGCCAGGCGTTGGCGGAAGGATTCCCAGTTCTGGGCACCCTTCGGCGACCAGCCGAGTTCGGCGATGGCCGGTAGCCGGGGGAAGGCCATGAACTCGATGTGTTCGGAGTTCTCCAGGGTTTCCGACCACAGCGGGGCTTCCACGCCGAGCACCGATTCCTCCGGCACGCCCTGCAGGTAGCTGCCCGGATCCCAGCCGTAGGCGTCGGCGACCTCGATGAACCCGGCCCACTGCAGGCCCAGCGGGGTGCTCTCGTTGTACTTCATGTCCAAATAGGACTTGTTCGCCGGGGAGGCCAGGATCTTGTTGCCGCGGGCGACCGCGTCGGTGAGCAGCGGGTCGGCGTTCGTGGTGCCCCAGAACTGCACCACCGCGTCGCCCTGCGGCTGTGCTTTGCCGTACTCGTGCCAGCCGACCACGGTCTTGCCGTACTTGCTGACCAGCGGCAGCACCTGCGCGATGAACTTCTTGTAGTCCTCCTCGGGCGTCGAATGCGCCTCGTCGCCACCGATGTGCAGGTACGGGCCGGGGGTCAGCGCCGCGAGTTCGCGGATGACGTCCTCGACGAACCGGTAGGTGATGTCCTTGTCCACGCACAACGAGCTGAACCCGACGTCGATGCCGGTGTACAGCGGCGGCGCGACGCCGTCGCAGTTGAGCTCCGCGTAGGACGCCAGCGCCGCGTTGGTGTGTCCGGGCATGTCGATCTCCGGCACGATCACGATGTGTCGGGACGCGGCGTAGTTGACGATGTCGGTGTAGTCCTGCTGCGTGTAGTAGCCGCCCGGACCGCCACCGACCTCGGTGCTGCCGCCGTACTCGGCCAGCCGCGGCCAGCTGTTGATCTGGATCCGCCAGCCCTGGTCATCGGACAGGTGCAGGTGCAGGCGGTTGATCTTGTAGCGGGCGATCTGGTCGATGTAGCTCTTGACCTGTGCCACGTCGAAGAAGTGCCGCGCCACGTCGAGCATCGCGGCGCGGTGCTCGAACCGCGGCTTGTCGACGATCGAACCGCCGGGCATGGTCCAGGGGCCGGGCTGCGCGGTCGGGCTCTCGATCGCCGCGGGCAGCAGCTGGCGAAGCGTCTGCACGCCGTTGAACAGCCCCTCGGTGCTGGTCGCGTGCACGCTGACGTTGTCGTCGGCCACCTGCAGCCGGTACCCGGCGGGGCCGAGGTCGGGGGCGCCATCGAGTGCTAGTGCGATGTCGCCGGTGCCCAGCGCGCCGCGGTTGACCGGCACCGGGTAACCGGTGGACGGGCGCAGGATCCCGGCCAGGTACTCGCCGACCTCGGCGGCCTCGCCGGTGGCCTGGATCGAGGTCTGCTGGGTCAGTTCGAAGGTGGTCGCCGGGTCCGGCTGCACCGATTCGGGGGCGGGGATGATGTTGTCCATTGCGGAGTTCTCCACGGCTGGTGCGCCACCGGCGGGAACCACGATCCCGGCGGTGAGCAGGGCACCGGCCACGACGGCCAGCGCGGCATTGCGCACCGTCGATCGGGGCGGTCTTGGGGTCATGTGTCTCGCTCCATGATCGGGCAACGGTGCCCCTAAAGGTATAGACCAAACCCAGTGCGGGAAGCCTCCAACTGGATGTATCGGGCACGTCCAACGGCCGCTCGGCCGCACCGCGACCGGGTCAGCACGGCCCCGACCGGCAGCGCGGCTGACGGCTCACTTGCCCCGCAACGCCGGGCGGAGCCGCTCCAGCACCGCTGGATCCTCGATGGTCGAGGGCACCTTGGTGTCCCCGGTGTCGGCGATCTCGCGCATCGACTTGCGCAGGATCTTGCCCGAACGGGTCTTGGGCAGCCCGTCGACCACCGCGACCTCCCGGAAGGCCGCCACCGGTCCGATCTGCTCGCGCACCGCCGCGACCAGTTCGTCCCGCAACGCCTCCTCGGTGATGTCCACACCGGACTTCAGCACCACGAACCCGCGCGGCACCTGGCCCTTCAACGAGTCGTGCACGCCGATCACGGCGCACTCCGCGACCGCCGGATGCGCGGCCAGCACCGCCTCCATCGACCCGGTCGACAACCGGTGTCCGGCGACGTTGATCACGTCGTCGGTGCGACCCATCACGAACACGTACCCGTCGGCGTCGACGTAGCCGTTGTCGCCGGTGAGGTAGTAGCCGGGGTAGCGCGACAGGTACGACTCGCGGAACCGCTCGTCGTCGCCCCACAGCGTCGGCAGGGTGCCCGGCGGCAGCGGGAGCTTGAGGCAGAGCGCGCCATCGGTCTCCGGCGGCAGCGGTTGTCCGGCCTGGTCCAGCGCCACGACGTGGTAGCCGGGCACCGGCACGGTCGGCGACCCGGCCTTGACCGGCATCGGCTCCAGCCCGCGCAGGTTCGAGCAGATCGGCCAGCCGGTCTCGGTCTGCCACCAGTGGTCGATCACCGGGACGCCCAGCTGCCGCGACGCCCAGTGGTAGGTCTCCGGGTCCAGCCGTTCACCGGCCAGGAACAGGGTCCGCAGGCTCGTGGTGTCGTAGGCAGCCAGCAGTTCGGCGTCCGGGTCCATCCGCTTGATCGCGCGGAACGCGGTCGGCGCGGTGAACAGCGCCTTGACGCGGTGATCGGCGATGACCCGCCAGAACGCGCCCGCATCCGGGGTGCCGACCGGCTTGCCCTCGTAGACCACAGTGGTCGCACCGGTCAGCAGCGGTGCGTAGACGATGTAGGAGTGGCCGACGACCCAACCCACGTCGGAGGCGGTCCAGAAGACGTCCCCCGGTCCGATGTCGTAGATGTTGGCCATCGACCAGCGCAGCGCGACCGCGTGTCCGCCGTTGTCGCGCACCACGCCCTTCGGGCGCCCGGTGGTGCCCGAGGTGTAGAGCACGTACAGCGGATCGGTGGCCGCGACCGGCACGCAGTCGGCCGGTTCGGCCTGCGCCAGCGCGTCGTTCCAGTCCACATCGCGCGGTCCGAGCTCGGCGCGGGCCTGCTCGCGCTGGAACACGATCACCCGCCGCGGCTGGTGTTCGGCCAGCCGCAGCGCCTCGTCGACGATCGGCTTGTACTCGACGATCCGGTTCGGCTCCAGGCCGCACGACGCCGCGACGATCAACGACGGCCGGGCGTCGTCGATGCGCGCCGCCAGCTCCTTCGGCGCGAAGCCGCCGAAGACCACCGAGTGCACCGCTCCGATGCGCGCGCAGGCCAGCATCGCCACGACCGCCTCGGGGATCATCGGGAGGTAGATCACCACGCGATCGCCCGGCCCGGCGCCCTGGGCCCGCAACGCCCCGGCGAACAGCGAGACCCGGTCCAACAGCTCCCGGTAGGTCCAGCGCAGCACGGCGCCGGTCATCGCCGAGTCCCAGATCAGCGCGGGCTGCTCGCCGCGACCGTCCAGAACATGCCGGTCCAGCGCGTTGAAACAGGTGTTGAGCACTCCGTCGGGGAACCACCGGAAGAATGGATCCGCGGTGTCGTCCAGGGCCCGCGACGGCGCCTGCTCCCATTCGATCGCCGCCGCCGCGTCGAGCCAGAAACCCTCCGGGTCGGCCAAACTCCGCCGGTATGCCTCGGCATAGGCACCCATGACCACATCCCTCTCGCGCGCGCCGATGTCGTCTGGTGTCCTACCGCACAACCCCCGCCGACGCCAAGATCGCCACTGACGGCGCGCGAAACACGTTTGTCACACCGGAAACACCGATGATCGGACGAACGGTAGTTGATCTTCGGCGGCGCTGGGCGCCGGACCGATACCCGCTCGCAGTTCGGCGACGCAACGTGTCCGTTTGGCGCTGCGGGGCGAAGTCAGCGCGACAGAGCGTGCTCGACCGCAGACAATCAAGCCCGGAGTCGAGTATCGGGCTAACACCAGGACGCATTGCGCCGACAACGAAAACGGAGGTGCTACGAACGATGAGCACGGAACCGGCCCTGCCGCCCAGGGCATCCGCCGCCCAGGTTTCCGCCGAAGAGGTCGATCCCAGCGGAACCCGGACGACCGCCGAACTGCCCACCGCGCCGTGCAGCGTGGTGTGGAGCGGTGGCCATTCGTACGTGCTCGAAGGCTCCGCGGGGGCTCGTTGGGCGGGTGTGGACGATCGCGGCCGGGCCCGGTTCCTCACCGACGCGGACCTCCGCCGCCGCGGCTGGAGCCGCACGCGGGCCTAGCCCGCGGTTCGTGGCGGCACGGCTCCCACCCACCCGCAACCGGCCCGATCGACCGACTCCGCGGGAGCCCAGCCGCCAGGTGTGTTGTGCGAGGAATGTGAGACCCTGATCCAGTAGGGATGCACCGGGTGTGCGCCCGAAGCGGGGTAAGCACGCACAACCATTCAGGGGAGGCTCGTGGTGCAGGACGCTGAGCGCACCACGGACGACACCACGAGCGGGGACCGCGAAGTGAATCCCGGCCCCGCGGGCGAGGACCCCGCGCAGCGCCCCGAACCACCGGACTCGGCTCCCGATCCCGGCCTGGCCCGGATCCGGGAGGCCGCCGCCGGGGTGTGGGCCGATCCATGGTGGACACTGCCGAACCTGCTCAGCGTGATCCGGTTGGCCGGGGTGCCGGTGTTCCTCTGGCTGCTGCTCGGCCCGCAGGCGGACCTGCTCGCCCTGCTGGTCCTCGTGTTCAGCGGCATCACCGACTGGCTCGACGGCAAACTCGCCCGCTGGCTCAACCAGTACAGCCGCATCGGCGAACTGCTCGACCCCGCCGCCGACCGCCTCTACATCGTCGCCACGCTGGTCGCCTTCGTGCTGCGCGACGTGGTGCCCTGGTGGGTCGCCGCCGCACTGGTGATCCGCGACGTGGTGCTGACCCTGTGCCTGCCCGTGCTGCGCTGGCACGGCTACGAACCGCCCGACGTGCACTACCTGGGCAAGGCCGCGACCTTCTGCCTGATGTACGCGTTCCCGCTGTTGTTGCTGGTGCAGGAGGACTTCCCGCTGTCCGACATCGCGCGCCCGATCGCCTACGCGTTCACCTGCTGGGGCGGTGCGCTGTACCTGTGGGCGGGCATCCTCTACCTCGGGCAGGTCGTCGCGGCGGTGCGCCGGGCCCGGTCAAAATCGATCTAGGCCACCTCCGGGGGTCGCCTTGCGGCCCGGCCAGCACGGCAAATACGCTCGCCGGACCGATCACGCGAACCATCGCGGCCGGTGATCCACAGCACCAGCGGAGCAGGAAGGCGGGACCACGTGACGGCCCCGGATGAGATCAAGTACACCGAAGAGCACGAGTGGGTTCTGCGCACCGCGCAGGACACGGTGCGCATCGGGATCACCGACTACGCCCAGCAGCAGCTGGGCGACGTGGTGTTCGTGCAGCTCCCCGAAGTCGGCCAGCAGGTCGCCGCGGGCGACGCGCTGGGCGAGGTGGAGTCGACCAAGAGCGTCTCGGACATCTACGCACCGGTCACCGGTGAGGTGCTGGCCCGCAACGAGCAGTTGGCGGATCAGCCGGAGCTGGTCAATTCGGCGCCGCTGGGCGACGGCTGGATGGTCGAGCTCAAGCTCGCCGACCCGGCCCAGTTGGCCGGGCTGCTCGACGCCGCGGGCTACCAGAAGCTGATCGACCAGGCATGATCGTCAAGCCGTCGGGGGCAGCGGAGAAGATGTCGGGAGTCGCGCGCCCCGTGCCTGTCGCAGCACGGTACGTTGGGCACATACTTGGCACGATCTATCCGCGTAGAGGAGAGCTCAGGTGAGCCAAAACAGCGGCTTCGGCGAGGTCCCGCCGGAGCAGTCACCGGAGACCACCTCGGTCTTCAGGCCCTTCCTCTCGGAGCCGGAAAGCACCGAGAGTGCGCCCCCGGAGCCTGCCCCCACCTCCGGGGTCGATGCGCTGCCAGCCGGGTCCGCCCTGCTGGTGGTCAAGCGTGGCCCGAACGCGGGTTCGCGATTCCTGCTGGACCGGGAGACCACCAGCGCCGGACGTCATCCGGACAGCGACATCTTCCTCGACGACGTCACGGTTTCCCGTCGGCACGCCGAGTTCCGACGCGAGGGCAACGATTTCGTGGTCGTCGACGTCGGAAGCCTCAACGGTACCTACGTGAACCGGGAACCGGTGGACACCTCGGTGCTGGCCAACGGTGACGAGGTGCAGATCGGGAAGTTCCGGCTGGTGTTCCTGACCGGCCCGATCGACGGGGGACAGGGCGGCCGCTGACGGCCCCGGCATTTCGACTTTGCGACCCGCCAGCGGGGCGACGCCGAAGCGGTGTCGCCCCGCTGGCGCGTCATGGCACTGCGCGGCCCAGGACGAGATGTCCTCGTGCGGGGAATTTCCCGGCGTCGCAACCGGTTTCTACGGCAATGCGGCTTTTTGCCCCGGTCCGGCGGGCAGGTGGGCGGTGTATCGTGCTGGGTAATGCTCGATGAAGAGCTCAGCCAGCGGTTCGGGCCAGATGCACCGGCAGGAAAGGCCGTGAGAGCGGTGGTCGACCAGACCGCCAAAGGGATGGGCGTGTCCGCCGTATCGCGGGTAGCGTCGGAGGCGTCGGTGCGCGATCCTCGACGGGGATGTCACGCTTCGGCGCGCTGGAGGAGGCGATGTGACGATGAGCAGCGAGATGCGCGTCGTCGGCGTGCGAGTGGAACTACCAGCAAACCAGCCGATCCTGTTGTTGCGCGAGGCGCACGGCGAGCGTTACCTGCCGATCTGGATCGGCTCGGTCGAGGCGACGGCCATCGCACTTGAGCAGCAAGGTGTGCGGCCGCAAAGACCACTTACCCACGACCTGCTCAAGGACGTCATCGGCGCCCTCGGGCGCGACCTGGAACAGGTGCGGATCACCGACCTGCAGGACGGCACCTTCTTCGCCGAGCTGGTGTTCGACGGGGACGTGCGGGTTTCGGCACGGCCGAGCGACTCGGTGGCGCTGGCGCTGCGCATCGGGGTGCCGATCCACGCCGACGAATCGGTGCTGGACGAAGCGGGGCTGATCATCCCGGACGAGCAGGAGGACGAGGTCGAGAAGTTCCGCGAGTTCCTGGACTCGGTGTCGCCGGAGGACTTCCGCGGCGCGGACACCTGACCCGCCGATCGGCCCGACGAGAGCATCCCGGCCCCTGCCCGCGCACCGCGGGCAGGGGCCGGGTCGTCCGGGCGCGTCGCGTTGACCTCCCCGCGGGGCAGGCATACCGTCGAGATACGCGAATTGCCCCGGTGTGATTCAGCCGGTGATTCGGCCGACGCGTTCGGTCGGTGGGCGGTGTTCGCGGCCCTGGATCGGGATGATTCGGGCGCTGGTGATCGTCGTCGTCGGCTTCGTGCCGGACGAGGGGAGGCAGGCGTGGTCGAGGAAGCGCCCAACCGAGATGCTGCGGAGCAGGGCGAACTGTTCCCCGACGCCTCGCTGCCGGACGAGCTGGTCGGCTACCGGGGCCCCGCTGCTTGCCAGATCGCCGGTATCACCTACCGCCAGTTGGACTACTGGGCGCGCACCAAGCTGGTCGGCCCGTCCATCCGCGGCGCGGCCGGTTCCGGTTCGCAGCGGTTGTACTCGTTCAAGGACATCCTGGTGCTCAAGGTGGTCAAGCGGCTGCTGGACACCGGGGTGTCGCTGCACAACATCCGGGTCGCGGTGGAGCACCTGCGCAACCGGGGCGTGCAGGACCTGGCCCGGCTGACGCTGTTCAGCGACGGGACGACGGTCTACGAGTGCACCTCTGCCGAGGAGGTGGTCGACCTGTTGCAGGGTGGCCAGGGGGTGTTCGGCATCGCCGTCAGCGGCGCGATGCGCGAGATCAGCGGCACGATCCACGAGTTCCCGGCAGAGCGGGCCGACGGTGGCGAGCTCGCGGCGCCGGTGGACGACGAGTTGTCCCGGCGGCGGCGCGATCGGCAGGCCGAAACCGGGTGAGCCCCGGCCAGCCGTTGTGCGGCTGGCGACATCGGCAGTCCGCAGCGGCCGCCTGATCCGGTAGGCTGCGGCACATCGCCGACCCCGTGCGGGAGAGTCCGGTCCGGCTTCGGTCGTGGCTGGCGCCGAAGGAGCAACTCTCCCCGACAACCTCTCAGGCCACCTGGACCGCACGGGCGAGATGCCTCTGGAAAGAGGCTGCACCACAGCCGTGGTGCAGCCCGCCGACGGTGCAAGCCCGGTGTTCCGGGTGAAGCTCTCAGGCGTTCGCTGCGCGGACAGTGACAGAGGGGGAGAGCAGGGCAGTTCCGGCTGCGCTGCCACCCTTTGCCCGCCGCGACGATTGAGGTTTTGGCGATGACCGACGTGACCCACGACCGCATTCCACTGGCCGCGCTGGAGCACGGTACGCCGTTCGCCGACCGGCACGTCGGGCCGATGCCCGCCGAGTTGGCGCACATGCTCGACGTGATCGGGGTCGGTTCGCTGGAAGAGCTGGGGCTGGGCGCCGTACCGGAGACGATCCGGGAGGGTGATCTGAGCCTGGCGCTGCCCGAACCGGCCACCGAGTCGGCGGCGCTGGCGGAGCTGCGCGAGCTGGCGCGCCGCTGCCACCCGCACACCGAGATGATCGGGCTGGGCTACTACGCCACGATCACCCCGCCGGTGATCCTGCGCAACGTGCTGGAAAGCCCCGCCTGGTACACCGCGTACACCCCGTACCAGCCGGAGATCTCGCAGGGTCGGCTCGAAGCGCTGCTGAACTTCCAGACCATGGTCGCCGACCTGGCCGGGGTGCCGGTGGCCAACGCCTCGATGCTCGACGAGGCCACCGCGGCGGCCGAGGGCATGACGCTGGTGCGCCGCGCGGGCCGGGCGAAGTCGCCGCGGTTCGTGGTGGACGCCGACACGCTGCCGCAGACCATCGCGGTGCTCCAGACCCGCGCGCAGCCGCTGGACATCGAGCTCGTCGTGGCGGACCTGTCCGCGGGTGCGCGGGCCTTGCCGGAGGGCGAATTCTTCGGCGCGCTGCTGGCCTATCCGGGTGCCTCCGGTGCCGTGCGCGACCACGAGGAGATCATCGCCGAGGTGCACCGGCGCGGCGCGAAGGTCGTCGTCGCGGCCGATCTGCTGGCGTTGACGCTGTTGCGCTCGCCCGGCGAGATCGGCGCGGACGTGGTGGTCGGCAACACCCAGCGCTTCGGGGTGCCGATGGGTTTCGGCGGTCCGCACGCCGGATTCATGGCCGTGGCCAAGGGCCTTGAGCGGCAGCTGCCCGGTCGGCTGGTCGGGGTGAGCGTCGACGCCGACGGCAACCAGGCGTACCGGCTGGCGTTGCAAACCCGCGAACAGCACATCCGGCGCGAGAAGGCCACCAGCAACATCTGCACCGCGCAGGTGTTGCTGGCAGTCGTGGCGTCGATGTACGCCGTGTACCACGGCCCGGCCGGACTGCGTTCGATCGCGACCCGGGCGCACCGGATGGCGGCCGTGCTCGCCGAGCAACTGCGCCGCAGCGGGATCGAGGTGCTGCACCGGGAATTCTTCGACACGATCGTCGCGAAGGTGCCGGGCAGGGCGGACGAGATCGTCGCGGCGGCCCGCCAGGGCGGCATCAACCTCCGTCGGGTGGACGCCGACCACGTCGGCATCTCCTGCGACGAGACCACCACGCGGGCCCACCTGGCGGCGGTGTGGCAGGCGTTCCGCATCACCGGTGTGCACGTCGACGAACTGGACACCGAGACCCCGGACGCGCTGCCGACGGCGTTGGAGCGCACCTCGGAGTTCCTGACCCACCCGGTGTTCCACACCCACCGCTCCGAGACCGCGCTGCTGCGCTACCTGCGGCAGCTGTCCGACAAGGACATCGCGTTGGACCGCAGCATGATCCCGCTGGGTTCGTGCACCATGAAGCTCAACGCGACAGCCGAGATGGAACCGATCACCTGGCCGGAATTCGGTTCGCTGCACCCGTTCGCACCCGCCCAGGACGCCGCGGGGCTGCTGTCGATCGTCCAGGACCTGGAGGACTGGCTGGCCGAGATCACCGGTTACGACGCGGTGAGCCTGCAGCCCAACGCCGGTAGCCAGGGCGAGTTCGCCGGTCTGCTGGCGATCCGCGCCTACCACCACAGCCGGGGTGCCGCCGATCGGGACGTTTGCCTGATCCCGGCCAGCGCGCACGGCACCAACGCCGCCAGCGCGGTGATGGCCGGGATGCGGGTGGTCGTGGTGCGCTGCGACGACGACGGCAACATCGAGATGGCCCACCTGCGCGAACTGGTCACCGAGCACGCCGCCGACCTCGCCGCGATCATGATCACCTACCCGTCGACGCACGGCGTCTACGAGGACACCGTGCGGGACGTGTGCGGGTTGGTGCACGACGCCGGTGGTCAGGTCTACGTCGACGGCGCGAACCTCAACGCGCTGATCGGCCTGGCCCGGATGGGCAAGTTCGGTGCTGACGTCTCGCACCTGAACCTGCACAAGACGTTCTGCATCCCGCACGGTGGCGGTGGTCCCGGTGTCGGCCCGATCGGGGTGCGCGAGCACCTGGCGCCGTTCCTGCCGAACCACCCGATGCAGCCCGCGGCCGGTCCGACGACCGGGGTGGGTCCGATCAGCGCGGCACCGTGGGGCAGTGCCTCGATCCTGCCGATCTCGTGGGCCTACGTGCGGATGATGGGTGCCGACGGCCTGCGCCGCGCGACTCTGACCGCGGTGGCCGCCGCCAACTACGTGGCCCGCCGCCTGGGCAGCTACTTCCCGGTGCTCTACACCGGCAAGGGCGGTTTCGTGGCGCACGAGTGCATCCTCGACCTGCGGCCGATCAGCAAGTCCAGCGGCATCACCGCCGACGACGTCGCCAAGCGGCTGGCCGACTACGGCATCCACGCGCCGACGATGTCGTTCCCGGTGGCTGGCACCCTGATGGTCGAGCCGACGGAGAGCGAGAACCTGGCGGAGCTGGACCGCTTCTGCGAGGCGATGATCGCCATTCGGGCGGAGATCGACAAGGTCGTCGCCGGGCAGTGGCCCGCCGACGACAACCCGCTGGTGGGTGCGCCGCACACGGCGGCCTGCCTGGCCAAGGACTGGGACCACGCCTACTCGCGCGAGGAGGCGGCCTACCCGCTGGGCACCGATGTGGTGAAGGTGTGGCCGCCGGTTCGTCGCATCGACGGCGCCCGCGGCGACCGCAACCTCGTCTGCTCCTGCCCGCCGCTGACCGCCTACCAAGGCTGATCAACCCCGCAGTGCTCCCGGTTGCCGTGGCGGCCGGGGGCACTGCGGCCGCTGGGGTGGGTGCGACACGCCGAGCCGGGTTCGGTTTGCGGACCCGGCGACCCGGATGACACGGTGGCCCCTTCATCTGACGGCTCCGAGAGGAGTGGAGCACCATGCTCACCATCAGCGAGAGCGCCGCCGAGGTCATCAAGCTCGTCCTCGTCGGCGGCGACTCTCCAGAAGGTTCCGGCCTGCGCATCGCGCCAGCCGGAGAAGGTCTGCAGGCGTCGATCGCCGACCAGCCCCAGGACGGCGATGAGGTGATCGAGGAATCCGGGGTTCGAGTGTTCCTCGAATCGCAAGTAGCGACATTGCTCGGCGACAAGGTGCTGGACGCCGAGCGGGATGCGAACGGGGAGCTGGCCCTCGCCGTCCGCGACTGACTCGACGACTCGACCGTCGGCCCGGGTGTTTTGCCCGGGTCGACGGTTTTTTCGGCCGAAATTGCGATCAAGATCTCTTGCCAGCTACTGGTGATAACGCCAGATCGGCAATTACCCTCGATGCGCAGCTGTCCCGGGCAGGAGGGAACGCGTCGTGCCGACTACCACGCTCGCCATGCACATGAGCGATGGACTGCTCAATGCGCCGACCGCAGTGCTGTTCGCCGTCGTGGCCGTCGCCGGGCTGTCGGTCGCGCTGACTCGGGCGCGGGCGGACCTCGACGACCGCACCGCGCCGATGGCCGGTCTGGTCGCCGCGTTCGTCTTCGCCGCGCAGATGATCAACTTTCCGGTGCTGCCCGGCGTCAGCGGGCACCTGCTCGGCGGTGCCCTGGCGGCGATCCTGGCCGGGCCGTGGGTGGGCGCGCTGTGCGTGGCGATCGTGCTGGTGGTGCAGGCGCTGCTGTTCGCCGACGGCGGGTTGACCATGCTCGGCGCGAACATCACCAACATGGCGCTGATCGGCACGGCCGTCGGATATCTCGTCGCGCTCGGGCTGCGGCGGTTCGCGCTGCGCAGCAGGGGCGCGCTGGTGGTGACGGCATTCGTCGCGGCCTGGGTGAACACCGTTGCCGCCTCCGGCGGGTTCGTCCTCGAATACGCCCTCGGCGGCGCCGCCGGTTACGGGACCGGGACCGCCGCGTTCGCGGTGGTCGGGGTGCACTGCCTGATCGGCCTGGGCGAGGGCGTGATCACGGCCGCGACGGTGGGTGCGGTCGCCGCCGCCCGGCCGGATCTGATCCACCTGCTGCGCACCGGTAAACGGAGCGCGTCGACGATTGAGGAGACCGCGCGATGACTACGCCACGTTGGCGTTTCCTGTTGGTGTTCGGCTTTGTCATCCTGGCCATCGCGGGTGGGGTGGCCTACTTCGCGGACTCCGATCCGGACGGTCTGGACGCGGTCACCCAGCGTGGCTGCACCGTGGTCGAGACCCAGCAGGGCGAGCGGTTGGACGGCCGTTGCATCGCGCAGCACGCCACGGACCACGCCTTCTCCAGCGGCCCGCTGGCCGATTACGCCATCGGCGGGGACGACCGCTGGACCGGGGTCGCTGGGGTGATCGGCGCCGTGGTCACCCTCGCGGCGGCCGGTGGCCTGTTCTGGGGATTGCGCCGCCGAACTGGGGGTAACTAGTCGTGGGCGCAGGTCACGCCAGCGCGTTGCACCTGCCCGGCGATTCGTCCCTGCACCGCCTGCCGCCCGAGGTCAAGATCGTGGCAGCCTTCCTGGTGGTGCTGTGCGTGGTGGCGACGCCGCGCGAGGTCTTCTGGGCGTTCGGTGGATATGCCGTGCTGCTGCTCGGCCTCGCGCTGGCAGCCCGGATCCCGCCCCGCTGGCTGGCCAGCCGCCTGCTCATCGAGGTGCCGTTCGTGGTGTTGGCCCTGGTGCTGCCGTTCACCGCAGGCGGCGCGACCACCGAGGTGGCCGGATTCGCGTTGTCCACCGAGGGGCTGCTGGCGGGCTGGAACATCCTCGTCAAGGGCACCCTGGGCTTGGCCGCGTCGCTGCTGCTGGCGGCCACGACCGCACCTCGGGAGATCGTGGTCGGCCTGCAACGCCTGCGCACCCCTCGGCTGTTGATCACGATCATCACGCTGATGCTGCGCTACGCCGAGGTGATCGTGGCCGAGGCGAAGCGGATGCGGGTCGCACGCATCTGCCGCGGTCACGATCCGCGGTTCCTGTGGCAGATCGGTGCGACGGCACGCGGGGTCGGGAGTCTGTTCATCCGCTCCTATGAGCGAGGCGAGCGGGTGCACCTGGCGATGGTGTCGCGGGGCTGGAGCGGTGCGATGCCCGAGCTCGGGGAGTCGCGCCGAACATCGTCGGCGGTGTGGTGGCTGGGCATGCTGCCACCGGCGCTCGCCGCTGTCGTCCTGGGAGCCGCACTGTGGATCGCCTGAGCGAATCGCTGCCCGAGCGCACCGCCCTGCCGGAGTCCGTCCCGGCATTGGCGGTGTCCGGGCTGGCCTTCCACTACCCGGACGGTCACCGCGCGCTGCAAGGGGTGGATCTGCGCGTCGAGCGCGGGGAACGCGTTGCCGTGCTCGGCCCGAACGGTGCGGGCAAGACCACCATGACGCTGCACCTCAACGGCGTGCTGCGGGCCAGCTCGGGGCGCATCGAGATCGGCGGGCTGCCGGTGGATTCGCGGACTCTGAAGGAAATCCGCCGCCGCGTCGGGCTGGTGTTCCAGGACCCGGACGACCAGCTGTTCATGCCGACGGTGCGGGAGGACGTCGCGTTCGGCCCGGCGAATTTCGGCGTGCGCGGGGCTGAGTTGGAAGAACGGGTCCAGTCGGCGCTCGACGCGGTCGGCATGGCCGAGCACGCGCACCGTTCGCCGCTGCACCTCTCCGGTGGCCAGCGCAAGCGCATTGCGCTGGCCACGGTGCTGGCCTGCCAGCCGGAGCTCCTGGTGCTCGACGAGCCGTCGTCGAACCTCGAACCGGTGGCCCGCAGAGAACTGGCCGAGGTGTTGTTGGCCTGGGGCGGCACCATGCTGATGGTCACCCACGACCTGCCGTACGCGTTGCAGCTGTGCCCGCGCAGCGTGCTGATCGACAACGGCGCGGTGGTCGCCGACGGCCCAACCGCCGAAATCCTCGCCGACAGCGAACTGCTGGCCGCGCACCGGCTCGAACTCCCTTACGGCTTCCGGATTCCTTGATCGCGCGAGGTCATCGGCCGCTTGCGCGGGACCTGGCGCGGTCGTGGAGTTACGGTGCCAACCGGTCTCGGACAAGTCAGGGGTGGGCGATGGCGGACCAATCGCGCAGGGCGAAGTACGTGCTGATCCTCGGTTCGCTGTCCGCGTTCGGGCCGCTGTCGATCGACATGTACTTGCCCGCGTTCCCGACGATCGCGGCGGAGTTGCGGACCGGGCCGTCGCAGGTCCAGCTGTCGCTGACGGCCTGCACGATCGGGCTCGCGCTCGGCCAACTGGTCGCCGGGCCGCTGTCGGACACCTTCGGGCGGCGTCGGCCGCTGCTGGTCGGCCTGGTCGTGTTCACCGTCGGGTCGCTGCTGTGCGCGCTCGCTCCGTCGGCGTACGCGTTGGTGGGGTTGCGGTTGGTGCAGGGCTTAGGCGGGGCGGCTGGCATCGTCATCGCCCGTGCCGTGGTGCGCGACCTGTACTCGGGCATCGCCTTGGCCAAGTTCTTCTCACTGCTCATGCTGGTCAACGGGCTGGCGCCGATCCTCGCCCCGCTGGTCGGCGGGCAGATGCTCCGGGTGACTTCGTGGCGCGGGGTGTTCGCGGTGCTCGGGGCGATCGGTGTGGTGTTGCTGGTGACGGCGGCGTTCGGTGTGCGGGAAACGCTGCCGCGTGAGTCGCGGCGGCCCGGCAGCCTCGGCAACACGCTGCGGACCTTCGGCGGTCTGCTAAGCGATCGGGCGTTCCTCGGGTTCTCGCTGTCGGCGGCGTTGGCGTTCGCCTCGATGTTCGCCTACATCGCCGGTTCGTCGTTCGTGCTGCAGAACGTCTACGGCATGTCGCCGCAGCTGTTCAGCGTGGTGTTCGGGGTGAACTCGCTGGGCATCGTTCTCGTCGGGCAGCTCAACGGTCGGCTGGTCGCCCGCTTCGACCCGCGTCGGCTGCTGCCCGTCGGACTCGGCATCAACGCGGTGGGCGGCGTCGCGGTGGCCGTCGCCGCGGTGACCGGAGTCGGCTTGGTGGGCCTGCTGCCCGCGCTGTTCCTGGTGGCATCGAGCGTCGGCATGGTGTTCCCGAACGCCACCGCCTTGGCGTTGTCCGGGCTCCCGGAGACAGCCGGAAGCGCCTCGGCGCTGCTGGGCGTCCTGCAGTTCCTGACTGGCGGCCTGGCCGCGCCGCTGGTCGGCGCGGCGGGCCCGGACACCGCGCTGCCGATGGGTGCGGTGATGGGAACCCTGTCGCTCGCCGCGGTCGTGGTGTTCGTCCTGCTGGCCCGCCGCGCCCAGCCCAAGACAGCGGAAGTCGACGAGCACGCGGAACCGAACACCTACCAGCGGTGATCAGTCGCACTGGCGAGCAACGCCTCGGCCAGCGCGGTTCGGCTGTAGAGCACGTAACGCCCTTCCCTGCGAACTGAGACGAGTCCGGCCTCGCGGAGGGCGATCAGGTGTTGCGAAGCGTTCCCGGCGGACATTCGGGTCCGGCGGGACAGCTCCGTGGTCGACCTGGGCGAGGGCAACTCGGTCAGCAGCAGGGCCCTGGACTTCCCGATGACCGCCGCCAGCGCATCGGGGACGGTGCGCTGCTCGGGTGCCCACAGGGCGGCGACGCCGCGCGACGGGCAACGCAGCGCTGCGGGCCACAGCGGCTCCAACTTGGAGAAGACCGTGGGCCAGACGAAGGTCGACGGCACCAGCACGAGACCGCGACCGTCGAGTGCGCGGGTTCCGGACAAGTAACGGTGCGCCACCCGCAGGCCGTCGTCGCGCCACCGGACCTTCGGACTGAGCCCGTTGAGCAGTCGGTCGGTGCCACCCTCGACCAGCAGCGCGCCGCGGTGCCGGGCGTCCTGCTCCAGCAGGTCGAGCATCGACGGCCACCAGGGCTCGATGGCCAGCTGCCAGTAGCTCTCGATCGCCTGGGCCAGCCGGTGCAGTTCCCGGTCCGGGTCGGCGTGCAACCGGCGAACCGGGCCGGATGCGGGCCGACCGGCGTCCTCGATCATCGCCCGGACCGAATCCGACGGCACCGCCCGGAGGTCCTCGAGTTCCGCGGCCAACGTCGGCCGCTGCGTGGACGGCGTCGGGGCGAGGAAACCGGGCAGGTACTTGGTCGGGGTCGGCACCAGGTCGAACAGCAGTGAGAAGTCGGCAGTGCCGCGCTGCAACCGCGGACCGACCTCAGCCAGCCACGACTGGTGCAACGGGTGCCGCGCGGGCTCTTTCAGGACGCGCACGCTGGCCGCTACTTCCCACAACGGCGAGAACGCGAAACGGATGCGGGCCAGATCACTGGCGGACATCGTCATCTTGAGCACCCGATGTCTCCCTTCGCCCCGGACGCACGCCTCCGGTGGATTCGGCCCAGTCTAAATTCCTGGTCACCGGGCTGGGCGGGAACAACGGTAGGCGGGTGATCCACGACCAAATCACCGCGACCACCGATTCTGCCGGGCTGCCGAGGGAGTTCCGGCTGCTGTTCGCCGCGGTCGGCGGAAGCGATCTCGGCACCCAAGTCACCTTCATCGCGCTGCCGCTGACCGCTGTCCTGGTGCTACACGCGGGCCCGGCGCAGGTCGGTGCGATCGGCGCGCTCAGCGCGGTCGCCTTCCTGGTGGTCGGGCTGCCGGTCGGTGCTTGGGTGGACCGGCTGCCCCGCCGTGCGGTGATGATCATCGCGGACTTGGTCCGCGCCGTCTTGTTCGGTTCGATCCCCATCGCCTGGCTGCTGGGCGCGCTGACGATGCCGCAGTTGTACGTGGTCGCGCTGTTAGGCGGAATAGCAACTGTGTTCTCCGAGGTAGCCGCGCAGAGCTTGCTGCCAGTGGTCGTCGGCCGAGCGCAGCTGGTGCGCGCCAATGCACGCCTGACGGGGATGCGCGGGGTCAACCAGATCGTGGGCCGAAGTATCGGCGGATTGCTGGTGTCCGTGCTCACCGCGCCGATCACGATCGCGGTCGACGCGATCAGCTACGCGTGCTCGGCGATCCTTCTCGGGCGGATCCGCGCAGTGCCGCCGACCGCGACGCGGCGATCGTCGCGGGTGTGGATGGATGTCCGCGAAGGACTGCGCCACGTGCTCGGAAATCAGCTGCTGCGCCCACTGGCGCTCGACGGTGCGCTGACGAACTTCGCGACGACGCTGACCCTCACGGTGCTCCCGCTGGTCTTCATTCGCGAACTCCGGCTCAGCGAGTGGGTCCTGGGCCTGTTCCTGGCCATCGGCGGTTGCGGTTCGCTGGTCGGCGCGACCGGTGCGCGCGCACTCGGCGAGCGGTTCGGCCACGGCCGCGTGCTCTGGATGACTGGGGCCGCAGCCGGTTGCGCGGGATGTTTCGTGCCGTTGCTCGGTGGCGGTTCCTGGTTGTGGTTGGCGGCGGCGGCATGGTTGTCGATCACCATCAAGTTCGGCATCGGCAACGTGCTCGCGGTGAGCCTGCGGCAGTCGGTCACGCCCGACCACCTCATGGGCCGGATGAACGCGACGTTCCGATTCCTGTTGACCGGCGCCGTCGCCGTCGCATCCGTGCTGGCCGGGGTGCTCGGCGAACTCGCGAGCCTCCACGCGGTGCTGCTGATTTCAGCGGCCACCCTCGCGGCGAGTTGGCTCGTCGTGTTCCGCTCGCCACTGCGATACCTGCGGAAGCTGCCCCGAGAAGACGCGGAAGCCGCTACCAAACCCCAAGCCCGGTAACCACTCGCGGCCTCGATCACACCGGTTGGCGCGCCCAGGCGAGGATTTCGCGGCAGGTGTCGATCAGGCGTTGCCGCAGCACACCTGCTTCGGCGGCGAAGTCGCGCTGTTGGCGGACGTACTCCGCTCGACCTTCCGGGGTTTCGATCGCAACCGGCTCGTAACCCAGGTCGCGCAGGTCGTAGGGGCTGGCGCGCATGTCGAGCTCGCGGATCCGCACCGCCAGCTCGAAGCAGTCGGCGACCAGTTCAGCGGGTACGAACGGATCCAATTTGTAGGCCCACTTGAACACGTCCATGCCCGCGTGCAGGCAGCCGGGCTGTTCCAGCCGCACCTGGTCGGCGCGTTCGGGTTGCACAGCGTTGAGCGGACGGGCTTGCGGGGTGAAGAACCGGAACGCGTCGTAGTGCGTGCAGCTGATCGGCAGCGACTCGACGACCTCGTCGGTGCCCGCGTGCCCGAGCCGCAGCGGCCAGCCGGTGTGCCGGACGTCCGTCGGCCGGGTGCGGTAGAGCATCGCCCATTCGTGCAGCCCGAAGCAGCCCAGCCTGGCCTTGCGGGACGCCGTGGCGGTGAGCAGGCCAAGCACGAATTCGGTGCTGCTGCGGCGTTTCTCGGTCAGCGCGGCCGGGTCGAGCGCGACGCCGTCCGGTGTGTCGACGAATCCGCGCCGGTGCCGGAACTCCTGCCCGCCCGCCAATGCCACGCCGATGCCCGGCTGCCAGCGTTCCAGCCGAGCGGGACGGAAGGAGTAGTAGGTCCAGAGGAAGTCCAGCACCGGGTGCTTGCGGTGTTGGTGCTGACGTTGTCTATGCGGCTGCGTCCAGCGTGAAACCCGCGCCCGGTGGGCCGCCTGTCGCGTCCGCCAGTCCTGTTCCGCCAGCACAATCATCGCTGGGCAGGGTAGTCGAGGTCAGTGGTGGAACTGGAGCCAGTCGAGGTTCATGAAGTCCTCGGCCTGGTCCGCGGCGAAGGTGAGGTAGACGTCGTGCTTGCCGCTCAGCGGGCGTTGCAGATCGACCGGGACTGTCTTCCACGTTTGGCCGCCGACCGTGGACGTCACGTTGATCTTGCCAACCACCTCGCCGGTCGGGTCGTCCAACCGGATCTCGATCTTGGCCCGCACCCCGTCGTCGACCCAGGTCCGCAGCCGCGCGGAAACCTGCCTCGCCGGGGTGGCACCGAAATCGACGTTGGCGATGCGAACCCCGTCGCCGTTGTCGATCGGACCGATGAAGCTGCCCGTTTCGTCCTGACCGGCGGTGACGTCGCCGGTCTGCGTCGCGAAGGACTCCGCCTGCAGCGGGTTGTAGGCACTCTGCTCGGCATCCGTTGCCGGACTCGCATCGGCGCTCGGTGTTGACTGCGCCGTCGTGCTGTTCGCGGGTCGTTCGGCGATTCCGGCGAAGAATCCAGCGGTTGCCGCGGCTGCCGCGAGCAGCACTGCCAGACCGCCCAGCACGATCACGGCTCGGCCAGCCCTTCGCCGGGTGACCGGTGTCGTCACCGCACCGGCACTGGTCAGTGGCATGGCGACATGGGTCAGAGAGCGAGGTGGCGGATCGGCGTCGAGCAGCGGCTCGAACGGGGTTTCGCCGGCGTCGCGGAGCAGGTCCTGAACGCGGCGGCGCACTTCGAGCAGCGACATCCGGTGCGTTGGATCTTTGCGCATCAGGCCGCTGATGACCTCGCCGATCGGCCCGGTCTGGCGGTGCTGCGGGACCGGGCCGTGCACGATCGAGCTGATGGTGATCAGAGGGTCGCCGGAGCTGTCGTAGGGCAGTCGGCCCTCGGCCGCGGCGAACACCGTCGCACCGAGGCTCCACAGGTCGGCGGTCTCGTCCGCCGAACGGCCGACCGCGGTCTCCGGTGCCACGAAGGCGGGCGTGCCGACCAACACCCCGGTGCGGGTGAGCGTCGATTCCGCGACGCTGCGGGCGATGCCGAAGTCGGCGAGCTTGACCTGCCGGTGCCGTCCGA
Organism: Saccharopolyspora soli; assembly: GCF_022678645.1. Taxonomy (GTDB): domain Bacteria; phylum Actinomycetota; class Actinomycetes; order Mycobacteriales; family Pseudonocardiaceae; genus Saccharopolyspora; species Saccharopolyspora soli. Next base: position 37,558 of record NZ_JALBWV010000009.1, on the reverse strand, counting down.
GCAGGACGTTGCCGGGCTTGACGTCGCGGTGCACGATGCCCACCCGGTGCGCGGCCTGCAACGCCGCGGCCACGCCGTCGACGAGCACCGCGAGCTGGTGCGGGCGCAGTGCCCCGTGCCAGTTGAGCAACTTCGACAGGCTTTGGGCCCGCACCAGCTCCATCACGACGAACGGCAGGTCGCCCTCGCGTGCGACGTCGTAGAGAGTGACGGCGTTGGGGTGGTTGAGGACCGCCATCGCGCGTGCCTCTCGCAGGGCGCGTTCGCGGAGTTCGGCTGCCTCGTCCTCGGGAATGCCGGGAGACAGCCGGATCTCCTTGACCGCGACGTCGCGCTGCAGCAGTACATCGGTGCCGGACCAGACGGAACCCATCGCACCTCGACCGATGGTGCTCTCCAACCGGTACCGACCGCCGATCACGCGGGAGCCGACCTCTTCGGAGCGAGGCACGAGTCGATCATCTCGCACCCTTTCACCCTAAAGGGTGAGGACGGTGACGCGTGGGCGTTCAGCGCACGTGAGTGCCGTCCCGCACGGTTCCGACGTACTCCTCGACGAGGTCTTCGAGCGTGACCACGCCGACGGCGGCGCCGGAGGTGTCCACCGCCGCCGCCAGGTGGCTGCCCTCGCGCCGCAACGATGCCATGGCCTCGTCCAGCCGGGCGCCCACCGGCACCGTCGGCAGCCGACGCACCCGCGCGGCCGCGATCGGGGTGGACGGGTCGTGCCCGGCCTGGTCTAGCACGTCCTTGATGTGCAGGTAGCCGAGCAGCGCGCCGTCGTCGCCGCGCACCGGGAACCGGGAGAACCCGGTGTCGGCCACCACGCGCTCCACGTCGCCCAGGGTGGGGCTGCCGGGCAGGGTGGTCAGCTCCGGCAGCGGGACGAGCACGTCGCCGACCGTGTGCTCCACCGACGACAACGTCTGGGCGAGCCTGCGGTGCTCGGACTGCTCCAGCAGACCTTCCCGCCGGGACTCGACCAGCAGCTCGGCCAGTTCGGCGGAGGTGTAGGCGGTTTCCAACTCCTCCTTGGGTTGCACGCGCAGCAGCCGCAGCACCGCGTTGGCCAGCATGTTGAACAAAGCGATCAGCGGCCGGGCCAGCTTGACGAAGCCGACCAGCGCGGGCACCAGCCACAGGGCGAGCCGTTCCGGTTCGGCGATGGCCAGGTTCTTCGGCACCATCTCGCCGACGAGCACGTGCAGCACCACGACCAGCGCGAGCGCGATCGCGAACGCCACGGCGTGCATCACCGGTTCGGGGGTGCCCAGGGCGGCGAACGGCACCTCCAGCTGGTGCGCCACGGCCGGTTCGCCGAGGCGGCCCAGCCCCAGCGAGCACAGCGTGATGCCGAGCTGGGCACTGGTGAGCATCAGCGAGCCCTCCTGGCTGGCCCTGATCACCGTTTTCGCCCGACCGACGCCCTGCGCGAGCAGTGCTTCCAGCCGGTCACGGCGGGACGACAGCAGGGAAAACTCCGCACCCACGAAGAACGCGTTGAGCAGCAGCAGCACAACGCCGAGCAGCATGGCGAAGCCGTCGCTCATCGGGTCACCTCCACCGCTTCGGCGTGCGCCCGCTGGTGGCTCAGCCGCAGCTCGGCGATGCGGTGGCGGTCCATCCGCGTCACGGTCAGCAGCCAGTCGTCCAGGGTGAGCCGTTCGCCGACCTCCGGGATGCGGCCGAGCTGGGCCAGCACGAAACCGGCGACCGTCTCGTAGTCGCCGTCTGGTGCGGCGAACCCGGTGGCCTCGGCCAGCTCGTCCGGGCGCAGCAACCCGGAGATGATCCAGGTGTCCTCGCCCAGGCGGCGCACCGCGGCGATTTCGCGGCGGTCGTGCTCGTCGCGGACGTCACCGATGATCTCCTCGACGACGTCCTCCAACGTCACGATGCCCGCGGTCCCGCCGTACTCGTCGACGACCAACGCCAGCTGCAGTCCGGAGCCGCGCAGCTTCTCCAACAGCGCGTCACCGTCCAGCGTCTCCGGCACCGTCGGCACCGGTCTGGCCAGCGAGCCGACCCGAGTGGATTCGCGGTGCGCGGCCGGAATGCCGAACGCCTGCTTGACGTGCACGACGCCGTGCACGTCGTCGAGGTCGCCACCGTGCACCGGGAAACGCGAGAACCCCGTGCGGCGGGCGATGTCGAGCAGGTCCATCACATCCGCTTCGGCGGGCAGCGACTCCACCTGCACGCGCGGGGTCATCAGCTCCTCGGCGGTGCGGTCGCCGAAGCGCAGCGACCGGTCCATCAACTGCGCGGTGGCCTCGTCCAACGTCCCGTGCTCGGCGCTGGAACGCACGATCGAACCCAACTCGTCGGGCGAGCGCGCCGAACGCAGCTCCTCCTGCGGCTCCACGCCGAAGCGGCGCACCACCCAGTTGGCGCTGTTGTTCATCGCATCGATCAACCAGCGGAAAACCCGGGAGAACCCGGCGTGGTAGCCGGAGACCGCACGGGCGGTCGGCAGCGGCCGGGAGATGGCCAGGTTCTTCGGCACCATCTCGCCGAAGACCATCGACAGCGTGGTGGCCAGCAGGATCGCCAGCGTCAACGACACCGCCTCGGCGGCATCCTCGGGCAGGCCAACCGCGGTGAGCACCGGCTCGATGAGATCACCGATCAGCGGCTCCGCCACGTAACCGGTGACCAGCGTGGTGAGCGTGATCGCGACCTGGGCGCCGGAGAGCTGGAACGACAGCGTCCGGTGCGCCCGCTGCACGGCCTTCGCGCGCCGGTCACCGGCGGTGCTGGCATGCGCGTCGACGGTGCTGCGTTCCAACGATGTCAGGGAGAACTCCGCGGCGACCGCTAGACCGGTGCCCAGCGTGAGAACTCCGACGAAGAGCAGACCGAGGATCGCCAGCAGGACTTCCATCACCGGCCACCCCGCCCCGCGGTGCCGGTCATGAGTTGCGGAAAGCCGGGACTATGTCCCGGCTCGGTACTGCCTTCAGGTGATTGTGCCGCAGGCACTGAAGTTGTCACTCCTCGACGGAAAAACGAAAAATACCCCACCACTATATCCCCGCCACCGGTGTGCCAGCGGCGACGACATCATCACGATCGGCCGAGCAGAGCCAATAGCTTGGTCTGTTCGTCGGCATCGGCTGCCACCGGCCGCTGCGGGGCGAAGATCCCCAAGCCCTGCCAGGCAGGCACCTGCGGGGCGAACACCGTGTGCACCGCGGTGACCAGCGCCGGGTCCAGCCGGTCGTCGGCGCCGATGCCGCGGGCCAGGTCCCACGCGTGCACCGCCAGGTCCAAGGTCATCTGCCAGCCGTAGTCCTCGGCCGGGATCACGCCGCCGGTGACGTTCACCTCACCGCTGGTCGCCCCCGGCTTGTCCCACGCCTGCCGGGCGGCCGCGGCGGCTTCGCCCCAGGCGACGACCGGGTCGGCACCGAGCAGATCACCGTCGAAGCGGTCGCCGACCTCGTCCAGGGTGGCGCCGTCGAGCAGCCACGGCGCCCACAGCTGCTCGGACACCAGGTGGTTGAGCAGATCTCGGACCCGCCACTCGGTGCACGGGGTGGGGTTGTCCCACTGGTCGGTACCGATGCGGCGCACCCGGTCGTCGAACTCGGTCATGGCCCTGCGGTGCGCGTCCAACAGCTGCATGATTCCTCCTGATGTCCATTGTGATTGCAGTCACGGATTCGCGAGTGGCGGCACCGGATTCCCGGATCACGCGTCCAGTGTGGCCGGTTTGGGACGGATGCGTCGCACGCTGCGCGGCGGGTTCGTGCCCCGGTGGTCTAAGCCACTTCGGCGAGACGTAACCTGCCGCAGGTTTGTTGCGAGCGGCTACCGCCGCCTTTGACACGTACGAGAGGACGTGATCGTGAGTACACCCACGGTTGCGGACGCACCGCAGAAGGGGTTCTTCGGACATCCCCGCGGTTTGTTGACGCTGTTCTTCACCGAGATGTGGGAGCGGTTCTCCTACTACGGCATGCGCGCGATCCTCGGGTACTACCTGTACTTCGCGGTCGCCGAAGGCGGCTTGGGCATCCCCGAGTCGACGGCGCTGTCCGTGGTCGGCGTCTACGGGGCCTCCGTCTACATGACCGGCATTCTCGGCGGCTGGTTGGCCGACCGGGTCATCGGCGCCCAGTGGGCGGTGTTCTACGGCGGCTGCGTCATCATGCTCGGCCACATCAGCCTGGCCCTGCCCGGTGGCATCAGCACCGTGGTCCTCGGCCTGGTGCTGCTGGTGATCGGCACCGGCCTGCTGAAGCCGAACATCTCCGGCATGCTCGGCAGCCTCTACGGCGAGCACGACACGCGCCGGGACGCCGGGTTCTCGATCTTCTACATGGGCATCAACCTCGGTGCGTTCTTCGCGCCGTTCGTGGTCGGCACGCTCGGCGAGAAGGTCAACTGGCACCTCGGGTTCGGGGCCGCCGCCGTGGGCATGGCGGCGGGCCTGGTCCAGTACGTGCTCGGGCGCAAGAACCTCGGCTCGGCCGGGCTCAAGCCGGTCAACCCGCTGCCCGCCGGGCACCAGGGCCGGGTGCTGGGTCGCGCGGCGGGGCTCGCCGTGTTGTTCGTGGTGGTGCTGGTCGTTCTGTCGGTCAGCGGCGTGCTGGGCCTGGACGGGTTGGTCAACGTGATCAGCGTGATCTCGGCGGTGCTGCCGATCGTCTACTTCGTGGTGATGCTCGCCAGCAAGCAGATCACCAAGATCGAGCGGGACCGGCTGATCGCCTACATCCCGCTGTTCCTGGCGACCGCGCTGTTCTTCCTGCTGTTCGAGCAGCAGCCGAACACGCTGGCCAACCTCGCCGAAGCGGACACCGACCTGGACATCTTCGGCTTCGTGATCCCGGCGTCGTGGTTCCAGTCCATCAACCCGCTGGCGATCATCGTGCTGGCGCCGGTGATGGCTTGGCTGTGGATGAAGCTGGGCGAGCGGCAGCCGTCCACCCCGCAGAAGTTCGTCGGCGGGTTGTTCTTCGTCGGTGTCGCGTTCCTGTGGGTTGTGCTGTCGAAGGTCCTGGTCGGCACCGGTCACCACCTGCCGGTCATGCTGGCCCTGGTGTTCGTGATCATGACCGTGGGTGAGCTGATGCTCTCACCGGTCGGCCTGTCGGCGAGCACCAAGCTGGCGCCGAAGGTCTTCGCCTCGCAGACGATGGGCCTGTACTTCCTGGCCCCGGCGATGGGCCAGGGCCTCGGTGCGCAGGTGGTGAAGCTGTACTCGGTGGACAACCAGGAGATCTACTTCGGCATCGTCGGCGCGGCCACGATCGGCTGCGCGGTACTCCTGCTGATCGCCTCCAAGAGCATCAAGCGCTACATGCACGGCGTGCTCTAACACGGCAACGCCGTTCGAGCGACGAGTGAAGGGCACCTCCTACCAACTTACTCGGTAAGAGGTGCCCTTCACCCATGACCCGATCGTGAACCTGGGGTGTTGGTCAGGGGGTGCCTTGGGGGTTGTGGGGTTTGGTGGGGTCTGGGACGGGGTGGCCCGGGATGCTGGTGTCCGCGGGCGGGATCGTGCCGTGGACCAGGTACTCGGTGCCGATCCGGTCCGCCGCGGGGTTCCCGGCCAGCGCGAACACCCCGTGCTTGCCCGCGTTCTGCTCGGTGACCAGCACCGACGTCGGCAGCGACCGGTGCATCTCCAGCGCGCCCTGGTACGGGGTCGCCGCATCGTGCACCGAGTTGAACATCAACACCGGTGGCAGACCGGCGCCGGTGATCTTCGTCGGTTGCTGCCGCGGGCCTGGCCAGACCCGGCAGGGCGCCACGGTCCAGCTGTTGGACCAGGCGGACAGCGGGTAGTTCGTGGCCAGTGCCTGGGAGTCGCGTTCCCAATCCTCGCGGCGGCTCGGCCAGGGAGCGTCCGCGCACTCCACGGCGTTGTACACGGCGTTGGTGTTCTCGTCCGCCGCGTCCTTGACCGACACCTGGTCGATGAGTCCGCTGTCGTCGTTGTTGTTGTGGAAGTCGGACAGCGCCCCGGCCAGCGGAATCCAGTCGTCCTCGCCGTAGAGGGCGTTGAAGGTGGTCTCGGAGAACTCCGCCGGGCCGAGCGGGCCGCGCGGGGCTTTCCGCAAGTCGGCCTGGATGCCGTCCCACACCGCCCGCACCTGGTTGCGGTCGGTGCCGAGGTGGAAGACCCGGTCGTACTGGGCGATCCAATCGAAGTACTGGTCCAGCCGCTGCTGCGCGGACACGTCCTGACCGAGGGTGTCGCGGTACCAGATCCCGGAGGTGTCCGGGTTGACCGAACTGTCCAGGATCATCCGGTCCACGCGGTCCGGGAACAGCTGCCCGTACACCGCGCCCAGGTAGGTGCCGTAGGAGTAGCCGAGATAGTTGATCTTCTGCTCGCCGAGCGCTTGCCGGATGCTGTCCATGTCCCGGGCGTTGGTCGGCGTGTTCAGGAACGGCAGGTACTTCCCGGCCCGCTGCTGGCAGCCGTCGGCGTACTGCTGGGCGCGCTGCCAGTTCTGCTCGCGGGTCTGCGGCGCGTCCGGGTCGGGCAGCGGGCTCTTCCAGTAGGTCGCCGGATCGACGCAGCTGATCGGGGTGCTGTGCGCGGTGTTGCGGGTGTCGAACCCGATCACGTCGTAGGAGTCCAGCACCTGGGCGGGCAGCTGGCCGATGAGGTCACCGGCGAAGCTGATCCCGGCGCCACCCGGACCACCTGGGTTGACCAGCAGCGAACCGCGCCGTTCGGTGGGCTTGCGGGCGGGCAGCTTGGAGATCATCAGTTGCAGCTTCTCGCCGTGGGGCGCGCGGTAGTCCAGCGGTACGTCGAGCTTGGCGCACTGCATTTTCGGGTAGGGGTGGCTGATGTCCGCTGGGCACGGTCCGAAATGCAGACCGGGTGCGGCTTGGGCGGTCGCTCCGGTGACCGCGGTGCTGACGAGCACCACGGCCCCGGCGAGACCGAATGCGATAGAGCGTTTCACGGGGCCTCCTCGCCAGGGTGGATCGGGTTGTCCGCAGCGTAATTGCTCGACCACAGTCCACCCAGCGCTGAAAAAACCGTATCCAGCAGTGGATCTGTGCCGGTTCTTTTCACAGCGACCGCAAAATGTCCACAATGCGCATGGTGTCCGAATTAGTGGTGCGCCAGTTGCTGAATGCGGCGCGCAGTCCGGGTGTTCCCTTGTAGACGGTTGGCGTTAGGAACGATTCGCCGGATTCGGAAATTGCGCGGGCGAGCGCGTCGATTCGTGCCGCGCTGGGATCCTCGGCGAGGGTGAAGCAGACGACGTTGAGGCGCACCGGGGCCAGCAGCCGCAGGCGCGGCAGTTCGGCGATCCGGTCACCGAGTTCGCAGGCCAGCGCGATGTCGCGCTCGACGATCTCGCGATGCCCCTGCCGCCCGTAGGCGGCGAGCGTGAACCAGGCCGGGAGGGCCCGCAGCCGACGGGAACTCTCCGGTGTGAGGTGCACGAAGTCCGGATTGTCGGTGGGCAGGCCCAGGTATGCGGCGGCGTTCTGGAAGATGCGCACCTGCAGGTCCCGGCGGCGGGTGAACTGGACGGCGCTGTCGTAGGGCACGTTCAGCCACTTGTGCAGGTCGACGCACACCGAGTCGGCTTCGTCGATTCCGGCGACGAGGTCGGCGTGCTGCGGGGACAACGCCGCAAATCCCCCGAAGGCAGCGTCCACATGCAGCCAGAACGGATATCGCTTGCGCAGCGCCGAGATCGCCCGCAGATCGTCGAAGTCCACGGTGTTCACGGTGCCCGCGTTGGCCACCACGATGGCGGGCCGACCGTCCAGCGCGGCGAGTTCCGCCGCGAGCCGATCGACGTCGACCGCCTCCCGCCCGGCCATCGTGGCCAACTCGCGAACACAACCGCGGCCCAGGCCGAGCATCGCGAGTGCCTTGTAGACACTCGAGTGCGGACTGCCGGAAAGCACCGGCAGGTTCCCCAGCGCCGCGACGCCGTCCTGCGCCACCGAAACGCCGAGCCGCTCACCGACCCACTCGCGGGCGATGGCCAGGCCGACGAGGTTGGACATCGTCGCGCCGGTGACGAACGCGCCGTCGTGCGCCGCGCTCAGCCCGAAAAGCTCGCGCAACCAGCCGACCGCCTCGCGTTCCAGATCCGGTGCCGCCGAGTCGGTGCTGACCACCACGTTCTGGTCGAACGCGCTGGTCAGCCAGTCGCCAGCGACGGAAGCCGGAGTCGCGCCGCCGGTGACGAACCCGAGGTACCGAGGTCCTGCACTGCCCGAGAAGCCCGGCGCCCAACGTTCCCGGAACTGGTTGAGCGCACCGTCGGCTCCCGCTCCGCGATCCGGGAGTGGGGCAGGTGCCCGGTGTTCGGGCGCGACCGCGGCGGGCCGGTCCGCGATCCCGGCCAGCACTTCGACCGCAAATCGCCGAGCGTCGTCGAGCAACTCGGGCAGTCGGGCGAGATCGGCGGCGAGATTCGGGTCCAACGCGGGCACCTCGGAGTTCGATGTGGTCGGTTCAGCATCGCGAAGGTAATCATCCGGTGGCCCCGGTGTCGCGGTCCAATTCGGATCTCCTGGCCTGCGCGCCGGACCAGGAAGGTCAACCGACGGGCTGTTTTTCGGGTGCTGCCGCGCCGAGTTCGCGGGCCAGGTCTTCGACGACTTGCTTGGTGCGGTCCAGCCAGCGGATGCTGCGGTGCAGCGAGGTCGGGCCGTCGGGCAGCGATTCGGCGATGTCGTGCAACGCGTCAGCCGTGCGCTGCGCCGAGGTGATCGCGGCGTCGAAGCTCACCTGGGCCTCGTCGGTCATCGACTCCACCGCATCGGCCAGCGCCCACAGCAGTTCGGCCAACCGGTTCCGGGTGTCGTCGTCGACCATGTCCACAGTGGCCGACAGCGCCACCGCCAGATTGCGCACGTAGTAGGCGGTGCCGCTGAGCATCGCCACCGACCGGTGGACCTGGCTGCGTCGGGACCGCAACCGGTAGTTGGTCAGCGGCTTGGCGCTGTTGATCACCTGCTGCAGCCCGTCGTCGAGGGCGCGCATCGACTCCTGCGCTCCGGTGACCGTGCCGTGCTCGCTGATCTCGGTGCCCGTGCCGCGCAGGAAGTCCCGCAGCGACAACAGGAACTCCTGGATGTTGGTGCGCACCAAGTGCCGGGTGCGGGTGGGCAGCACGAACACCGCGGCCACTACGCCAGCCGCCGCGCCTATCGCGGTCTCCCACAAGCGGGTTTCCAGCACTGAGACGTTGAAGGTGCCCAGGATGCCGTAAAGCACGCCGAGCAGCGTGGTGATGAAGAACGTCATCATCGCGTACGAGTAACCGGTGAAGTAGAAGCCCAGGAACACGCAGGCCAGGATCATCGCGATCTCGGCAGGTTCGTTGCCGGAGATCTGCGCGGCGACCAGGATGCCCGCCACCACGCCGAGCATGGTGCCCGCGGTGCGCTGCCACGCCCGGACCAGCAGTTCGCCGCGGCTGTTGGTGCTGATGAACACGACGAACGCGGTGATCACCGCCCAGTACCAGCGGTTCGGCGAGGCCAGCTGACCGAAGATGATCGCCAGTGCTGCCGCGCAGGTGACCTGGATGGCCATCCGCACCTCGGGACGCCGCAGCCCGGTCTCGGCTTCGGGTGCGGCTTCGGCACGCGGTTCTGGGGGCATCGCGGTCGGGTGCGTGCCGAGTTCGCCGGTCGCGTTGGCCAGATCCGCCAGTCCGGCACCCAGCCGCCGGACCGCCATCGCGATCTGCACCGAACCCTGCTGCTCGATCCGTTCCGCGACCAGCCGGGTTGCCTCCCGGACTTCCTGCGGATCCGTTTGCAGCACCGCGAGAAGGGCGCTGATCGCCCGCGGCACGGTGTCGCCGCCGCTGGGGTGGTCGACCAGTCGCATCAGCGGGGTGAGCAGGTTCTCGGCGGCGAGTTCGACGTCCAGGATGTGGTGCCGCAGCAGCTCGCGGCCCGCCTCGTCGAGGGTGCTGAGCTGGCCGACGGTGTTCTCCAGCATCAGCGACGTCTCGTTGAGCCGGACCGACCGGTTGTGCAGCGCTCGGCGGCGCTGCGCCGAATCAGGGTGCTCGGCGACGTCCCGCACGGCGTGCAGCAGCCCGTGCACCTGGGCGCGCAGCGTGCGGCGGCCCCGTTCGAGCACACCTTCGGGATCGTCGCGCAGCACCAGGAACCGCATCACGAACGCTGCCAGCGCCCCGGTCACCACGGCCGCGACCAGCGCGGGCAGCTGCGGTAGCTGCGGGCGCAGGAACATCGCGAAGAAGTACCCCATGAACGCGACCATGCCCAGCGGGAAGTACCGCGGACCGAAGCGGCGGATGTAGGTGGCGGTGAAGATCACCGCGAGGAACAGCGCGCTGTGCACCAGCGGCCACGACGCGGTGAGGATCGACAGCAGCAGCGCGAACGTGGTCGGCAACGGCATCAGCAGGTTGGTGATCTGCTGCTGCCGCCGGTCCCGGTCGTTGATGCCGAGCGAGGAGTTGATCGCCACCACGGCACCGATCAGCGCCAGTGGCAGGGACTGCCCCCACCACGACAGCACCGGCAGCATGATCGCGAGGGTGAGGGCGACCGCGAGCGTCACGCGCGTGGCGGTGCGCAGTCGGCGCAGCGCCGGATCAGAGGCGAGGAAGCGGTTCCACCACTCGCTCCACATGGCGCCCCGAGGCTCCTTCGTGCTCGTCCGTTTGCGGTAGTGAGATTACGCCGAGTACCGCAGTGGTGTGCGCACCGGGGATCATTGGCGGTGGCGGCGGACGCTCTCCTCGACCACGTTCAGCACCGCGCTGAGGTGTTCGGCGGGCAGGCCCATCGCGAGGTGCGACACGAGACCTTCCAGCACCAGTTCGAGGTATGCGGTCAGCACGTCCACGGAGACGTCGTCGCGGAGGTTGCCCGCGTCGCGCTGCCACTGCAGGCGGGCGCGGGTGGCGGCGGTCAGCTGTTCGGAGCGTTGCGCCCAACGCTGCCGGAACTCGTGGTCGGTGCGCAGCCGCCGGGACACCTCCAGCCGGGTGCCGAGCCAGTCGGCGCCGGGGGTGTGGCTGCGGCCGTCGCCGGGGTGTTCAAGCAGGTTGCGCATTACCTGCACGAGACCCTGCTCGGCCACCACGTCGGCCATCCGGGTCGCGTCGTCCTCGGCCAGTGCGAGGAACAGCGATTCCTTGTCCTTGAAGTGGTGGAAGATCGCACCGCGGGAGAGTCCGGTCGCTTCTTCCAGCCGTCGCACGGTCGCGCCTTCGTAGCCGAAGCGCGCGAAGCAAGACCGGGAACCGTCGAGGATCTGACGGCGCCGGGCGTCGAGGTGGTCCTGGCTGACCCGAGGCATCTCCCGATCGTCCCAGGCGGGTCCGACTCAATGCAATCCGTACGTACGTTTTGCTGGCCACGTCCCTACCGCGGGGTGAACCGCGGTACCGCAACGAAATGAGTTTGATAACAGTAAACCTCGTAGCAACTCGGGGGATCAAGAACAAGGGTCGCGACCGTCGGGGGCCCGAGGTAGCGTCGAAACTCGGCCAATAACAGGCGGTGATCCTTTTGCCCGTATCGACCGATCCTGCAGCCGCTGATTTTCCGACTTCTCGGGTCCGCACCCGGGCGGAGGCTGAGGCTTACGTCGCGTCGGTGTGCTTCAAGCACGGCCCACCGAGGTTGCTCGGCATCGAACTCGAATGGACCGTGCACCACTTCGACGACCCTGCTCGGCCGTTGGATGCCGCGACGTTGATCGCGGCGCTCGGCCCGCACGCACCACGCTCCCTGGTCCCGGACAGCCCGCACCGCCGATTGCCCAACGGCTCGGTGCTCACCGTCGAACCCGGCGGCCAGGTCGAGGTCTCCAGTCTTCCCACCACTTCCATGCGATCGCTGTTCAGCGTCGTCGCCGCCGATGCCGAGTACGTCGAGCGCCGGTTGCGCACCGCCGGGCTGGTGCTCGGCGACCAGGGCACCGATCCGTGGCGATACCCGAGGCGAATCCTGCGGGTGCCGCGCTACGCCGCGATGGAGACCGCCTTCGACCGCATCGGTCTGGACGGGCGGTTGATGATGTGCAGCACCGCTGGGGTCCAGGTCTGCCTCGACGCGGGTCAACCGCACCGCGTCGCCGCGCGCTGGGCGGCGCTGCACGCGCTGGGGCCGGTGATGTTGGCGATGTTCGCGAACTCGCCGCAGCTGTTCGGCGAACGCACCGGCTGGGTGTCCACCCGCACCCGCGCGCTGCTGCGCACCGATCCGCCGCGCACCCGGCCCGGCCCGATCACGGCCGATCCCGCCGGGGGCTGGGCCAAGCGGGTGCTCGACACCTCGCTGGTGTGCCTGCGCCGCGACGGCGAGGACTGGACCGCGCCCAGCGGCGTCAGCTTCGCCGAGTGGATCCACGGCGCGCTGCCGGAACCGCCCACCCGCGACGACCTCGACTACCACCTGACCACGGTGTTCCCGCCGGTGCGGCCCCGTGGCTACCTGGAGGTCCGCTACCTCGACGCGCAGCCCGGCCAGGACTGGATGCTGCCAGCCGGGGCGCTGATCGCACTGTTCCGCGACGAGTCCACTGTGGATGAAGTATTGGCGGTGACGGCCCCGGCGAACGGCCGCTGGGTGCACGCCGCGCGGCACGGACTGCTCGACCGGGCATTGGCGCGCAGCGCCCGCGACGTGTTCGACCTGGCGTGCCGACACCTGGCGGAACCGGACAGCCCGGCAGGGCTGTCGGACCGACTGGCGGAATTCGTGGCCCGGCGGCTCGCCGCGGTCAGCGACCGCTGAAAACCGGAGGTAGTGGTGGAAAACACCCAGAACCTGGCAGATTTGGGCATCGAGGAACTGCGCGCGCACGTGGCCGCCGAGCTGGCGCGCACCCGGCAGCGCAGCGCCGAGCTGACCGATTCCGTCGATGACGAAGACCTCGTGAAGCAGCATTCGCCGCTGATGTCGCCGCTGGTGTGGGACTTGGCCCACGTCGGCAGCCAGGAGGAGCTCTGGCTGGTGCGCGATGTCGGTGGGGCGCCGGCGATCCGCCCGGACATCGACGACCTCTACGACGCCTTCCAGCACGCCCGCGCCGATCGCCCGCAGTTGCCGCTGCTGGGCCCGGCCGAGGCCCGCGAGTACGTCGGTACGGTGCGCTCGAAGGTCTTCGACCTGCTCGACCGCACTCAGCTGGAAGGGCGGCGACTGGTCGAGCAGGCGTTCGCCTTCGGCATGATCGTGCAGCACGAGCAGCAGCACGACGAGACGATGCTGGCCACCCACCAGTTGCGCGACGGGCCGCCCGCGCTGGCCGCCGAACCGCCACCATCCAATGTGGACATCCTGCCGCCCGAAGTCTTCGTCCCCGGTGGGACGTTCACGATGGGGACCTCCACCGAACCCTGGGCGTTGGACAACGAACGACCGGCCCACGAGGTGCACGTCGACGACTTCTTCATCGACAGCACCCCGGTCACCAACGGTGCGTACCAGGAGTTCATCGACGCGGGCGGCTACCACGACCCACGCTGGTGGAGCGAGGCAGGTTGGGCCTACCGGCAGCGGGTCGACCTGCGGGCGCCGCGGTTCTGGCGACGGGACGGCGACCGGTGGCTGCGCCGCCGGTTCGGCCACGTCGAGCCGGTGCCGGAGCGCGAACCGGTGGTGCACGTGAGCTTCCACGAGGCCGAGGCTTACGCGGCGTGGGCGGGCAAGCGGTTGCCCACCGAGCAGGAGTGGGAGAAGGCCGCGCGGTTCGATCCGGGCAGCGGTCGGTCGCGGCGGTATCCGTGGGGCGACGACGATCCACGGCCCGAACACGCCAACCTCGGCCAACGGCACCTGCAACCGGCACCCGCCGGGGCCTACCCGGACGGAGCCGCGCCGTGCGGCGCGCGGCAGCTCATCGGTGACGTGTGGGAGTGGACCGCCACGGATTTCCTGCCGTATCCGGGATTTTCCGCCTTCCCGTACCGGGAGTACTCCGAGGTGTTCTTCGGGCCGGACTACAAGGTGTTGCGCGGTGGCTCGTTCGGCACCGACGCGGCAGCCTGCCGCGGCACCTTCCGCAACTGGGACTACCCGATCCGGCGGCAGATCTTCGCCGGGTTCCGCTGCGCCCGGACGCCACGACACGAGGAGCGCGACTGACACATGTGTCGGCACGTGGGATATCTGGGGCCCGTGGTCTCGTTGGCCGAACTGCTGCTGGAACCGGCGCATTCGCTGCTGGAGCAATCGTGGGCGCCCGAGGACATGCGCGGCGCGGGCACGATCAACGCCGACGGCTTCGGGGTCGGCTGGTACCGGTCCGACGGCTCCGGCCCGGCCAGGTACCGGGCGGCGGTTCCGATGTGGACGGACGGATCGTTCCAGCAGACCGCCGAAGACCTGCACAGCGGCGCGGTGGTCGCGGCGGTGCGCTCGGCGACCGTCGGCATGCCGGTGGTGTCGGACGCGTGCGCTCCGTTCACCGACGGCACCTGGCTGTTCAGCCACAATGGCCGGATCACCGGCTGGCCCGATTCGGTGGCGAAACTCGCCGCCCGGCTGGACGTCGTCGATCTGCTGACCTTGCCCGCCCCGACCGATTCGGCCCTGCTGTGGGCGCTGCTGCGCCAGCGGTTGGCTGCGGGCGCCGATCCGGGTGCGGTGGTGCGGGAGTTGGTGGACGAAGTGCTCGCCGCCGCGCCCGAATCGCGGATGAACCTGCTGCTCACCGATGGCGCTCGGCTGATCGCCACCACCTGGACGCATTCCCTCTGGGTGCGCCACGGGGACGCCTCGGTGACGGTGGCCTCCGAGCGGTTCGGCGCTGCGGACGGGTGGGTGGAAATCCCGGACCGCTGCCTACTGGTCGCGGACCCGGAAGCCGTGCAGGTGACGTCATTGCCGGGAGTGGACCAACCGTGAGTAGCCCTGTGTCAACGTCAGTGCTCCGCAACCGCACCTCAGGGGACCGTGACGAAAACCAGCCACAAGAAACCACGAAACGCGAGATTCGTATGGACGCAACCACCACTGTGAATCGCGGAGAGGCGGGACTGGAGGCGGAACAGTGCCGGAACTGATCATCCGATTCACCGAGGCCGACGCGGCCCGCGAGTTGCGCGCCGATGTCCGCGCGGGCTTGACCGACAGTCCGAAGTGGTTGTCGCCCAAGTGGTTCTACGACGCGGTCGGCAGCGACCTGTTCGAGCAGATCACCGCCCTGCCGGAGTACTACCAGACCCGCGCCGAGCAGCAGATCCTGTCCCAGCGCGCGCTGGAGATCGCCGAGGTCACCGGCGCGGCCACCCTGGTCGAGCTCGGATCCGGATCGTCGGAGAAGACCCGGCTGCTGCTCGACGCGTTGCGAAAGCACCAGACGCTGCAACGATTCGTGCCGCTGGACGTGTCGGGCGCCGCGCTGCGCGCGGCGGTGGAGGCGATCGCGCTCGACTACCCGGAACTGCGGGTCAGCGGCGTAGTCGACGACTTCACCAGCGGACTGAGCGCCCTGCACGCGGGCACCGGGCGGCTGGTCGCGTTTCTCGGTGGCACGATCGGAAACCTGCTGCCCGCCGAGCGCGCGGAGTTCTTCGCGGCGGTGCGGGCGGCCTTGCAGCCGGGCGAGTGGTTGCTGCTGGGCACCGATCTGGTCAAAGACCGGCAACGGCTGGTCCGCGCCTACGACGACGCGCAGGGCGTGACAGCGGAGTTCAACCGGAACGTCCTGCGGGTGCTCAACCGCGAGCTCGGTGCCGACTTCGTTCCCGAGCAGTTCCAGCACGTGGCGTTGTGGAACGCCGAGCAGGAGTGGATCGAGATGCGGCTGCGGGCCGCGAGACCGATGCGGGTCCAGCTGGCGGAGCTGGCGCTGACCGTCGAGTTCGCCGCGGGCGAGGAGATCCGCACCGAGATCTCGGCGAAGTTCCGGCGCGAGCGGGTTCGCGACGAGCTCTCGGCGGCGGGCTTCGAGCTGCACCGTTGGTGGCTCGACGACGCGGGCGACTTCGCGCTGTCCCTCGCCGCGGCTCGTTGACGCGGCCCGATCGAGTCGATCGGCGAACAACGAACCGCACCCGTCCGGGCATCGGGCGGGTGCGGTTGGTCTTTCGGGGCTCTCATCCCGGGTTGGCCAGTGGTTGTGCGGTTCCCGGGCAGCTCAGGCAACGCACGCACGGCATGCCCGCTGGTTTGGTGGATACCTCCGCCAGGTCAGCGGGGATTTCCAGGCCGCAGAACGTCAGCCAGTACTCCGGGACGCCGCTGTCCGGGACGGCCGCGAGGTGCGCTTGGCGGCGGGATTCGGCCTACCACGCCGAAGGCGAAGCGCACCGCGACAGCGCCGTTCACGACGTGATCCCGTTGAGCCGCTTGGCCGCCCGCAGGCAATCCGCGCAGGTGGGCCACAACCAGCTCAGCTCGGTTCGTTCCGCCGCTGGCACGGTCTGCTCGCAAAGCGTGTCGATGAGCTCGCCGTCTCGATGGCACTGCCCGTGGTGCAGCATTCCGGCTCGAAAACCGGGTGGTTGCGCGGGAAACCAACCTGCGCGCGCAACACATAGGCCAGCCGCGCACCGACAGCCACTGGGGGGAGGTGCCGTCAGTACGCGGCCAGCGGCCCCAGGCTACACCCGCCGCCCCGCCGCGTTTTGGTGGCTCGTCGAGCGAAGTGGACCGAGCGGATCCGACCTGGTGTTGACCGGGAAGGCCCTGGCACAGGCCGGAATTCGGCGACGATCAGGGCGTCCTTGGGGGTCAGGTTCGGCTCTCCAGGTCCCAGGCCAGCAGTGCGACGTGCAGTGATACCAGGGATTCCGGGGTGTCCAGGGAGACTCCGAGCAACTGCTCGATGCGGGACAGCTGGGCGTAGTACGCGGTGCGGGAGAGATGTGCCGCCGTTGCCGCCGCCGACTTGTTGCCGCCGTGTTGGCAAAGCGAACGCAGGGCGTCCAACAGCCGTTCGTTCGACAGGATCGGGCCCAGCTCGCGTTCCGCGAACGCGGTCAGACGTTCGTCGCCGCGCAGCAGGTGCAGGAGACCGCGCAGCCGCACATCGTCGAGCCGGTGGAACTCGCGGGTGCCGTCGGCGACGTGCAGGGCCGCTTCCGCGACCTGCGCGGCTTCGGCGAGCGTCCGGCGCGCTCCGGAAATCGAGCCGACGGTGCTGCCGACCGCGACCACCACCGGCAGCGAATGCGCCCCAGCGGACCGGCGGACATCCGCCGCCAAGCGGGTCAGGACGGTATCGGCGTCAGCGGCGCGCAGCACCACCAAGGCGCGCACGGTGAGGTCGTCGACCACTCCGACCAGCACCGGCAGCTTCGCCTTGCGCGCTGCCAGTGCGGTCGCCTCGGCGAGATCTCGCAGCACCTGCTGGGTTTCCAGCGCCGGAGCGAGCGTCGTCGTGGTGCTTGGACGGACCGCGATCCCCACCAACGGGCCGTCGAGCGGCACTCCGACACCCGCGGCGCGCGCCGCGAGATCCGCGGTGTCGGTATCGCCCGCGAGCAGCTCGGTGATCAGGGTTCGGTGGGTCTGGCGTTCCAGGCTTTCCCGGTCGCGGTTCACCAGCCGGTTCACCGCGAGCGCCGACGCCGCCCGCTCGGCCACCACGACGTGCCGGTGCGGCGGCTGCGGGCAGAGCACCACCAGCCGCCCCCAGTCGTCACCGCGCGCCCCGACCACGGTGGTCAACCACTGCTGGTCCGGGTCGTAGCAGGTGCGGCCGGACTGCACCACCGAGCGGGAGCGCTCCGACCACTCCGAGAACAGCGCCACCGGGTCCTGCCCCGCCGCGTCGTAGGCCAGCATCTGGTGCGCGAGGGTCTCCAGAACGACCGGATGGCCGACGATCCGCGCGGCTTCGCGCAGCACCGACGCCGGTTCGGCACCGGAGGTGGTCAGCGCGGTGAAGGTGTCGTGGATGGCATGCGTGGCGCGCAGTTCGGCCAGTTGGGCATCGCGGATCCGGGCGATCACCGCCTCGGTGACGGCGACGAACTTCGTCTCCTCCGCCAGCGTCACCAGCGGCAGATCGTGCCGGTGCGCGGCATCCACCAACGCGGTGGGAACGCGGTCGCGCCACCGGCGCACCAGCTCCACGACCACCCCGCAAACCCCGACCGCGGCCAGTTCCTCGACGTAGCGGACCAGCTCCGCGGGCTCGTCCGGCAGCGCGATGCCGGTGGTCAGCACCAACTCGCCGCCGCTGAGCAGCGGCGCGATGTCCGCGATCTCGGCGACGTGCACCCAGCGCACCCGCCGGTCCAGGCCGGACGCCCCGGCGATCACCCGCGGTTTGCCGCGCCGCAGCACCGGCAGGTCGAGCACCTCGGACACGGTCGGCAGCGCCAGCACATCCGGCGAGATCGGCTTCATCGGACCCCTTCCTGGTGCACACACCGTAATGCGCCACCGGCCATTTCCGCACATGTTGTCCGTGGTGGCCGCCGAGGTCGGCCGGGAACACTGACGTCCGCAGCACGCGGACGGCCCATTCGCTAGGGGAACTGATGACGGAATCTGATCTGTTGGCCCGGCACCGCGCCGCCATGCCCAGCTGGCTGGCCCTGTACTACGACGAGCCCATCGAGGTCGTCAGCGGTTCGGGGCGGCACGTCACCGACGCGGCGGGCAACACCTACCTGGACTTCTTCGCCGGGATCCTGACCAACGCCATCGGTTACGACGTCGCCGAGATCAGCGACGCGATCCGCCGCCAGGTCGACACCGGCATCTTGCACACCTCCACGCTGTACCTGATCCGCCAGCAGGTGGAGCTGGCCGAGCGGATCGGCGAGCTGTCCGGGCTGGCCAACCCCAAGGTGTTCTTCACCAACTCCGGTACCGAGGCCAACGAGACCGCGCTGCTGCTGGCCACCCAGTACCGGCGCAGCAACCAGGTCCTCGCGCTGCGCAACTCCTACCACGGGCGGGCCTTCGGCACCCTCGGCGTGACCGGCAATCGCGGCTGGTCGGCCAGTTCGCTGTCCCCGGTCAAGGTCAGCTACGTGCACGGCGGCTACCGCTACCGCAGCCCGTTCCGGGACTACTCCGACGCGGACTACATCGCGGCCTGCGTGGACGATCTGCGCGAGGTCATCGAGACCACTACGGCCGGGGACGTGGCCTGCCTGATCGCCGAGCCGATCCAGGGCGTCGGCGGCTTCGCCACGCCGCCCGACGGGCTCTTCGGCGCCTTCGCCGAAGTGCTGGACGAGTACGGCATCCTGCTGATCTCCGACGAGGTGCAGACCGGTTGGGGGCGCACCGGCGAGCACTTCTGGGGCATCCAGGCGCACGGCGTGACCCCGGCGGCGATGACTTTCGCCAAGGGCCTCGGCAACGGGGTGGCCATCGGCGGGCTGGTCGCCGAGGCCGAGCTGATGGACTGCCTGACCGCGAACTCGATCTCCACCTTCGGCGGCAACCCGATCTCCACCAGCGCGGCTTCGGCCGCTCTGGACTACCTGCTGGACCACGACCTGCAGGGCAACGCCGCCAAGCTGGGCTCCCGGCTGCTGGACGGGCTGCGCGAGCTCGCCGAGCGGTGCCCGCTGATCGGCGACGTCCGAGGCAAGGGCCTGATGATCGGCGTCGAGCTGGTCGAACCCGGCTCCCGGCGGGCCGCGGCGGCGTCGGCCACGCGGGTGATGGAACTGGCCAAGCAGCGCGGAATGTTGATAGGCAAGGGCGGGCTGCACGGGAACGTCCTGCGCCTGGCGCCGCCGATGACGCTGACCGAGGAGGAAGCGGCGCAGGCGCTGCAGATCCTCACCGAAACCATCTCGCTGGCCGAGCAGGAGCTCCACCCATGACAGAACTGATCAGGCACTGGATCGCGGGCAAGTTCGACGACGCGACCCCGCAGCGCACCGGCGAGGTGTTCGACCCCGCCACCGGAAAGGCGACCAAGCATGTCGCGTTCGCCTCGGAGTCCGATGTGGACGCTGTGGTGGTGCGGGCGGCCGAAGCGCTCAAGACCTGGCGGCACACCTCGCTGGCCCGGCGGTCGAACGTCCTGTTCGCCTTCCGGGAGCTGCTCAACCAGCGCAAGTCCGAGCTGGCCGAGATCATCACCGCCGAGCACGGCAAGGTGGTCTCCGACGCCGCTGGTGAGGTGCAGCGCGGCCTGGAGAACGTCGAATACGCCTGCGGCATCCCGAACCTGCTCAAAGGCGGCTTCTCGCAGAACGCCTCGACCAGCGTCGACGTGCACTCGGTTCGGCAGCCGGTCGGTGTCGTCGGGGTGATCTCGCCGTTCAACTTCCCGGCCATGGTGCCGCTGTGGTTCGTGCCGGGCGCCATCGCCTGCGGCAACACCGTGGTCCTCAAGCCCAGCGAGAAGGATCCGTCGGCGGCGAACTTCATCGCGCAGCTGTGGCAGGAGGCCGGGCTGCCCGACGGCGTGTTCAACGTGGTGCACGGCGACAAGGTCGCGGTCGACGCGCTGCTGGCGCACCCGACGGTGAAGGCGGTGTCGTTCGTCGGCTCCACGCCCGTGGCGCGTTACGTCTACGAGACCGGCACCAGCAACGGCAAGCGGGTGCAGGCGCTCGGCGGGGCGAAGAACCACATGGTGGTGCTGCCGGATGCCGACCTCGACCTGGCCGCCGACGCCGCGGTGTCCGCCGGTTTCGGCTCGGCCGGGGAGCGGTGCATGGCGATCTCCGCGGTCGTCGCGGTCGATCCGGTCGGTGACGAGCTGGTCGCCAAGATCGCCGACCGGATGGCGAAGCTCAGCGTCGGCGACGGCCGCCGCAACTGCGACATGGGACCGCTGGTCACCGCCGCGCACCGGGACCGGGTGACGTCCTACGTGGCTGCCGGGGTCTCCGCCGGAGCGGAGCTCGTGGTGGACGGGCGCGGGGTGCGCGTCGACGGTGCGTCCGACGGGTTCTGGCTCGGGCCAACGCTGTTCGACCGCGTCCGCACCGACATGTCCATCTACACCGACGAGATCTTCGGGCCGGTGCTGTCGGTGCTGCGGGTGCCCGACTACGAGGCCGCGATCGGGGTGCTCAACAACAACCCGTACGGCAACGGCACGGCGATCTTCACCGAGAACGGCGGCGCGGCGCGGCAGTACTGCGAAGAGGTCGAAGTCGGCATGGTCGGGGTGAACGTGCCCATCCCGGTGCCGGTGTCGTACTACTCCTTCGGCGGTTGGAAGGACTCGCTGTTCGGCGACGCGCACGCCTACGGCCCGGACGGCATCCAGTTCTACACCCGCACCAAGGTCGTCACGACGCGCTGGCCGGATCCCTCCCACGGCGGCGTCAACCTCGGCTTCCCGCAGAACCGCTGACGGCAACCGAGCCTGCACGAAGGGTCACTGCGCGGCTCTCTAGGCTCTCCGGGCGTGGGAGAGCTGGAACTGCGACCCGTCCAGGAAGACGACCTGGTCGCACTGGAGCGGTTGATCAACGATCCGGTGTCCGCTGCGCCGTACAACTGGTGGGGCTGGCGGAAACCGGGCCTGATGGCCAAGCGGTGGGAGGAGACCGGACTGCTGGGTGACGAGCAGGGCGTCCTGCTGGCCGTCACCCAGCAGGAACTGGTCGGTTTCGTGTCCTGGCACCGGGTGGCGACCGGTCCGACGTCGCACTGCTGGGAGATCGGCGTCAACCTCCAGCCGGATTCGCGCGGTCGGGGGCACGGCACCGAAGCCCAGCGGTTGCTGGTGCGGTACCTGTTCGCCAACACCCAGGTCAACCGGATCGAGGCGGGCACCGAGCTGACCAACGTCGCCGAGCAGCGCTCGCTGGAGAAGGCCGGGTTCACCCGCGAAGGGGTGCTGCGCGGCTACGGTTTCCGCGACGGCCGGTGGCGGGACTGCGTGCTGTACAGCATCTTGCGCGCCGAGGTAGATCTGGATTCGCGGTGATCCGGGTCTCCTCCGGCGGGATCGCACCACCAGTTGGCCGGGTTCGCCGGTGGTGGCAGGGGGCGATCTCCTACGCTCGCAGGCATGCCCGCGCTCAGTCCTAGGTCGGTTCTGGAAGGTCGCAGCTCCAATCGTGCGCCGATACCGCTGATCATCGGTTTGGTGGTGTCCGGCTGCTGTCTGCTGCTGGCGCTGACGTTCTACCTGATGCAGGGCGGGCCGGTCGACGTGGTGATCGGTACGGCGCTGGCGCTGCCGACCGCGATCGTGCTCATCGCGCTGATCCTGTTGATCGACCGGTTGGAACCCGAGCCGCAGCTGAACCTGTGGCTGGCGTTCGGGTGGGGCGCCGGGGTGGCGATCATCGGTGCGCTGATCGTGAACACCGGTAGCGAGATCCTGATGGCACCGGCACTGGGCGCGGAGTTGGCCTCGGCGGTCACCGTGTCGATCGTGGCGCCGGTCGTCGAGGAGAGCTTCAAAGGCGCGCTGCTGCTGTACCTGCTGTGGGTCCGGCGGCACGAGATCGACGGGCCGACGGACGGGATCGTCTACGCCGCGATGTGCGGGCTGGGTTTCGCGCTGGTCGAGAACGTCCTGTACTAC
This sequence comes from Saccharopolyspora soli, assembly GCF_022678645.1. Classification (GTDB taxonomy): domain Bacteria; phylum Actinomycetota; class Actinomycetes; order Mycobacteriales; family Pseudonocardiaceae; genus Saccharopolyspora; species Saccharopolyspora soli. The sequence goes on along the minus strand of NZ_JALBWV010000009.1, from coordinate 15,144 downwards.
ATGCAGGGGTTGGGTGCCGAGACCGGGGAGATCTGGGCGACGGTGCTCATCCGCGGCGTGGTCGCGCCGCTGGGCCACCCGCTGTACACCGCGATGACCGGGCTCGGCGTCGCCTACGCCGCCACGCACCGCGGCGTTGGTCGGTTCTTCGCCGTGGTCGGTGGTTGGTGCGGCGCGGTGTTCCTGCACGCGCTGTGGAACGGCAGCCTGACGCTGGCAGGTTTCGCGGGCCTGGTGGTGGCGTACCTGGTGCAGTTCTTGGTGCTCATCGGGCTGATCGTGCTCCTGGTGCTGGACCGCAAGCGGCTGGTCCACCTGATCCGCAGGTACCTGCCCGCCTACATCCCCAGCGGCCTGGTGCAACCGAACGACGTGCGGATGCTCGGCAGCCTGTCCGGACGTCGGCAAGCCCGGCATTGGGCGCGCACGCAGGCGGGCACGACCGGCGCGCGTGCGATGGGCGACTACCAGCTGGCGGCTACCGAACTGGCACTGCTGCACGCGCACGCCGAGAACGCGACGATCCCGCCGCAGAAGTTCTTCGCGCGGCGGGAGGCGATCCTGGGGTTGATGCGGACCGCGCGGGATGCGTTCTTCCGGCGGATGCCGCAGGCACCGCCGCCGCCGTGGGCGCGCCAGGAGCGGTCCGGCTTCTTCGCCCCGCCAGTGCGGTTGACGGCGGCGCAGCTGCCGACCTACCAACCGCGCCCGCCGGGCCCGCCGCCGGGACACCGGCCGCCGCAGCCACCGGGGCCGCACGGCCCGCGTCCCGGCGGGCCTTGGCCGCCCAGGTGAGCATCGGTGCCCGTGGCACAGGGGCGGGGACGCCCGATCAGATGGTGCGGATTCGTGGCCACAGGCTCGACCACTGCTGCTTCGGGCCCTGGTAGAGGGTGAGCGTGTTGCCCTGGGCCACGTTCACCAAGCCCGTCTCGACCGTCGCGAGCTCGCGCTGCTGGCCGAAATAGCGCGCGAGCGGTTGCTGGTTGCCGACGTACAGCACGGTGTCGGCCGTTTCCGGTGGCGCGCCGAAGAACCAGTAACCGCGGTGCGGGCTGTAGGCGCGGGGCAGGCCGACCTTTCGGTCGTAGACGTCGAGCGCCCCGGCCAGGTAGTAGTTCTCGGCGATGAGCACCGTGTGGCGTTGCTGGTCGGGTGGTAACGCCCGGTATGCGCGGGCGACCGTGTCCGCGAGCGTGGGCCAGCCCGTTTCGTAGAGGCGCGGATAGCTCGGGAATTCGGGGTGGCGGGCCAGGAAATCCAGCGGGTAGATCGGCAGGACCGCCAGCGGCAGGACCGCGGAGAGCAGGTAAGCGGGCCAGTGCAGCTTTCCGGTCCTGTGCTGCAAGCCGACGGCAGCCGCCGCGAACAGCAGCCCGTACAGCCCGGCGACGTAGTTCGGACGGCCACCGGCGAGCAGGAAGCACAGGAACACCATGATCGTGGTCCAGCCGAGGAACCGGAACGGTTTCAGCGCGGGAGCGCGCAGGAGTTGGGCCAGGCCGTAGCAGCAGAACACCGCGCCTACCGCGATGCCCGCGTAGAACAGGGCGGTGGGCAGCAGGAACAGCCTGTCGTTCTCGTTGTTCACCGCCGTGCTCATGTCCAATGCGGGCCAGCCGTTGGTGGCTTGCCACCACAGCGTCGGGATCGCCGTCACCGACGGGATCGCTGCCGCCACCCACAGCAGCGGTCTGCCGAAGATGCTTCTCGGGCCGACGATCGCGATGCTCAGCAGCAGCGCCGCGATCAAGGCGACCACCTGGAATTTCGTTTGCAGCGCCAGGGTTGCCACCAGGCCGACGTGGACCAGCAGTCGGTCTCGGCGGATTCCCCGGTCGGTCAGCCTGGTCCAGCGGGCCAGCAGCCAGAGCATCGTGGTCCACTGCAGCGGTTCCATCGTGGCGGCGGTCAGCCAGTGGCCGTTCAGCAACAGCCACGGAGACAGCGAATATGCCGCTGCGGCCAGGGTTTGGGCTCTTGCGCCCCCGCCCAGTTCTCGGGTCAGCAAGGCCGTGACGATTACGCCCAGTGCTGTTACCAGTGCTGAAGGTAATCGAAAGACCAACAGCGAGCCGGGGAACGCCCTGTCCAGGAAAGCGGCCAGCAGCGGGACCAGTGGTTGCTGGTCCATGTATCCCCAGGCCGGGTAGAACTTCCCGGCTGCCAGGAAGTAGAGCTCGTCCGTGACGTAGTCGTAACGCGCCGCCAGGACCAGCAGGAGTGCCGCGACGAGTGCGGCGATGGCCAGGACTTGGGCGCGGGCGAACGCTGGCAGGGGCCGGGGGAGGCGTTCGGTGATCTCGGCTTCGGGGAAGGTGTTGATTCTGGTGAACATCTGCTTCCCCTGGGCGGTGCTCGATCTCGGGGCAGTTTATCCGCCTGGGCGTGGTCCGGAGCGGTTTTCGGCGAATCGCCCCGGCTGATCGGCTCGATCGTCCACAGCGGTTTCGCCGCCGGGTGCTGCGGGTAGTGCCAGGGCAGCTAGGACCCAGGACCGCAGTCGAAAGGAACAGCCATGACTACGGCGCGCGACATCATGCATTCCGGGGCTCAGTGCATCGGCGAGGACGAGAGCCTGTACAAGGCGGCGCAGATGATGCGCGATCTCAAGGTCGGATCCCTGCCGATCTGCGGTCGGGACGACCGGCTGCACGGCATCATCACCGACCGGGACATCGTGCTGCGCTGCTGCGCGGAAGGCCGCAACCCGGCCGAGATGAAGGCCGGTGAACTGGCCCAGGGCACCCCGCACTGGGTGGATGCCACGTCCGACATCGGCCAGGTGCTGTCGATGATGGAGCAGTACCAGATCCGGCGGGTACCGGTGATCGCCGAGCACCGGCTGGTCGGCATGATCAGTGAGGCCGATCTGGCCCGGCACCTCACCGATGACCAGTTGGCGCACTTCGTGGAGAGTGTCTACGCGAGCAAGTGAGCAGCCGTGTCCAGCGCCCGGCGACCGGCCGGGCGCGGATGGTCGCCGCCCTTCGAGCAACTCCGAGCAGCGTTCGGGTGACAGGGTATTTATCCTGGTCAGTGCCCTCCTGACGAGTCGGGGCGAAGGGGGCGGAGAATTCAGATGACGACACGCGTGTTCGTGGTCGATGACCACGATGTGATTCGGCGGGGTATCGCCGCCCTGGTGGCGGCCGAATCGGACCTCGAACTGGTCGGCGAAGCCGCCACGGTCGCGGAAGCGCTGGCCTGGGTCCCCAAGGCCCAGCCGCAGGTCGCCGTGCTGGACGTGCGGTTGCCGGACGGCAACGGCGTCGAGCTGTGCCGTGAACTGCAGTCGCAGTTGCCCGACCTGCGTTGCCTGATGCTGACCTCCTACGACGACCACGACGCCCTGATGGACGCGATCATGGCCGGTGCCGCCGGATTCGTGCTCAAGGGCGTGGTCAGCGAGGAACTGGTCACCGCGATCCGCACCGCCGGGGCTGGCCAGTCGTTGCTGAGCCCGAAGAAGACCGAGGCGATGCTGTCCTGGCTGCGCAAGGAGCAGCAGCAGGCCGATCCGCTGCGCGAGCTGACCGCGCGGGAGCGGCAGGTGTTGGAACTGATCGGCGAGGGACTCACCAACCGGGAGATCGCCAAGCGCATGTACCTCGCCGAGAAAACCATCAAGAACTACGTGTCCCAGATGCTGGCGAAGCTGGCGATGCGGCACCGCAGCGAGGCCGCCGTGCTGGCCACCGAGCTGCGGTTGGACCGCGATTCGCGCAACAAGCGCTGAGCGGGGTGCGGCGGGAGGCCCTCATGTCGTCACAGCCCCCGGACGTTTCGTCCGCGGAGTTCGATGGTGCTGCGCCGATGTCCGATGACGCGCTGCTGGCCCGTCTGGTGATGGGGCTGCGGGAGCTGCGCGACGGCAACTTCCGCCGTCGCCTGACCTTCTCCGGCAGCGGGATGGCGTCCGAGGTCGCCACGGTGTTCAACGAACTCGCCGAGCGCAACCAGTACCTGGTCGGCGAGTTGCAGCGGGTCAGCGCCGCGGCGGATCGGGGCGAGTGGCCGATCGCCCCGATCGACTTCAACGGCGGCTCGCAGGGCGGCTGGACGGTCGCGGCCAACTCGGTGAACGGGATGGTTCGCACCCTGTTGGAGCCGATGGCCGAGCTCAACCGGGTGCTGGGGGCGCTGACCCGCGGCGACCTGTCGCAGCGGATGCCGCGCCGCGCCGCCGACATGGCGCTGCCCGGCGAGCTGGCCGGGTTGTGTACGGCGGTCAACGACATGCTGGACCAGCTGTCGCTGTTCACCCAGGAGATCACCAGGGTGGCGCGGGAGATCGGCACCGAAGGCAAGCTCGGCGGCCAGGCGCAGGTGCCGGGCCTGGTGGGCACCTGGCGGGACCTGGCCGACGCGGTCAACGGGATGGCCGCCGATCTGACCGGCCAGCTCCGCGACATCTCGCACGTCGCGAAGGCGGTCGCCGCCGGTGATCTGACCCGCAAGATCACCGTCGAGGTCTCCGGCGAGATGCGCGAGCTCAAGGTCACCATCAACACGATGGTCGACCAGCTGTCGGCGTTCGCCGACGAGGTGACCAGGGTGGCGCGTGAGGTGGCCAGCGAGGGGCGGCTGGGCGGTCAGGCCGAGGTGCCCGGCGCGGCTGGCACCTGGCGCGGGCTGATCGACTCGGTCAACTTCATGGCCAACAACCTGACCGTGCAGGTGCGCAACATCGCCCAGGTGGCTACCGCGGTGGCCCGCGGCGACCTGTCGCAGAAGATCGACGTGGACGCCCGCGGCGAGATCCTGCAGCTGAAGAACACCCTGAACACGATGGTCGACCAGCTATCGGCGTTCGCCGACGAGGTGACGAGGGTGGCCCGCGAGGTCGGCACCGAGGGCAAGCTCGGTGGCCAGGCACGGGTGCACGGCGTGGCCGGTACCTGGAAGGACCTTACCGACAACGTCAACATCATGGCCGACAACCTGACCAACCAGGTGCGCAGCATCGCGCAGGTGGCCACCGCGGTGGCCGGTGGGGACCTGTCGAAGAAGATCACGGTGGAGGCCAAGGGCGAGGTCGCCGCGCTGGCCGAGACGATCAACGGGATGGTCGAGACGCTGCGCGCGTTCGCCGAGCAGGTCACGCTGGTGGCCCGCGAGGTCGGCACCGAGGGCATCCTCGGCGGCCAGGCACGGGTGCCCAACGTCGCGGGCACCTGGAAGGACCTGACCGACAACGTCAACATCATGGCCCGCAACCTGACCAACCAGGTGCGCAACATCGCCCAGGTGACCACCGCGGTGGCCCGCGGCGACCTCTCCAAGAAGATCGACGTGGACGCCCGCGGCGAGATCCTGGAGCTCAAGACCACCATCAACACGATGGTCGACCAGCTGTCCGCGTTCGCCGCGGAGGTGACCAGGGTGGCCCGCGAGGTCGGCACCGAGGGCAAGCTCGGCGGCCAGGCCGAGGTCGCCGACGTCTCCGGCACCTGGCGGCGGCTGACCGAGAGCGTCAACCGGTTGGCCAGCAACCTGACCACCCAGGTGCGCGCCATCGCGCAGGTGGCTACCGCGGTCACCGAGGGCGACCTGACCCGGCAGATCACCGTGGACGCCTCCGGCGAGGTCGCCGAGCTCAAGGACAACATCAACGCGATGATCAGCAACCTCAAGGAGACCACCAATGACAACCAGGAACAGGACTGGTTGAAGACCAACCTCGCGCGGATTTCGGCGCTGATGCAGGGGCAGCACGACCTGGACGCGCTCGCGCAGCTGATCATGACCGAGCTGGCCCCGCTGGTGTCGGCCCAGTGCGGCGCGTTCTTCCTGGCCCGCCAGGGCGAGGACGGCCGGGTGATCCTGGAGCGCACCGCCGGGTACGGCCGTCCCAGCGCTCGCGACGACGTCCCGCCGCTGCGCTTCGAGCTGGGCGAGTCGCTGGTCGGGCAGGTCGCGGCGGACCGCAAGTCGATCCTGGTCACCGACGTGCCGCCGGAGTACGTCCGGATCAGTTCTGGGCTCGGTGACACGGCGCCGACGAACGTGGCGATCGTGCCGGTGCTGTTCGAGGGCGAGGTGCTCGCGGTGATCGAACTGGCCTCGATCCACGCCTTCACCCTGGTGCACCTGGACCTGTTGGAACGGCTGAAGGAGACCATCGGCGTCGACGTCAACACCATCGTGGTGAACTCGCGCACCGAGGCGCTGCTGGCCGAATCCCAGCATCTGGCCAAGGAACTGCAAGCGCGTTCCGAGCAGCTCCAGCAGCAGCAGAACGAACTGCAGCGCTCCAACACCGAACTGGAGGAGAAGGCGGCGCTGCTGGCCAGCCGCAACCGGGACATCGAGCTGAAGAACATCGAGATCGAACAGGCCCGGCAGGAGTTGGAGGAGCGGGCCCGGCAGCTGTCCCAGGCGTCGGCCTACAAGTCGGAGTTCCTGGCCAACATGTCGCACGAACTGCGCACCCCGCTCAACAGCGTGCTGATCCTGGCCAAGTTGCTGGCCGACAACATGGACGGCAACCTCACCTCGCAGCAGGTGGACCTGGCCAAGACCGTGCACCAGGCGGGCACCGACCTGCTCCAGCTGATCAACGACGTGCTGGATCTGTCCAAAGTGGAGGCCGGGCAGATGCACCTGCTCCCGGAGGACGTCGAACTGGCCGACCTCGCCGCGCACGTGGAGTCGCTGTACCGGCCGCTGGCGGCGGACAAGGGCCTGGATTTCTCGGTGGTCGTGGCACCGTCGGTGCCGCCGAGCCTGCGCACCGACCGCAACCGGCTGGAGCAGATCGTGCGCAACCTGCTGTCCAACGCGGTGAAGTTCACCGACAAGGGCGGCGTCGAGCTGCGGATCCGCCCGGCCCAGCCCACCGAGGTGCACACCCAGGCGCTGCGCCGCGCCGGCCAACGGCTGGCGTTCTCGGTGCGCGACACCGGCATCGGCATCCCGGCCGACAAGCTCAACCTGATCTTCGAGGCATTCCAGCAGGTGGACGGCACCACGGTCCGCAAGTACGGCGGGACCGGTCTGGGGCTGTCCATCAGCCGCGAGCTGACCACCCTGCTCGGCGGCGAACTCCAGGTGCACAGCGAGCCCGGCCAGGGCAGCACCTTCGTGCTGTACCTGCCGGTCCAGCCACCGGTGGCGGCCAAACCCGCCGTGCCCAAGCCCGCGGTGAGCGCCGAGCCGGTGCCCGAATCGCCGGAGCGCCCGATGCGCAGCTACGTGCCGAGCTCGGCGGAGAGCAGTCTGGACGTGGCCGTCGAAGGCATCGATCCGCCGCTGCGGTCCACCGAGCTGATCCGCCAGGAGGGCCACCAGCACATGCTGCGCAGCGGTGAGCCGGAGGAGCATGCGTCCCTGCAGTTCAACGGGGAGAAGGTGCTGCTCGTCGATGACGACTACCGCAGCGTGCAGGCGATGAGCGCGCTGCTGGAGCAGCACGGCCTGCAGGTCGTGCACGCGGACAACCCGCTGGCCGGGCTGAACGCCATGCAGCAGCACGGGGACATCGTGATCGTGCTGATGGACGTGATGATGCCGGAGATGGACGGCAACGCCACGATCCGGATCATCCGGGAGATGCCGCGCTACCAGGACCTGACGATCATCGCGATCACCGCCAAGGCGATGAAGGGCGACCGCGAGCAGAGCATCGAGGCCGGGGCCACCGAATGCCTGAGCAAACCGGTCGACGTCAACGTGCTGCTGGAACTGCTCGCCGAACACCTACCAGCCGGACGCGCCGCGGAACCGGACGAGTAGGAGATTGATTCCTGAAGTGGTTTGCGTGGCGGTGCGGGTGGCGGAACCTCAGAGGCTTTCTCGCTGTGGGATCCCCGACATCATGAATGCCAATTCACCACGTCGGGGCTGTCCTCGCGAGAAAACCTCTGAGAACCCGCGGCGGTGCCAGCTGAGTCCCACACCGCAAGCGGCTACGCCGCTTACAGAACAGAGGCCAGCGGTCAATCGACCTGTTCGGGTTCCTCGATGGTCGGCATCTCGGCGAGCTGCTCGCGGAGCTTCTGCGCCCACGCGAGGTCGCGCGCGAAGGTCGCGTCGAAGTGGTCGACGCCGTGTGGTTCAGCCATGGCGGTTCCCAACGTCAATAGCTCGCGGGCTGTTGACGACCACGATAACCGCGGGTGGAAGGCCCTTCGGTAGGGCAGTCCCGCCATTTGGGCAACGATCGTGGCTGCCGTGACGGGTGTGCCCGGAGAGGCGGTTTAGCGCTCGGGAGTGCCAGCGAAAAGCAGCTGAAAATCACAAATCCGAGCCCTTCGGCCCTGTTGCGGCGACTCGTCTCGTGGCGTGCAACAGGTACGCCTTGCGATCGAGTGGGTGGTGCCTTTGCGCGTTGTGCTCACTGCTACCTAGAACATTGCGTGATTCGCGCAGCTGTAACTATGGTGTAACCGGCGCTGCGCTGGTGCGCGGGGAGCGGCTGGATGACTGCTGGCGAGCGGAAGAGCAGGTGATCATGGGATCGCGAGTCTTGGTCGTGGCCGATGACCTCAGCGGTGCCGGTGATTCCGGTGTTCCCTTCGCGTTGCGCGAAATGCGCACCTTGTTGGCGTTGGACGACGCCGGGGACGCCGAGGTGTTCGTCGTGGACACCGACAGCCGACACCTCGAAGCCGCTGAGGCCGCCGAGCGGGTAGCGGCCGCGCTGCGCGGTCACGCCGCCGGTCGGGTGGTGTTCAAGAAGATCGATTCCACGCTGCGCGGGAACCTCGCCACCGAGATCGGCGCGGTCGTCGAGCACGCCGAGGGAGCCGGGGTGCTGTTGTGCCCGGCTTCCCCGGCCACCGGGCGCACGGTGCTCGGCGGGGTCGTGCACATCGACGGGATTCCGTTGCACCACACCGATTCCTGGGCTGCGGAAGCGGCCGATCCGCCGGTGGACGTCGCCTCGGCGCTCAAGCCGCTGTCGGTGCGGCACGTGGCACTCGCTTCGATCCGCGGGAATCCCGTGGCGCTGCGGGTCAAACTCGCCGAACTGCTCGCCGAATCCGATGTCGTGGTCTGCGATGCGGTGGCCGAAAGCGACCTGCGGGCCGTGGCGTCGGCCGGGATGGCCGCCCAGCGGCAGCCGTACTGGGTGGGCTCGGCGGGCCTGGCCGACGCGTTGGCCGAGCAGCTGCGGCCGGGCCGGGAGGTCGAACCGCCGCCTCCGGTCGGCGGCAACGCGCTCGCGGTGGTCGGCAGCGCCAGCGGGGTTTCCCGCGAACAGGCCGAATTCCTGGCCGAACGGTTCGCGCACACCCGGCGATTATCGGTGCGCAACTTGCTCGACGCGGACGCCGCCGCGCTGGCGCGGATGTCCGAGCAGCTTCGCGACGAATTGGCGACCGGCGATGTGGTCGTCACGCTGGACGGTCCGATCGAGGTGACAGCGGCCCGTCGGCTCAACGCCGCGTTGGCCGAGATCTGCGCGCCAGCGACGCGCGACGCGGGGCTGCTGGTGCTCACCGGCGGCGAGACCGCCCGCGCGGTGCTGAGCCGCCGCGGCGTCACCGGCCTGCGGTTGCTCAACGAGCTCGAACCAGGTGTGGTGCTCGCGCGCACCGAGCCGCAGCCCGGTTACGTCATCACCAAAGCTGGCGGCTTCGGCACGCCGGAAACACTGCACCGAGCCGTCACCGCGGTTCGTTCGGGAAAGGGACTCAGATGAACGTGCCCACCATTGCGGTCACGATGGGCGATGCGGCTGGCGTCGGACCCGAGGTGGTCGTGCGCGCGCTCGTGGAACCGGAGGTGCGCGCGCTGGCCCGCTGCGTCGTGATCGGCGACGCCGCGCGGCTGGCGAAGGCGGCCGAGATCTGCGGGGTCGACGTGCGGTTCAAGGCCGTCGGCTCGCCCGCGCAGGCGACGGGCGAGCCGGGCGTGATCGAGGTGCTCGACGTGGGCGGGATTCCCGGTGATCTGCCTTTCGGCGAACTCTCCGAGTTGGCTGGTGAGGGCGCCTACCAGTACGTCGCGAAGGCTGCCGAGCTGGCCATGGCCGGTGCTGTGCAGGCGATCTGCACAGCACCGCTGAACAAGGCGGCGCTGCACGCCGCCGGGCACCGCTATCCCGGCCACACCGAGCTGCTGGCCGAGCTGTGCGGGGTGCCCGAAGTGTCGATGATGCTGTCCACCGGCAAGGTGCGGGTCATCCACGTGACCACCCACATCGGACTGGTCGACGCCATCGAGCGCATCGACCCCGGTCTGGTGGAGCGCACCGTCCGGCGCGGCCACCGCACGATGGTCGATTCCGGCATCGCCGAACCGAAGATCGCGGTGTGCGGCATCAACCCGCACGCCGGGGAGAACGGGCTGTTCGGCCGCGGAGAGGAGGAAGAGAAGATCGTGCCCGCGCTGGCGGCCTGTCGCGCCGACGGCATCGACGCGCAGGGGCCGCTGCCCGCCGACACGGTGTTCTTCCGCGCCGGGCGGGGCGATTTCGACCTGGTGGTGGCGATGTACCACGACCAGGGCCACGGGCCGGTGAAGATCCTGGGCCTGGAGGCCGGGGTGAACATCACGGTGGGGCTGCCGGTGATCCGCACTTCGGTGGACCACGGCACCGCCTTCGACATCGCCGGAACCGGCCGGGCCGAGGCGGGCAGCATGGTCGAGGCGCTGCGCCAGGCCGCCGCGCTGGCCCGGCGGCCGTGACTGGGAGGATTGCCGGGTGAGCACGGACTTCGGCCCCCGGATGTCCGCGGGCCAGCGGCGCGCGTTGATCGAGCGGCTGGTCACCGAGCAGGGCGCGGTGCAGGTGGAAGAACTCGCGGAGTCGCTGGCGGTCACCCAGTCCACCATCCGCCGCGACCTGTCGCTGCTGACCGAGCAGGGCAAGCTCGCCCGCACCTACGGCGGCGCGATGCCCGCGACGGCCACTGAACCGTCGCTCGGGCAGCGCACCGCGCTGGCCACTGCGGAGAAGGACCGCATCGCGCGGTGGGCCGCCGAACGGATCGGCGCGGCGGAGACGGTGTTGCTGGACGCCGGGACGACCACCGGCCGACTGGCCCACCACTTGCGCGAACGCGCCGGGCTTACGGTGATAACCAACGGGATCACCACGCTGACCGAACTGGCCGACGCCGACGCGGTGCAGGTGATCGCGCTGGCCGGGGAGATGCGGCACATCAGCCAGGGGTTCGTCGGGCCGCTGGCCGAACTGACGCTGACCCGGCTGACCGCCGACAAGGTCTTCCTCGGTGCGGACGGCCTGGACGCGCGGCTGGGGATCTGCGAGGCGAGCCTGCTGCAGACCCGCCTGAAGGAGCAGATGATGGCGCGCGCCCGCGAGGTCTACGTGCTGGCCGACAGCAGCAAGCTCGGCGCGACCCCGTTCAACGCCTGGGCTCCGTTGCCCGCGGCCTGGACCCTGGTGACCGACCGCAACGCGTCCGCCGAAGTGCTGGCCCCGTTCCGGGCGCTACCCGGAGCCGAGATCGTTGCGGTGTGAGAGCGGACCTGAGTCGTGGGGGGGGGGGGGCGGGGGGGGCGGGGGGGGGGGGGGGGCCCCCCCCCCCCCCCGCCCCCCCCCCCCCCCCCCCCCCCCCCCCCCCCCCCCCCCCCCCCACGCCGATGACGGCAGCGTCTTCGGCAGGCCGGGGCGGCGCAACGATCCACATAGGACGGCCGATACCAGCGACAGCGCGGCTGCGGCGAGCAGGGCGGCGGGGAAGCCCCACTGCGTGGTGGCCAGCGCGGCCAAGCCGATGCCGACCACCCCGCTGACCGCCTTGGCGCTGTAGATCAGGCCGTGCACCTCGGCGCTGCGCTGTTCGCCGAAGAATTCGCGCGCCAGCGCCGCGAACAGCGGGTAGAACGCACCACCGCCGATTCCGGCCACCGTGGCACCGATGACCATCAGCGCCGTCGATTGCTGCACGACCGCGCCCAGCAGCAGGATCTGGCCGATCGCCTGGATCGTGACCACCCAGCGCAGCGTGCGGCGGCACCCGATCCGACCGGCGACCGGGATCGCCAGGGCTCGACCGGCACCGTTGGTCGCCACGAACGCCGCTGCGGCCAACGCCGGTGCCAGCGTTGCCGCGAACAGCACCAGGAAGGCGGCGTTGAACAGCGAAACCGTTGCGGCGCAGAACAAGCACGCCGACATCACCGGCAGCACCGAGGTGCGCAGCGCTTCGCGGGCCGAGTACTGCCGCACCGCGGGCGGACTCGCTCGGCCGGGACCGGTCAGCGCCCACTGCCGGGGATCGACGTGCGCTGGCCACCAGTCACGCGGTGGGTCGGCCAGCAGCAACCCGCAGCCCAGCACCGCGACGAACAGCACGAGAGCGAAAACGTCCAGCGCCGCGGTCACGTTCTGCGGTCTGAGCACCAATGCGACGACGAACGGGGTCGAACCGTAGGCGAACGCGCCGGTGACGAAACCGACCCGCGCCGCGGCCCGTTCGGGGAACCACTTGCCCGCCGTCGAAGTGCACGCGGCGTAGACCAGACCGGCGCCGGTACCGCCGATCATCGAATACCCCACGAGCAGTCCGAGCAGGGTATTCGCGTGTGCCAAGCTGAGAATCCCGGCCGCGCACATGAATGCGCCCGCGACCAGCACCGTTCGGGGTCCGACGCGGTTGCGTTGGCGCAAGTGCGCGACCGGGAAGCCTGCCCCAGCTTGGAAAACCGCCCATCCGGCCAGCGCCCAGAACAGGCTGCCGGTGCTGTGCCCGGTGGCGGCCAGCGCGGGCACCGCCGCGCCATAGGCGTACTGCATGGTGCCGACGACGAGCATCGGCAACCAGCACAGCCGCAGCATCGTTTCGCGGGAGCGCCCGATGAGGTCCTGCGGCTGCTCGCCGACCCGGTACCGGCGGCCGTGGTGGTCGCGGACCTCCAGGTTCGGCGTGTGCAGGCCGATCATCGGCCACTGCCCGGTCATGTCCGGCTTCCCGTGCGGGATGGGATGCCGGGCGGGGTGGCGTCGGGCGCGAACGCGACGTCCAGCACGTTGTCGGTGTTGGAGCCGTCGTCGCTCGCGCCCGCGCAGCAGCGGATGCCGAGGAGCTCATCGGCGCGGCGCACCGCACCTCCGCTGACCAGGAAACCGGCCGCCAGGTCGAATTCGATGGTCACTCGGCCCACAAGGCATCACCCGCTTCGCCACATCCGCTCTTGCACCCACACGAAGCCGATCGCGAACCCGACGCTGACCAACCCCTGGAAGGCCAGGAATGCCAGCAGGTCCGGCGGCAACGCGAACTGCTCGCTGAGCACCAGGCGGGTAGCCACCTCCTGGAACAGCCGTGCGATCGGGAACGCGATCAGCCAGTAGAGCGCCACGGGCGCGAAGGCGCCGCTACGCAGCACCCCTCGCGCCCGCAGCACACTGCAGCCCGCACCCAGCACGACCAATGGCAGGCCGAGCGTGACCGCGGTGACCACGGCCCAGCTCGGCGGCATACCGCTGACCATCGCCAGCCCGCCTGCGAACAGGCCAGCGACGGTCCCGATTACCAATCCCGGCGTGGTGATCTGGCTGGTGAGTTTCATGTCAACTCACGACCACTCCGTAGGCGAAGAGGCAGTAGAACAGCATCCCGAGGTAGAACACCGCACCGAAACCGATGATCAGGTTGATCAGCAGGTTCGGACGGATCGGCTTGGGCAACAGGATGTTGTTCACCAGGAGCAGCACGATGCAGTAGGCACCCATCGCGAACGCGGACAGGAAGGAGAGCGTGTCCAGGATCGAGGCGGGGCCATCGGCCGGACCGAACAGCAGGATCAGGATGCCCAGGATGATCAGGCCCCAGAGGAACCCGGCATACAGGTGGGACAACCGGAACCGCCGTGCACCCGGCACGAAGTGGTACGTCATATCGGCCTGACCGCGGGAGAACGAGTCGAACAGGCCGAGTGTTGCGTTGAGACCGATCAGCGCGACGAACAGGAGGAACACCGAACCGAGCACCGGTGCGCCCGCCGAGCCGAAAGCATCGGCCATCGCGTTCAGCGACGCATCTTGGTCACCGGCCGCGATCAGTTCCTTCACGTTGGGGTTCTCACGTGCCGCGGACTGAGCGAGGACGGTGAACGAGATGGTCACCAACATGGTGATGCCCCAGAAGAGCAGCAACGCGTCGAAGGTGACCCAGCGCCGCCAGCCCTTCCACTTGCGCAACTCGTCGGGATCATCGGTGTCGAACATGAACCCGCGAGAGGGCATCGCCTCTTCTTCCTTGGCGCTGCGCAGGCCGCGGATCCGGGGGATGTGCGCGCCCATGCCCGCGCCCTTGTCCCGCAGGTGCAGCGTGTACCACATCTGCTGCATACCCGACGGACCGGCGAAGGCGATGGCCCCGACCACGACCGGGAACCACTGCGCCGACATCGCGTCGGCCGGGAAGTAGCCGAAGTGGAACATCCCGGTGAGGGTGCTGGTCAGGTCGGAGAGGTTCCCGACCATCGCGGCGACCACCGCGGTGCCCACCACCAGGATGCCGATCGTCAACGACAGCACTTTTTCGAGTACGTCGTAGATCACCTTGGCCAGTGTGAACACCACGCCCACCAGCAGCATGCCGATGACCGCCGATGCCTGCCACGGGATTCCGGTGACCTGCTCCAGCGCTGCCGCACCCGCTGACAGGTGGCCAGGCCAGATGTAGACGGCGATCGCTGTGATGAAGAAGAACCACATTATCGGTTTCGCGATTCGGGCCGCGCCGGAGAAGATGCTCTCACCGGTTGCCATCGCGTAGCGGGCCATCTCCAGCATCACGACGGCCTGCAGGGTAACGCCGATGAAGAACAGCCAGCGGATCTCCGGCCCGAACAGCAGCACTAATCGAGGCCACAGGTAGGACTCGCCCATGCCGACCCCGAGTGCGACCAAGAACACCGTGGGGCCGAGAAAGTGCACAGAAGGTGGTGATTCGGGCAGTTTGCGGATCGGCATCGGTTCCAGCCGACCCGCTTTCCACACCCGAGTATCAGTTGTTATCTCAGGTTCTGCATCTCTCCCAGGCGCTTTTTCAGCGTCCACATCGGACCTCCTTGTCCCACGTACGGATTCGCTGTGCTTTGTTGTGCTCCGAACTGGCCCCGGGGGGGGGGGGGGGGGGGGGGGGGGGCCCCCCCGGCGGCGGGGGGGGGGGGGCCCCCCGCCCCCCCCCCCCCCCCCCCCGGGGGGGCGCGCCCCCC
>NZ_JALBWV010000099.1 GCF_022678645.1 Saccharopolyspora soli | reverse complement strand
CCGCAGCTAGCTCGAGCATGTTCAGCAGGGCCGTGGCCTCACCGAAACGCGTTCGAACGAACGCAGATCCCATCGGCGGGCGACGACCGCTGAAATACGAGTTGAGCTGCGCGGATTGCACCCTCGGCCCCTGCGCGCCCTGGCGGTTCGTCACTCGGCGCGGCCGGATGATCTGTCGGCTGACAGATCATCCGGCCGACAGGCGTTCCACCACGACTAGCCGCGCGTGGCACCGACCCCGATCGCAGCTCCGCCGCGCGACCCCGAGTCGTCGCACGGCCACGTCCCACCCAGCCGAACCACAAGGAGATGATGTGAACTCGCAGAGAGACTCCCCTCGGTGCGTGTACCAGGAACGCCGTCCCGATGGTCGGCACGGCGAGTCCCAGAACAACCAATTTCCAAGACAATCGAAGAGGACATCGTGCACCACGAAGTAGCGGGATCCACCCAGCACGGCACCGACCGCGAGACGGCGGCACGCCGGTTGATCGCCGCGATGACGGACGTGAAGCCGCTGATCGCCAAGTACGCCGACCAAAGTGAGAGCGATCGCCGTCTGCCCGACGAGGTCGTGGAAGCCCTTGCCTCGACGGGCGCGTTCCGCCTGTTGACACCGCGGCGCTTCGGGGGCATGGAGGCGGACCTCAGGGCCCTGGTCGACATGTCCACGCTGCTGGGCGAGGCGGACGGATCCACTGCCTGGACCGCCATGATCCTCTCCGTCACCAACTGGCTCGCGTGCCTCTTCCCCGACCAGGCTCAGGAAGACGTCTTCGGCGCCGACCCCGATGCCAGGGTGGCGGGCGCGGCGGCACCCACCGGAACGGGCCACCGCACAGCCGACGGGTGGACCGTCAGCGGGCGCTGGCCCTACTGCTCGGGCTCCTGGCACGCCACCTGGGCTGCGGTGGGCGTCCTGCTCCTCGACGACGCGGGAGAGGTGACCGATCAGGTGCTGGCCCTCATCCCCACCAGCGAACTCGTAATCGAGGACACGTGGTTCAACGTCGGCATGCGGGCAACCGGCAGCAACACCCTCAGCGGCAAGGACATCTTCGTGCCCGAACACCGCGTGCTGTCGATGCCCCGTGCCGCGGAGGGCAACCGTCCGGCCTCCGCCTCGAAGCGCGGCCTCTACAGTGCGGCACTCGGTCCCATGCTGTCGGTCTGCCTCGCGGGACCACTGCTGGGGCTCGGAGACGCCGCCCTGCGCTGGACGGCCGAGCAGGGCTGCGCCAAGCCCCTGTCGTTCACAGTGCACCGCAGGCAGGCCGACTCAGTGGGCTTCCAAACGCAGATCGGCCAAGCCGCGGTACGGCTGCGCACGGCACGATTGCACCTCGACGAGGTTACTGCCGACGTCGACGCGGCGGCCCAGGCCGGGCGCCCGCTGCCGCACGGCGACCGTGCACGCATCAAGGCCCAGACCGCGCACGCCGCCCAGCAGATCCTCGCCGCCCTCGACACGCTCGTGTCAGCGCACGGCGCGGGCGCCTTCGCCGACGACAGGCCGCTCCAGCGCATGTGGCGCGATGCGAACGCGGCCGCCCGCCACGCCGGCTTGAATCCCGCGGTGGCCCACGAGGTCTACGGCAAGGGCATCCTCGGGGTCGAAGAGACGGTGAGCCTCCTGGTCTGAAGCCAACGCCGACTCTGATCCTGCTGCTCATCTAGATCAGGTTCGGCGCTGGTCGGACACCGGCTTCGGCATCGGAGGGGCGTCGAAGGCCCCGGCGAGGTGGACCTTGTAACCCATCCAAAGCGGTTCATGTGTTCGGCGGCAGAGGTCACCCGCAGGTCGGTCTCGTGTCGATCGCCTCAGTGCGATCGCTTCACCGGGTCAGTCCGGCGAAGCGGAACAGGTTGTGCGGGTCGTACCGAGCCTTCAACTCGAGCAGGCGCACGTGCGTCTGAGCGCTGAAGGCGGTCGCGACGCGTTCGGGAGAGTCGCTGGAGGTGAAGTTCAGCAGGACGTGCCCGGTCTTCCACGGTCCCAGCGCAGACTCCAACGCGGTGTGCTCCGCGACGGCTGCCGCTGCCAGCTCGGGTGGAACGATCGAGCACGCGTAGACGAGGAAGACGGCGTCCGCCGAAAGCTCCGTGACGAGTGTCGAAGTGTCCCAGAACGGGATGGGGCCGGGCGGATCGTTGTGGATGCTGCCCGCCGCCGAGAACGGCATCTCCGCGACGGTGTCGATCGCGACGGGAGCCGCCTGGCGCAGCGGTTCCACGATCTGCTGCCCCTCTGCGGCGGGGCCGTTGTAGGCGACTCGCAGGTGGACGACGAACCTGCCCCGCAGGGGCGGCGGGAGATCCGGGTCCTGCGGGAGCCGGAGCAGCGCGATGGACGAGGTCATCGCGTCGGGCACGGTTGCGGTCCAGTCGCGGTGTACGCGGTCAGTACCTCGCGCGCCGACTCGCCGGGGAAGAAGATCCCGCCACCGTAGAGGGTGCGTACTGGGAACAGGTCGATCTCGATCGAGGTAACGACCCCGAAATTGCCCTTACTACCGCGGACGGCCCAGAAGAGATCGGTGTTCTCGTCCGGGCCAGCCGTCCGTGTCGTTCCGGGCGGTGACGATCTCGAGGGAGACGTGGTCTGCGGCGTATCCGTGGGAACGCGCGAGCAGGCCGATGCCGCCACCCGTGATGTAACCGACGGCGCCGACGTACGGCGTCGCGCCGCTGAGCGGAGCCAATCCGTGGGCGGCGGCAGCCTCAACGACGCTGTTCCAGCGTACGCCGGCGCCGATGCGCGCCGTCCGCGCCTGGGGGTCAATCCGGACGTCCTGGATCCGATGGGTGCTGATCACCAAGGCGCCGTCCGCCGGTCGCATCGGAGCATGCCCCGTGGCCTGAACGGCGATCGGCATACCGTGGCCCGCGGCGAACCTCACCGCCGCGGTGACGTCGTCCACCGACGTCACACCGACGACGACCGCGGGTGTTTTGGCGGACAGCGAGGTTGTCGCCAGCCAGTTCGGCCTCGTAGGCCGGATCGCCGGGTACCAGAACCGGCCCGGCGACTGCGGTGGCGAGCTCCTTGAGGGTGTCGGCGAGGTCGGCGGCCGAGCGGCACGAGTGTCGAATCGGGAGGCTGCCTTACAGGGCGGGCCTTCTGGGGGCGCCTGGATCAGCGACTCCGCTGCATGGCCTCTTTCTTCCGGCGGCGGTGGCGCTCGGCCTTCTGCCTGTTGCCGCATCCCGCCATGCCGCACCATCTGCGGGCGCCGGAGTGGGAGAGGTCGACGAAGAGACGCGTGCAGTCCGGGTTCCTGCACTCGCGCAGGCGGGAGAACTGAGGGGAACCCAGGAGCTCGACAAGGTCGCGGGCTGCGGCACCCAGGACCTCATCGATGCCCCCCGTGCGGCTGAGCTGTCCGGTCTCGTCGATCTGCACCCTCGGAAGGGAGAGGCGGGCTGCATCGTTCACCTCGGCCAGCATGTCCCCGATGTCGTCCGAGCCGCCGGTGCCGCTGCCGGGGGGCCAGGACGTGGCGAGCCGGTAGATCGTCTCCCGCAGGCGACGTGTGCGCTCCAGTGCACGGGCGTCGATCAGGGCAGGCGCCTCGATCAACTGTGCGTCCATGATCCACCGGCGCAGGTCATCGGGCGATCGCAACAGTTCACTGCGGGTGGTGCGCCTCCACAACAGCGTCCCTGCGAGGTCCAAGCACAGGCGCCCGCTGACGAACTCAAAACTACTCACGTAACCCCACTGTAGTGTAACGATGATCCTTTTTCCGTTGCTGAGTGGCGAAGCCCCTTGGGGGTGTTGACCTGGCCGCCTCACACCCCATCTGACGCATGGAGAACGACCTTCAGCACGGATAATAGCTAGTCGGCTGCAGCCGTCACTTGTGAGGCCTCATCGGCCGGTGGTCGGCTGACCGGTATCCTGCGTGTTACTCGAACATTGAAAAGTAACCCCATTGACGGGGCACTGGATGGCTCCCTAGGCTTCCCGGCGTTGCAGACAACGAGCGACCACGCTCCTGATGTCGGAACCGCTCGGGCTCCGGCGACCATCCAGGGACTTGCCATGGATCACGACGAGTACTTGTACTTCCTGCGGCGCGCCTTCGACGGAATGATCGGCGCGCTGGAGGAACTGGGTGATGAACGCGCCTGCACGACGCCGCCCTTGACGGGCGCCAACAGCCCGTACGCCATCACCCGCCACTGCATGGCCGTGGCCGACTACTGGATCGGCCACGTGATCGCAGGGCGGGCCGTGGAGCGCGACCGTCCCGCGGAGTTCACCTCACGGGGGACCGCCGCCGACCTCAAGGAGAGCTTGGACCTGCTCTTCGGGCGGCTGCGCGCCGACCTCCTCGGCGCCTCCGGCAGCAGCAGCCCGCGCAACACGCCACCCGGCTCCTTCGAGGGACCGGATCGTGATCTGACCTGCGTCGGCGTGCAGTTGCACGTCCTGGAAGAACTGGCCCAACACCACGGCCAGGTACAGATCAGCAGGGACCTGCTCCTGGCGGGAGAAGCGCGGTGAGCACTCCATCCGCCGATCCGGCGCGAGGGTCAGCACGTGTTCGGCGCCCCGGATTCGACGACCTCGACCGTCGGTGGCTGCGCGCCCGCACCG
This sequence comes from Saccharopolyspora soli, assembly GCF_022678645.1. Classification (GTDB taxonomy): domain Bacteria; phylum Actinomycetota; class Actinomycetes; order Mycobacteriales; family Pseudonocardiaceae; genus Saccharopolyspora; species Saccharopolyspora soli. Next base: position 17,599 of record NZ_JALBWV010000099.1, on the reverse strand, counting down.
GGGTGAAGTGGCACGGCGTAGAGGCTGACGTCCTGCCCGCCTGGGTCGCGGACATGGACTACCCCGTCCCTCCGGTCGTCGCCGAGGCCCTGCGCGAGGCGGTGGACCGTGCCGATCTGGGCTATCCCGACTGGTCCGAGGGCAGCCCGCTGCGCCGCACGTTCGCCCACCGCATGGCCACTCGCTACGGCTGGGAGGCCGCCGCGTCGCGAGTGCGGGAGCAGACCGATCTCATCCAGTGCCTGCAACTGCTGCTCCATCTGGCGACCTCGCCGGCAGACGCGATCGCCGTGCAAATCCCCAACTACCCGCCGTTCCTAGCCACTCTCGACACGATGAGACGGCGAACGGTCCCCGTCCCCACGGTCGACACCGACGAAGGCTGGCGCATGGATATCGGCGCCCTCGCCGACGGCGTCGCCCGGCACGCGTGCAAGGTTCTGCTCCTGGTCAACCCGCACAACCCCACCGGGCGGGTGCTCACCCGGGAGGAACTGGAAGAGATCGCTGGCATCGCACGGCGGCACGACCTGCTGGTCATCAGCGACGAGATCCACTCCGAACTCGCCCACGCCCCCCACCGGCACATTCCCTTCGCGTCCCTCTCCGCCGACACCGCAGCCCGAACCGTCACCATCACCTCAGCCACCAAAGCCTTCAACCTCGCGGGCCTGCGCTGCACCGTCACGCATTACGGCCCCGACCGGCTCCTCGCGCTACGGGACGCGCAACCGCCAGACCTGTACGGCACCGTGTCGGTCCTCGGCGTCGTCGGCACGCAGGCCGCCTGGCAACACGGCGACGCATGGCAGACGGATCTGCTGACCGTACTGGACGGCAACCGCCACCAGGTCCACAAGACCTTGCAGACACGGCTGCCGGCGCTGCGCCACCACCTGCCTGAAGCGACCTACATGACCTGGCTCGACACCACGCGGCTGGGCCTGGAAGGCGTCGACCTCGTCTCCCACGTGCGCGACACCGGCCGTGTGCTCCTCGATGGCGGGGAACGGTTCGGCCCCGGAGCCGCCCCCTACCTGAGGCTCAACTTCGCAACGTCCCAGGACATCCTGAGCGACATCCTCGACGGTGTCGTCAAGGCCCTGGGGCCGACTCCGGACCAGTGGGCACCGGCCGCATCGTGATCCAGAGAGGGTCGTAGATGAGTGTCGTTTGAGCGCTTGGTTGAGTAGTTCGACGGACAGCAGCAGGGCTACGGGCGGGCAGGCGGCACCGCACTGCCCATCGCGCTGCTGAGCGCGGGCGATCATCTGGAACGTCATCGGCGCGCCACCGCGGTCCTCCTCTCCGCGACGTACGTGGCGCTGGCGGTCGCGCTCGAACGGCTCGGTTCGACCGAGGGGCTGGACGGGTTCGTGACGTTCTACCTGCTGTTGGTCTTCGCGTGGGGCATCGGGGCGTGGCTGCGCTCCACCCGCGCCGCCGAGGCTGAATGCCGCCGCCGCGTCGCCGAGGACCCCGCGCTGCCAACGCACGCGCATAGCGCGCGAGCTCCACGACGTCGTGGCCCACCACGTGACGGCGGTGGTCGTGCAGGCCGAGGCGGCACGATATTTGACCGCCGCGCCCGATCGCCTCGACCAGACCCTGACCGCCGTGACCGACACCGGTCGACGGGCCATCACCGACCTGCGGCACCTGCTCGACCTGCTCAAGGACGCGCCACCGACCCAACTGCTCCACGGGATCCGGACCGTGGCGACGGGTGCGGCGCTGCTGGACCCCGAGGTGACGTGCCAACTCGTGGGTAGGTACGCCGCCCGGATCCGGCCCGCCGAGGCCACCGCTCACGACATCCCGCTGACCCCCCGCGAACTGGAGGTCCTCCGGCTCATCGCCGACGGTCGCTCCAACAGCGAAATCGCCGCAACCCTGCTGATAAGCCAGGAAACCGTCAAGACCTTCGTGTCACGCATCGTCACCGAACTCGACCTCCGCGACCGCGTCCAAGCGGTCGTCTACGCCTACCGCCACGGCCTGGCGACCTGACGCGCCGACATGCGTCCGCTTCAGTGCGGGTCTCCGGGCGTGGCCGACCCGGCTAGCCACTTGGTGCCCTCGTCGTAGAGGCGCTCGACGGCCTTGCCGGTGAGTCCCGGAAGCCCGGTCTTGACGGTGAAGCCCGCCTTGGTCTGCAGGTAGCCGAGGTGCTGGTACCCGGTGGGGAACCTGGCGAGGAGTTCCGGGTCCAGTTCCAGGGTCGTGTTCGGGTCGACGACGTCGAGCCGGTCCTTCTCGTAGATCGGTTGGCGGCGGACGATCGTCCAGCGTCCGTCGTGCCGGGCGCAGAAGTCGTAGAAGCGGCCGGTGCACACCACGTCCACGGCTACGCCGTCGACCTCGGCCCGTTGGTTGATCGTCATCTTCGTCTGGGCGATGGCTCGGTCACCGGCGATGTCGGCCGTGTGCCCACCCAAGAAGTGCAGGATCGAGACCCCGCGCTCGAACCCTTCTCGGCTCACTGCGATGAAGTCCTCGGCTGGCCCCTGGAACCAGGTCGCGGTCATCCACCCGTCGGTGGGGTGCCACACCGTGGCGAAGCGCTGCCAATCCCCAGCATCACGCCACAGCGCCCAGTTCTCGATGAGCTCGCGGATCGCGAGCTTGTCCTCCAGCAGCGTCGGCACGATCGCTTCTCCTTCGGTCCGCCGGGTTCCTTCGCACGGTGAACTAATCGACATCCCCTTTCTTACCAACAGCGTCGCCTGCCGCGCGTTCCGTCGGCTCCAGCAACCGAGTTGCATCCGTTGGCGAGCATCGGACGGGGGCGCGACAGTGACACTGGCCCCGTCCGTGCGACGGCGGTTTCCAGGATCCGGCTGCGAGGGAGAATGCGATGTCCCACTCCGAGCCCAGGTCGGCGGAACCTGGGATCGCGGCGAACAACGAAGCGGTGCGCGCGCGGTTCCCGTTCGACGACACCAGCGACCTCGACGACGCTCGCCGCGGCTACCTGGGCACCGCGCCGGAGACCCTGATCCGCGACGCGGACGGCGGTGTCGTCTGGGACCTGGAGGCGTACGGCTTCCTGGCCGAGGAGTGCCCGGACACCGCCAACCCCAGCCTGTGGCGGCAGAGCCGACTGTGTTCCGAACACGGCCTGTTCGAGGTCGTCGAAGGTATCTACCAGGTCCGCGGCTTCGACCTGTCCAACATGACCGTGATCGAGGGCGACCGAGGAATCCTCGTCATCGACCCGCTGCTGTCCGCCGAGCCCGCCGCGGCGGCACTTGCGCTGTACCGCGGCCACCGCGGCGACCGGCCCGTCACCGGTGTCCTCTACACCCACAGCCATGCCGACCACTTCGGCGGCGTACGTGGTGTCGTCACGGAGCAGGAGGTCGCAGCCGGTGTCCCCGTGCTCGCCCCGCACGGCTTCCTGACGCACGCCGTGAAAGAGAACATCTATGCCGGTACGGCCATGGCCCGCCGCGCCGCCTACATGTACGGGGCAGCACTGGTCAAGGGACCGCAGGGCCAGATCGGCGCGGGTCTGGGTCCCACGACGTCGACCGGGACCGTCAGCCTCATCCCGCCCACTGTCGATGTCACGCGTACCGGGCAGACGGAGACCGTCGACGGCATCCGCATGGTCTTCCAGCTGACCCCCGGCACCGAGGCGCCAGCGGAACTCAACATCCACTTCCCCGACCACGCGGCCCTGTGCATGGCGGAGAACGCCACCCACAACCTGCACAACCTCCTCACCCTGCGCGGCGCGGAGGTGCGCGACCCGCACGAGTGGGCGCGCTACCTCACCGAGGCCATCGACCTGTTCGGCGCCACCTCCGACGTCGCCTTCGCCTCCCACCACTGGCCGACCTGGGGCCGCGAGCGAGTGGTGGCGTTCCTGTCCGAGCAGCGCGACCTGTACGCGTACCTGCACGACCAGACGGTGCGCATGCTCAACGAGGGCATGACGCCGTTGGAGATCGCCGAGCAATTCGAGTTGCCCCCGACGCTGGAAAAAGCCTGGCACGCGCACGGTTACTACGGCTCGGTCAGCCACAACACCAAGGCCGTGTACCAGAAGTACATGGGCTGGTTCGACGGCAATCCCGCCCACTTGTGGGAGCATCCGCCGGTCGAAGCCGCGCGCCGGTACGTGGCGTTCATGGGTGGTGCCGACGAGGTCGTCCGCCAGGCCCGCGCCTGCTTCGACGATGGGGACTTCCGCTGGGTCGTGCAGGTCGTCAACCACGTGCTGTTCGCGCAGCCCGACCATGCGCAGGCGCGCGCCTTGCAGGCGGACGCTCTGGAACAGCTCGGCTACGGCTGCGAGAACGGGCCGTGGCGCAACTTCTACCTGATGGGCGCCTACGAGCTGCGGCACGGCTCCGTCGGCACGCCCACCGTCACCGCGTCGCCCGACATGTTGAGCGCCCTGACGCTGGAGCAGCTTTTCGACGCGCTCGCCATTCGCGTGGACGGGCCGCGCAGCTGGAACGCCGACATCGCGGTGCACTGGTGCGTCCGCGGTGGTGACCGGGTCGCGATGCGGCTGTGCAACGGCGTGCTCACCCACGTCGTCGGCCGTGGGCCCGCAGCAGGAGAACCTGACGTCGAGGTCTCCATCGACGAGGCCGACCTGCGCGCCGTCCTGCTCGGCGGCGCGGCACCGGGTGAGCTCGTGGAACAGGGCCGCGCCGAGGTCGTCGGCGACGCCGGGAAGCTGGCGGAACTCGTCGGGTACCTCAGCCAACCGGACCCGGATTTCGCCATCGTCACCCCCTGACGACTATCCGCCGACGTCATCGACCAGGCAGCTTTTGCTCAGGATCCCCTGTCATGGGTTGAGGATTTCTTCGGCGGCGTGTTGTCCTTCGACGGCGGCGCCGTTCATGAAGCCCTGGTAGTCGATGGAGGTGTGTTCTCCGGCGAAGTGGATGTTGCCTTGGCGGACGGCTTCGTAGCCGGAGTAGCGGTGGCAGTAGTCGGTGGGCCAGTAGCAGTACGCTCCGTGGGACAGGGGGTTGAGGTGCCAGGCGGACAGTGCGGCCTTGCCGATCCAGGCGTCCCGTGCACCTGGCAGTACTTTGTCCACTGAGGCGAGCATCTGCTCGGCCGTCAGGCGCACGTACTTGTCCTCGGCCGTCAGGAAGGGCGCCGAGGGCCGCAGCGACTCGGCTGGGGTGCCGCCGCCGTATTGGATGAGGATCCCGGTGCGGCCTTGTTGCCCGCGGGTGGCGTCCCACACCTGTTGGTACCCGCTGTCGGTGAAGGACTCGCCGCTGGAGATCCCCGGCCACGGCCCCTCGCCGAGGTAGACGCGGCTGGACAACTGCATGTTCAGCTTGGTGCACGCACCCATCTGCATCGCCTTGATCGACTCGGTCTTGCGCTGGTCGAATCCGGCGCCGGACAGGTCGAGCCGCTGCAGCACGCCGAGCGGGACGGCGAGCACCGTGTGGTCGGCGCGGACTTCGCGGGTGCTGCCGTCGACGTCGAAGGTGAGTGTCTGCGTGCCGTCGCTGTTGCTCGCCAGCGCGACCAGCTGGCAGCCGTGCCGCACGGTGCCGTTGGGCAGCGCATCCGCGATCGCTTCCGGCAACTGCTGGTTGCCGCCGTCGATGTGGAAGCGTTCGTCGGATTGGCCCCAGACCTCGAAGCGGTTCGGGTTCTTCTGGTAGCCCATCATGTACACGAGGTCGAGCGCGCTCTGTTCGGTTGTGTCGGCGCCGTATTCGACGACGTAGGCGACGTCGATGAACTGCCCCAGCGGGGAGGTGCGCCCGCCAGGAACGCGGGTCTCGATCCATTCGTGGATGCTCATGCGGCTGAGCTCCACTCCAGCGGGGGTGTGGGTCTGCCAGTCCGTGGTGGGGCCTGCCGCGTCCAGGTCCGCCTTGAGCTTCGGCCACACCGCCTTGAAGTCGATGTCGGCTTGGCTGCGGGGGTAGTAGCCGCCGAAGAAGTGCAGCACCTCCTCGCCGCCACGCGGTTCGGCCTTGAGAACGTCCACGAGGGACAGTCCGAAACGCTTGCAGAGCCGCAGAACGGCGTCGTGCTCGCGGTCGATGAGTTCGCCGCCCCACTCGGAGGTCTGGCCGTTGTCCCAGTAGCCGCGCTCGCTGAACATCCGGCCGCCGACCCGGTCGGAGGCTTCGTAGACGGTGCAGGACAGCCCAGCGTCGTGCAGGGTCAGGGCAGCGTTGAGTCCGGCGAGTCCGGCGCCGACCACGGCGATGCTCGGCGGAGTCCCGGCGAAAGCAGGCACCGGACGGGAAAATGCGGTCGCGGCTCCGGCTACCACGGCCGCGCTTCCTACCAGTCGCAGGACGTCGCGGCGGGACAGCTCGCGGCGATGCAGGGCCGCTTTCGCTTCTCGGTACTCGTCGACGGGCATCCCGGTGCGTTCGGCCGCGGCGTGGTCAGCGGCCATCTGTCGCAGGAATCTCAGTGCAGCGAAGCGCGCCATGCGGACTTCTCCTTCGCGAACTTCTCGGTGTGGGGCGGACTTCTGGCGTCAGGGCAGCGGCGCGACCTCGCGTTCCTGGGCGTCGGCGAGCACGACCCGGCCCAGCAGGCGATAGGTGTCCGGGCGGAATCGGCGCAGCAGCAGGGCGCCGACGAGCCCGGCCAGGAACAGGGCGACGACCAGCCACGGGATCGCGCGGAAGAACGGGGTGGCCGCGGGCTGTCCGGCGGCCGCGCCGACGTTGTCGACCAGCAGCCACAACGCCGCGATCATGCCGATGCCGCCGAGCAGCGGGGCGGTGAAGGTGCGGAACCAGTGCCGCGCGGCCGGGTCCTTGCTGCGGAAGTAGGCGATCACGGCGAACGAGCACAGCGTTTGGACCACGAGGATCGCTATCGTGCCGAAGATCGCCATGAGCACGTACAGGCTCTGGTAGGGGTCCTGGCCGAGCAGGCTGAAGGTCGCGACGATCACGATCGCGATGCCGGTCTGGGCGAACGAGGCCACGAACGGCGAACCGTGCCGCGGGTGCGTGCGGCCGAGTCGCCGCCACACCACGCCCTCCCGGCCGACCGAGTTCGACTCCAGACGATCTACTGGCTTTGCTCCGGATTTCGTAGTCGAATCCGCCTTCGCCATGCGCAATCACTTCCATCGAACCATTTTGGCAACGGATTTCGCGTCCGTGGTTCTGGAAGGATCATCAGTTCGCGCGAGCGGAGCAAGCGGCAAAGTGTCCGTTCTTGACTGTCGGGGTGGGCACACTGTCGGCCCGGCGCAGCGCTGGATTCAGAGAGCGCGCGGATTGGGGCTTGCCTCGGGGTCGTGAGTGGTAATGGTCGTCATGGCGACCACAACCGCGCACGACGCGGCAGCGGCTCAGACTCGGCGTCTTGGGACTCGTTCGGGGGTCGCGGCGGCGACGTGCCACAGTTGACGGTATGCCGATCAGCCGAGAGGATCCCGAGTTCATCCAGTCCATCGAGCGGGCACTGTCGGTGATTCGCACGTTCTCCGCGGACGCGTCGGCGCTGACCCTGACCGACGTCGCCCGCCGGACCGGGCTTACGCGCGCCGGGGCCAGACGCATCCTGCTCACCTTGGAACTGCTCGGCTACGTGTCGGTGAAGGACGGCAAGTTCAGCCTCCTGCCGCGGATCCTCCAACTCGGGTACGCCTACCTCGCCTCGATGCCCGTCTGGGCCGTCGCGGAGCCGCACATCAAGAAGCTCGCGGACGCGGTGAACGAGTCGTCGTCGCTGGCGGTGCTCGACGGGCCCGACATCACCTACCTGCTGCGTGTCCAGACGAAGCGGATCATGCGGCTCGCCGTGGCGGTGGGCTCGCGACTGCCCGCGTACGCGACGGCCACCGGCCGAGTGCTGCTCGCGCACCTGCCCGAGGACGAACTGGACCGCACCCTGGACATGACCGAATTCCGGCAGTTGACGCCGCGCACGGTGACCAACCCGGACCAGCTCCGCAAGATCCTCATCCGGGTGCGCGAGCAGGGCTACGCCGTGGTCGACCAGGAACTGGAGGAGGGCGTCTGCTCGATCGCGGTCGCCGTGCACGACCCCCGGAGCGAGTCGATGGCCTCGATCAACATTTCGGCGCATCCCGCCCGCGTGTCCGCGAAGCGCCTGCGCACCGAGTTCCTCCCGCAGCTGCAGGCGGCCGCGTACGAGATCCAGCAGGAACTGGCGGCCCAGGCGGGGGTGCCGCCCGCCTGATCGGCGCCGTGCAGGGCACGCCCTTGACGCGCCTCCACTGGCCATCCTAGTGTTCTCTATGAAAACAGATGTTCTTATAGAGAACACATTGGAGTCGGCGGAGACCGACCTTCAGGCTTGTTCGGCTCGCAAGGAGGGTCATGAGCGCACCGGAGAGCTCGCTCGCGGAACCCGAGGTGTTGTCGGTCGCGGACCTCGTGCAGGAGGACCGGGTCCACGGGTCCGTGTACAGCGACGAGCGCATCTTCCGGGCCGAGATGCGGAAGATCTTCTCCCGCACGTGGGTCTACCTCGGCCACGTCTCCGAGATCGAGAACGTCGGCGACTACAAGACCGCCCACATCGGACAGCAGCCGGTGATCGTCGCGCGGGACTCGGCGGGCGAGATCCACGTGCTGTTCAACCGCTGCCGCCACCGCGCGTCGGTGGTGTGCAGACAGGAGGTCGGCAACGCGAACTTCTTCCGCTGCCCGTTCCACGGCTGGACCTACCGCAACTCAGGTGAACTGCTCGGCGTGCCCCGCGCGGGCCGCTACGGCGACCTGCTGGACAAGTCGCAGCTGGGCCTGCTCCCGGTGCCCAAAGTGGACGTCTACAAAGGACTCATCTTCGGCAGCCTCAACCCCGACGTCGAGCCGCTGCCCGACTACCTGGGCGGCGCGCGGAAGTACCTGGACGAGATCTTCCTGCATCCGGCCTTCGAGAAGACGCTGCGCCTGTCGGCCGGAGCCAACAAGCACACCTACCCGGCCAACTGGAAGCACGCGATCGAGGGCGGGGTCGACGGCTACCACGCGACCACGTTGCACGAGACGTGGTTCGCCATCCGCAATGCCAGCCCCGACCGCGTGCACGCCAGGCTGGCCTCCCGAGACGAGAGCGTCGGCTACAGCGAAGCGCACCCCAACGGGCACGTGCTGCTCGCGCGCTGGCCGGGGGAGGCGGACATCGAGGAATTCCGCACGATGTATCCCGAATACGCGGCGCGGCTGGAAACCGAGCACGGGCCCGAGGTCCTGCGCAGCCTGCTCGGCCAGTTCAACCTGATGATCTTCCCGAACCTGCACCTGACCTTGCAGAACCTCCGGGTGATCACGCCGCTCGCGACCGACAAGACCAACATCACGATGTACCCGATGATGCTCGACGACGCTCCGGAGCAGTTGAACGCCGAACGGCTGCGCGAGTTCGAGGAGGCGTTCGCCACCGGCGCGTTCATCTCACCCGACGACGCCGAGGCGTTCGTGTGCGTCCAGGAGGGCGTCGCCGCCGAGGCGGGCGATCCCTGGCTGATCCTCACCAGGGGTTTGCAGGAGGAGGAAGTGCTCGACGGCGGCGGTCGGCGTGGCGCGCCCAGTGACGAGACCCCCCAGCGCGGCCTGTTCCGCGAGTGGCGTCGGCTGATGGCCGAGACGGGAGGCCAGGCATGACGGCGAGCACTGCGGTTGGCATCTCCCGCACCGACGTCGAGGACTTCCTCTACGCCGAGGCCGAACTGCTCGACAGCTTCCGGTTGGCGGAGTGGCTCGAACTGTTCACCGACGACGCCACGTACTGGGTTCCGGCCCGCTACACCGACACCGACCCCCAGCGGCACACGTCCCTGATCTACGACGACCGGGAGCGGATGGTCGAACGGGTCTGGCGCCTCACGGAGGGACCCGCGCACGCGCAGATCCCGCCGTCGGCCACCCGGAGGCTGATCACGAACGTCCGGATCACCGAGCGCGGCGACGACCACCTCACCGTTCGGTCCAACTTCGCGATCTTCGAAGTGCGCAAGGGAGAGCAGCGCGCGTTCGCGGGGGAGTACGAGCACGTCCTCGTCCCCGGCGGGGCGCGGTGGGCCATCCGCAGCAAGAAAGCGCTGCTGGTCAACCGAGAAGCCCACATCTTCAACCTGACGTTCATGATCTAGAGACTGTTTCAGTAGTGGTTTGCGTAGCGGTGCGGGTAGCGGAACCTCAGAGGCTTTCTCGCTGTGGGATCCCCGACATCATGAATGCCAATTCACCACGTCGGGGCTGTCCTCGCGAGAAAGCCCCTGAGAACCCGCGGCGGTGCCAGTTGAGTCCCACACCGCAAGCGGCTACGCCGCTTACAAAAAGCCCCAGTCGCCACTCATCGCAGAAAGCCGCCGCTTCATGATCCTGAGAAATGAGTTCGCCACCGTCGAGGTCCTGCTCAACGACAGCGCCAACGGCCCGCGGTTGCAGGTCCGCGATGCCGAGACGCAGCGCGAGGTCCTGCTGGACCTGCTTGAGGTGGAGAGCCTGACCAGAATGTCCCATGACGACTTCGCACAATTCGTGAGGCCAGCCTGATGGTGGAGTTGAAGCTGGGCAGCGCCGCCCGGCGGTCCGCCACGGCGAAGCGGAAGAAAGCACCGCCGCGCTGGCTGAACCTGCCGGGGCTCGCCTGCTGCGTCGCAGTGACGGTCCTGCTGGAAATCCTGGTCCGGGCGGGTGCGCTGGCCGGGTTCCTGCCGACGCCGTCGGACATGGCCCGCGCGTTGGCGTCGAGCCTGTTCTCCGGCGCGATCATGTACGACCTCTGGATGACCCTGAGCGTCTACGCGGCCGGGCTGGCCCTGGCCGCCGTGCTGGGCACCGCGCTGGGGTGCGCCAAGGGACTGTCGCGCCGTTTCGACAACGCGACCCGGCTGCTCATCGAGCTGCTGCGGCCGGTTCCGGCGGTCGCGTTGATCCCGATGGCGATCCTCCTGCTCGGCCTCGCCGGGCTGATGCGGTTCTCCGTCGTGACCTACGCAGCCATCTGGCCAATCCTCTACAACACCTACTACGGCGTGCGCGGGGTCGAGCAGTTGGGCATCGACACCGCCCGCAACTTCGGCATCCCCCGGTCGCGGATCATCCGCAGCGTGGTGTTGCGCTCGGCGCTGCCGAGCGTGACCACGGGGCTGCGGATCAGCTCGTCGATCGCGCTGATCCTCACGGTCACCGCCGAGCTCGTGGCCGGGACCAACGGTCTCGGCTACTTCATCGCCCAGGCGGAGCAGACCAGCAGGCTCGCGGACATGTACGCGGGCATCGCCCTCACCGGGATCCTCGGTTACCTGCTCAACGGCCTGTTCATCGCGGTGGAGCGACGCGCGCTGTTCTGGGACCAGAGCTACCGGGAGCGGGTGTCGGCATGAGTAGCCCGGTGTCAACCTCAGTCCTCCTCAACCGCACCCCAGGGGACCGTGACGCAAGCCAGCCACCAGAAACCACCCAACGGGAGATTGCGCTGGACGCGACCACCACTGCAAATCGCGGGGAGGCGGACCAGTCATGAGCAACTCCTCGAAGGGCGGGGTCGGTCGCCGCGTGGCCGCCGCCGTGCCGGGCGTGATCGTGCTGGCCGCCGCCATCGGACTGTACGAACTGCTCGCCAGGATGGCGGGTTCCGCGTTCTTCCCCGCAGTCGGCAGCATCGCGGTGACGTTCTGGCGGACGTGGACTTCGTCGGCGATCCAGGAGCAGCTGCTGCCGAGCCTGTGGCGGATGCTCGTCGGCTACCTCATCGCCTGCGTGCTGGGCGCGGCGCTGGGCCTGCTGCTCGGGCGGGCCCGCCGCGTCGAGCGGACCATCAACCCGTTCCTGCAGTTCCTGCGGGCGATTCCGCCACCGGCCATCGTGCCCATCGCGCTGCTGGTGCTGGGCGTCAACCCGAGCATGCAGGTGCTGGTCATCGTGTTCGGCGCGGTGTGGCCGATCCTGCTCAACAGCGCGGACGGCGCGCGCGGGGTACCGGCCGAGCAGTTGGACACCGCCGCGAACTTCGGGCTCGGACGCTGGCAGGTGACCTGGCGGGTCGTGTTGCCATCGGCGTTGCCGCAGATCTTCGCGGGCATGCGCATCGGCCTCGGCCTCGCGCTGATCATGATGATCGTCTCCGAGTTGACCGCGAGCACCAACGGTCTCGGTTATTTCATCCTCACCGCGCAGCGGACCTACGAGATCCCGGAGATGTACGCGGGAATCGTCCTGCTCGGCATCTTGGGTCTGCTGCTCAACCGGTTGTTCATCGCTGTCGAGCGTCGGTTGCTCGGCAGGCGGTTCGACGAGAAGGCGGGAGTCGTATGACAGGCAGCGTGGCCGAGCAGGCGGAGCCGCACTCGGACCCGGCCGCCGATCCGATACTCGTCGTCGACGGTCTGCACAAGCGGTACGGGGACGGCCCCGTCGCGGTCGACGACATCACGCTCAACGTGCGGCGCGGCGAGTTCGTCTCCCTGGTCGGGCCATCCGGCTGCGGCAAGACGACCCTGATGAAGTGCATTTCCGGGCTGCTGCGGCCGACCTCGGGTCGGGTGGCGCTGGACGGCGCCGAGATCGACGGCCCACCGCGCGAGATGGTGCTGGTCTTCCAGGACTACAGCCGTTCGCTCTACCCGTGGCTCACCGTCTTCGACAACGTCGAGATGCCGCTGAAGGCCAGCAAGCAGACGCGGGCGACGGTGGACCGCGCCGAGCGCAAGGCACGGGTCACCGAAGCCCTTGAGGCGGTCGGTCTCGCAGCCGCTGGCCCCAAATACCCGTGGCAGCTCTCGGGCGGGATGCAGCAGCGGGTCGCCCTGGCCCGCGCCATCGCGTTCCGCTCGGAGATCCTGCTGCTCGACGAGCCGTTCGCGTCGGTGGATGCGCTGGTGCGCGAGGAGTTGGAGGACCTCGTCCTGCGGTTGCGCCAGCGCTTCGGCATCACGGTGATCCTGGTGACGCACGACATCGACGAAGCCGTGTACCTCTCCGACCGGGTCTTCGTGCTCGGCCCACCACCGTCCAAAGTGGTCCGCGAGGTGGCGATCGACCTGCCCCGCCCCCGCGACCAGCTGAGCACCCGGCGGCTCCCCGAGTTCGGCGATCTGCGGCTGGTGATCCACGAGGACATCATGCGCCGACCCGCGAAGAACTCCAGCGGGGCCGAGGAGGAGCGCCCATGACGCGCCGCCGTGTGCTGACAGCGCTGCTGTGCTGCCTTTCCTCGGTCCTCGCGGCCTGCGGTTGGGGAGAGACGTCCTCGGCCGGTGCGCTGACGATCGGCATCCTGCCGACCGACTCCTGCTCGACCGTGCTCACCGCGCAGCACAAGGGATTCTTCACCGACGCTGGACTCACCGTGGATGTGAAGTCGATCTCCAGCGGTTCGGCGATCTCGTCCGGTGTGGTGGGTGGGTCGATCGCTATCGGGTGCTCCAGCGTGGGCTCGATCGCCAGCGCGTACCAGAACGGCGTCCCGGTGCGCGTCGTCAGCCAGGGCGCGATCTACACGGCGTCGGCCCCGACGTCGGCGCTCATGGTGGCGACGGATTCGCCGATCCAGTCGGCGAAGGATCTAAACGGCCGGACCGTGGCCGTCAACGCGCTCAAGAACGTCACCCAATTCGCCACGCAGGCGTGGGTCGACAAGAACGGCGGGGACGCCAGCACCCTGAAGTTCATCGAGCTGCCGTTCTCCCAGATGGGCGCCGCGTTGCAGGCGGACCGGGTCGACGCGGCGCTGATCGGCGAGCCGGACCTGTCGCGGGCCCAGCAGGAGGGGCAGGTGCGCCTGCTCGGCAACGCCTACGACGCGATCGGGGACAACTTCTCCATCAGCACCTTCTTCGCCTCTGCCAGCTGGGCCGAGGCGCACCGGGATGCGCTCGCCAAGTTCCGGGCGGCGCTCGCGCGGGCAGCGGAGTACTCGAACAGCCACCAGGCCGAGACCGCGAAGATCCTCGCCGACTTCTCCGGCATCCCGGCCGACGTGGCCATGAACATGAAGCGCGCGGTGTGGGAGAAGGAGCTCAACGAGCAGAGCATGCAGCCGCCGCTCGACGTCGCCATCGCCTACGGCGGCCTGTCGGCACGGGTGCGGTTCGACGACTTCGTGGCGAAGTGAAGCAAGGAGTGATGAACGTGCAGGTGGTCGCGGATTTCGCCAAGTGCGAAGGGTTCGCCAGCTGTGTGATCGTGGCGCCGGAGGTCTTCGACCTCGACGACGACAACGTGGTGCGAGTGCTGGACGAGCAGCCCGACGAAAGCCGCCGCGCCGAGGTGGAGGAGGCGGTGCGCAACTGCCCGCGGCGCGCGATCTGGCTTGAGGAGATGTGAGCACGGCACCGGAGCGGGTGGTCGTCGTCGGCGCGTCGCTGGCCGGGACGCGGACCGCCGAAGCGCTGCGCGCCGAGGGTTTCCAGGGGCGGATCAGCGTGGTCGGCGCCGAACCCCACCTGCCGTACGACCGGCCACCGCTGTCGAAGCAGATGCTCACCAGGGACTGGGATGAGCGGCAGGTGCGCTTCCAGTCCGAGGACCACTACCGCGACCTTGAGGTCGAACTGCGGCTCGGCGATCCCGCGACGGGCATCGACCCCGAGCGGCGGGAGGTGCTGCTCGCCGGTGGTGAGCGGCTCGGCTTCGACGCGCTGGTGGTTGCGACCGGGTCGGCGGCGAGACCGCTCACCGATCGACCGCCCGCCGGGGTCCACTTGCTGCGCTCGCTCGACGACTGCCTGCGCCTCAGAGCGGAGCTGCGCGACCGCCCGCGGGTGGTGGTGGTCGGCGGCGGTTTCATCGGCGCCGAGGTGGCGGCCAGCGCGCGGGCGCGCGAGCTGGAGGTGACCTGGCTCGTCGCCGAGCAGGAACCGCTGGCCGGGGCCCTAGGGACGGAGCTCGGCTCGGTTTTCGCCGCCGTGCACCGCGAAAATGGCGTGGTGGTGCGAACCGGTGTCGTGGTGACCGGCTTCCGCGGCACGCGGCGGGTGGAGGGCGTCGTGCTCGCCGACGGGGCGGTGGTACCTGCCGACGTCGTGGTGCTCGGCATCGGCGCGACCCCGAACACCGGCTGGCTGGTCGGCTCGGGACTACCGGTGCGTGACGGGCTGGTCTGCGACGAGCACTGCGCCGTTGACGCCGAACTCGGCGTGTACGCGGCTGGCGACGTCGCACGCTGGCCCAACGGAGCGTGGGGCGAGGACCGCGTGCAGCACTGGACGAATGCTGTCGAGCAAGCGCGCCAAGTCGCGTTCGGCATCCTCGGCAAGCCCCGGCCGTACCTGCACCTGCCGTACTTCTGGACCGACCAGTACGACCTCAAGATCCAACTCGTCGGCCGCTGCCTGCCCGGCTGCGAGATGCGAGTGGTGCACGGCTCACCCGAGCAGGGAAGTTTCGTCGCCGCCTACCGCCGAGGTGGCAGGGTGACCGGCGCGGTCGCGTGCAACGCGGTGCGCGAACTGGTGCCGTACCGGCGAATGCTCGCCGGTGGACCCGCATCGGTCGAAGAGCCCACTGCCTCGGGGTAAAGGACCGGCGGGACTGTCGAGATACCGCCAGTGTCGTGAGTCACCAGTGTCTTGGCGGCCCGCGATGTGCTGGTGCGAGTCCGAAGTTGGATCTGCTCGACGGTCGTGACGGCGAGATTCGGCCGCGCATGTCGCGCAAGAGTCTCCTGATCGTCCGCCGGTCGATTACAAGACCGGCGACGCGACGTTGGCGGTCCGCAACCGCAGGCCGGAATCACATACACGTCGTCGAATTGCGCCGCCGCCACCGGTACCTCTTCCAGTAGGGATATCACTCGGACGGCGGAGTCGGGCAGTTTCGACTACTAGGAACACCTTGCTGGCCTCGTCCGGCTGGCCGAGCAAGGCTGCGACTCCGTGGGTAATGCGGCGAGCGTCAAGGAACGTATCGCCCCCCGACTTCGAGCGGCGTGATCGAGACAACTGACCTGCGACGGGGCCAAACGAGTGATCTCATCCAATTTCGGACACTCAAGCACAGTCGTCCGTATAGCGTTGGATGCCCTCTGGGATATACCTCGGTTGAGTTTAGCACGGCATACCGGTTGCCCTCGGCGAGGAAGTGAATAGATGAGCGACTCCATCGGAAACAAGTACGAGGTTATGGAAGCCGCATCGAGGAAGCTCCATGCGGTGGTGTCCGTCATCGGGCTCGATGGTAAAGACTTCCAATCAGATGCGGCGCTCGAAGATGCTGTACCCCAGCCAGCCGAAGGACAAGCGATAGTAGATCCTCTCGATGCGATGCACATGGCGATTGCCGCCCAGATTCGAGGTCCTTATCGGGACGCGCTTGGCACTGTGGACGAATTTGTCAAGGCTGCGAGCGACAAGGCGGAGGAGATTGCGGTCAACGTCAGGAAATCGGCCGACGAGTACTTGGCCAGAGAAGAGCGCGCTATCCGAGACTTCAATCGAATCATGGGCGAACTGGGCGAAGAGCCTCCCTGAAACAGTTTGTCATTCATTCTGGAATCACGGAGTGATAATCAATGAGAAATCCCCTTGATCACGTTTCAAGCGACTTCTGGCAGGTAACAAGGGACTTTGACGCGCTCTGCCTCCTTATTCCCAAAGAACCTGGTCCTGGGCGGGGGATAAATCCGATTACCGGGCAGCTTCTAACTGTGCGGGAAATTGATATCGACAAAATCAGGGACGTCGCCAGCAAGTCCTGGGGTGGGGACGATGTGGGAAGCCTTAAGAATGCTGCCAAGCAATCCGTGCAGATGATCAACGATACGAAGACGTACATAGCTGAAGGATGGGAAGGTGAGGATTTCGTTGCATTCAGTGAGCAGTTGGAGTCTTTGCGCAAAGCGATCGACAAGGTTCTCGAACCGGCCGAAGAAATGTCGAAGGCCCTGAATGTTCTAGCGTCCGAGCTTGAGCAGACGCTTTCGGACACGATTGCGACCATTGCTGGGTTCGGTGCGCTTATTTCGACGCTGGCCAGCGTAGCAGGGGCCGCAGTGGCTATTCCTGAGCCAACCGTCAGCAAGGTGATCGCGCTCATCGCTGGAATCCTTGCGGCGATCTTCAGTGCCGTTGCCTTGACTGGTGCCATTATCAAGGGCAATGAGAGTAGGCAAAAAGCGGTCAACGCGGTGATCCAGCAATGCACTGGCATGGTTGGTGTTCTCAAGTTCAACTAGGAGGTGGAGATGGAAGCGCAATTCAGAATTGAAGAATCCATGGACCGGCTCAGGCGGAACCTGGAAAAAGCAAGACAAAACCCGCAAGCCGTGCTGGACGGTCATTTTTCGGGAACGTCCCCGTCTGGTGCTGTCACCGTCTGGGTAGATTCGTTGGGGCGAGTCGAGCGCGTCCGCGTTGCACCGGGGATGTTCGCCGATGGCGATGAAAAACTCATTGCGGATGAGTTCATGGCGGCAAATACCAAAGCCCGCCGCGCCGCGGAGAACCTGGACTTTGACGGTGCTGAAGAAGCCCTTCAGGCTCGCGCTACCTCTGTCGATGAAGTAGACGACTATTACGACGAACCACGAAGCTTTCTCGAATCTGGCTACTGAGCTCGCTGTCATGGCGCAGCGCAGCCGCCCCGGAGAGCAGAGGACATTGCGTGTTCAAGCTAACGGACAACGTCAAGACCACGGTGGCGTTGACCACCGGATT
>NZ_JALBWV010000098.1 GCF_022678645.1 Saccharopolyspora soli | reverse complement strand
CCCCCCCCCCCCCCCCCACACACCCCCCCCCCCCCCCCCCCCCCCCCCCCCGGCGCGCGCGGCCCCCCCCCCCCCCCCCCCCCCCCCCCCCCCCACGACCGGTAGAGGTCGGTGAGCAGGGTGACCGCTGTTGGTGCGGCGGGGTGAGGGTCGTCGCGCCACCAGATGAGGCGCACTGCGATCGGTGCGGCGTCGCGCAGCGGGCGGAAGACCACACCGGGGCGCGGGTACTGGGCGACTGTGCTTTCGGGGGTGACGCCGACGCAGCGACCCGTGGCGATGACGGTCAGCCAGTCGTCCACGTCCTGGGTGTACTCGATGGCGGGCTGGCTTTCCGGCGGCCACAGGTCGGTGGTCGTGCTGCCGGTGCGCCGGTCGATGATCAGGTTTCGCTCGCTGATCTCGGCCAGCCGGATGAAGCGCCGTCGCGCCCACGGATCGTCGGCGGCCATCGCGCAGAAACGCCGTTCCAGGCCGACGATGACGCCGTCGAAGCGCCGTTGGTCGGGCTGGGTGCGCACCACGGCGATGTCGCAGGCACCTTCGGCGAGCCCGCCGGTGGCGGAGTTGGTGCGGACGAGGTGCAAATCGACCTCCGGGCGCAATGCGGGCCAGCGGCGTTGGAATTCCACGGTGTGGCGGCCCATCGCCGACCAGGCGTAGCCGATGCGCAGCCGGGTGTGGCCGGAGGTGGCTTCGCGCGCCAGGTCGTCGGCCTCGACCAGCAGGCGACGGGCACGCGCGAGGACCTGCGTGCCGACAGCGGTGGGGACGATTTCGCGGCTGGTGCGACGCAACAGTCGGACGCCGAGCTCGGATTCCAGCGAGGCCAGCGTGCGGGAGACGGCCGCCTGCGAAACGCCCAGGTCGATGGCCGCGTCGGTGAAGGTGCCCGCGTCGACGATGGCGACCAGGCAACGCAACTGCCGCAGTTCCATAACCTCAGCGTATAGCTGGGGCGGCGAATGCATTTTGCGGAACCGTGACGCGGTCGCACGCTTGACCCATGCAGACGACAGCGCATGCGGCCGATGCGAACTCCGCTGCGGAGAAACGTAGCCGCTACGCGGGAATCGCGATGATGTTGGGCAGCGGGTTGTCCAATCAGGTCGGTGCGGCGATCGGTTCGCTGGCCTTCTCGATGATCGGCCCGGCCGGGGTGGTGGCAGTGCGCCAGTGGATAGCCGCGATCGCGCTGCTGATCGTCGGGCGCCCGTCGATGCGGTCGTTCACCTGGCAGCAGTGGCGTCCGGTGCTGCTGCTGGCCGTGGTGTTCGCGACGATGAACCTGTCGCTGTACAGCGCCATCGACCGCATTGGCCTCGGCCTAGCGGTGACGCTGGAGTTCCTCGGCCCGCTGACGGTCGCCCTGGTCGGCTCACGCCGCGCGGTGGACCTCGGTTGCGCGGTGATCGCCGCCGCGGGCGTGGTCGTGCTGACCCGGCCGCAGCCGACGACGGACTACCTCGGCATCGGCCTCGGGCTGCTGGCCGCGGTGTGCTGGGCGTCCTACATCCTGCTCAACCGGTCGGTCGGCCGACGGCTGCCCGGCGCGCAGGGAACGGCGGCCGCAGCCGGACTGTCGGGACTGGTGTTCGTGCCGATCGGCATCGCGGTGCTCATCCAGCATCCGCCGACCGCAGGCGCGCTGGCATGCGCGGCGGCTGCGGGCGTGTTGTCCTCGGCGCTGCCCTTCTTCGTCGACACGCTGGCGTTGCGCCGGGTTCCGGCCCATTTCTTCGGGATCTTCATGAGCATCAACCCGGTCCTGGCCGCGACCGTGGGTTTGGTCTTGCTCGGCCAGACCTTGCACACCAGCGAATGGCTGAGCATCGCGGCGATCGTCACCGCCAACGTCGTCGCCGTCCTCACCGCCGAACGCCGCTGGGCTACCAGGATTGTTCGCTGGCTCGGACGAGGATCGCGTTGACGCTGGCCACCGTCGTTCTCAAGAAATGACCCGGCTGTTGACGGGACACGCTGCCACCGCCGATCTGGAGGTGGCGACGAGCCGCACCCGCGTGCTGGGAGCTGTGGCCGAATTCGGCCCGGCGATGTCGCTCACCCGGGATGGCAGCGCAGTCCACGGCGAAGTGATCGACGAGCGTTAGGCGCAGTCCCGAGGAGACCCACCCGATGCGCGGCGACAAGAGCGAGGGCCGCCTGAACACTGGAAACCACCGGTCCGCGCCCGAGTTCAGGAGGGCCGCTGTTCGGCGTCCGGCTGGTCAGCCGGTTCTCGGGCGGGTGCGTTCCAGCTGGCCAGCAGTTGGAGCTTTTCCTCCGACGGTGATCCGCGGTCGGCTGTGTAGGTGATGACGTGCTGGCCGTGGTCGCTGGGAAGTGCCAGCGTTTCGTAGTGGAGGGTCAGCTCGCCGACGGTCTCGTTGAAGAACCGCTTGGCTCCGTAGGAGTGCTCGTACAGCTGGTAGTCGGCCCAGTACCGGGCGAACTCGGGCGACGCGATGGCGAGCTCGCCCACGAGTTGCTCCAACAGCGGGTCGGCGGCCCGGTCCACCGCGAGGTGGCGCAGCGCCGCGGCGACCTGGGGTGCGATGACCTGCCACTCCGGGTAGACGACCCGGGCACGCGGGCTGAGGAACGTCCAGCGCACGAGGTTGCGTTCTGTCGCGGGCATGGCGTCGAAGTCGTCGATGAGGAGCTTCGCGGTGTGGTTGGCCGCGAGCACTTCATAGCGCGGTCCGTGGATCAGCGCCGGTACTGGGTTGAGGGCGTGGATCATCGCCACCAGCCCCGGACGTGCCTTGATGGTTGCGGCCCGCAACTCGCCGGTGCGCCTGTTGCCGTTGTTGACCAGCGTGCGGAAATGCTGGTGCTCCAAGTCGTTGAGCTGCAACGCGTTCCCGATCGCCGACAGGACTTCGTCGGAGACCTTTCCGACCCGGCCCTGTTCGAGTTTGGTGTAGTAGTCGACGCTCACTCCGGCCAGGATCGCCACCTCCCCGCGGCGCAGGCCGGGAACGCGACGCACCGTCTTCGACTGCGGCAGCCCGACCTGCCACGGCTCGATCGCCGCACGTCGCGAGGTCAGGAAATCGCGCAGGGCGTTGTCACCCGTCATACCGCCTTTATAGTCCTGCGTCGGCCCATGCGCGGCGGTCGTGGTGGCTCTACGAGTACCAGGCAGCGCCGTACCACGTTGGCCGTTCCGCGAGGTCGAATTCCGTGGTCAGCTGACACGTGAACGCGGTTGCAGGTGCGCACCGCGCGGCTAAGCCCGGTTTTCCCCGCTCGGAATCCGGGCAGTTCAGGAAGTTCCGCCACATCCAAGACGCGGAGAGTTCCGCGCGATCTCCCAGGAGTCCCCATGCCGTTCGACGTTTCCGCCCTTGCCGCGGCTGGCCCCGCGGAGCCGTTGGATTTCACGACGATCCGGCGCAGGGAACCCGGCCCGCACGACGTCGTGATCGACATCGCCTACACCGGGATCTGCCACACCGATATCGCGTTGCTCCGCAACCACTGGAGCGAGGGCATCTTCCCGATGGTGCCGGGGCACGAGATCATCGGAATCGTCGCCGCGGTCGGCGCCGAAGTCGGCCGGTACGCGGTGGGTGACCGGGTCGGTGTCGGCTGCTACGTCGACTCCTGCCGCGAGTGCGAGTACTGCCTCGCTGGTGAGGAACAGCACTGCCGCAAGGGCGAGGTGTTGACCTTCGGAGGCCGTGATTACGACGGGAACCCGACCTACGGGGGCTACAGCCAGCGGATCGTCGTCGACGAGAACTACGTCCTGCGCATTCCGGACGGCCTCGCCATGGACACCGCTGCCCCGCTGCTGTGCGCGGGGATCACGATGTACTCGCCGCTGCGCCGCTGGAATGCCGGGCCTGGCAAGCGGATAGCGATCGTCGGGCTGGGTGGCCTCGGACACCTGGGGGTGAAGCTCGCGCATGCGATGGGTGCCGAGGTCACGGTGCTGAGCCAGCGGCTGTCCAAACGCGAGGACGGGCTGCGGTTCGGCGCCGACCACTACTTCGCCACGTCGGATCCCGAGACGTTCGCGAACCTCGCGCACACCTTCGACCTGATCATCAACACGACGGCGGCTGACCTCGACACGGACGCCTATCTCGGTCTCCTGCGCCTGGACGGGGTGATGGTCGATGCGGGGATCAGTGCGGAGCCGAACAGCTACCACGTCCCCGTCCTCGGCGCGGCCCGCCGCAGCCTGACCTCGACGAAGAACGGCAGCATCCGCCGGTGCCAGGAGATGCTGGACTTCTGCGCGCGGCATGGGATCAGTGCGGAGATCGAGACCATCTCGGTGAACCAGGTCGAGAAGGCCCTGCAGCGGCTGGCCGGGGGCGACGTGCGCTACCGGTTCGTCATCGACGCCTCCACCTTCGGCGCGTGATCGACGACCGCGGACCGGAATTGGAGTTTTGCCGGGCGGTGTGGACTTGGCTCCGCGGGCGACGTGGTGGAGTTGGACCTCGCCATAGGCTCGCCGTGCGGCCTGTTCCGGTGCGCATCTCATGTATTGCCTCCGGCGAGGTTCTTGCTGCGCAGCAGTTTTCGGATGAGACCGTCCAGCCGCGCCGTGGCGTCCTCGTCGAAGGACGGGTGCCGGAGGCTGATGCGCCTGCCCTCCACGAAGGCGCTCAGCGGTTCGCGGGGCGGGGTATCGATGATTGCGGTGATCGGGGTGATTCCCACCTCGACCGACTGCGCGCTCCGCTTCATTTCGGCGACATAGGCCGCGGTGGGAGCGCCGCCCCGACACCCGAGGTGCCTCCTGACACCACGATCGTTCTCAATGCGATCCTCCTCGGCATGCAGTCGCCACCACCCGACAGTTGAAATTGGTGGAAACTAGTGGACTTTGTCCGCATGGCTGGGCGGCGTGATCGCGGCGGCTGTTGCGGGACGCATCCGGAACGCGACGAGCAGCGCGAGGACGACGACCACGGCCATGGCCAGGAAGGCGTCGGAGTAGGCAGCGCCTTCGTGACCGGGGTACAGGGGGTTGATGGCGCCGCTGCCGCTTTGCTGCCGCGCGGCCACCAGCACACCGACCAGGGCCGGGCCGGTGCCAGCGCCGAGGAACTGGGCTCCTTGGAGGATCCCGAGGCCGACGCCGACCTGGTCCGCCGGTAGCGCGCTCGCCGCGGCGCTGATGATCGGGGTCATCACGAAGATGAAGCCGACGCTGAGCCCGAGGATCCCGACCCCGGCGGGGATCACCGACGTGCCTCCCGTGAAGGTCGAGAGGAACAGGGCGAACAGTCCGATGGTCGCGAGGCCCGTCAGCACCAGAGGTCGGGTGCCGATGCGGTCGGCGAGGCGACCGATCAACGGCGAGAGGACGGCGACGGCAACGCCTGCTGGGATCATGACCAGGGCACCGGCTCCTGGGCCGAGACCGTTGATGTCAACCAACAGCAGCGGGACGAATACCAGGCCGCCGAGGTTGACGATCATGGCCAGGAACACGACGACGACCGCGGTCCGGTAGACCCGGTTGGTGAACAGCGCGGGCGGCACGAACGGCCGCGGCACGCGGACGGTGCGCCACACGAAGAGCGCGATCGCCGCGACCGCCACCGCGAGGCTGCCCCAGGACGAGGGCGCGGCCAAGCCAGCGACCTGGGCCTGGGTGATGCCGAACAGAATCAGCCCGGCGCCGAGGCCCAGGAAGATGCCGCCGGGAAGGTCGAACCGATCCGCACCCGTCGGGTGCTCGCCCGGTAGCACGCGCAACGCCGCGGGAAGCAGCACCAACGTGACGACGAGGATGAGCCAGAACAGCGCGGACCAGCCGAGGAGTTGGCCGATCCCGCCGCCGACGGCGGGCCCGGCCGCGGTACCGATACCCGCGGCCGCGGAGACGACACCGATCCCCGTACCCCGCCGGTCCGCTGGCATCAGCCTGGTGACGGCGATGATCGAGAGCACCGGGATCGCTGCTGCGCCCACCCCCATCACGATCCGGCCGAGCACGAGCACGAGGAGATCTGGGGCGAGTGCGCAGATCAGGCTCCCGGCGGAGAAGGTCAGCAGGGCGAAACCGAACAGCCGCCGCAGGCTCACCCGGTCGGAGATGCGGCCGTAGAAGGGAATACCGACCGAGAACATCAGCAGGAAGCCGGTGACGACCCACGCGAGCTCCGCCTCGGAAGCGCCGAACTCCGCTCCGATCGACGGGAGCACGAGATTGACCATGTCGCTGGCGATGACGGTGACCAGCAGCGCGGGCATGAGCACGGCCAACAGGGCCAGCCCTGAGCCGGTTCGTTCGGTTGTGGTTGACGTGGACGTCATTCGACGCATCCTCCGCATGACATTTACTGGCACTGTCACAGTTACAGTTAGGGCCGAAAAATGGCGGAGGACTTGCCTCCGCCGTTGCTCAGCTACCTCGGTAGCGCGAGTTCCCGTTCGATGGCCAGCACCTGTCGGCGCAGGTCGGCGATGGTCGTTCGGCCGAGCCGTTCTTCCATGGCTCGTTCGGCGTCCCGGAACTCCACCTCCAGCAGGGCCTGGATGTTGCGCCCCACCTCGCACTCGGCGCTGGGCGGATGGGCGTGCCGCGACAGAATCGGCCCCGCCTCGACGGCGGTGTACGCGTCGTAGAGCGTGATCTCGCGCGGAGCTCGGGCAAGGGACCAGCCGCCGCCACGCCCCTCTGTGGACCACACCAGGTCGGCGTCCCGCAGGCTGCCGAGGATGCGCCGCACGAGAACCGGATTGCTCGCCAGGCTGTCCGCGATCTCCGCGGAGGTCAGCGACCGGTCACTCCAACGCGCCAACATCGTGAGCGCGTGAATCGCGACCGCGCTCCTGCTGCTGAGACCCACTGCGACCCCTTCGCGCCCCAGACCCCGATTGAACTGCAACGAACCTAGTTGCAGTTCAATCGGTTGTCAATCCGGCCCCTGATGGGCTGGAGCGCGGAAGGGGCTGCGGGTGTGCGGAGGTCATGTCGTCCCGACGGTTGACCCTGACGCAGGGGCAACCTCTCAACATGGTTGGCATGACTGCGAAAACCAACGCGATCCTGGAGGCGACAGGATGATGCGGCACTTCACGGTCCACCACGATGGCGTCACGATTCCGGTGTCTCGCGGTGGCCGAGGGCGACCGCTGGTGCTGTGCCCTGGGCTGAGCTCGACGCAGGCCGAGCTGCACGAGCTGATCGAGCTGCTGCGGCGCGATCACGACGTGGTGACCTTCGATCTCAGGGGCCACGGCCTCGCCTCGCCCGCCGTTCGGTACTCCTTCGACGCGTTCCTCAGCGATCTCGTCGCCGTGATGGCGGAGCTGGGACGCCTCGACCTGCCCTCGCCGCCCGTGCTGGTGGGCTACTCGTTGGGCGCGGACCTGGCCGTGCACTATGCGTCCGAGTGTCCTGACGCCGTGGCTGAGCTCGTCCTCATCGACGGGGCGAACCCGTTGCCCGAACCGTTCATCACCGAGGCCGACCTGCCGGAGTTCCGCGCGCTGCGGGAGGACCCGGCGACGCGGCAGGAGGCCGAGCGGGCCAGGGGCACCGCGCGTCAGGTGTTGCTCACCGCACGCGACCTCCACGACCTGGACCTCGAAATCGATGTGGTTCGGTCCGAAATCCTCGACCGGTACCAGAAGATCGACCATCCGATCAGGATGATCATGTCGACCGCGATCGCTGGCCGCAGCGGCGAAGGGCGTGCACCGCGGCACAACCAGCTCTGGCGCGCTGGCATCGAGCGGCTCGTCCGCGAGCGTCCGCACATCGCCACGTCCTGGCTCGACGCCGATCACCGACTGGTGCTCACCCACGCTCCGCAAATAGCCCAGCTCATCCGGAGTGCCCCAGGCCCAGTCGGCCAGGCGACTTCTTGAACGGCTAGGAGACTGGTCCGATGCTGACTATCGGCGAACTGGCGTCGTACGCCGGAGTGACGGTGCGCGCGGTGCGGCACTATCACGCCAAGGGGCTGCTGCCGGAGCCGGAGCGCGATCACTCCGGCTATCGGAGCTACGACGCCGGTGCCGTGGTCGAGCTGATCAAGATTCGGACCCTCGCCGAGGCCGGGGTCCCGCTGGCGCGGGTGCGGGAGCTGCTGCAGGCCGACGAGGCGGAGTTCGCCGCGGCGGTCGCAGACATCGACCGGCGGCTGCGGGCGGAGATCCGGGAGCGGCAGCGGCACCGCGAGCGGATCGCCCGCCTCGCCTCCGGGGACAAGCTGGCGCTGCCCCCGGAGGTGGTCGAGTTCCTCGACCGACTGCGGGCACTCGGGGTCGACGAGCGGATCGTCCAGATCGAACGCGACGGCTGGATCCCGCTGGCCGCGCACTCGCCCGAGCGAGTCCCGGAGTGGATGGCACGCAAGCGGGAGCAGATCGCCGACCCGCGGCTCATCGACTTCTACCTCACCCTGGGCCAGGCCCTCGACCGGACCGACGACGACCCACGGCTGGTCGAGCTGGCCGACGAGCTGGCCGCCTACATCACGCAGCTGGCCGACGAGCAGGGCGAGGACTACGTCGACGATGCCGACATCGAGCCACCGTTCGCCAAGCTGATGGACACCCTGGCGTTCGACACCGCGCCGCCAGCCCGTCGACTGATCCAACTGCTGAAGGAGCGGGGCTGGACCGGCTGGACCAAGCTCGAACGCGTGGATCCAACGCGCGGTACGACCGGAACTCGGCACGAAGACACCGCGACGCAGCGATCCCAGCGTTAGTGGCGACGGCGGACGGGTTCACTCGACTGGTCGGGTACGCACCGGCCACCTCCGCCACACCGCGACGTGCAGGATCACCGCGGTGCTCAGCGCATTCAGCGTGACGTGCGTGGTCCAGCTCCATTCGCGCGGCTGCGGCACGCCGAGGGTTTGGGCGAGCATCGGCAACGACCAGACCAGCAGCGCGGCGAGGATCACCTCGACCAACACCGCGATGGTGCGGCCCGGCGCGGGCTTGGGGGCCACCCGAGTCGCAGGCCACGCCTCGAACAGCATGGTCACCAGCAGGATGCAGCCGATAGCGGTGCCAGCGGTCGCGGTGATCCGGACTCCCGGCCAGTTGAGGACATCCGCGACGAGCAGGTAGCTGCCCCACCCGCAGGCGATCACGACGACATTGCCGAGCAGCAGCCGCAACCACTTCCGGTCGATCCGCGCGAACGGCCAACCTCGCAACGCCACGTAGCAGAGCATCTGCCACCCGCCGATCGATGTGAACCAGGCACCGTAGTTCTCCGACTCGACCGCGTGCGAGCGCACCGCGACCAACCAGGCGATCAGGCCGAGCGCCCAGCACAGCACCACGGCGGCGAGACCGGAGGGAATGCGGCCGAGGCCGCCCAGCGGCCAGCGTTCGCAAACCAGGGTCAGTTGCAGGACGATCGTGAAAATGCCGCCTGCCAGCGGCACCGCGGCCGGGTAGAGGCCGGGGTGGGCGGGACCCGGCGCGAACACGCCGATCAGGTCGCCTCCGTTGACCACGAGCTGCCCGAGCACCGTCAGCAGTACGCCGCCGACCACGACGATCGCGGTGTCGTACAGGCCGGACCAGGGGCGCGGGAACAGCGCGCCGGGCCAGTTCTCCCACCAGAACGCGATCATCGCCATGATCGGCAGCGCGAACGTGATGATCGGCCCGAGCAGGGCCAACGAGTCGAAGGCCCCGCCCGCGCCGATGGACAGCAGCACGGTGACGGGGACGACGAAGGCCAGACCGATCAGGCCGCGCAGCGGCTGGTGCTGCCTGGCGTCGGCCAGCTCGGCCGGACTGAGTGCGTCCGGCCTGCTGACCGACGGGCGGGTGTCGACAGTGGTGTCGGGCGTAGCAGCCGTCAGCTGTTCAGAGGACATTTTCCAACCGGATCGGCAGCCGGTGCACGCGCCGACCGGTCGCGTGGTGCACGGCGTTGGCGACGGCCGCGGCCACGCCGACCATGCCGACCTCGCCCACGCCCTTCACGCCGACCGGGTTGAACAGCAGGTCCGGTTCGTCGATGAAGTCGACGTCGATCTGGTGGATGTCCGCGTTGACCGGCACCGGGTACTCCTCCAGCGTGGTGTTGAGGAACCCGCCGAAGCGGTCGTCCACCTCGCTCGCCTCGCGCAACGCCGCGCCGATGCCCCACACCACGCCACCGCGGACCTGGCTGGCCGCGGTGACCGGACTGGCCACCCGGCCGCAGTCCACGACGCTGACCACTCGCGGCACCCGGATGCGCCGCGTGGTCGGTTCGACCCGGACCTCGACGAAGTGCGCGACCCAGCTGAACGTGACGAACTCGGGGTAGACCGGTCCGCCGATGGCGAGGCCACCGCCCTTGAGCTGGTCGAGGGCCTGCGGGGGTTGGCCGGGCGCGAGCGTGCTGGCCTCGACCGTCACCACCGACTTGCCCTTGGCGCGCAGCGCTGCCGGGATGTCCACGTCGTCGGGGTCGGTGACGTCCAAGGCCTTGCGCAGTTCGTCGATGGCGGCCTGCACGGCGGGCAGCGCGCTTGAGGTGCCCCAGGAACCAGCGGTGAGGTGCTGCGGCGCCACCCTGGTGTCGCCGACCAGCACGATCACCTTGTTCACCGGCACGCCGAGGTCCCGTGCGACGAGCAGCGCGATGGCTGAGCGAATGCCCTGACCCATCTCGTGCCCGCCGACGGCGACGGTGATGGTGCCGTCTTCCGTCGCGGACACGTGCGCGACGGTTGGCACGATGCTTCCCGGATAGCAGCCAGCCGCCACACCCCAACCGAGGATCGAGCCGTCCTCGGCGATCATCGAGGCAGGCTGCGGATCGCGTGCGTCCCAACCGAATCGGGCCGCGCCCCGGCGCAGGCACTCGGCCAGGTGCCGACCGGAGAACGGCAGGCCGGTGACCGGGTCGACCGCGGTGTCGTTGGCCAGCCGCAGTTCCACCGGGTCGCGGCCGGTCGCGTAGGCGAGTTCGTCCATTGCGGACTCCAACGCGAACATGGCCGGGCTTTCGAACGGCGCCCGCATGAAACCAGGGGTCTGCACGTCGGTCTGCACCAGGCGCTGCCGACCGCGGAACGTGGGCACCGCATAAAGCCGGGACGAAACCGTGGTGGCCTCGGACGGGAACAGGTCGTGCCGCGAGGTCTGCTGGTCGACCTCGTGGATCGCGGCGCGTAGTTTGCCGTTCTCGTCCGCTCCGAGGTGCACGGTGTGCACCGAGTTCGGCCGGAAACTGCCGGTGTGGAAGGTCTGCGGCCGGGGCAGCACCATCTTGACCGGCCTGCCGAGTCGGCGGGACGCGATGGCGATCGGGCCGAGGTGCCCGTACATGGAGTTCTTGTTGCCGAACCCACCACCGAGGTAGGGCGAGGTGACCTCGACGTCGGCCGGGTCCAGGCCGAGCTGAGTGGCCAGGCCGAACCGCACCGCGTTCGCGTTCTGGGTGCTGTCGTTGACGATGAGCTTGTCGCCGTCCCAGTGCACGACGCTTGCGAAGGGTTCCATCGGCACCGCGTGCTGCGCGGGGTGCTCGTAGGTGCTGGCGATCCGCACCGTGCTGGCCGCGAACGCCGCGTCCGCGTCGCCGACTTTGATGTCGGCCAGGAACGGCAGTGGGATCGCCTGCTCCTGCACCAGGGTGTTGGCGCCCTCGGCGTCTATCTTCACCGCGAACGGTTCCGGCTGGTACTCGGCTGTGATCAGCTGGGCCGCCTCGGTCGCGGCGACCAGGTTGTCGGCGATGACCAGCGCGATCGGCTGGCCGCGGTAGGCGACATGGTCGCCGCGCAACGGCTGCAGGCTCTGCACCGCGTGCCCGCCAGCGATGAGGAAGCCGACGTCGCGCAGTTCGTCCGGCCCGAACTTCGTGATCACCAATTGGACTCCCGGCACGGCTTCCGCGGCGGACGTGTCGATGCGCACGATGCGCCCTTTGCCGATCCGCGCGGTGGCGAACGCCCCGTACGCGACGCCCTCGGGAACCCGGTCGGCGGCGTAGCGGGCGCGGCCGGTGACCTTCTCGTAGGCGTCGACGCGGCGGGTGTCCAGCGGCGGCGTACCCGTGGCGGGAGTGTCCGTGACAGTCATCTGGTGGCTCGCTCTCCGGCGGTGCGCAGCGCGTCGGCGACCGTGCGAATGCCCAGTTCGACGCGGAATTCGTTGTGGGTACCGGGGCGCGCCGCCGCGAAGGCGACCTCCCCGGCGTGTCGGGCGGTCTGCGGGGTCAGCCGCTGCCCGAGCAGCGTCTGTTCGGCATCGGCGGCCCGCCACGGGCGGGTGGCGACGCCGCCGAGCGCAATCCGGCATTCGTTGACCACGCCGTCGCCGTCGAAGGTCAGGCCGACTGCGGCGGAGGCGAGGGCGAACGCGTAGGACTCGCGGTCGCGGATCTTCAGGTAGGTGGATCCGCGACCGGCCGGGGTCGCGGGCACCCGGATGCGGACGATGAGCTCATCCGGGGCGAGCACGTGTTCGCGGGTCGGATCGTCACCGGGTTCGACGTGCAGTTCGGCGAGCGGCACGCTGCGTTGCCCGTTGGGTCCGATGACGTCCACGATGGCGTCGAACGCGATCAGCGCGATGGCGAAGTCACCGGCGTAGGTGGCGATGCACGAGTCGCTGCCGCCGAAGAGGGCGTGGCCGCGGTCGTGGCCGCCGATGGCAGCGCAGCCGCTGCCGGGGTCGCGCTTGTTGCACGGGAATTCCGAACCCCCGCGGAAGTACGCGCAGCGGGTGCGCTGCAACAGGTTCCCGCCGACAGTCGCCATGTTGCGCAGCTGCTGCGACGCGGCGCGCCACAGCGACTCGGACAGGCCAGGGTAGTCGGCCTTGATCGCCGGATGGTTGGCCACGCCGGCCATGCGCGCGCCGGAGCCGAAGACCAGTTCCCGCTCGCCGACGTCGATGGTGTTGAGTTCGGCGAGCCGGTGCACGTCGATGACCGCGGGCGGCGTCTCGATGTCCAGCTTCATCAGGTCGTACAGCGTGGTGCCGCCAGCCAGGATCTTGGTGCCGGGCTGCGCGGTGCGCAGCGCGTCCACAGTGGCGTCCACGGTTTTCGGCGCGACGTAGGTGAATGCGCGCATCGCGTCACGCCCCGTTCCGCGTCGCGTCCGCGGTTTGCCGCACCGCGGCCACGATGCCCGGGTAGGCGCCGCAGCGGCAGATGTTGCCGCTCAGGTATTCGCGGATCTCGTCGTCGGTCTCGGTGTGGCCTTCGGCGATGCAGGCGATGCCGGACATGATCTGGCCGGGCGTGCAGTAGCCGCACTGCAACGCGTCGTTGTCGATGAACGCCTGCTGCAACGGGTGCGGACTGCCGTCCTCGTCCGCGACGCCCTCGATGGTGGTCACCGCCTGGCCGGTGACCTGAACCGCGGGCGTCAGGCACGACACCACTCGCCGACCGTCCACATGCACCGTGCACGCGCCGCAGTGGCCCTGGTCGCAGCCCTTCTTCGTGCCGGTCAGCGCGAGCCGCTCACGCAACACGTCCAGCAGCGATTCTCTCGGGTCCAACTCGAGTTGGACGTCCTGGCCGTTGACCGCGCAGGCCAACTCCACCGCCAAGTCGGACAAAACACCCGCCCATCACATTGGTACTGAAGCACTTCACATCGACGGTCACTTACCGGGCATGATCGGGAACCCATCCGCCGTGCACCTTGAGCATTCAGGTTGCCCCGGCCGTGCGGCGTTACCCAGACCCCCGCTGTGCCTACGTCCGGTGTGACTACCACCGGCAGTGACAGGCTGGCGGGCCGCGACTGCGAATACCCGGCGCGATACTGGAGGACATGGCGCCCCTTCCCGATCCCCGCACCGACCCGGCAGCCGTGTCGGGCCCCGGCCATGAGCGGCACCTCGACCCGCGCACGGAGCTCAGCGAGTTCCTGCGCACCCGCCGGGCCCGGTTGAAGCCAGCCGACGTGGGGCTCGCCGAGTACGGCCGACGACGCCGGGTGCCGGGCCTGCGGCGGGAGGAGCTGGCACAGCTCGCCGGGGTCTCCGTGGCGTATTACACACGTCTTGAGCAGGGCAACGGCCGCAACGTCTCGGGTGAGGTGCTGGACGCGATCTCCGGTGCGCTCAAACTCTCCGACGCCGAGCACGCCCACCTGCTGCACCTCGCCAAACCGAAGCAGCAGAAACGGCGGCCCGCGCCGCAGCGCCAGCAGGTGCGGCCCGCGCTACTGGAGCTGCTGACGGCGCTGGAGGGCGTACCCGCGTATGTGTGGGGCCGCCGCACCGATGTGCTGGCGTGGAACCGCACGGCCTCGGCACTTTTCGGTGACTGGGCGGCGCGTGCTCCGCAGGAGCGGAACTGGGCCAGGCTCACCTTCCTCGACCCGACGGCCCGGCGGCTGTTCGTCGACTGGGAGTCCAAGGCTTCCGACGTGGTGGGGAATCTGAGGCTGGACGCTGGCCAGCACGCGGACGATCCAGTGCTCGCGGCGCTGATCGGGGAGCTGTCCATGAAAAGCGAGGACTTCCGGAGGCTGTGGGCTGCCCACGACGTCAAGAAGAAGTCGCACGGCAGCATGCGGCTGATGAACCCGCTGGCAGGTGAGCTGACGCTCCGCTACGAGACCTTCGCGCTCCCCGGCGATCAGGAGCAGTCACTGGCGACCTACCACGCCGAGCCCGGTTCGGCGTCGGAGGAGGCGCTGCGCCTGCTGGCGAGCTGGGGCGCGGACGCCTCCCAGGACTGGTCGGCTGCCGCGCGGGACTGAGCCCGACCGCGGGCACGAGACGGCCCGCTTCGCGCACAGTCCGGCGGACGGTGCGTGAGTGGCTGGGCTAGCGGGTGGGTGCCCAGAGCTGGTCGGCGTCGCCTGCGGCCACGCGGCTGCGGTAGACGTCGATCTTGTGGCTGATGATCTGGAGGTTTTCCTGGAGTTCGGCGAGCTTGGCGATCACTTCGTCGCGGTGCGCTTCCATGAGGGCGAGCCGTTCCTGCTCGTTGCCTCGCCCGGCGGAGACGAGCTCGGCGTAGCGGCGGATGGTCTTGATGGGCATGCCGGTGGCGCGCAGCTTGGTGCAGACGACGATCCAGTCGAGGTCGAGCTGGTGGTAGCGCCGCCGACCGCCAGCGGTTCGTTCGACGGTGGTCACGACCAGGCCAGCGCGTTCGTAGTAGCGAAGGGTGTGCACGCTGACCCCGGTTCGGCGGGCGGCCTCGGCGATGCTCAGGCCCGCCTGGGCGTCGGAGCGGGCTGACTCTGGTAATGGCTGCGGCTTGACTTCGAGCACGCTCTAAAATCTAGCGTGATGGTCATGAGTGCTTCAACGCGGCCGAAGATCACGGCCAGCGAGCTCAGCAGACGTCACCGGTTCCTGGTGCTCGCGATCTGCTGCGCCAGCATTGTCGTCGTGGTGATGGACATCTCCATCGTCAACGTCGCGCTGTCGGCGATTCGTCGTGACCTGCACGCCTCGGTGTCCGGTCTGCAGTGGACAGTCGACGCGTACACGTTGGTGCTGGCCAGCTTCCTGGTGCTGGCCGGGTCCACCGCCGACCGGGTCGGCCGTCGGCGCATCTTCCAGGTCGGCCTCGCCGCTTTCGGGCTCGGCTCGCTGCTGTGCGGTCTGGCGCCGAGCATCGATTGGCTGATCGCGGCGCGTGCGCTGCAGGCCGTCGGTGGCACGATGCTCAATCCGGTGGCGATGGCGATCACCGCCAACACGTTCCCCGACCCGGCTGAGCGGGCCAGGGCCATCGGCGTGTTCGGTTCGATGTCCGGTTTGTCGCTGGCGCTGGGTCCGATTCTCGGCGGCGCCCTGGTCGACGCCTTCGGCTGGCGCTCCATCTTCTGGATCAACGTGCCGATCGTGGCCGTCGCGATCCTGTGCACCGCGCTGTTCGTGCCGGAGTCCCGTGCCGCCCGCGCGCGCCGGTTCGACCCGGTGGGCCAGACTCTGATGATCTTGGTGCTGGGCAGCGTCGTCTACGCGATCATCGAGTCCAAGGGCTTGGGCTGGACCTCGCCGATCATCCTCGGCCTGCTCGCCGTTGCCGTGCTCGGCGTGGTGGGCATCCTCGGCTACGAATCGCGCCGTGTCGACCCGCTGCTGGAGTTGCGCCTGTTCCGCAGTGTGCCGTTCAGCGCGGCGATCGTGATGGCGCTGTTCGCCTTGTGCGGGTTCGGCGCGTTCCTGTTCGTGACCACCCAATACCTGCAAGACGTACGCGGCATGTCGGCGCTGACTGCTGGCCTGTGCCTGCTTCCCGTCGGGGTGCTGGTCCTGGTGCTCTCCCCGCTCACCGGCCGACTGGTTGGTGCGAGCGGCCCTCGGCTGCCGCTGGTGATCTCCGGGGCCGCGCTGGCACTGGGCGGCGGCGCGTCGATCTGGCTCGAACCGACCACTCCCCTGTTGGCTTTGCTCGCGATCTACCTGCTGTTCGGTGTTTTCCTGGGCACCGTCAACCCGCCGATCACCAACACGGCGGTGTCGGGAATGCCCCGCTCGATGGCCGGGGTGGCGACCTCATTGGCCTCCGCCGGTCGGCAGACCGGCACCACCCTGGGTGTAGCGATCGCTGGAACAACCGTGGGATCGGCCTTGGCTCGCGGCGGAACCGCGTACACCAACGCGGCGCACGGGTTGTGGTGGCTCGTGTTCGGGCTCGGCGTCGGCATCCTCGCCCTGGGGCTGCTCAGCACCGGACGCTGGGCGGTGGACACCGCCAGGCGAGCGGCGGCACTGTTCGAGGAGGTAGACACCGGCGCGGCAGCTGTTCCTGCACGTAGTGTTCCCGCCCGCGGAAACGCCTGAACGGCCCGCCTTCGGACGGTGCGGTGATCCCTCTCAA
This sequence comes from Saccharopolyspora soli, assembly GCF_022678645.1. Lineage (GTDB taxonomy): Bacteria > Actinomycetota > Actinomycetes > Mycobacteriales > Pseudonocardiaceae > Saccharopolyspora > Saccharopolyspora soli. The sequence continues at coordinate 6,599 of NZ_JALBWV010000098.1, read as the reverse complement.
CCGACCGAACGTTTCTGGCCCACGAACTCGACCATCCACGATGGACGAGCCAACCGCCCACTGGTTCCTGGAGATCAGGCGGGGGCGGTGCGGGTCTCGCGGAAGATCGAGTTCGCGCGCGGATCCACCCGAAGTGGTTTCGTCACCGTGACTCAATCCGGGCGTGTGGTTGCTTGCGCTGAACGCGGCGTGCTCGTCGGGGTGGAGCGTCCTGTGTGGACTGCCGTGGCGGCGGCAACCAGGTGCGCTGGGTCGCGGGTCGGCGACAGGGCCACGTGGTCGTAGAGCTGGGTGATCGCCGCCGACGAGTGCCCGAGCGCGTCGCGGCGGTCCTCCAGCGGTGCGCCGCGTTCGCGGGCGATCGTGTTGAAGGCGTGCCGCATCGAGTGCGGGGTGATGCGCCGTGGCATCGGTACTCCCGCCTCGGCCGCGACGGCCTGCACCAGCCGGAAGACCTGGTGGCGGTTGATCCGCCGACCGGCGCGGGTGACCAGCAGCGCTGCACGGTCCCCGTCGGCCGGGCGCGCCGCGAGGTAGGCGTCGAGCAGCGGGGCCAGCTGGATCGGGATGGCGCGGGTGCGGACCTTGCCACCCTTCATCCGCACCGTCAGCACTCGCATGCCGTCGCGCTGTCCCAGATCGGCCAGTTCGGCATGGCACAGCTCGGACACCCGCACTCCCAGGTCGATCAGCAGGGCCATGATCAGAGCCGCGCATTCCCGGCCGAGCGTGCGGTGCTCGCGGTGGCCGCCGACTGCGACCATCGCCGCCGCTTGCCGTTCGGAGACGCTGGTGGTCGTTGAATGTCGACGGTCGTAGCGGGGCCGGGCTGCGTCGCGGGCCGGGTTGGCGTCGATCGCCCCGGCGCGGACCAGGAATGTGTACCAGCTGGAAATCGCGGCGAGCTTGCGCGCCCGCGTGGCGGCCGCCGGCGTCCGGCCGGTGCGCGGATGCGGCGCGGCGGCCAGCTCCGTGCCGTACATCTGCACCTCCGGCAGGCGCGCCGCCAACGGATCGAGCCGCCTGCGGGCGCACCACTCCAGGTACTCCCGCAGATCACGGGCATAGGCCGCGCGGGTGTCGGCGGAGTCGGCGAACGACGCCAGCCAGGCGGCCACCAGTGCCCCCACCGTGTGCCCGCTCCGCGTAGCCACGGACAGCGCGCTTGTCCCGGTCGCGGCGACAGCCCCGGACGCGGAGCCGAACTCGATTTCCATGATCCAACTCTACCGCACATAAGCGCGATTATGCGCGACACCATGACTGTCCATTTTGCCTGGTGATCATTCGTTTCGTTTGTCGAATAACGTTTTATTCATGACGATTACGAAACTCAGGCTGTGCTGGGATGCTCCCCGTCGTGCGCGCCCGCGCGACGGGGAGGGACTCTCCCTGCGCGAGGTCGCCGACTGGCTGGTCATCGGGACCGGTAAGAAGCGCGGCGAGCTCCCTCGCCCGTGACCGTGATGCTCAGGTAGCAGGCGCGCAGAAAACAACGCTTGACCGCGTTTAGGGGCTTGAGGAACACCTCTGTCAGATCGTGCGCTAAGCCCTCGTCGACCCTGGTAGCTGATCGATGCGGCACTGGCTTGGGCTGGTTCTTGAAGTCTTCCCGCAGATAACGCTCTACTATCTGCGGCATCGCTGATCACGTCCTGCGGGAACATCCCCGCGGCGGCGCGTGAAGCGCCCCTGTTATCTGCGGCAAGGGAGACCGCGGGTGTCCACCGTGGTCGCGCTGCCGACGAACCCCTCGGCGCTGACCGTCGGCGCCTCGACCGAGCTGTTCCTCATTGCTGCTGCTAACGCCGAAATCCCGGCACAAGAAGCCGGCGAACGTCCGTCGCTATTTCAGCCGTCGGCCGAGGCCATCGCTGAGGTGACCAGCCTGCTGGCGCCAGGCGACAGCCGCCGCTGACGGCGAGATCAGTCGGCGACACGGTACCGGCTGGTGATCGCGACGCGGTTGAAGGCGTTCATCACCGTGGCCAGCCAGGTGACTGCCGAGATCTGCTCTGGAGTGAGTGCGGCCGCGGCGGCGTTGTAGTCCTCGTCGCTGACGTGCCCGTCCGACACGCGTGTGACCGCCTCGGTCAGGCGGAGGGCTGCGCGGTCGGTCTCGGAAAAGTAGCCGGCCTCTTCCCATGCAGGCAGCACGGCGATCCGGTCAGGGTTTTCGCCCTTCTTGAGAGCGTCACGGGTGTGCATGCGCAGGCAGAACGCGCATCCGTTGATCTGGGAGGCGCGGATCCTCAACAGCTCAACCAGGAGCGGGTCAAGGCCCGCGGCAGCGGCGTTGTTTTCCACCTCCGTCGCCAGGGCCAAGAGGGCCTTGTAGGCGGCCGGGTGTTGCTTGCCGATGTTGACGCGCTGCGTGTTCGTCATGGTTCCTCGGATTCGTTCGTGCGGCCTGCGCCGTGAGGTTCACTTCAGGTGGCGGTGGTGTGTCGGCGTTGCCGCCCGTTGCGTGACCTGGTTACGGGTGGGGGTCGTTGACCTTGAGGTTGTCTCCGGTGTTGGAGACGAAGGTGACCAGGAGCTTGGCCCGGTTCGTCTGGCTGGTGTTCTCCGTTAGGACGTGGTGAGTGCCTGGCTGCTCGACCCAGTTCTCGCCTTGGTGGTAGGTGCTCGTGGGCTTGTCGTCGAGCGTGCTGCGCACGGTGCCTTCGAGGACGTAGGCGTAGACGAAGGCCTCGCCGTGCCGGTGCGGCGCCGCGCGTGCACCGGGCGGGAAGTCGACGATCGCTGAGGTGAACGTCTTGCCCTGCACATTAGGAAGCTCTTGCTGGAGCAGGATGTTCAGGGTTTCGGCGGGTGGCTGCGATGCCGTGGTGGCCGTCGGTGTCGTGGCGGGGGCGCTGCAGGCTGTGGCCCCGGCCAGCGTGGCGATGGCCAGGAAGCCACCGGCGATTCGGATTCCGATCACGAGTGGACTCCTGTTCAGTCTTGGGCGACGCGGATGATCGTCTTGCCCGGGGTGCGCTTGTCGGGGGCGAATGCGGCGGGTGCTTCGGCGAGTGGCCGTACGGCGCCGACGACCGGCTTAAGCCGTCCGTCCCTCAGCCGGGTGGCAAGGTCGGCGAGCCGGGCGCGGTCGGGTTCGACGACGAAGAAGACGGCCCGCCCGTCCGTGGGCCGAACCGGGTGAGGCATGGCGATGGTGACGAGCGTGCCGCCAGCGCGTACCAGGGCCGCCGAGCGGTCGAGGATGTCTCCGCCGATCACGTCGAAGACGACGTCGACCTTGCCGACGTCCTCCAGCTTTTCAGTCTGAAGGTCGAGGAAGGTGTCGACGCCGAGCGCGAGCGCCTGGTCCCGGTCGGAGGTCCGGCCGGTGCCGATGACACGGGCGCCGACTTCGCGGGCGAGCTGCACCGCGATCGACCCCACGCCGCCCGCAGCACCGTGGACCAGGACAGTCTCACCGGTGGTGAGGTGGCCGTGGTCGAATAGGCCCTGCCAGGCGGTCAGTCCGGAGATCGGCAGCGCGGCCGCCACGGTGAGGTCGACGTCCGCCGACAACGGTGCGAGGTTGCGGGCCTCCACCGCGGTGTACTCGGCGAGCGAGCCGTTGCGGGTCCAGTCGGTCAGGCCGAACACCCGCTGGCCGATATCCAGGCCGGTGGTGCCGTATCCCAGTTCGACGACGACACCCGACAGATCGTGGCCGGGCACGCTCGGCGTCCGGTCGCGGCCCGCACGATCGGTCCAGGTGGCCGGCCAGTCGAGTTCCCCGGGGTGAAGCCCGCGGCGTGCACCCGCACGATGACGTCGTTCTCGGCCGCGTAGGGGTAGGGCAGGTCCGTCACCAGGGACAGCCCGGCAAGACCGGTGTCACGGTCTCGAACAGTGATGGCTTGCATGACAGGTCCTTACTGGGAGGGGTATCGATCGAGCGATCGTCTAGGGGTGCACCCCGCAGGTGGATGTGTGCGATACCGCGTGGTTGATCGCACCTGCTCGCGAGCGTTCCTTCGTCGTCCCGTTGTGCGTTCTCATCAGGGAGACGAGGTAGCCTCTGCGGGCGTGACAGCTCAGACGTGAGAGAGTTTGTCCGGGTTGATGACCCTGCGGTACGCGGTGATCAGACCGTCTGTGATCTGTACCGTGTCGACGGAGTAGACGCGGCCCTGCCGGTAGAACACGAGGGCGAGCTCGCCGCCGACCTCCACGAAACCGATGCGGTCCGGACGCCACTGACGCCCCACTCGCACCATCACCTCGGCAATGCGCTCACCACCATGGATGAGCTTGCGGGCCGCCGCGGCCTTGCCGCCGCCATCGGTGACGTACACGGCATCCGGGTGCAGGAGGCTGACCAGGCCGGCCAGATCACCGGACTCGTAGGCGGCGCGGAAGGCCGCCAGCAAACGTTCGCGCTCCGCCTTCGGTGCCTGCGGCATGGACTGCTTCGCCTTGGCCACCCGCCGTCGCGCCCGCGAGGCGAGCTGCCGGGCACCCGGCACGGAGATGTCCAGCACTTCCGCGATCCGGCCGAACTCGACACCGAAGACATCGTGCAGGACGAAGACCACCCGCTCCGGCGGGCTCAGCTCCTCCATGATCAGCAGCATCGCCGCACTGACTGATTCGTCGACGAGCACCGGCTCCGAGGCGTCCGGCCCCGTCAGCAGCGGTTCCGGCAGCCACGGCCCGACATAGGACGCTCGGCGCAAGCGCGCACTCTTAAGGATGTCGTAGGACCGTCGCGCGGCCACCGTGACCAACCAGGCCCGCAGATCATCGACCTTTCGCAGATCCGCTCCGGCCGCGCGCAGCCACACGTCCTGGGCCACGTCCTCGGCATCGGCCACACTCCCCAGCAGCCGGTAGGCCACACCGAAGACCGCGGGTCGATGCATCTCCCACTCGGCACCGAGCGTGTCTTCCTGCCCCGACGGCCCGGACGTGTGCCGGTTACCCATGCAGCTGCAACCTCCTCCGACGTGCGCATCCAGCGTAGCCATCCGACTTTCGGACGCTCGCGCCGACGATCCCTGGACAAGGCCCCTAACAGTGCTGCCTGACCCGAAGAGGTCGGGCAGCACTGTGAAGTGAACGGCTTCTAGTCGATCTCGACCTCGTCCGGGGTCGCCGGGTCGCGCAAGGGGCGCAGCCCGCCGGCCAGCTCCGGAGCGAGGAACGAATAGCGGCCGAGCATGTTGATGTGGTGGCGCACGAACGGTGAGAGCCGGGCGGCGTCTGCCCCATCACATCGTGCGCCCGGACCGCGCCGGTGTGGATGGAGGCGGTGACGCGCAGGATGTCGTCCCAGTTCCGTCGTACCCGGTCCAGGTCGATGCGGCCGCGGGCGGCCGTGGCGAAGGTGCCGTAGTCGGCGTTGGGGTCGATGCGCCACAGCTTCTGATCCGGCAGGTCGGCCAGCTGCGGGGCGTAGGTGAACCCCCAGCACCCCGAGCGCGGCGGCCAGCTTCGCCGACGCCTTCCTCAGTTTCGGCACGGTGCGCAGCTTTTCCTTGGCCGACTCCCGTTCCGCGCGAGCCAGCAGCTTCGACGAGATCAGCACATCCAGCAGATCCAGCGCGTCATCGACCGCCCGGGTCTGCAGATACGCCACCATGGCCAACCGCCGGGAATCCCCGTGGCGCCGCAGCAGATTGGCCTTGCCCTGCACGCCATACCTCGACAACTCCGCCAACCGGCGCGGCGGCACCACCGCGGTATCGACCTCGGCGAACCCCAACCCCAGGATCTCCGCAGCGCACTGCAGCGCATCGACCATCGCCGGTCCCGACACCCGCGTCGGCGGGCGCCGCATCCGATCCAGCCGGGAATGCCGGTGCCCTTCAGGAACTTCCAGAAGCCCGTCGAGGGCGGCACGCTGGTCATCGTCGAGCAGATCGTGCGGCGTCTCCCATAACCGCTGGGTAGCTGCTTCCCGACAGGAACCGACCAGTCGCGTCAGCCTGGTCGCCCCGGGCAGCAGCACCTTTCGCTCACGAAGCCAGCCCACAGCGGCGTCGAACAGTGGTTTCGGGCCCGCTCCCGTGGTCCATGCGCGGGCATCGAGCCACTCGCTCAGCTCGCTGGTGACCTCGGAAAAGTTTCGCCAGCCCTCGGTCTTCTGGATCTCACCAGCGTGGGTGCGCGCGGTTCCGTCCCGCTCGCCATAGTCCTTCAGGCACGACGGGTCGGCGATCTCCAGCTGCTCGGCCAGGTACTCGGCCACCTCCGAAGGGACTTGCCGCGGATCCGGCATGAACCGCCCGAGGAAGCCAACGCTGGCCAGCTGGATCGCGAACCCGAGCCGGTTGTGCGTCCGCCGCTTGCCCCGTAGCAGCCCCCGATCCGCGTCGTCCAGGAAGAAGTACCGCTCCAGTTCGCTCCGAGACAGCGACGCGGGAAACGCACCGTACTCAGCCTGGTCATCCGACAGGAACTCGACTGCCACAACTGCCCTTCCAAGATCGACAACAAACGACCTCGAAGGTTCCCGCAACGCATCACCGCAGGTCAACGCACCAACGAACCAGGAGAACGCTTAGCGCACGATCCGACAGAGATGTTCCGAATGGCTTGTATTGCATCGGATGCGATCTCAGGCCGTTGTGCGAGTCGGTTCGCCTGCATGTCCAGAA
>NZ_JALBWV010000097.1 GCF_022678645.1 Saccharopolyspora soli | reverse complement strand
CGTTCCCGGCCTGCTCACCGACCAGCGATCCGGGGTCGGCTACTGGGGTGTTCGTGTTGTGGAGCGTTAGGCCCACGCAGCCGCGAGTGCTGCTCGCCGCCGCTGCGGCCTCGCCGTTGCCCGGCTTTTACTTGCGGGGGCCGAGCCCCCGCAGACCCCCACGGTGCGGTGGCCCGGTTGAGCGTTCTCCGCACGCTCGGAGGCGTTCCCGGCCTGCTCACCGACCAGCGATCCGGGGTCGGCTACTGGGGTGTTCGTGTTGTGGAGCGTTAGGCCCACGTGGCGGCGAGTGCTATTCGCCGCAGCTGCACTTCCAGCCGCGGATCTCCTGGGCACTGCGGTCAGCGGATGTCGCGGCGGTCCAGGATGGCGGTGGTTGCGGCGATCACCACTGCGGTGAGCACGAGAGCCGCCACCACCACGGCTGTCACGACACCGGGGGTTACCGTTCCGCTGTCCACGAACAGCCCGGTCCCCAGCTGGGTCGCTCGGCCGACCAGGCCGTAGGGCACCACCACTGCCACCACTTCCAGCCGGGCCATCAGCACCAACACCGCTGCGACAGCGCCCAGCAGCGCCACTGCCAGCGGTGCGGCGAAAGATCGCATGAGCATCGAAAAACCGGACTGGAGGGCCGCCACCGGTAGGCATGCCAGCACGATGACCACGCTGATCAGGAAGTACTGGCCGGGCAGCATCCCGGGCAGCCCGAAGATCAACTTGCCGACCGCGATGACCGCCACCACCAGCACCGACTGCATGGCTGCCGCGAGCACGGCCAGCACGGCCATCTTGCCGGTCACCACTTGGAGGCTCGAAACCTGTCGGCCCATCAACGCGTTCCAGTTGCCGCCCTGGTGCTCGACCCGCCACACCAGGGAGGCCAACGCGGCCAGCCCCACGGCCAGCGGGAACAAGCCGTAGAAAACCACCACCCGCAACCACAGGGTGTGCCAGCCGTTCTCAAGTGCCTGGCCAGCGGCGATCGTGTTCACCACGCCGGTGATGACGGCGATCAGCGGCAGCAGTACCACCACGGCCCAGCTCAGGGACCGCTTCAGCTTGAGGAACTCGGCTTTGACCGAACCCACGGGTCAGCCCTCCCGACGGTCGAACAGGCGCGTGATGAGCAGGAACAGAGCGCCACCCACGACCCCGAGCGCAAGCACGCTCAGGTACGACGGGGACAGCGAGACCAGCGCGCCGTCGCGGTAGTCGACGGGCGTGGCCAGGGCGTAGTAGCCCCAGGGGAAGAAGTGGGCCAGCCATCGGGGCATCCCCGTGCTGGAAACCGCGAAGAACACGCCCAGCACGCCGATGCCCAATGCCAGCAGCTGATTGTCCACGCGAGCCGATAGCACCAGGTGCAGCGCGAAGAGCACCAGGTTCACGACCACGATCGCAGCGGTGTAGCCGAGCCACTGCCCGGCCGGGAAAGCTACCGTGATGCCGACCAGCTTGCCGACTGCGAACACCAGGCCGCTCTGGACCAAGGTGGCCACCACGACCACCGCACCGACGGCCACGAACTTGATCCGGCACAGGTATCCGGGGGTCATTCCCGATGTCTGGGAGAACAGCCAGCCGTTGCCCTGGTGCTCGATGTCCACCGGCCGACTGGCCAGCACCGCCAACAGGATGGGCGAGAGCATCGGCACACCGAACGTCATACCGGCCAGCAACCGCTGCCAGGGTTGTCCGGAAGCATCTCCCACCGATTCCAGGAAACCCGGGTTGGTGAGCTCGACGCACGACAGCGCCAGCACGCCGATCACCATCACGACCGCGACAGGCACCACGCGAAGCCTGCGCATCTTGGCGAACTCGTTCGCCACGGCGCGCCCCATCAAAGCCCTCGCCCCCCGGTGAGATCCATGAAAACGTCCTCAAGGGACTGTGCGTCGCGGCGCACGCCGTAGATGTCGATGCCTTCGCGCACAAGGAGGGAAACCACACCGGCCGTAGCTCTGTGGTCGAGCCCGGACAAGCGCACGGCACCGCCATCGACACGCGTCGCGTGGCGCTGAGCGGTCAGGGCGGCCGCCCGCTGCGGTTCCGGCGTGTCGATCAGCACATCGGGGATGGAGCGGGCGAACAACTGGTCCCGCGTGCCCTGGAAGATCATGCGTCCGTTGTCGAGGATGCCGAGCACGGTGGCGGTTTTGTCGACTTCGCCCAGCAGGTGGCTGGAGACCATCACGGTGATCCCGCCATCGGCCAACTGTTTGAGCAGGCACCGGATTTCTTCGATTCCGGCGGGATCGAGACCGTTGGTGGGCTCGTCGAGGATCAGCAGCCGAGGCTCGCGGGCCAGCGCCATCGCGATGCCCAACCGCTGCTTCATACCCAGTGAGTAGTTGCGGACCCGCTTGTCGAGGTGGTTGTGCAGGCGCACGGTGTGCACCGCTCGGGTGATCTGGTCGTCGTTCAGACCCAGCAGCCGCTGCACCAGGCGCATGTTCTCCCGGCCGGTGAGATGCCCGTAGGCGGGCGGGGCCTCGATCAGCGAACCAATGTCGCGCAGCAGTTCGCGCCGGGTGGAGCGCTGCATGGGCCGACCCATGATGTGGATCTCACCGCTGGTGGGGCGCACCAACGACAGCAGCATCTTCATCGTGGTCGACTTCCCCGCCCCGTTCGGGCCCAGGAACCCGTACACGCACCCTTCCGGCACGTGCAGATCCAAGCCGTCGACAACCGCCCGGCTTCCGTACTTCTTGCCCAGGCCCTGCGTCGTGATCATTTGAGACACGTTCGCACCGTATTTCACCGAGGCGTCGCTCGTCGTCTAGCGGGAGGCAGATTTCCGCGTCATACCTGGGGATGACGCGGAGTGCACCTCTCGGCACATCCCTTCCGCGGCCCCGACCGCCGGGGCGCGGCCCGACGTTTCAGCGATCGCCGACTTTGACGACACCCGCCTCGTAGGCCAGGATCACCGCCTGGACCCGATCGCGGAGTCCCAGCTTGGTCAGGATCCGCCCCACGTGGGTCTTGATCGTGCCTTCGGAAACCGTGAGCTGCCCGGCGATCTCGGCGTTCGAGAGTCCTCTGGCCAAGTACACGAGCACCTCGCGCTCGCGCGAAGTCAGCTCATCCAGCCCTGCGGGAATGGATTGCGGTTTGCGGTTTGCGGGCAGCCGATCGGTGAAGTGGTTCAGCAGCCGTCGCGTCGTGCTCGGGGCGACCACGGCGTTGCCGAAGTGCACGTGGTTGATGGCCGAAACCAGGTCGGTGAGCGGAGCGTCCTTCAGCAGGAAACCGCTCGCCCCCGCGTGGAGTGCTTCGTAGGCGTACTCGTCGAGGTCGAAGGTCGTCAGGATGAGCACCCGCGGACCGCCGTCGGCGCAGATGCGCCGCGTCGCTTCCACGCCGTTCATGCGGGACATCCGAACGTCCATGAGAACGACGTCAGCCGTCACCGTCTTCAGCAACTCCAGGGCGGTGTCCCCGTCATCGGCCTCGCCGACGACTTGGATGCCGGACTGGGCTTCCAAGATCGTGCGGAACCCCAGCCGGATCAACTCCTGGTCGTCGACCAGCAAAACTCGTATCGTCACAATGTTCTCCCCAGTGGTGATGTCACGCAGTTCTCCCCAGCGGTAGCGTCGCGACCACTTCGAAGCCGCCGTCGGCTCGGGGCCAGGTCCGCAGCGCACCGCCGTAGGCCGCGACCCGCTCGCGCATCCCGACCAAGCCGTGTCCACCGCCGGACGCATCGTCGGCCGCGGGGCCACGGCCATCGTCTCGGACGCGCACCTCCAGGTCCTGGTCGCTGAAGCACAATTGGACGTCGACCCGCGTCACGTCGGGCCCGGCGTGCTTGCGCGTGTTGGTGAGTGCTTCTTGCACGATCCGGTACACCGCGAGGTCCGTACCGGCGGGCAATTCTTGCGGGGTCCCGTGCACCGCGAACTCAACGGGCGAGCCCGAGGCCCGCGCATCGGCGACCAGTTTCTCCAGCTGCGCAACACCCGGTTGCGGTGCGTGCGATCCCGGCTCCCCGTCCCGCAGGACGTCAAGCATCCGCCGCATCTCGGCCAACGCGGACCGGCCGGTTCCTTCGACGATCTTCAACTGCTGCTCCGCGCGATCCGGATCGCTGCGCACGCTGAGCGCAGCGCCTTCGGCCAGCACGACGACCACGCTCAGGCTGTGCGAAACGATGTCGTGGATCTCCCGCGCGATCCGGGCACGCTCCTTGGCCGTCGCGATCCGGGCCTGGCTGTCGCGCTCCTTCTCCAACTGGACCGCGCGCTCTTGAAGACTCGCCACGTAAGCCCGGCGAATGCCGATCGTCGATCCCCACAGCCATACCGACACGATCAGCACCAAGGCGGTCACCAGGTCGATGACCGTCAAGAACAGTTCGCTGCCCCAGCCTGCGGCCACCAGCAGCACGCACAGCGCCACCGCGCCCGCTGCCGCGATGGAAACCCGCCGCTGGCAACAGACCGCCACGTTGTAGAGCGCGAAGACGAGCATGACATCCGCTGGCAGGAACCCCATTCCGAGCGTCAACTGCACCGCGAATGCGGCGATGGTGGCCCCGAAGGTCGCGAGCGGGAAGTCCCGCCGGACCACGTACGGAGCACACAAACCGATGGAAACGAGCACCCCGGTACTCGCGGGCAGTCCTCCGGGAACGTATGCGCCCTGCACCGGCAAGTTGTAAACGAAAACCACGGCAGCCAGTGCCGCATCGATGACATGGGGATGCTTCCGTTTCCACGAGCCTACGGCGCCGATCACGTCGCCAGCATACAACGGAGCCGGATAAAACGGACGCGAAAACTCGATGCAACTGCGGTCATAGCCTGGCACATCGGATGGCCGCCAAGACGAGCACGAGCCCAGCGAAGTGACATGAGGTTTTTCCGCACGGCATTCACTTTCAACGCCTTTTTGGAGTACTGATCGCGCGCGTTTGGAGTACTCCTAAAGCGGACCGTCATTCGCAGTACTACCAGAGTGCACCGCCGTTCGCAGCAACGGCATCGATCAGTCGCCGCATTTTGCGGGCACCTTCTTCAAGCTGCTTGACTCGCACCGAGCTTCCACTTAGCTTTCACGTCGTCAACCGCACGGGGGATTCGCGACGAATAAAGTTGGACTTCTGGGGGACTTCGATAAGCATTCCGTGTTGTTTTCGAGTAATCGTTTACTCCTCAAGGGGGATGGTATTCGGCGCGCGCCGGATCCCGTCAGTTGGAGCATTCGCGGTATCCGTGGAGGGGGATTTGCAGCAAATCAGAACGTTCTTCGTGGCATTGCCGGACAACGAATCGGCATCCTCGGTAGCCGCGCTTTTGGCGGGCGTCGCCAACGTGACCTTGACGCACCCGTCCGGCAGGCCGTGGTTGCTGGCCCGCGTGGCCTCCGGAGATCTGGTCGAGCACAGTGCGGGACCGCGTCGGCTCGCGCTCGTGGGTTCCACCGCGGCCACGCCGTCCGACCTCGAACGGATCGCCACGAAAATCCGCGTACCGCAGGACTTCACCGCGGTCTCCCGGCAGATCGCCGGTAGCTATTGCGTAGTCGGCTCGCTGGACGGTCTCGTCTACGCAAGCGGTCCGGCGATGGAGACGCGCAGGATCTTCCACGCGGTGGTGAACGGCGTGCGCGTCGTCGCCGATCGAGCCGACGTGCTCGCCGAGCTCGGCGGTTTCGCCGTCGACGACGTCGCCTTGTCACTGCGCCTGGTCAGCGCGTTGCCCCACCCGTGCAACGACGTTGCGATGTGGCGAGAAGTGACGCCGGTGCCCGGCGCGGACTACGTCACCGTCGATCACGACGGTCGCGGTTTGAACCGCGCCACTTGGTGGCGCCGTCCGGACGCGGCGATATCGAGGGGCGAAGGTGCGGACAAGCTGCGGGACGCGGTGGAATCCGCGGTTCGCGCCCGTACCGCGACCGGTACCGCGGTGGCTTGCGATCTATCCGGTGGACTCGATTCGACTCCGCTGTGCTACTTCGCCGCCCAGGGGCCGCACGGAGTCCTCGCCCGCACGCTCTACAACAACGATCCGGGTGGGCGCGAAGACCTCAAGTGGGCGCAGCGCGCGCTGGAGAGCATGCCCGGCGTGCACGCCCATCTCGTCTCCTCAACCGACGAGATGGCGGATTTCTACGGGGGACTGCTGGACATGCGCGTTCAGCTCGACGAGCCGACGCAAGCCGCTACGGCAGGCCCTCGGATCCAGCAGATGCTCGCCGACGACGTCGACCGCGGGGTGCGGACGCACATCAACGGCCTCGGTGGCGATCACCTCCTGCGCGGCGTGAAGGGCTGGCACCACTCCTTGATGCGCACCCGGCCGCTCCAGGCTTGGCGGAGGGCTCGGGCCGAAGACGTGCCGGATGGCATCGCGCCGCTCACGACCTTGCGACGACTGCTGGACCGCCGCTCGTACTGCCATTGGTTCACCGACGCGGTGAGCGACGCGGTCAACGGCGTCAAACGACCGGATGGCCTCCGGATCGACGACTGGGCTCCCCCGCTCAGCATCCCGCCATGGCTTTCAGCCGACGCCCGTGCGGCGGTCGTGTGCGAGTTGCGCGAGGTTTCCGCCACCGCGGAACCCCACGACGCCGAGCTGGCGGCACACTTCGACATCGCCTCGCTCCGCGACGCGGGTCGGCTGGTGCGCGGCACGGGGCAACTGGGGCAGCCCGTCGGCGTCGCCTACGAAGCCCCGCTGCTCGACGATCACGTGGTCGAGGCCGCACTCGCGGTGCGCCGGGAGGAGCGGGATTCACCGCTGGAGTGGAAGCCGATGATGAAAGCGGCGATGCGAGGTCTGCTCCCCGACGACTACCTGCGGCGCACCACGAAGGTGGGCGGCGCACCCCAGTCGGCTCGCGGTTATGCGGCGCACTTCGACGACATCGTGGCGATCTGCGAAGGCTCCGGACTCGCCGACATCGGCTTGATCGACATGGATCGGTTTTCCAGCGAGGCGAAACCGGACGCGAAAGCGATCCCGTCGAATCGCGTGCACGAAACGATCAACGCCGCTGTGTTCCTGCGGAACTTGGGAAGTAGAACGGGCGCCATGACTTGATTCGTTCTCGCCCGTGGTCCAACCAAATCAGGTAGAATTTGACGGCAGTTGGGATCAAGCATGGAGAACCGAACCAAAGGTTCCGAAATATCCCGGGTCAGCACTGAATACGGCGAGGTCGTCCTCAACGAGGCCACTGGAAAGTATTGGCATCTCAACGAGAGCGCAACGCTCGCGCTGAACGTATTCGAACACGGCGGTAGTGACGAGGATGCGGTGGCGAAATTCATCGAGGTCTACCGGATCGACCGGGAAACTGCTCACGAGGACATCACCGCGTTGCGCGCGCAGCTCAAGGGGATGGGACTCGCATGAGCGAAGTGTTGCCGGAAGCGCCCGCGGAGCTGAGCCTGCTCACGAAGGCACAGGTCGGTCTGGTCGTATCGATCTCAAGGATGCTGAGCCGCAAGTCGCCCAAGCAGTTGCGGCACCTGCTCGAACGGCTTTCCAACGGAGCGCGGCCAGCCAGCTACGGCGAAGCGAAATATGTGCGCGACGCGATTTTGACGGCCAGTCCCCGGTGCCGCGGGAGGTCGGCATGCCTGGTCCGGTCGCTTTCGGTGGTGCTGTTGTGCAGGCTGCGGGGTACCTGGCCCACCTGGTGCGTCGGAGTCCTCGCCACGCCGCCGTTTTCCGCACATGCTTGGGTCGAAGCTGACGGGGAAATCGTTGACGAACCGATCAGCAGCACGGATTTTCGGACCTTTTTCACGGTTTCGGCAAAAGTAGCCGACTGAGACCAGATCAGGCTCGCCGAGCCTGGTCGTCGGAACTTGAGCCGGCGGTCCCGCCTGCTCAAGGAAATCCAACGAGGAAGGAGGTGTGCACAATGGACAAGACCTACGAGGCTCCGATCGCCGTCGAGCTCGGCGACTTCGCCGAGGAGACCGGTTTCGGCATCGGCGGTGTGGCCGAGGGCTGGAACCCCATCGCGGACCGCGCCTGAGTCGAGCAAGACGCTCGCGAAGAGATCGATGTCCAGGAAGGAGGTGTGCACAATGGACAAGACCTACGAGGCTCCGACCGCTGTCGAGCTCGGCAACTTCGCCGACGAGACCGGTGAGTTCGTCGGGCCCTACACCGAGCAGATCCTCCCGTTCGAGGACCACTCGAACGAGGGCTGATGCGGCATTGCAGGCATTCGACCTGAGCTGATCGGAAACGCCGCGAGGCGTGCGGCCTAGATCGAGATGCCCGCAATGCGTCCTACAAGGGGCTCGCTGTGGAGCGGAGGCACCCGTCCCACAGCGAGCCTCTCCATCAAGTTTCACATCCGGCCAGGATGCGGACCACTGGCGGGGTGAGTATACGGCTTCCGGACTTGGAAGGACAGCCCCGGAAACCGCGCTCCACCGTCTATGCCGCGGGCAGCGGTCGGTGCGCAGACCCGCGTGCCGAGCAAGTCCTGGTGTCCTGTGCCGTGCAGGAAAAGGTGGTTGTCCGACATGACGAACTACGAGACGCCCCAGGTCGTGGAGCTGGGATCCTTCGACGAGAAGACCTGTGCCGGGCCTCCCGCCCAAGCGCAGGAGATCCTCTGGCCAATCGTCGATGCGACCTATCCGCTGGGCTGACGGCCGAGTTCTGCGGGGAATTCGCGGTGTGGTGGGCGTTGGCGCGCTCACCACACCGCCTGGTGCGCACAGCACGCGCGGACGGAGTCGACGTTGCAGGCAAACACGCGTCTGGTGTTCGGCACGGTGGGCTCGACCGGCCTTGCCGGAATCGGGATGTTCTTCGTAGCGATCGTGGATCCGGCCACCAGGTTGGCGCTTCCGGCTGCACTCGCCGCAGCGGTGGATTCCGCGATCGACGGGGAGCTCGAATCGTCGGCTCTGACCGTGCTCGGTGCGGTGCTCGGCATCGCGACCCTGGGCGAAGCCGCTCGCGAATACCTGGAGACCAGGACCTCGGCGTTGGGTGCGCTGTTCCTGCGCCGCCGATTGCTGCGGCACGTGTTCGCACTGGGCGTTGACGGCCAGCGCAGGTTCGGCGCGGGCGATGTGCTCAACCGCGTTCTGGAGTCCACCGAAGTCACCGCGTCCAGCACATCGGTCTTGGTGACGCTGGTGACCTCGCTGATCACCTCGGTCGGCGGCTTGATCGCGTTGTTCTTGATCGACCCGTCGCTCGCCCTGCTGTTCCTGGTGGCGGCGCCATTGCTCTGGTGGTTGACGCGATGGCTGATCCGTCGGGTCGGTTCGATGACCAACGAATACCAACGCCTGCACAGCCAATTGTCGAACCGCTTCATCGACGCGGTGCGCGGTGCTCGCACGATCCGCGCCAGCGGCACGGTCGAGCAGGAGGTCGACCGGGTGCTGGCCCCGTTGCCCGCACTGTCCGTCGTCGGCCTGGACTTCTGGGAAGCCCAGCGGAAAGCGACGTGGCAGGCAGGCCTGTTCATCCCGGTGCTGCAGATATCGGTGCTGGCCGCAGCAGGGATCGGGGTGGTGCACGGGCGGGTCACCCCCGGCGAACTGATCGCCGCGCAAGCCTACCTGGTGCAGGCGATGGGCTTGCTCAACCAGACCGCGATCCTCGCTCGCTTCGCGCAGTCCCTCGGCGCCGCGAAGCGGGTGCAGGACGTGCTGGGCCTTCCCCCGCCCCGGTCCGGTTCGCGCAGGCTTCCAAACGGACGCGGTCAGGTCAGCCTGCGCAGCGTCCGCGTGCACAAGGACCAGCGGCCGATCCTCGACGGGCTCGACCTCGACGTCCCCGCTGGACGGGCGGTCGCCGTGGTGGGCACCGACGGGGCCGCGAAAGCCGCGCTGGCGGAGGTCGCTGGCGGGCTCGTCACACCCGACGAAGGAACCGTCCTGCTGGACGGTGTACCACTTGCCGAGCTGGCGCCGGACGATGTCCGCAAGGCGATGTCGTACGCGTTCGAACGGCCCAAGCTCCTCGGCGAGACGGTGGAGGATGCGCTCGCGTATTCCGACACGCCACCCGGTTCCCAACGCGTCGAAGCGGCGCTGCGGACTTGCGCGGCGATCGACTTCGTCCAGCGGCTGCCCATGAAGCGCCGAACTCCGCTGGCCGAACTGCGACTTTCCGGTGGAGAGCTGCAACGCCTCGGCTTGGCGCGTGCCGCCGCTCGGGACGCCCGCGTCGTCGTGCTCAGCGATCCGATGTCCAGTGTGGACACGGCGACCGAGGTGCAGATCACAACCGCGCTGAACCGCGCCTGGCAGGGCACGACCAGGATCATCGTGGCACATCGGATGTCCACCGCTGCGCGAGCGGACTTGGTGGCATGGCTGCACAAGGGCGTCGTGCGTGCCTGCGGGACACACGAACAACTGCTCAGTTTCCCGGACTACCGCGCGGTTTTCCAGATCCAGCGGTCCAGACGTACCCAACCCGCGGGCGAGCGGGTTCGCGATCCCGAGCTCACGCAGGAAATGCCGCTGGTCGACGACGTGGCGACCACGATCGAGCTGTGGCGGATCGCATGACGCCGCTTCCGGGCCACGGTGCCGTCGAGCACGGGCGCGCAAGCGCCATCGGCTGGCGGCTCGCGCTTCCAGTGCTGCGGGAGCGTCGCCGGTCGCTGGCGATCCTGCTGTTCTGGTCGTTGCTGAGCGTGACGCCGGTGGTGCTGTCCGGGCAGCTGGTGGCGGTAGCCGTCGACCGGGGTTTCCTCGCCGGAAACGTGGTCATCGGTCTCGTCTCCCTCGGTGGGTACGGGCTGGCGATGGTGTTGGGCACCTGGTCGAAGCGGCAGGCCGTTCGACCGATGTCCCGGATAGTCGAGGCATTGCGCGATCACCTCGTGAGATCGCTGGTCCGCGGGAGCCTGCACAACGCGGTGCGGGACGACCGGGCTGGCGAGCTGGGCACGGTCGCGCGGATCACCAGCCAAACCGAGAAGGTCCGGCAGCTCAGCTCCGGGCTGCTGATCCCGATGAGCTCGGTTGCGCTCACCCTCGTCGCGGCGACGATCGGCATGTTCTCCCTGGTGCCGGTGGTCAGCTTGATCATCCTCGCGATTTCCGCCGTTTCCGGGGTCCTGATCGCCTGCATATCCCGGGTGTGGAAGCAGCGGTACGAGCGGGCGCTCCGGGCAGCGGAACGACTCAGCGAACGTGCCGGTGAAGTCCTCGGCGGGCTGCGGGATGTCATCGCCAACGATGGCAGCAAGCGCGCGGAGTCCGATTTGGACGAAGCACTTAGGGCTAATGCCGGGGCATTGACCGGGGTAGCCAACATCGGCGGGATCAGGGTCGGCGTCATCGGCCTGACCGGTCGGGTCCCGCTGGTGATGCTGTTCGTCCTCGCCCCGTGGCTGCTGTCGTCGGGCCAGCTCAGCGCGGGAGCACTGCTCGGCGCGGCGACATACCTGATGTCCGGGCTGGAACCGGCGCTGCGGACCCTGATCAACACGGTCGGCAACGTAGGTCTGGAGCTGATCACCGTGTTGAACCGGCTCGCTCGGTACAGCGTCGCTCCCGAACTCCCGCGCGGCGGCGCCCTGTCGGTGGATCGCTACGACCTCGTGCTGGAACGCGTGACCTTCCGCTACGGCCCGCATGCCCACCCCGTGTTGCGGGCGGCCAGCCTCCGCATCCGCGCAGGGGAACACATCGCCGTCCTCGGTACCAGCGGCATCGGGAAGTCCACTATGGCCAGTCTGCTCGCGGGCTTGGAGTCACCGCAAGAAGGTGTGGTCCGGCTGGGCGGTATCGAGCTGGACAGGCTCCGCACCTCGTGGCTGCGATCGGTGATCGCGCTGGTCCCGCAGCAGGCGTACGTCTTCGCGGGCACTGTGCGGGAAAACCTCAGCTACCTCGCGCCGGAGGCAGCGGACACCGAGTTGGACGAGGCGGTGCTCGTGATCGGGCTGGAAGAACTCGTTGCCGAGCACGGTGGCTACGACGGGGAGATCAACCCCGATGCGCTCACCGAAGGACAGCGGCAGCTGGTGACCCTGGCAAGGGTTTACCTGTCCCCGGCACACGTCATCATCCTGGACGAGGCGACGTGCCACTTGGACCCGGCGGTCGAAGAGCGCGTCGAACGTGCTTTCGCGCGTCGTTCCGGCACCCTCGTCGTGATCGCGCACCGGATCAGCTCGGCGCTGCGGGCGGACCGGGTCCTGCTGCTGGACAACAAGGGGCTCCACGCTGGCACGCACGGCATGCTGCTCCGCAGCTCACCGACGTACGCCAACCTCGTCGGGCATTGGTACCCCAGCGGCGTCGGGGATTTCCCGCGAAACGCACCCGCCTCCAGCGCGTCCGAAGCGGGCACCATCCGCTTCAGCAAGCTCAGCTGAACCGGCCACCGCGGGGGCCGACCGCACGGGCTCAGTCGCACCGCCGCTTCTGCGGCCAGTCCACGACCAGTTCATCCCCTGGTGCAAGCGCCGCCCAGCGCTCCGCTACCTGGCGCAGCGCTTCGGCAGCTGCGATGACCCGCTGCTCATCCACCCGGTCGTCCGGCAACGTGGCCAGCACTTCTCGGGCGATGACGCGCACCTGCACTGCGCTGGTGATCCGCTCTTCGGCGACCTGGTCCACTAGATCGGCCATCAATTCGGCGCGATGCAACCGGTCTGACCGGGCGAGTATCGCGGCAGCAGACCGAGCGGCCGCATGGGGTGGGCGCCGACCGTCCAAGTGCTCCATGCTCTTGAACACCGCGCCCGCCGCCACCGCACCCCAGAAACCACCGTCTTCGCCGGTTTCCCGCTCCACTACGAAGTGCACCAGATCGTGCGGGATCTTCGAACTAGCGACGCCCTCGTGCACCCGGAACCGGACTCCGTCCGCCCGTTCGACGATGCTGTAGGCCCGTCTGCCATCGGCGAGTCGGGGAAACCTGACCCTCACGCTGACATGCTCGCACGCGGGCCGATGCGTCTCGAACTGTTTTTCCGCTACCGGACCTCGTGTTGCCGAAGCCCGAGATAGCGTGGAACCTGTTGTGCCGCAACGTGATTGGCACGTGGGCCGAGACGGGCAAGGAACGTCCGGGCGTCCGCTGCGATGTTCACGGCTCGGGCAGCCCGATGAACATCGTCTCGTGGAGCACCCGGACATGGTGATCGGCGATGCTGGTTGCGGTAGCCGGATCGCGGTCGCGCAGGGCGGCGACGAGGCGGCGGTGCTCCTCGTTGGACTCGCGCAGGTAGTCCAGCGGGTACGGCAGGTAGAAGCGGTAGAGCTCGCGCAGCGCCTGCCCGTATTGCTCGACAGCCGACGGAACGCCGCTAGCCGCTGCGACGCCGAGGTGGAACTGCTCGTCGTAGCCGTGGAACTCGGCCCAGCTCTCGGCTGCGTCCATCGCATCGACGAGCGCGGCGAGCGCGGCGAGTTGCTCCTCGCTCGCGTGCGTCGCCGCGAGATGTGTCACGCCGCATTCGAGCACCAGGCGGTGGTCGATGAGCTTGCGCACTTCGCTGGCCGCCGACTGGTAGATCGCTGTCGCGCTCACCGCCGCCTGCGCGGGCCGCGCGGCGACGCGCGTTCCGCCACCCCGGCCCCTGAGCCTCTCCAGCACGCCGTCGCCGACGAGCGACACGAGCGCACGCCGCGCGGTGATCTCGGAGACCTCCAGCGCCGCGGCGATCTGATCGCTGGTCGGCAGCCACTCACCCGGTTTCAGCAGGCCGAGCTCGACGGCCAGCGCGATGCGCGCGCGGACGGTTTCCAATGCGGAAAGACGGCGGATTCCGGACAGCTCCGGGGCGGTGAGCCTGCCGGGCGGCGCCGCGGGCTGGCTGGCGTTCGCATCGGTGCTGCCACGCATGGACTCCACTCTAGCGGCGCGAACCAAAAACTAATCATAATGAGCACTCTTGTTTAACTGCTCATCTTGCTCTATTTTTTCCGCATGTCACGACCACTGCCCATCGCGCTCGCCCAGGCCACCCCCGTCGCGGCCGCAGCGCCCCTCTCGGGCTTCGCCGCCGAGGTCGAGACACTGGCCGCCAGCCTGCCCCGCACCGCGCTCATCGCCTACCCCGAGCTGCACCTGTGCGGGGTGTCTGGAACCAAGGCCGAGCGCGACGCCCAACTGCACGCCGTCGCCGAGCCGCTGTCCGGCCCGCGCGCGCAGCAGCTCGCGGAACTGGCCGGTGACCTGGGCGTCTGGCTGCTGCCGGGCAGCGTGTGCGAGCGCGGCGAGAACGGTGAGCTGTTCAACACCGCGTTGGCGTTCTCGCCGCAGGGCGAGCTGGCGGCCTCCTACCGCAAGGTGTTCCCGTGGCGGCCCTACGAGCCGTACGACCCCGGCGATCGCTTCGTCGTCTTCGACGCGGCCGGGATCGGCCGCCTCGGCTTCTCGATCTGCTACGACGCCTGGTTCCCGGAGACCGCTCGGCAGCTGGCCTGGCTGGGCGCGGAGGTGATCGTGAACCCGGTGCAGACGACCACCACCGATCGCGCGCAAGAGCTCGTCCTCGCCCGCGCCAACGCGATCATGAACCAGGTCTTCGTGCTCAGCGTCAACGCGGCCGGGCCGGTCGGCACCGGGCACAGCCTCGTCGTCGACCCCGAGGGCCACGTCCGCGCGGAAGCGCCCGGCTCAGGAGCCACCCTGCTCACCGACGTGCTCGACCTCGACGCCGTCGCCCGCACCCGCGAGTTCGGCACCGCCGGGCTCAACCGCATGTGGGCGCAGTTCACCGACGCGGATGCACCATTGGAACTGCCGCTCTACCAGGGCCGCATCGAGGCCCGCCGCTGGACTCCGGCGACCCCGGAACCACCCCGCTGACCAACCGACCACAACAGCTGGAGCCAGCAATGCCCGACGCCACCCCCTCCCTACGCCGTGCGCTGCGGCTCGGGTCGGTCGTCCTGTTCGGTCTCGCCTACATGACGCCGCTGATCGTGCTCGGCACCTTCGGCATCGTCTCCGAGCTCACCAGCGGAGCCACGCCGTCGGCCTACCTGCTCGCGCTGGCCGCCATGCTGTTCACCGCGTACAGCTACGGCACCATGTCGCGCGCCCACCCGGTGGCCGGGTCCGCGTACACCTACGTGCGCCGCACCATCGACTCGCGCGTCGGTTTCCTCGTCGGCTGGGCGGTGTTGCTCGACTACTTCTTCCTGCCCATGGTCATCTGGTTGATCGGTGCCACCTACCTGCAGGCCCAGTTCCCGTCGGTGCCGTTCTCGATCTGGATCCTCGCCTTCATCGCCGCCACGACATGCCTGAACGTGCTGGGCATCAAGGTGGCGAACAAGGCCAACTTCCTGCTGATGGCGTTCCAGCTGCTGGTGGTGGCGATCTTCGTGGTGCTGTCCCTGCGGCACCTCGTCGCCACCGGTGGCTCGTGGTTCAGCGCCACTCCGTTCATCAACGGTGCGACCACCTGGGGCGGCGTCTCGGCGGGCGCGGCGCTGGCCGCGTATTCGTTCCTCGGCTTCGACGCGGTGACGACCCTGACCGAGGAAACCGTCGACCCGCGCCGGACCATGCCGCGGGCCATCCTGCTCATCGCGCTCATCGGCGGCGGCATCTTCGTGCTCGTCGCCTACACGACGCAACTGGTGCACCCCGGCAACTTCGCCGAGCCGGACTCGGCGGCTTTCCAGATCGCCACGACCATCGCCGGGGACGTGTTCGCCGCGGTGTTCCTCGCGGGGCTCGTCGTCGCCCAGTTCGCATCCGGGCTCGCGGCGCAGGCGAGCGCCGCTCGACTGCTGTTCGCCATGGGCCGCGACGGCGTGCTGCCGCGCAAGGTGTTCGGCTACCTGCACACCCGCTTCGGCACGCCGGTGTTCAACACCGTGCTCACCGGTGCGATCGGACTCGTCGCCCTCATGCTGGACGTGTCGACGTCGACGTCGTTCATCAACTTCGGGGCGTTCGTCGCCTTCACCGCGGTGAACGTGAGCGTCCTGGCCCTGTTCCTGCGCGAGCGCGCGGCGGGTCGGCGGCCCCGCATCCTGCCTTACGTCGTCGTGCCCGTCATCGGCGCGGCGATCGACATCTGGCTGCTGGTCAACCTCGACTCGGCAGCGCTCGTGCTCGGGTCGATCTGGCTGGTCGTGGGCATCGTCTACCTCGCTTACCTGACCCGCCTGTTCCGCACTCCGCCGCCGACGATGGACGTCGCGGAACAGGTCGAGCCAGCGTCCCGCTAGCTGGCGAAGGCAACCGGGAGCGGACATCGCGCGTCTTGCGCTAGGACCGGTTTCGACTGCGATCGGAGACGTGATGGCCGGAATGCGCGCGATGTTCGTGGCGGCAGGCGTGTTGGCACTGCTGGGGACGGCGGTACCGGCGACAGCCCAGCCGACGGCCACCGGAACCGTGCGCGGCTTGCACTTCTTCGACCGCAACGTCGACGGCCGTTGGCAGCCCGGTGAACCAGGCGGCGACAGCGCCGTCGGCCTGTACCAACTGGACGGCACGTCAGTGGCAACCGTTGGGACGAATCCCGATGGCACCTACGAGATTCCCGATGTGCCGCCAGGCCAGTACCGGGTCGGGATCAACCCGATCGGCTACCAGCTGACCACACCGAGCGAGGTCGTCGTGGAGGTGACCCCAGGCGGTACGAGTCGCGCCGACTTCGGCAAGCTCGGCGGCGACATCACCAGAGTTACCTGGCACGACCGCAACGCGGACGGTCAACGCCAGCCGGATGAGCCGCTGCTGCCGAACATCCAGTTCTGGATCGGCAGGTGGGGCAGCGGCACCGACGGCACCGGGCACTACTCGATGCCGAACCAGGGAACCAGCACGTACGTCCTGCGCTTCGTCCCGCCTGACGGAACGGCGTTCGCGCCGCAACACGTCGGAGCCCCGGAGACCGACTCCGACGCGGACCCGGCCGAGGGCACCGCAACCGCGGTGATCGAGCTGGTCGACGGCAAGATCAACCAGGTACCGAACCTCGACATCGGCCTGATCAGCCAATAGGGCGCATCAGTTGGCGACCGAGATCGCCGTGCGAATCGAGTCCCGATCCGCCAGGTGGCGCAGCACGCAGTCGGCCAGATCAGCGCGGGAGATCCGGTTGCCGCCGCGGACGTTCCGGTTGACCGCGGTCCGGTAACCGGCGGTGCGCGGTCCGTTGGTGAGCATCGGCGGGCGGATGATCGTCCAGTCCAACTCGCTGGCCCGGACGACATCTTCCATGCGCCCCATGTCCGTCCACGGGTGTTTCAGGAAGCGCCACAGGATCGGCTTGACGACGTACTTGCTCACCGGTCCGTCGCCGTCGGTGAGCATGCCGCTGTTGCTGACCACGACGAAGCGTCGGACGCCCGCGTCGGCCATCGCCTTGAGGATGCTGGTCGTGCTGTCGGTCTGGACGGTGATCGGTGCCTTGGTGCTGCGCGCGCCGATCGCCGAGACGACGGCGTCCCGCCCGGCCACGTGCGGCTGGATCGCGGCGGGATCCATCACGTCGGACCGCACCACCGACAGCTCGGGGTGCGAGAAGGTCAGCCGCGCCGGGTCCCGCACCACTGCGGTGACCTGGTGCCCGGCTGCGCATGCCTGTTCGAGCAGGCGCGATCCGGTGCCGCCGGTCGCGCCGAAGACGGTGATCCGCATGGTTCCACCTAAAGGTTGGTGAGTGTTCACTAACCACTATAGTGGGTGAGCACTCACCAACTTGTCAATGAGAGGTGCGCCGTGGGAACACGTGACCGGATGCTCGACGCCGCGGCGCACGTGATGCGCACCCGCGGACTGGCCCGCGCCACCACCAAGGAGATCGCCAAGGAAGCCGGTTACTCGGAAGCCGCGCTGTACAAGCACTTCCGCGACAAGACCGACCTGTTCCTCGGGGTGCTCCAGGAACGTGTGCCGAGCAACCTCCGCTCGCTGCTCGCCGGGCTGGCAGACCGCGCGGGACGCGGCGCCCTGCGGGAAACACTGACGGAAGTCGCGGCCGAGGCGATCGAGTTCTACACCGAGACGTTCCCGATCGCGGCGTCCCTGTTCTCCGAACCAACCCTGCTGGCAGCACACCGAAACGCCCTGCGGGACAGGAACATGGGCCCCCAAGTGGTCCGCGACGAACTGGCGGCCTACCTGGCGGCCGAACAACGGGCGGGCGCGATCGCCCCCGAAGCGGACCCCGAAGCGGCAGCGGCCCTCCTCCTCGGAGCCTGCCTCCAAAACGCCTTCCTAACCCACTTCACCGAAACCCCCAACCCCACCCCGCAAACCCTCGCAACAACAGTCTTGGACGGCCTCGGTGTCCCGAAGTAGAGGGCTTTGTTGACGTCCGGTGTCGGGGGGTGGTGGGAGGGTTGGGGTTCTCGGGTTGGAGGTTGGGTCGTGTCGGATTCTTCGGTTTTTCTCTCGCAGCGGTGGGGTGCGGGCAGCCCGCGTGCTGAGCCGCCGACCACCGGGTCCGAACTGGAGACGCTCAGCGCTTTCCTGGACTGGCATCGAGAGACACTTGCGCTCAAGTGCGACGATGTGCCGCCCGCGCAGCTTTCCGCTCGGTTGGTCGAACCTTCCGGGCTTTCGCTGCACGGTTTGGTGCGGCACCTGGCCGGGGTTGAGCGGTGGTGGTTCCGAATCCAGTTCGCCCAGGAGGACGTTCCGCTGCTCTACTACTCCGATGACGATCCGGACCAGGACTTCGACGACCTCAGCGGTGACTTCGCGTCCGCACTGGAGACCTGGCACGCGGAATGCGCGCGGTCCCGCGAGATCGTGGCGGCGGCCACGTCGCTGGACGCGACCGGGGTTCGCCGCTCCACCGGCGAACCGATCTCGCTGCGCTGGGTCATGTGCCAACTGCTCGCGGAGTACGCCCGGCACAACGGCCACGCCGACCTGCTGCGCGAACGCATCGACGGCGCCACCGGCGCCTGACCAGGCCGCACCCGGTCAGCGGGCGGCTAGCCACTCCAGGGCCGCGGCGGTCATCGCGGTTACGCCGGTGGTGAGGGTCGGCTCGATGACCGGAGCGAAGAACGGCGAGTGGTTGGACGGGATGTCGCGGCTCAGCGAGCCCGCTTGCTTAGCCGCCAGGTACTTCGCCGGTTCAACGCCGCCGAAGAACCAGTAGCAGGTAGGCACGTCGGCCTCGGTGCCGAATATGCCCACGTCCTCGCTGCCGGTCACCGGGTCCAACTGGCGCACCTGCTCGTCGCCGAGCTGCTTGCGCAGCGCCGCCGCGGTCCGGTCGGTGGCCTCGGGGTTGTTCACCAGCACCGGGAAGTCCGTGAGGCGTTCGAACTCCGGCTCGCGCTCGGCGCCGGAGGCGAGCGCCTCGGCGCGCACGATGCGCTCGACCGCACCGATCATCCGTTCCCGGACCTGTTCGTCGAAGGACCGGATGTTGACCCGCAGTTCGGCCTGGTCCGGGATGATGTTGTCCTTCGTCCCCGCCTTGATCGCGCCGACGGTGACCACTGCGGTGTCGTCACCGGCGACCTCGCGGGATACCACGGTCTGCAACCGCATCACGGTCGCCGAAGCCATCACGACCGGGTCGATGGCGTTCTGCGGCTGCGAGCCGTGCGCGCCGCGGCCGAACATGGTGATCTTCAGCCCGTCCGCCGCGGACATGCTGGGGCCGCTGATCACGCCCACCGATCCGGCCTCGAACGGGAAGACGTGCTGACCCAGGCAGACATCGGGTTTGGGGAACCGGTCGAACAACCCGTCCTCGATCATCGCCTGCGCACCGGCCCCGATCTCCTCGGCGGGCTGGAAGATCGCCACGACCGTGCCGGACCACCGGTCGCGAGCGGTGACCAGCAGATCCAGGGCACCGAGCTGGCAGGTGACGTGCATGTCGTGGCCGCACGCGTGCATCACCGGAACGTCGTTGCCGTCCGGGTCGGTGCCCCGCTGGGTGCTGGCGTAGTCGAGACCGGTCTGCTCCAACACCGGCAGCGCGTCGAAGTCCGCGCGCAGCAACACCGTCGGCCCCTCGCCGTTGCGCAGCACGCCCACCACTCCGGTGTACCCGACACCCGTGGCGACCTCCAGGCCGAGGGCCTGCAGGCGGCGCGCGACCTCGGCCGCGGTCCGGTGTTCGCCGAAGGACAGTTCGGGGTTGGCGTGCAGATCCTTGTAGAGCTCGGTCAGCTCGGCCCGGATGTCGTCGAGTCGGCCCAGCACGGCACCAAGATCGCCCACAGCACCCTCCATTCGTCGAACACGACGGTAAGCGCGATCACCCACCCGCACCAGAGTTGTTGAACAGGTGAGGGGCACCCGTGCCCCGGTTACTCGGTCACAGGTGCCCCTCACCCACCACCCGCACGGGTCAGCGGTGGGTTGGGAACTCGACGACCTGTTGGTAGGTGGGGCGGTTCTGCCAGCTGATCTTGTCCTGGGCGATGCCGCCGATCTTGGTCTGCAGGATGGCGTCCGCGCACCACTGGTCGCCAGCCGCGCAGTCCGCGTCGCCCGGGTAGGTCTGATCCGCCGGGGTCGCCGCCGCCTGCCGCAGGGTGTCCAGCAGCATCTGCCGACACGCCGTCGGATCACCGCCGCCGCACAGCGGCTGTCCGAATCCGCCGGGCACCGGCTCACCCAGCACCGCGCGGATGTCCTTGGACACCTGCCCGTACCAGCCGAACTGGAACGACGAGCCCTGGTGGCCCTGGCCGACGTGCAGGTCGGATTCGCCGTTCTGCCAACCCGACGGCGACTCGTTGATCTGCATCACGTCGGTCAGCGCCTGGTAGGCCGGGGCGCCCAGCGCGGGTTCGAACTCACCGCGCACCAGCAGCGGCCACCACGCGTCCAGCAGCTCGATCGCGTCGGCGTGCGCGTACTGCTCGCTGCCCGGTGCGGTCTCCACCCGCTTGCCACCGTCGGCCAACCAGGTGCGCAGTTCGTCGACCAGCGCCGCGATCCGCGGGTCGGCGATCGGTTGGCTGTCGATCAACCGGAGCAGGTCGGGCAGCACGCGCTCGGCGCGCAGATCGGTGACACCCGCGTCGGCCATCGCCTGGGTCAACGTGCCGCGGTTGAACTTGCCACCGGTCGCGATGTGCTCGCCGACGCGGTGATCGAGCAGGTCGCCGCGCTGCACAGCGCTCTTCTCCGCCCGGTCGCCAGCGGTTCCGGGCGCCTGCTTGTTGTTCCAGCTGATGTAGTAGTCCTGGTTGATCGAGTTCGGGTGCTCCTGGAACGGTGTGTAGGCGGCGGTGTTGTCGGCCGGGTTCCAGTCCTGCCACTCGAACGGCGGGTCGGCGACGATCGGCATGCTCGGGTCGACCGTCGGCTTGCGCACCACGTTCGCCCCGGAGTTGAAGTAGGCCGTGTCGTCGGCGTCGGCGTAGAACCAGTTGAACGTGTAGTTGATGTCGTGGGCGGCGCGTTGGAAGTCCCGCGCCGACGTGATCGCGCTCGGGTCGTTGAACTTCTGGAACCCGATGATCGAGTCGACCTCGTGCAGGAAGGTCGAACGGGCCGTGGTGAACGCGACGGGTTTCCCCGCGACGGTCGCCCGGTGCGTCACCGGGCCGTAGCGGGTGCGGAAGGACACCAGCCGGTAGGAACCCTCCGGTGTGTCGTCGCCGAGGTTCGGCTGCCAGGCGTTGTCGCGTTCCACCGTCTGCATCGGCAGGCACTCGCCGCGGAAGCGGTAGTAGTTGGAGTCCTTCGTCACCGGGTCACCTGCTGGTTCGCAAAGCTCGACAGCATAGGTGTCGATCATGTCCTGCGATGCGGTGGTGGCGCTCCACGCGTAGTCCTGGCCGCGGCCGAGCAACGTGTAGAAGCTCAGCCCGGCGAACGAGGCGCCTCTCGACGAGATGCCCGGCCCTTGCAGTTCCTGCAGGGTCAGCAACTGCGGTGAGAAGTAGCCGGTTTGCGGCCCGAAAACGGCTACCGGGTGGCCGCTTTCGGTGTGCGCTCCGGATACCACCAACGCGTTGGACATGCCGCGCGGTTGCCCCAGGTCGGCTGGCAGCACGCCGTCGTCGAAGATGCCGCGCAGGCTTTCCACCGGATCACCGGTCGCCGGACGCGGATTGCCCGATTCCGCCTGGGTGTCCGGTTCGGCAGGTTCAGCGGCAGAACCTGTCGGATCGAAGACCAGTTGTTGGGCGGTGACCGATCCGGGATCCGGTACCACGACGCCCTGCGGGTCCTCCGGCGCGCCGCCGTACCGGAACGACTGTCCATCGTGGATGGTGCTGATGGCTTCGGGGTCGTCCTCGGCGCGGAACGCGGACCAGATCTGCTCGCCGCGTTGCGGGCCGAACCGCTCGTGCAGCGCCATCCGCGCGACCGCGTTCTGCACCTCGTTGCCGCCGCCACCACCGAACTGGGCGCCGACCAGTGAGGCGAGGACCACCAGGTCGGTGAGCTTGAACGGCTCGATCCGCCCCTCGTTGGTGATCGGATCGATGTGCCCGGTGGCGACGTACTCGCCGGGGAAGTAGCGCCCGCTGTGCGACTTCTCGATGTAGTCGTTGATCCCGTCCACGTAGGACTTCGCATCTTCGAGCGCCTGCCGTCCGCGCTCACCCCAGCGGGAGACGATGTCGATCTGCTGTTGCAACTCGTGCTCGGTGTACGGGGCGACGGCGAAGAACCGCTGCTCCAGCTCGCGGTTCGCTGGTGCGCCACCGGCGAACGGGGTCACCTCGCCGCGCCCGGCGCGGCGCATCGCGTCCATCAGGAACAACTTGTCCTCGGCAGTCGCGTAGCCCGCGCCGAAGGTGGTGCCGGATCGCGTGGTGCCGTAGACGTGCGGAACCCCCGCGGTCTTGTCCCGGACGATGGTGACGTCCTCGCGGGGCTGGTAGCTGCGCTCCACGTCGTCGGGGCGCACGCCGAAGGAGTTGTCGTTGAAGAACTCGCTGATGGTTTCCGTGGTCAGCGCCGAGTAACCCCCGGCGAGTCCGGCGTACTTGGCCAGCTGGTCGTCGGAGTGCGGCGGCCGGGTGCCCAGCAGCATGTGCGCGACGAGGTCGGCGAACGTGGCGTTGCCGTTCTGGCCGGGCGGCAGGATGTAGTGGCACTGCTGACCGCAGTAATCCGGGGCGGGCGCCGGGATTTCGCGGGCGGCGGAGGCCGGTGCGATCAGCAGTGAACCAACGATTGCCGCAGCGCTGAGCGCGGCCAGAGTGCTCGAACGTCGCGACATGCCAGGTCCTCTCGATCGGTCGTCGCCAACCCCGGACGCTAGCTACTCGACAGTAAGAACGAAAGCCTTTCACATTCGGATTGCCCCGAACAGCGCAACGCGAAATACCACGGAAAATCGCGAGCACAACTACGTCGACAAAGGCACCCGCGGTCAACTCGCGCAACATTCAACAAGAATCGTTTGGATCAGGACGCTTTGGCAGTGGTGAGCTCACCGCGCTTCCACTTCGCGTTCTCCAGCTCCAGTGCGGTCCACAGTAGATTCAGCGGGTGTTCGGCGTAGTAGCTCTGCCGTTCGCCGCGCCGCACGAACGCTCCGACCAGCACCTGCATCTTCGGGCCGATGTCGTTGACCAACTCGATGGTGCGCAGCCCCTGCCCCTCCGGCAGCCGTCCGTCACCGGCGGCTTCGCCAACGCCCTGCGTGACGATCATGCAACCGTGCAGCAGCTCCGAGCGCAGCAGGTCGAATCCGTAGCGCACGTCGTCTATTTCGGCGGCGATGTCGAGCTTCTCCCGGTAGTCGGCGCCGAACCAGCCGTGCAGGAATCCGGAGATCAGCCCGCTGGCCGGGACCACCAACGGCACCGAGGCCAGTTCGCTGACTCCCACCACCTGGTTCGGCAGCTGTTCGTAGCTCAGATTCGTGGCCAGGCTCAACCCGCTGCGCCGCCATTCCATCACGTCGAAATCCGCCAGCGCCGCGTGGTCATCCTCGTAGATCAGCACGCTGCCGCAGACCAGGTCCGCCTGCTTCGTCCGCAACGCGGCCAGCAGTTCACGCGTCCGCAAGTGCGTGACGCGCAACTCGATCCCGCGTTCGTGGAATTCCTCGGCGACGTGCTCTCCCGCGGTGACCAGGAAACCGAGCGTGAAGCGAGTGGTGCCGACAGTAACCGTTTCACCGCGAAGTCGTCGCGATTCGTGCACCCCGTCGAGCCAATCCCGCAAGGTGTCGCGCGCGATCGCCACGAAGCTGTCTCCAGAAGCGGTGAACAGCACGGCCTTTCCGCGCCCCTGCTTGATGACCAGCGGTTCCCCGCAGAGTTCCGTGAAGTTGCGGTTCAACGTGTCCAACTGCTTCTGCACGCTGGACTGCTCGCGCCCCAGCAATCGCGCCGCGGCGAGCGCGGTTCCCACTTCGTGCACCAGAATCAACGTTCGGAGCTGGTCCATTGTGGTATCCAGCAGCGCAGCCGGTGACTGGAGCAGTCGACTTCGCAGATCGGTCGCGGGCAGACTGGTGGTTCCGACTAACGGCACGGCATGCGTCCCTCTCTTCCGTTTTCCGCTCGGAGTGTAGTGCGCCGAACTGATCTGCGTGCCAGAACAAATAATCTCCGGAATTTTTCCGCAAAGCGCTGGAAACCGGTGCGGGGCGGTGTAATGATCTGCCTCGCCCCAGCGGCGGTCCGTTGTCGACCGCCCGGCTCGGTTCGCACCAGGCCGGTGACATCGGGGCAATTCGCACGGACGCGGGCCTGCGGTGGCGTGAGCACCGCAGCCTGCATGGAGAGGATTCCGAAGCACCATGCGCACCACCATCGTTGCGCTCCGCCGGAGCGCGACGTCGACTGAGGGTTGTTCCGGCAACGCGCGGACCTGCGCTGCGGACAACCGCGTCGAGGAACAGCAGCGACGCGCGGTGGCCGAGACGGCCAACGGCTGCCTCGACCTGTTCTCCACCTGGGGACAGCCCGCTGCCGACGGAAAGCGCGGCGGCGTTCA
The DNA here is from genome assembly GCF_022678645.1 of Saccharopolyspora soli. Classification (GTDB taxonomy): domain Bacteria; phylum Actinomycetota; class Actinomycetes; order Mycobacteriales; family Pseudonocardiaceae; genus Saccharopolyspora; species Saccharopolyspora soli. The sequence continues at coordinate 815 of NZ_JALBWV010000097.1, read as the reverse complement.
CCGCCCAGGCCGCGACCACCGGTCGTGGTGACAGCCGCTTTCGCGGTCCTCGACTCAAATCCCCCCTTATATTGAATCCTGGCAAGGAGAAACAAGTCGTGACGCAGTCCCCGACCGCTCCCCCGATGAGCGGCACCCCCAAATCCGCGCTCAAGCGCCCCGCCACCCTGCTGGCGCTGTTGGTGATCTCCGGGATCTCCGCGCTCTCCGGCCTGGTCGGCGCGATCTTCGCCCTCTCCGGCGGCCGCGGGCTCGCCGAGCAGTACGCGACGGACGTCATCAACACCAACCCCGAGGAACTCGGGGTCAACGAGCTCCTCGAACTCACCGGCGGCTCGGGCACCGGCGACGTCATCGCCACGCTCAAAGAGTTCGACATGTGGGACACGCTGATCTCGGCGGCGCAGGGGGAACTGATCCTCAAGTCGGTCCTGCTGCTCATCTTCGTCGTGCCGGTCCTGCTGTTCACCCTGTTCGCCATCAACGGCGCGACCTGGGCCCGCGTCCTGATCACCATCTTCGCGGTGTTCTCGCTGCTCGGGCACCTGATCGCGGCGATCACCGACTCCCAGGTGCTGATGACGCTGCAGATCATGGGCTACGTCGGCCTGGTCACGGCGATCATCGCGATCGTGCTGTGCTGGCTGCCCGCGAACGGCCGCTACGCGAAGGCCCGCAAGCTGGCCGTCTGAGCCCGCGGCGGCAGCGTCGTGCTGGGGGTCGGCGCTGGGAAATCGCGGGGGGGGGGGGGGGGGGGGGGGGGGGGGGGGCGCGGGGGGGGGGGGGGGGGGGGGGGGGGGGGGGGGGGGGGGGGG
>NZ_JALBWV010000096.1 GCF_022678645.1 Saccharopolyspora soli | reverse complement strand
CCCCCCCCCCCCCCCCCCCGCGCGGCGCCCCCCCCCCCCCCCCCCCCCCCCCCCGCGGGGGGGGGGGGGCCCCCCCACCCCCCCCCCCCCCCCGGCCCCCCCCCCCCCCCCCCACGTCCCGCCCTCGGAGTGGGCGAGTGCGGCGGTGGGGAGTGGCAGCGGGTTTGGCGGTGGGCGCGCTGGTCGCCGCGTCCTGCACCGCGGGCTCCACATCGGACGGTCCGCAGCCCGCGCCGGGCCCCGACGAGCCCGTCACCATCACGGTTTCCAGCCAGTTCACCGACCGCGAGCTGGACGTGCTGAACCGGGTGCTGGACGGCTTCCACGCCAAGCACCCGAACATCACCATCAACAGCCAGGGCAACCAGGACGACGACAAGATCACCCAGGCCATCCGCGGCGGCAACCCGCCAGACGTGGCGATCTCAGCGGAAACGGTCAACCTCGGCCAGTTCTGCTCCAGCGGCGCGTGGCAGGACCTCGGGCCCTACCTCCAGCGCGACCAGGTCGACCTGAACCAGATCCCGGAAGTGGTGCAGAACTACACGCAGTTCCAGGGCAAGCGCTGCGCGATGCCGCTGCTGGCCGACGTGTACGGCCTGTTCTACAACACCGACGCCTTCGCACGGGCCGGTCTCACCGCACCACCGAAGACCATGTCCGAGCTGACCGAGATGGCCAAGCGGCTCACCGAGTTCAACCCGGACGGCTCGATCAAGGTCGCCGGGTTCCTCCCGGTGCTGGGTTCGCAGGCCAACCACCCGTGGAACTGGGCGCCGCACTTCGGCGCGCAGTGGACGGACGCGCAGGGCAAGTCGGTGCTCGGCCAGGACCCGGCCTGGCAGGAGATGTTCCGCTGGCAGAAGGAACTGGTCGACTTCTACGGCTGGGACAGGCTGGTGCAGTTCACCTCGGGGCTGGGTCAGCAGTACTCCGCGGACAACGCCTTCCAGCAGGGCAAGATCGCGATGATGATCGACGGCGAGTACCGCACCGGGTTCATCGAGGACGAGGCGTCGAACCTGCGCTTCGGCACCGCGCCGTTCCCGGTCGCCGACGCCAAGCCCGAGCTCTACGGAACCGGATTCGTCACCGGCACCATCATCGGCATCCCCCGCGGTGCCGAGAACGCCGGTGCCGCCTGGGAACTGGTCCGCTACTTGACCACCGACACGAACGCACTGGTGGAACTCGCCAACGGCCTGAAGAACGTGCCGACCACCAAGGCGGCGTTGCAGGATGCGCGACTGGAACGCACCGAGCAGTACCAAACCTTCCTGGACCTCTTCGACAACCCGCAGCTGGTGCCGAGCCCACCGAGTCCGAACGGCAGCGCAGCCATGAAGTCCACGGAGGACTTCGCGGTGAAGTGGCAGAGCGGGCAGGTCGCCGATCTCGGCGGGGCGTTGCGGGAGCTGGACGCCCAGATCGACGCGGCCAAGGCGCTGGGCGGCGGCTGAGGCCATGACGGCGACGTTGGAACGGACGCGGCCGGGGAGAGCGACCCCGGCCCGCGCCCGCACGGCGCACCGGCGCCGCCTGCGGGTGCTCGGGTTCATGGCGCCCTGGATCATCGGGTTCAGCTGTTTCTTCGCCTACCCGTTGCTGGCCACCGCGTACTTCTCGTTCACCGGCTACGACCTGCTGAGCCCGCCGCAGTGGGTCGGGCTGCGCAACTACGCGTACCTGCTCTTCGGTGACCCGGTGGTGCGCGTCGCCGCGGTGAACACGCTGTGGCTGGTCGTGGTCCTCACCGTGCTGCGCGTGGTGTTCGCGCTCGGCGTCGCTGCGGTGCTCGCCCGGTTGCGCAGCGGCGTCGGCCTGGTCCGCACGCTGTGCTACCTGCCCGCGCTCGCCCCGCCGGTGGCGGCCACCCTGGCGTTCACCTTCCTGTTCAACCCCGGCACCGGACCGGTGAACGCGCTGCTCGGACTGCTGGGCATCGACGGTCCGCTGTGGTTCAACGATCCGGCGTGGGCCAAACCCGCCCTGACCCTGCTGACGTTGTGGGACAGCGGCGAACTGATGATCATCCTGTTGGCCGCGCTGCTGGACGTGCCCAGGGATCTGCACGAGGCGGCGGCGCTGGACGGCGCCGGGGCGGTCGGGCGCTTCTGGCACGTCACGATCCCGTCGATCGCCCCGGTGCTGCTGTTCGGCGTGGTCAACTCGATCATCTTCGCGCTGCAGTACTTCACCCAGGCGGTGGTGGCGGGCTCGGTGGCCTCCGGTCAGGCCGAAGTGGTGGGCAGCAGCAAGGTGCTCGGCTACCCGGACAACGCGACGCTGACCTTCCCGGCCTGGCTCTACCAGCAGGGATTCCACTACTACAACATGGGCTACGCCGCCGCGATGGCCCTGGTGCTGTTCCTGTTCTCAATCGGCTTCACCGTGTTGCTCATCCGCCGGATGCGCGGCGGCACCAACGCCGAGGAGGTGGGCTGACATGTCGCACGGCCGGTTGTACTGGGTGGCGGTGCACAGCATCGGCATCGCGCTCGGCGTGATGTTCCTGCTGCCGCTGGTGTTCGTGTTCCTCACCGCCACGATGTCCGATCAGCAGGCGCTGACCGCGAACCTGTGGCCGCAGGAATGGCATTGGGAGAACTTCGGCGAGGTCTTCGCCGAAGCCCCGATGCTGCGCTACTTCGCCAACAGCCTGCTGTACTCCGGGTTGGCCACCGCGTTCATGCTGATCTCCAGCATCCCGGTGGCCTACGCGCTGGCGAAGCTGCGCTGGCGGGGCCGCAGCGCGGCGTTCGTGCTGGTGATCGCGGCGATGATGCTGCCGCCGCAGGTCACCGCGGTGCCGTTGTACATCGTGTGGACCCGGTTCGACCTCACCGGCACGCTCTGGCCGCTGATCATCCCGCACCTGTTCGGCGACGCGTTCAGCATCTTCCTGCTGCGGCAGTTCTTCCTGACCATCCCGCAGTCCTACGTGGACGCCGCGAAGGTGGACGGCTGCTCGGAGTTCACCACGATGCTGCGCATCGTGCTGCCGATGGCCCGGCCGGGCATCGCCGCGGCGGCGATGTTCTGCTTCTTCTACACCTGGAACGACTTCTTCGGCCCGCTGCTGTACGCCGGGGAGAACCAGCGGTCCTGGACGTTGTCGGTCGGACTGGCGTCGTTCCGCGGCATGCACCACGTGGAGTGGAACCTGACGATGGCCGCGACCGTGCTGGTGATGTTGCCGGTCATCGTGCTGTTCCTGGTCGCGCAACGCGCCTTCGTCCGCGGCATCACGTTCACCGGAGTCAAGGGGTAGCGATGAAACTGGCGGTGGTGGGCGGCGGTTCCACCTACACACCCGAACTCATCGACGGTCTGGCCACCCGGTCCGACCCGGCCATCGACGAGATCGTGCTGGTCGACCCGGATGCGCAGCGGCTGGCGGTGGTCGCCGGGTTCTGCCGTCGGCTGCTGCGCAGCGCCGGTCATCCGGCGCGGTTGCGCACCACGTCGGATGTCGTGGCCGCGGCCACCGGGGCGTCGGCCGTGCTGCTGCAACTGCGGGTGGGCGGTCAGCGGGCCAGGTACGGCGACGAGACGTTTCCGCTGGACTGCGGCTGCATCGGCCAGGAGACGACCGGCGCGGGCGGGCTGGCCAAGGCGCTGCGGACCGTGCCGGTGGTGCTCGACATCGCCGAGCGCGTGCGGGCCGTCGCACCGCAGGCGTGGATCGTGAACTTCACCAACCCGGTCGGCATCGTCACCCGAGCGCTGCTCGACGCCGGGCACCGCGCGGTCGGCCTGTGCAACGTCGCGATCACCTTCAGCCGCTGGATCGCGCAGCTGCTCGACGTCGAGCCGGAGTCCGTCCGACTGGAGCACACCGGCCTGAACCACCTCACCTGGGTGCGCGGCGTGCGGGTCGGCGGTCGTGACGTCCTGCCGGAACTGCTCGCGTCGCACGCCGACGAACTAGCCGACCACATCGGCCTGCCGCCGGGTCTGTTGCGGCGGTTGGGGATGGTGCCGTCGTACTACCTGAAGTACTTCTACGCCCACGACGAAGTGCTTGCCAAACAACGCAATTCCCCGCCCCGCGCGGCCGTGGTGGCAGATGTCGAACGCGACCTGCTCAAGCGGTACGCCGACCCCTCGGTCACGACCAAGCCGCAAGAGCTGACGCAGCGCGGTGGGGCTTACTACTCGGAGGCGGCGGTGCAGCTCGTCCACGCCCTGACGGCAGGCGGTCCCCAGGAGCACGTGGTGAACGTGCGAAACGGCGGCACCCTGCCGTTCCTGCCGGACGACATGGTCGTCGAGACCAACTCCACTGTGGATTCCTCGGGAGCCCGGCCGCTGCCGGTCCGTCCGGTGGAACCCGCCCTGGCCGGCCTGATCGGCCACGTCGCGGGCTACGAGCAGCTGGCCCTGGATGCCGCGTTGCGCGGCGGCCGGGATCGGGTCGCCGACGCCCTGCTCGCGCATCCGCTGATCGGCCAGCACGCGGTCGCCGACCAACTGGCCGATGAACTCGTCCAGCGCAACGCCGCGTTCCTGCCGTGGGTCCGATGACGCCCGCCGTGCTGGCCATCGACGGCGGCAACAGCAAGACCGACGTGCTGCTCGTCGCCACCGACGGTTCGGTGCTGGCGTCCGTGCGCGGACCAGGTGCGTCACCGCAGCACGTCGGCGTGCAGCGGTGCTTGGACGCCCTCGCCGACCTGGCTGCGGAGGCCACCAGCCGAGCCGGGCTGCCAGTCGGGCCGCCGTTCGCAGTGCACACCTCGGCCTGCCTGGCTGGTGCCGACCTGCCGCGCGAGGAGCACGAACTCCGCCGGGCGATGCGACAGCGCGGCTGGTCGACGTCGGTGACCGTGGACAACGACACCTTCGCGCTGCTGCGGGCCGGGACCGACGACGGCATCGGAGTCGCGGTGGTCTGCGGCGCCGGTATCAACAGCGTCGGAGTCGCACCCGGTGGCCGGACCTCCCGGTTCCCGGCGCTGGGCCGGATCTCCGGCGACTGGGGTGGTGGGTCGTTCCTCGGCCAGGAAGCCCTGTGGTGGGCGGTGCGCGCCGAGGACGGCCGGGGCGCACCGACCGCACTGCTGCCCGCGGTGCTGGCCCACTTCGGGGCGCGCAGCACCGCGGAGATCATCGAGGCACTGCACTTCGGCGAGCTGCCCGCGACCGCGGTGCACGAGCTGTGCCCGGTGTTGTTCGAGGTGGCCGAGGACGGCGACACGATCGCCACCGAACTGGTCGATCGACTCGCCGAAGAGATCGGACTGCTGGCCACGGTGACCTTGCGTCGACTGGAGTTGCACGACGCTCCGACGACTGTGGTCCTGGGCGGCGGAGTGCTCACCGGGGCCGGGCGGCGGCTCCTACCGGACATCCGGCGGCGTTGCGCGAAGGTCGCGCCCGAGGTCGACGTCCGCATCGTCGAGGCGCCGCCGGTGATCGGCGCGGGGCTGCTCGGACTGGACCGGATCGGTGCCGAGCCGGCTGCGCTGCGGCGGCTGACCGGGGCTGATCCTCGTCCGGTCGAGCTGCGCGGCTAAACTGGACGGTGCGGATGAGTCGGCTGGGTGACCGCGGCGGGAGTCATCCCGTCGAGGAAAGTCCGGACTCCTCAGAGCAGGGTGGTTGCCAACGGCAACCCGGGGCGACCCGCGGGACAGTGCCACAGAGAACAGACCGCCCGGCGGTATCCGCCGGGTAAGGGTGAAACGGTGGTGTAAGAGACCACCAGCACCTCGGGTGACCGGGGTGGCTCGGCAAACCCCACCCGGAGCAAGGCCAAGAGGACGCCGGTCCGGTGTCTGCGCGGACGTTCGAGGGTGGCTCGCCCGAGGTCCGCGGGTAGGCCGCACGAGCCTGTCGGCGACGGCAGGCCCAGATGGATGGTCACCGATCGGGAGCGCCGCAAGGCCCCCGGGAACAGAATCCGGCTTACAGGCCGACTCATCCGCCTTGCACCGGTCCCAGCGGCGGTTTCGCGCGAAATCGTCCCTTCGCCACATCTGATTGCGCCGATCGGTCCAATACGCGGGTTTGCGGAGCGGGTGAGATTCCGCGGCATTTCGGTATTCGCATGAATGACTCCGATCGACCGTGGTGGATCGTCCAAAGTGGGCGGCCCCGTTGGGCCGATCGGGTCGGTTGTCCGAGCGGGGCCGCCCTGGGCGGAACCCGGTGCCGTGCAACCGCTACCCTGAATCAGCGCCAAGATCACCTTCCGTTCCGGTCCGGCCGCGCGAGGTCACCTCCGCGTGATCCGGTCGGGTGCATCATGGTGCGATGTGCGGAAATCCACTGGTTCACCGAGTCATGCACGGTGCGTCACGAAGGGGCTCGCAAGCGGGTGAACAGCCACGAGATTCCAGACCAAAATCGGCCCGGTGAGCGCGTTTTCCCCAGCGGTACGCCGAAAGTGGCATGCCCGAACAGCCTATTCACGGCGTGACGGCGACGGCTGTGCGACAGCGTTTCCGCCACTCCCGAACTCGCAACCACTACTTCAGGTCACCATGTCATGTTCTACTCGTACCTGTGTGTCGGGACGCGCCCGACACGCTGAGGTACCGGCCCGACGACACTCCGCGCACTCAGGGGTAAAGAGATGACCGCCATGCCACTGGAAACACTGGCGCAACTGGACATACTGGCGCAGGCAGAGGTCGGCACCGCTGGTATCCGGACCTGGATTCTCGAAAACCTGCTGCCGCTGCTCCTGCTGACCGTCGCGGTCCTGTTGCTGTGGCTGGGCGGCGGCAAGGGCGACAACGCGGGCGTCATGCGGCGCGTTGGCGGGGTGATCGTGGCGCTCGCGATCATCGGTTTGGCCGTGAACGGGGCTGGCGTGAACATCGGCACGTTCATCGCTGGCCTGTTCAGCAGCAGCGGCGGGTGATCTGCCGTGCGAATACGGACCGACGACGAGATCTACCGGGTCGACGCGGTCTGGCTGGGGCGGCCCAAGGCGACGTTCCCGTGGCGGGCCCGCTACGTCGCCTGGGGAGTGGGAATCGTGGTGTTCCTGCTCGTGCTCGCCGTGGAACGCCGGATGAACATCGGTTTCAGCTTCTTCTCCACCGCGTGGGCGGTGGTCATCACGATCGCGGTAACTCGGATCATCTGCTCGCGCATCGGCCACGAACGCCCGCTGGGTGCGGTAATGGTGATGTGGCTGCGCGAACTCACCGCGCCCAGGGAGAAGACGTCCGGTACGGGAGGAGCCGCCAGTGCAGCTCGGATCAGGGTGAGGGCGCAGCGCCCCCGGCCGAAGAAGCCCAGGCGTGGCCGCTCCCAGCGGCAACAGCGGTCCGGCCGGTCCAGGCAGCCGGTGGCCCGCACGGTTCCCAGCAGGCCCGCGCGTAGCAAGGAGGTTCGCGGTGTTCGGTCGCCGGCGAGGCCGTGAGCGCAACACGCACCAAGTTCCGGGTCCCCCCCGCGGTTCGAACGGCAAGGTCCGCAACGCCAAGAGCAAGCCGAGCAAACGCGGCCGGGGACTCGGCGACGAGCAGTCGATTCCGAGCTACACGCCGTCGATCGCCGCGCGGTCCATCGACGGCCACTTGGTGCGCACCGGCCAGGACGTGTTCGCCTGGTACCGGCTTTCCCCCCAGCGCTGGTCCTTCCGCTCCGATTCGCAGCGCCAGGACCTGATCGCCGCGATCGCTGGCCAGTACGCCGAACTGCAGGGGCGCTGGATGCACCTGCGGGTGACCAACCGGCCCTACCCGATCCGGATGTGGGCCGAGGCGCACGTGCACAACGCGCGCAACGCGATGCCGGACGCGCCCGGCGCGCTGAGCTTCGACGACTACATGGTCGGCGAGCAGCAGCAGCTGATGGGCCGTTCCATGGCGGAGAAAGAGGTCTACCTGGGTGTCCAGGTGCAGACCCGCAACGTGGTGGACCGGGCCGTCGAGCGCGCCGCGCCGCTGCTGCGCCGGGTGTTCCCGGAGGCGGTGGACGCCGAACTCGTCGCGCTGGACAGCGAGATCGAGCACCTGGACCAGGTGATCGGTTCGGCCGGGCTGGACGGCCGACCGGTGACCGCCGGGGAGATCTCCTGGCTGATGCACCGCTCGTGCTCGCTGGGTCTGCCCGCGCCGCGCAACCTGCCCGCGGTGCCCGGCGCGCCGTGGGAGCCCGAGGACCTCGCGTCCTTCACCGATGCCTCCGACATGCACCAGGACCCGTATTCGCCGACCGTGACGGTGCGCGGGCGCACCGGCTCGAACGCGGGCGTCACCCGGCACGTGGCGGTGCTCACCGTCGGGCAGACGCACGGTCTGCAGATCCCGGAGATCGACGACCCGTGGATGCAGCACTCCGACCGGCTGCCCGCGCCGGTGGAGTGGTCGGCGCGGATCTACGTGCGACGCCCCGAGGACGTCGGCGGCGAGTTGCAGCGGCAGATGAACAAGGTGCGCTCCCAGGTGCGGCACTACACCGAGGAGCACGGCTTGGAGCCGCCCACCTCGCTGGCCCGGCAGGCCGGTCGGGTGCTGGAGGTCGACGACGAGATGACCTCCGGGTTCACCGCGTTGGCGACTCGGGTCAAATCCTGGTGGCGGCTGGCGGTTTCCGGCCCCACCGAACGGGACGCGCTGCGGTTGGCGCAGCAGATCCTCGACCTGTACAAGCCGAAGATCGCCATCGAACACCCCGAAGCGCAGTACGCGATGGCCCGCGAGTTCATCCCCGGTGAGCCGCTGGCCAACAGCGCCTACCTGCGGCGAGGCTCGGTGGTGTGGGCGGCTTCGGCGGTGCCGCAGGCGACCGCGGAGGTCGGCGACCGGCGCGGCATCCTGCTCGGCGAGACCTGCACCGCGACCCGGCGGCCAGTGGCCTGGGACCCGTGGATGGCGCAGGAGGTCCGGGACGCCTCCGGTCTGACCGCGATGGTCGCCGGGCTCGGCGGCGGGAAAAGCTTTTTGGGTGGCGGCACTGTCTACAAGACGTTGAGGGCGGGGGCGCACTGGACGCTGCTGGACCCCTCCGGTCCGCTCGCCGAGCTGTGCAACCTGCCGGAGCTGCGGCCGTACGCCCGGCCGATCAACCTGCTCAACGCGCAGCCCGGCATCCTCAACCCGTACCGGGTGGTCGCCGAGCCGGAGTTGGAGCACTTTGTCGATGAGGACGACCCGGAGCGCAGCTGGCGGCGGGAACGCGCGCTGGCCGCGGCCACCCGCCGTCGTTTGGTGCTCGACGTGCTCACCGGCCTGCTGCCCTACGAAGTGGCGCGGTTGCCGCAGACCCGGATCGTGCTGCTGCGCGCGGTCCGCGCCGTCGGCGGTCGGCCGGACGCCCACCCCGGCATGGTCTTCGAGGCGCTGCGCCGCGACGCGAGCGAACACCACGAGCACGCGGTGGTGGTGGCCGACTTCCTGGACGAGATCAGGGAGCGGATGTCGCTGCTGATCCCGGAGATCAACGCCGACCCGTACTCCGAGCGCCGCGAAGACCGGCTCACGGTGCTGACCATGGCCGGGTTGACGCTGCCCAAGGACGGGGTCGGCCGGGAGCACTGGACCGACGCCGAAGCGCTCGGCGTCGAAATGCTGAACCTGGCGGCCTGGTTGACGCAGCGGTCGATCTACGAGCGGCCCAAGAACGAGCGCAAGGGCGTGTGGATCGACGAGGCGTTCTTCCTATCCGAGGTGCCGACCGGCCGGGTGCTGATGAACCGGTTCGCCCGCGACTCGCGGAAGTGGAACGTGCGAGTGCTGCTGTCCAGCCAGATCCCAGCGGACTTCCTGCGCATCCAGGGCTTCGTGTCGTTGCTGGACTCGGTGTTCATCGGTCGGCTGGACGACGAGCAGGCGCAGGCCGACGCGCTGCGGCTGCTCAAGGTGCCGGTCGGTGCCGGGTACGAGCAGGTGGTCGCGGCGTTGGGGCGTCGACCGGGTCCGGCCCGCAACAACACCGAGCGGGACCGCTCGCCGCGGCAGTTCATCTTCGGCGACGGTGCTGGCGGGGTGGAGAAGATCCGCATCGACTTCTCCGGCCCGCACCTGGAACACCTGCGCAACGCGCTGGACACCACCCCGGCCGCCGAGGACAACGTCGAACGCCGGGCCCTGCGACCGGCCGACGACGGTGCCAACTCCGACTCCAGCGCCCCCGCGCTGCGCTCGGCCGAGGAGTATCCGGACGATTTCGAGTCGTTCGACGAGTTCGAGCTGGAAACCGTCGGCATCGGCTACAACGATGACGGCAGCGAGCGCTCGACCCGCCGCCAGGGCGAGCGGGGTGGGGAAGACGCCCGGTGAGCGCCGCCGCCCTGCTGGTGACCGCCCTGGCCGCGGTGGTCGTCGCGGCGCTGCTCCGGCGGCGCCGGAAGGTTCGTGAGCGCGTAACCGGGCTCCAACCCGGTTACGCGCTCACGACCCCCAGACGCCGCGCGTTCGTGCTGGTCGCCGGGCTGCTGGCGATCCAGGCGCTGATCGGTGCGCCCGCGTGGGGGCAGGGCTTCGACTGCAAGGAAGCGCCGAACCCCGAACGCCCAGGTTCGGGCATGGTCGGCGCGATCGATCCGGCACCGATGGGCGTCGGGAACCCGGGCAGCGCCTACGACGAGGTCGGCTACGCCGGGCTGGTCTGGCACACGTACGACCTCGGCTGCGGGCCGCAGGGCGTGACCAACCCCAACGCGCTGGTCGACACCTGGCTCGGCAATGAGCTGTTCAACATCGCCAAGAACCTGGTCGGCGCGACCAACGGCCTGCATTACGCGCTGCTCAACGGCGATTTGATGGACCCGCTGGACGACGTCATCGCCACCGGCACCGTGGCGCTCTACGACAGCGTTTTCACCCCGTGGTTCGGGCTGGTCGCGCTGGTGCTGGCGATCGTGCTGTTCCGCTACATCTGGTCGGGCGACCTGGCCGCCATCGGCAAGCGCGGTATGTGGGCGCTGGCCGGTCTCTGGTTCGCCTCCGCGACCTACCTGACTCCGCTGGTCTACACGCACGCGCTGGACGACGTGGTGATCACCGGTACGTCGGCGGTGCAGGCCGGGTTCCTGCGGGAGGTCGGCGTCGATGAGAGCAATGCGCTGCCGACGCTGCTGCACGACCAGGTCGTCTACCGCAACTGGCTGCGCGGTGAGTTCGGTTCGCCCGACTCGCCGCAGGCCCAGCAGCTCGGCCGGGAGCTGCTGCGCGCGCAGGCGTGGACCAAGCAGGAGGCCAACGCCGGGGCCGATGCTGGTTCGCCGGAGCCGAAGAAGCAGGCGTTCGAGGACGTCGCCGGGAAGATGGGCAGCTCCTACGGCTACTTCCAGGGCATCGACGGCAGTCGCGTCGGCGCCGGGACGCTGGCGCTGGTGCAGGGTTTCTCCTACGCCTCGTTCCAACTGCTCGCCAAGGCCACCATCCTCCTCGCGCAGGTGTTGCTGCGGGTGCTGATCCTGGCCGGACCGCTGATCGGCCTGATCGCGCTGCTCTACCACCAGGTGCTGCGCACCGTCGGCCGGGTGGCCGGTGCCGCGGTGCTCAACGTGGTGATGATCTCGGCGATGGCCGGTCTGCACACCCTCATCCTGACCTGGATCTTCGACCCGCTGCGCGGCTTCTCGGCGCTGACCCAGATCCTGCTGGCCGCCCTGGTGACGATCGTGTTCCTGCTGGTCGGCAGGCCGATCCGGCGGATGGGGCAGATGGTCGAGCTGTCGGTGGGCACCGTCGGTCGCGCGGTCCCGCGTGCGCCCCAGGGCCTGTTCTCCCGGTTCCGCGGTCGCCGACCCCAGTCCGAGGAAGGCGGCGACTTCTGGGACCAGGTGCGCGGCATGGATTCCGACGAGGAGTACGCCGAGCCGCAACGAGGTCGTCGGCGCAGCCGACCCGAGGCGCAGCACCCGTCGGTCGCGGCGACCGCGCAGCGGTTGGACCGCGACGTGTCGGTCGCGGCGCCAGGCGCGGCGCTGCCCGGCGGAGCCGCGGTGCGGCGACCGGGCGGCGCGCAGGCGCTGCCGGAGGCGCGCAGCACGAGTCGAGTGGTCGATACCAACCCGGTGGCGGATGCCAAATGGGACGGAATGGACGAAGATCCGGTGCTGATCCCGTCTCGCGCGGCGGGTTCCCCGGTCCCCGGCCCGCCCGAGCCGCCGGGCCCGCGCCGCGCGGAGATGGAGGTCGTGGCAGGCCGTCCGGTCTACGTGATCTACCGCCCCTCCCGGGGGCTGGAAGTAGCCGATGGCTGAGCGGAAGAGAGGTAGCTGATGCCGATCCGGACGCACCGCGGGCGGGCTGCGGTGTACCGCAGGTTGTGGGGCTGGCCGTTGCGGTCGCCCAAGCACCTGGTCGCCGCGGTGATCGTGTTCGCCGTGGTGGCGACGGCAATCGGCTTCCTGCTGCCCGAACCGCCACCGAGCACCAACGTCGCTGCCTCGCGCAGCACCACTGCCACCGAGCACTCGGCTGTGGTGCCGCCGACCCGGACCAAGTCACCGCCGACGATTTCGGTTCCGCAGGCCGCGCCGACGCCGGTCGCCCCGGACCCGGCCGGACTGGCCGTGGTCGAGGAGTGGGGCAAGGCGTGGGTGGATCATCCGGTGGGCTCCGACCGGCAGCGTTGGCTGGACAAGCTGCGCCCGCACACCACCGACGAGTTCATGACCGAGATGGCGTCGGTGGACCCGAGCAACGCGGGCAACGTGATCACCGGCGCGGTGACCGCCGTCAACTCCACCGCGGGCTCGATGGTGGTGCGTTTACCGACCGACATCGGTGTGCTCGTGGTCACCGTGAACAAGACTCCGGCCGGTTGGCGCGTGGCCCAGTACGACAAGGAGGGCTGACATGCGGAAACTCGTGGTTGCGTTCGTCGTGCTCGCGGGTTTCGCAGGTCTTATCGGCGTCGGGGCGCTGACCGCTCTGCTGGCCGGCAGCGGTGGGCGCGCGGGCTGGTCGGACTGCAGCGCCGACCTCGGCCCGTGGGGCGATGGCGCGGGCCGCGGTGAGCACGACGCGGCGACGCTCACCGACGAGTCGGTCGGCATCGTCAAGCGGATCATCGAGATCGGCCAGCAGCGCGGCATGCCGCCGCGGGCCTGGCAGATCGCGATCCAGGCGGGCAAGACCGAATCGAACCTGGCCAACGTGTTCCACGGCGACCGGGACTCGCTGGGGATCTTCCAGATGCGGCCGTCGATGGGCTGGGGCACCGTGCAGCAGGTCACCGACGTGGACTACCAGATCAACAAGTTCTACGACGTGCTGCTGGCGGTGCCCGGCTGGGAGGAGATGCGGCCCGGTGACGCCGCCCAGCGGGTGGAGCGGTCGGCGTTCCCGCTGCGCTACCACAAGTGGGAGCCGATGGCCGCGCACCTGGTGAGCGTGGAGGGCGACGTCGAGGGCGTCAGCGCCTGCGGGAACCTGCCCGGCGCGAGCGTGCTGGCCGAACAGGCGATCAAGTACGCCCAGAGCCAGCTCGGCAAGCCGTACGTGTGGGGCGCGGCCGGGCCGGACGCGTTCGACTGCTCGGGGTTGACGCAGCAGGCGTGGCGGGCCGCCGGAGTGGAGATCCCGAAGTACTCGCAGACGCAGTTCTTCCAGGGTGGCGTGCACGTCCCGCTGTCCCAGGCACAGCCGGGCGACCTGGTCTTCTGGGGCTACGGCCGGGACCCGAACGGCATTCACCACGTGGCGATGTACCTGGGGGACAACGAGGTCCTGCACGCCCCGCAACCAGGCGAGTCCGTCGAGGTGGAAAAGCTGTGGGACGGCGGCGAACTGCTGCCCACAGTGGTGCGCCCGGCCGCCGACACGCCGCCGCCTGGCGCCGCGGCTCCCGCCGCCGGGCCCCAGCGGTAGGTAAGAATGGCGGCGGCCTGCTGACCTTCGGAAAGGGTTGTTGATCATGTTCACGCCAGACCCGATTCCGCGGCCGTCCGGTCCGCCCGCGTCCAGCACGCCGCTCGGGGACTACCTGACCCGCGCCCGACCGGGCGTGGACGGTGGTTACGCGGTGTTGCCCCGGTCGTTGGCCGAGGCCATGCCGCTGCCGTGGCAGCAGCAGATGAGCCACCTGCTCGCCGAGTTCCACCAGGCGTTCGGACACCTGCAGTGGCCGGTGTACCGAGTGGTGCCGTCCCGCTACGAGCGGCTGGTGGACCTCGACGACGACCAGTTGGCGGAGGTCGGCTGCACGGTGGAGGTGGGCGACAACGGCGACCTGGAGTACCGGATGCGCGACGGGCGCCGGATCGACAACCCGGAGACCCACCAGGTGCTGGTGTCCTGTCTGGACCCGATCCCGCGGCAGGATCCGGGCGGCCCGCAACCGACGCCTGCCGCGCCCCCGCCACCGGCCTGGTGACCGTTCGGACATCTCGGTCGTGTCGCGGCTTGGTGCGTGACAGGTGCACGTAGTCGTGCGAGGCTCGAAGCATGGGCGGCGGAAGTTGGTACTTCTGTTTGAAGCATCGGCAGGTCGAGCCGAAGGCGGGCTGCCGGGCTGCTGAGCGCTTGGGGCCCTACCCGGACCGGGAGACCGCGGCGCGCGCCCTGGAGATAGCCGAGGAGCGGACCAAGGCGGCCGACGAGGCGGACCGACGCTGGAACAGCGAGGACTGAGCTCGTGGCGGCGGCGGGAATTCCACCGGGTGGCACCGGAGCTGCCGCCGCTTTACGTTCCGGCCGGGCCAGGCCGGAACTGGGTTGGGACTTCTCGGCGATCCGCACCGAACTGGGGTTGCCCGTCGACTACCCGACCGCTGCGCTGGCCGAGGTGGAGCAGACCGTCGCGCAGCCGGTGCTCAACGGCGCGCGGGTGGACGCCACCGACTTGCCGCTGGTCACAGTGGATCCGCCGGGGGCCAAGGACCTCGACCAAGCGGTGCTGGTGCGGCGTCGGCGCAACGGATTCCGGATCGATTACGCGATCGCCGATGTCGCTGCGTTCGTAGTGCCCGGTGGTGCGCTGGACGTCGAGGCGCGGCGACGCGGGCAAACCCTGTACCTGCCGGACGGCAACGTTCCGCTGCACCCGGCGCGGCTGTCCGAAGACGCCGCGAGCCTGCTGCCAGACCAGGTGCGCGCCGCCGTGCTGTGGACGATCGATCTGGATTCCGATGGGCTGCCGGTGCGCGTCGACGTCCGGCGGGCCCTGGTGCGATCGGTGGCGCAGCTGGACTACGACGGGGTGCAGCGCTCGCTCCAGCTCGGTGTTGCGCACCCGTCGATCGAGCTGTTGCCGGTGGTCGGGCGGCTGCGCCGGGAGCAGGCGGTGCTGCGCGGCGCGATCGAGCTCGGACTGCCGGAACAGCAGGTGGAGTCCGACGGCCGCGGCGGGTGGCGGTTGGTGCTGCGGCCCCGGTTGGTAGTCGAGGCGTGGAACGCGGAGATTTCGCTGCTCACCGGGATGTGCGCGGCCGAGATGATGTTGTCCGCCGGGATCGGCGTGCTGCGCACGGTGCCTGATCCGGAGCCGGAGACGGTGGCCGGGCTGCGCCGCTCGGCGGCCCGGCTCGGCGTGCACTGGCCACCGGACACCCCGCCTGCCGCCGCGCTCGCGGGGCTCGACCCGATCCAGCCGGAGGCATTGGCCGTGCATGTGGCGGCCACCCGTTTACTACGTGGCGCTGGCTACACGGCCTTCGGTGACGGCGCGCCTGCGAAGGCCAACCACGCGGGCATCGGCGCCTCGTACGCGCACGTGACTGCGCCGCTGCGCCGACTGGTCGACCGCTACAGCGCCGAGGTGTGCCTGGCGGTGGCGTCGGACCGGGAAGTACCCGAGTGGGTGCACGAGGCGCTGGCCGCGTTGCCCTCGGCGATGGGCAGTTCGGACCGGGTGGCCGGGCAGGTGGAGCGGGCCTGCATCGCGCAGGCGCAGGCGTGGTCGCTGGCCTCGCGGGTGGGCGAGGAGTTCCGCGCGACCGTGCTGCGCGTGCCCAACGGCTCGGCCGGTGAGGTGTTCGTGGCCGATCCGCCGGTCATCGCCCGCTGCACCGGTACCGGGCTCGGCGAGGGCCAGCAGGTCTGGGTGCGGCTGGTCGAGGCCGACCCGGTGCGCCGCGACGTCGCGTTCGAAGTGGCCTGAAGCACACCCCGCACTGGTGGCGATTTCGCCGCTTCGGGTCGATCGTGGTGTTCGATGCTTGATCGTGGTGAAAGGGGCCGGGGTGGCTGACGTGCGGGAGATGACCGTCGGAGTGCTGGGTGGCACCGGGGCGCAGGGTCGTGGGCTGGCGATCCGGTGGGCGAAGGCCGGCCTGAAGGTCGTGATCGGCTCGCGCCGCGCCGAACGTGCCCAGCAGGCGGCGGAGGAGATCGTCGAGATCGCGGGCGGCGACGTCACCGGCCAGGACAACGCCGGGTGCGCCGCGGCGTCGGACATCGTGCTGGCCGCGCTGCCCTGGGAAGGACATGCCGAGACGCTGAAGTCCCTGGCGGCGGAGCTGACGGGAAAGATCGTGATCGACTGCGTCAACCCGTTGGGCTTCGACAAGAAGGGGCCGTACCCGCTGTCGGTCCCCGAAGGCAGCGCGGCGCAGCAGGCCGAGCAGTTGCTGCCGGAGTCGCGGGTGACGGCGGCGTTCCACCACGTCTCGGCGGTGACCCTGGCCGACCTCGCGGTCGGCCACGTCGACCTGGACGTCCTGGTGCTCGGCGACGACCGCGAGGCCACCGACGTGGTCCGCGAGCTGGCCGACGTGATTCCTGGAGTGCGCGGCATCTACGGTGGTCGCCTGCGCAACGCCCACCAGGTGGAGGCGTTGACGGCGAACCTGATCGCGATCAACCGCCGCTACAAGGCCCACGCGGGGCTGCGCATCACCGACGTCTGACCACACCGGCAAGCGCTGCCGAATCATCCGGGTGACCGGACATTTCGCGCGAAATTGTCACCGGGCTCGGGTAGCGGCACCCTGATCGGCGGGGGTGGTCTCGGTGCTGCCGGAGGAAGCGAGTTGCTGGAGCGATGACGAGCGGGAGCGGGCGGACGCCCTGCTCGACGGCCACACCATCGTGGTCAACGTCCGCAAGGGCGGCCCGCACAAGCACCTGGTGCCGTGGCTGGTGGAAGCGGGCCTGTTGACCTACGTCGGACACGCCGGTCCCCGGCACTCCTGGTCGGAGTCGGAGTTCGCCAACCCGTTCCTGACCGAAGCCAAGACCGACCGCGAGGCGATGGTCCGGCATTACGAGCTGTGGTTGGACGAGCAGCCCCACCTGCTGGCCAAGCTGCGCGAGGGTGAGCTGGCGGGGCGGGCACTCGGCTGCTGGTGCGCGCCCAAGCCCTGCCACGCCGACGTCCTCGCCAAGCGAGCTGGCTGACAGCCGCAGTCGTGGCTGCGAAGGGCCGTGGGTGGGGAAAACCGCGCCCACCCGGTTTTGGCCACACGCCGGTGGGGTGGGGCGGGGGGGGATGACAATACCGCGCGGGGGCCCCCCGGCCCCCGCCCAGCCCCCCCAGGGGCGGGGGGCCCCCCCGCGGGGGGGGGGGGGGGGCGGGGCGGGCCCCCACCCCCCCCCCCCCCCCGGCCCCCCCCCCCCACGACTGTGCGATGCGGCTGCGGCTGATCACATTCCGGCGCGGCGGCCGCCGTCCACCGTCCATGCCGCCCCAGTGACGTAGGAAGCCTTGGGGGACAACAGGAATGCGGCGACCGCGCCCAGTTCTGCCGGGTCGCCGACGCGGCGCAGCGCCGCAGCGTTGATGGATTTCTCCCGCGCGGCCGGATTCTTGGCAGCGAGTTCGAGGGCGCGTTCGGTTTCGAAGGTGCCCGGCAGCAGCGCGTTGATCCGGACGCCGCGCGACCCGATCTCGTTGGCCAGGTCCTTGACGAAGCCCTGCGTCGCGGGCCGGGCCACGTTCGAGCTGGCCAGCCCGGTCAGCGGCTGCGCGCCGGAGGTGGAGGTCAGCACCACGATCGAACCGCCCTCGCCGAGTTCGGCGGCCACCTCGCGGGCGATCCGGATGGGGGCGATCGCGGCGATCTCCAGGCCGCGGCGCAGCGTGTCGTCATCGAGCTCGCTGGCCACCCCGGCGGGCGGACCGCCGTGGCTGACGAACAGCCCGTCCAACCGCCCGAACTGCTCGCGCGCGTAGTCGATCAGTCGGCGCGGCGTGCCGGGGTCGGTGAGATCAGCGGCGAGTCCGCGAGCGTTGTCGCCCAGCGCGGCGACCGCGGCGGCGGTGTTGTCCTCCGACGAGGAAGAGACGACGACATTGGCGCCTTCGTCGACCAGCGCGCGGGCGGTGGCGAAGCCGAGCCCTTTGCTGGCACCGGTGACGAGAAAGCAGCGACCAGACAGATCCAGATCCATGCCCGGCACCCTAATCCGCGCTGCCCCGGACCCGAAACATTCCATCATGCGGAACCCGCGGGCTTGAATCCTGTCTTCGAAAACTCCACCACCCCGCATCTCGGGATTTCGCGTGCGGCATCGGGAGTCACTAGGCTTCGGGGCATGGCCAAGGCGCAGTTCGGGGCGGAGACCTCGCAGCGGGGCGAGTGGGTGCGGCAGGCGAACCGGTTTACCGATCGGATCACCGCGGACGGTTCGTCCGGGTGGCCGGTGCAGCCGGGCCGGTACCGGTTGGTGGTGAGCCTGGCCTGCCCGTGGGCGCACCGCTCGGTGATCGTGCGCCGCCTGCTCGGGCTGGAGGACGTGCTGTCGCTGGGGATCGTCGATCCGATCCGCGACGAGCGCGGCTGGCGCTTCACCCTCGACCCGCAGGGGCAGGACCCGGTGACCGGGATTTCCTTCCTGTCCGAGGCGTACCTGGCCGCCGACCCGGATTTCACCGGCCGCTTCACGGTTCCCGCGGTGCTGGACGCCGCCGAGCGCAAGGTGGTCACCAACGACTACCCGCAGCTGACCCTCGACCTGTCCACGGAATGGGCGCAGTACCACCGGGATGGCGCCCCGCAGCTGTATCCCGAACACCTGCGCGCGGAGATCGATGAGGTCAACGCGGTGGTGTACGCGGATGTCAACAACGGTGTCTACCGCTGCGGTTTCGCCACTTCGCAGCAAGCCTACGAGGCGGCCTTCGAGCAGCTCTTCGCCCGCCTGGACTGGCTTTCCGAGCGCTTGGCCGATCGGCGCTACCTGGTGGGCGACACGATCACCGAGGCCGACGTCCGGTTGTTCACCACGCTGGTCCGCTTCGACGCCGTGTACCACGGCCACTTCAAGTGCAACCGCCAGAAACTGTCGGAGCTGCCCGTGCTGTGGGCATATGCCAGGGATCTGTTCCAGACACCGGGTTTCGGCGACACGGTCGACTTCGACCACATCAAGCGCCATTACTACGCGACCCACCACCAGATCAACCCGACGGGCATAGTCCCAGCGGGCCCGGACCTGTCGGGCTGGCGAACCCCGCACGGCCGGGAAGCCCTGGGTGGTGCGCCGTTCGGCACCGGAACCCCGCCCGTCTAGCCGCCGTTCGGGTGGCGCTGGGTCAATCGCCGGTCTCGGCCCGGACGCCTGGGTAATGTCGATCACATGGTGGTCGAACAACGCGGTTCGACAGCGGATCCGACAACCTGGCAGACCTGGATTTTCTCTTCCGGCGGTCGTTTCCTGGGTTCTGGGGTGCTGCTCGGCGGCAAGTACGTGCTGACCTGCGCGCACGTGGTGTGCGAGGACGGCGAACCGGTCGCCGGGCTGTCGGTGGAGTTTCCCGCGAATCACCGCCAAGTCGCGGCGGCGCCGGTGGAACACGCGTGGTTGCCGCCGAGCACCGACGACCCGAGCGATGTCGCCTTGCTGGAGTTGTCGAAACCGCTGCCCGCGGAGAACTCCGCGACGCTGGCGCTGCTGTCGGACTGGCACCAGAACCCACCGGAGGTTCGGGCCTTGGGCCCGGCCAGCGGTCATTCGAACAACCAGTTGGCCAGGTTGAACCCGATCGGCAAGGGCGGCCCGCAGTCGCAGTGGGTGGAACTGGACGTGCTGGCCGGTTCCGCGGTGGAGGTCGGGTTCAGCGGCGGGGGTGCGATCTGCACCGAAACCGGCTTGATCCTTGGGATCGTGGTCCAGCTCGCGGAGGCCAGCCCGAGGGCGTGGATGATTCCGGTCGAAAGTATCCGCGAATACCTCCCGCAGGTCGCGGAATGGGTCGTCGAACACCCGCGGCTGCGGTTGCAACGGCTGCGGAAGCAGGTCGCCGAGTTGCTCTCCCGCTTGGACGGGACCTGGCACTGGGTCACCAGCGGCGGCCGGTATTCCCGTCGATACCAGCAGCATCTCGTCGGAGAGCAACTCCTGGCGACCGGCCTTCGGTTGTGGGAGGCCACGGCGAGCGCGCGCGATGTGGTCGCGATAGCGGAGCTGGAGCGGATCGTGGCGGGGGCGCGGGTTCTCTACGGCGTCGGTGGTGAAGTGCAGACCGGGGGAGGCCCCGCGCCGCAGCCCGCCGCCGGGCGGATCCGCGACTGCCCGTTCCGGGATTGCCGGGGCCGGATCGAGGAAACGGGCTATTGCGATACCTGCCACCGCCACCCCGATGCCGGGCAGCGTTCGCGCGGCACGGTCCAGGTCGGCGAGGGGAGTTGGCTGTGCGCGGGTCTGGTGCGGCTGCCGAGCCTGGAGTTCCACAACCCGACCGGGCAGTTCGACCGAGCTCCCCGCATGTCCGACGGTGACCGGTGGTGCAAGGACTGCGAAGGCCAACTGGCCCGCGCGGTCGCCGGTCAGCAGCGCTGCACCACGGGTTTCTGCCCGCGGTGCCGGAAGCGCTTCTCGTTCGCACCCCAGTTGCAGCCCCGCGCGGTGGTCGGCGACAAGTACTCGGTGTTGGGGTACCTGGGGCGCGGTGGTTTCGGCTCGATCTACCTCGCCAAGGAGAAGGAGTTCCCGGACGGCGAGCCGGTCGTGATCAAGGCGTTGATCAACCAGCCGGAGGACGAGTCGATGATCCTCGCCGAACGGCACCACCTCACCATGCTCAAGCACGAGAAGCTGGTGCGCGCCTTGGACTTCTTCCGGCATCCCGACGAGTCCGGGAAGCAGCACGGTTACATCGTGATGGAGTACGTCAAGGGCGTCACGCTGGAGGAGATGGGCAAGCTCGCGGAACCGTTGCCCACGAAACCGGGTGGCTCGGCGCCGCCGCGGATCGTGGAGATCATGGCCTACGGCTGCGAAATCCTCGAAGTGTTCGAATACCTGCACGGTCGCGGCCTGCTCTACACCGACATGTCGCCGAGCAACGTGATGCGCGGCGAGACCGGGATCCACATCATCGATCTGGGCAGCGTCCGCGAGCAGGACGACCACCGTCCGTCCACTGTGGTCAACCAGGAGTTCTGCGTTCCGGCCGACGAGGTGAACAGCGGTCTGTCGGTCGGCTCGGACCTGTACGCGGTGGCCCGGACGCTCCAGAAGCTGCAGGAGGAAATCCCGACGCGCACGGAGGACGGCCGCTACCGCTTCAGCATCGAATCGTTCGGGTTCGTGCTGGAACGCGCCCTGCGGGAGGGCGAGGAGAAGGTGCTGCGGTTCGATTCGGCCGCGGAGATGGCCGGTCAACTGGCGGGCGTGCTGCGCGAGATCCTCTCGCTGCACGACTTCGAATCGCGCAACAGGCCGTCGGTTTACTTCGCCTCGGCGACGGAACTGCAGGACAACGGCCTGGGTGCGGCGCCGCCGCTGGCGACGTGGACCGAGGGGTCGGACGGCTTGGCGGACTTCGGTCGACCGCTGCCGAGCCAGTTCGTGAAGAACATGCCCCCGCCGATCATCGATCGGTCGGACGCGCATGCCGCCGAGCTCGCCATGTTCAGCGGCAGCGATCCGGGCGAGTTGCAGAAGTACCGGTCCGTCGAGAGCCGCTTGATGCAGTGCCGCAAGCTGCTGGAGAAGTCCGATGCGACCGGAGCGCAGCAGTGCGTCGAGGAGGCCGAGACCATCGGCGGGTTGACCGCGAAGTGGCGCATCGACTGGCATGCCGGGCTGGTCGCGCTGTTCGAGGCGAAATTCGGTGCGGCGCGGGAGAAGTTCGAAGCCGTGCGCCGCATGCTGCCTGCCGAGGCCGCGCCGAAGATTGCGATCGGGTACTGCCTGGAGAACGTCGACGGCGGATCCGAGGAGGCCGAGACCTACTACGAGACGGTGTGGCGGCGGGACAACGGCCCGGCCAGTGCGGTGTTCGGACTGGCGAGGCTGCACCTCGCCGCCGGGCGGCGCGGTGCAGCGGTGCGTGTGCTGGGCGAGGTGCAGAAGAAGTCCAAGCACTACAGCCGGGCTCAGGTCGCTGCGGTCCGGGCGAGCTTGATCGAGCTCGATTCCGGCGCACCGCCGACCGCACAGGATTTCGCGGATGCGTTGAAACACCTGGAGAACCTGCACAAGGACGACTCGCACCGGTTGAGCGACGACGACTACCACCGGCTGGTGGCGTGGCTGCGGCAGGTCGCTTTCGACTGGTTGGGCGTGCCCGGCAATTCGAGATTGCCGAGCGGCGACGTCCTGGGCAGGGCGCCCAGCCGCGAAACCCTGCTCCCGCTGCTGGAGCGGTCCTTCAGCGCACTTGCCGGGCAGGCGAGCAGCCGCCGCGAGCACGACGTGTTGCTGGACCTGAAGAACCGGCACCGGCCGCTGACCAGATGGTGACGGGAGCAGTGGATGAGCGAGTTGCCGAACGTCGAGCTGGAGATCTGGCAGCAGCCGTACCTGGCCACCAGCGAGGACGAGCTGCGGGCCGGAATGGTCGTGTCCGTCGAGGAGACGTCCGAAGTGGAGCTCGAAATTCGCATCAGACTGCGGCTGGCGGATGAAGTGCTGGAAGTGCGGCGCGTGGACGCCGATCCGGCCGATCTGCTGGCCACTGCGGAACGCAGCGCGGGCAGTGTTGACGTGCCGATCGGCGCCGATTGGAGCGGCTCCCGCCGGTACCAACTCCGGCTGCGGGTCAACGCCGGTCGCAGCCCGCGGGACGAGGACCTGCAAGCTGCGACGGTCAGCATCGTGGCGCGGCCGACCGGGGCTGCGCTGGCCCACCAGGTGAGCCCCGCCCGCGCGATCCGCGTGCACTGGTTCGTCGTCGACGCGGGATCGAAGTCCGGTCGGCCGGTGGCCGAGCCCGATCCGAGCCTTCGCCCGCTGGCCGAGGCGGTGCAGGCGGGCTGCACGGCGTTCCTGGCGGACAACGTCGATGAGGCCAAGCAGCAGTGGCGAGTGGCAGGGGAGTTGGCGCGTCGGCTCGGTGCGAAGGACAGCCTTTGGCGACTCAGCCGGTTGGCCGCGGACCGGCCGGTCGGGCCGCGCGATCTCATCGAGGCGGGCCAGGTGTTCCTGTCCATCGGGCAACCGGACGAGGCGTCGGCGAGGTGTCCGGACTGCGGGCGCATCGCGATGGACTACGACCGGTACTGCGAGCAGTGCGGCACCCGACTGCACCCGGTGGAGCAGCGATGAGCAACTCCGACGGCAGGCCGACCAGCGACACACGAGTGCGGTTGTGGCAGCACTTCACCGTTCTGGTGCTCCTCGTGGTGGTGGCCACCGGTTCGTCGTACTGGTTCTTCCGCAGCGTGCACGACACCGACGTGGCGATCCGGGAGCGCACCGGTCCGATGATCGTCGACGTCTCCATCGCGCAGAAGGCGCTCATGGCCGCCAACATCGCGGCGACCAGGAGTTTCCTGTACGGGCATGCCGGGTTGGCCGGTCCGGGCCAGGAGTACTACAACCAGATGGCGATCGCCGGTCAGAGCCTGGCGCAGGCCGCCGAAGTCAATGCCGTCGGCGCGGCGGGCACCGAAGCGGTGCAGACCGTCAACAGCCTGCTGGCGTCCTATTCGGACGCGATAAGCCAAGCGGCCGCGCATGCCCGTGCTGGCGATGAGGAAATGGCCACCGCAGCGCTTTGGAGCGCAGGACGCCAGCTGCACGACGTGCCCGGCGGAATCATCGAAAGGCTCCACAAGCTGCAGGGAGTTCAGCGCGAGATGCTTCAGGAGCAGGCATGGGTCGCGGCGTTGGTCTCGACCGAGCCGAAGGAGTGGTTGCGGCTGTCGGGCCTGCTGCCACCACCGGGCGTTGTGGTGCTGATCGTGCCGCCGCTGCTGGTTCTGTGCCTGGTTTCGAACGTTGCGCTGCTGCTGGCGCTGGTGGTCGCGCAACGATTCATGCGCCGCCGGTTCCGCCGTCGATTCAACGCCGGGCTGATCGTGGCCACCGGACTCGTGCTGTTGACGATGGTCGGCTGCGGGTATTTGACCTACATCTCCATGCACCGGATCGATGCCGCCCAACGCAGTTTGTTGGCCGTGCTGCCGCCAGATCTGCCGAGATCGGAGGAGCCCTCGGCAGACGATTGGCTTCAGGCGACGCTGCTGGAACCTCCGGAGTTGAAACCCGATCAGCTGCTCGCCCGCGACCGAGAAGCGATCGCTCAGCAGCTGGACAAGATCTGTTCGGTCCACGCCGGAGAATGCGGCGCAACAGCGCAGCGACTCCTGGCGCAAGGCCCTCTTGCGGATCAAGCCACCGAGTACGTCGACACCGGCCCCGACTACACCGAGAGCGATCGGCGCGTCCGCTCGGAATTGGAGGCCGCGACCTTCTGGGGCTGGCTGGAATGGTCGATTCCAAGCGGCGGGCTGGCCATCGCTGGCTGCGCGGTCTGGGGTTTCTGGCGGAGGTTCGACGAGTACAGATTCGGAAGATCATGAGGACGGGCAGGCATGCCGCGCTGCTCGGGGTCGTGCTGGCCCTGTTGGCCACTGCGTGCGCCCCGGTGCAACGAACGACGATCACCGTGCTCGCGTCGTGGACCGGTGCGGAGGAGGAGTCGTTCGCACTCATCCGCGAGCGTTTCGAGGAGAAAACCGGCATCGAGGTCAACTACGAGGGCACCCGTGCGATGGAACAGGTCCTGCAGTCCGGTGTGCAGAAGGGCGAGCCGCCGGATGTCGCGATCCTGCCCAGCGCGGGGGAGTTGAAGGAGTACGTGGACCAGGACCTGGTCTACGAACTGGACCCGGCGAGGGGCTACGAACCTCCGGCCGGGCAGCGCTGGCCGGTGCTTCCGACGCTCGGTCTGGGGGAGACGTACGCGGTCATCGCGAAGGCTGACCTCAAGAGCCTCGTCTGGCACCGTGGCGAGGTGCCGGATCCACCCGAGACCTGGGAAGAGCTGCAGGCGTTGCCCGGCCGGTGGTGCCTCGGGTTGGATGCGCCACCGGTACCCGGCTGGCCGGGCACTGACTGGATCGAGGACATCTTCCTGCAACAGCAGGGCAGCGCCGAATACCAGAAGTGGGCCACCGGTGTTTCGCCCTGGTATTCGGATGAGATGAAACAAGCCTGGCGGACCTGGGAGGAGGTCGTGGCCGACTCGGGGCCGGTTGACCGAGATCCGACCGCGGCGCTGCTCACGGACTTCACCGATGCCGGGCGAGGCATGTTCGCCGATCCCGAGCAGTGCTCGTTCGACCACGCGGCGTCGTTCATCCAAGGCAGCTACGCGACCTACCCCGACGTGGCGGGCGAGAGCGCGACTTTCGACTACTTCCGCTTCCCGAGGTTCGGCCCCCGCCAGGAGCCGCAGATCGTCAGCGCTGACCTGGCAGTGCTGCCGAAGCGGCCAGCGGACGACCTCGGTACCGCGCAGCAGGGCGAACCACGCCCGGAAGCTGAGGAGTTCCTGCACTTCCTGGCCACCGAGGAAGCCCAAGCGATCTGGGCCACTCGCAAAATGGCTGGCAGCAGCGCGTATTCCGTCAACGCCGGGATCGCACCGGAGACCTATCCGGATCAGGTCAGCCAGAAGATCGCGCGAACTCTCACGACGAGCCCGCAACTCTGCTTCGACGCGTCCGACCTGATGCCGCCGGGCCTGCGCAACGCGTTCTACCGAGGTGTGCTGGAGTTCGCCCGCGATCCGAGCCGGTTGGACGAGATCTTGGGAAAGCTGGACCACGTGCAGGCCGAGGCGATGCGCCAAGATCGAAGTCGCGGAGACGGCCCGCTACCGCTCGAATTCCCCTGCGGAGTCCCCGCCGGGTGAATGGGGTGGGGGGGGGGGGGGGGGGGGGGGGGGGGGGGGGGGGGGGGGGGGGGGCGCGGCGGGGGGGGGGGGGGGGGGGGGGGGGGGGGGGGGGGGGGGGGGGGGGGGGGGGGGGGGGGGGGGGGGGCGCGGGGGGG
>NZ_JALBWV010000095.1 GCF_022678645.1 Saccharopolyspora soli | reverse complement strand
CCCGGGTGGGGGCCCCCCCCCCCCCCCCGCGCCCGGCCCCCCCCCCCCCCCCCCCCGGGGCCCCCCCCCCCGCGGGGGCCCCCCCCCCCCCCCCCCCCGCTGGGGGGCCAAATTTCCCCCTAATTGGCCCACCACCGGAGTGGGCGGAGCGTGGCGCGGGTGGTCGCACCTGCGGAGATCTTGGGTTCTGGGGGTTCGAGCTAATTGCAGGTCTTGGTCATTTCGCCAGGTGGCGGGCCAGGAAGGCGAGGGCTCGCGGGTAGGCGTCCAGGCGGTTGACGCGTTTGGCCAAGCCGTGGCCCTCGTCGTCGTAGACCAGCAGTTCGCACTCCAGCCCCTTGGCCCGCACCGCCGCGGCGATCTGCTCGGCCTCGGACAACGGCACCCGCGGGTCGTTGGCTCCGTGCAGCACGAACAGCGGCGCCGCGATCGCCGCGACCCTGGTCAGCGGCGATGCCTCCCGCAGGAATCCGGCGTCGGCCGCCAGCGAGCCGTACTCGCGCTCGCGGTGCGCGCGCCGGTACGCGGCGGTGTTCTCCAAGAACGTGACCAGTGACGAAATCCCGACGATGTCGACCCCGGCCGCCCAGCGCTCGGGCTGGAACGCCAACCCGGCGAGCACCATGTACCCGCCGTACGAACCACCCCACAGCGCCGCGCGCTCCGGATCCAGGCCGATCGTCGGCAGCCAGTCGTGCACATCGCCGAGATCGGCCACCGCCGCCAGCCGGTTGCGGCCGTCGTCGGCCGAGTACCAGCGCTTGCCGTAGCCGGTGGAGCCGCGCACGTTCGGGACCAGCACGGTATGCCCCTGCGCGACGAGTGCCTGCACGATCGGGTTGAACGATCGGATCGACTGGCTTTCCGGGCCGCCGTGGATGAGCAGCACCGCCGATCCGTCCAACTCCGGGTCGGGTTCGTCCGGCTGGTACACGAAGCACGGCACCTGCTCGTCGTCGCGGGTCGGGACCCGGTAGGAGCTCGGTTCGACCGGGAGTTGGCCGTCGAGTTGCGCCGCCGATTCGGTCAGCGACCGGCAATCGCCGGTCGAGGCGTCCACCAGCAGCGCGTCGCCGGGGATCGTCGGGGCGCTGAACGTCAGCGCGACGAACCGCGAGTCCGGCGACCAGACCGGGGTCGGCAGCGGGAACGCGCACCAACCGTCGGCGGGCAGTTGGACCGCCCGCAACACCTCGCCCGTCGCGGCGTCGTGCAGCGTCAGCTGGCTCGCGCCGTCCTCGTTGGCCTGCACCAGCAGCGTCGAACCGTCCGGGGAGAGCCAGCCGGTGAGGTCGTGCTCGTCGGAGGTCACCAACCAGCGCCGGGCGCCGGTGCGCGGATCGATGCGCGCGATGCCGGTGTGGTCCCGGTCGAAGTCGGTGGTGACGATCAGCCCGGAAGCGTCGGGCAACCAGGCGATGTTGGTGTGCCGGGCGGGCTCGTCGCGGTCGGTCAGCACCCGCACCTGGTCGGCCTCGGTCACCGGCATCGTGTTGACCAAGATCAACTGGTCGGACAGCGACCACGCGGCGGGCACGGTGAGCGCCACGTAGCGGCTGTCCGGGGACGCCGCCACCGCCAGCACCATGCCGCCCCGGTCGTAGACGACCTGCTCCTCACCGGTGACGGCGCTGCGGATCACCACGTCGAAGTCGACACCGTTGCGGCGGTTGGTGGCGTAGACGATCCGGCCCGGCAGGACGTCGAGCAGTCGGTGCACGTGTTCGGGGTCGCGGACCAGCGGCACCAGGTCGCGCAGCCGCGCCGGGCCCGATCGCGGCTCGTCCAGGTGCAGCAGGGAGAGCTGGCTGCACTCGTCGCCATCGGTGTCGTGCTGCACGATCGCCGCTCGCTCGCCGGGCAGGTACCGGCCGGTGACCGCGCCGGACAGGGCGGTCAGCGGGGTGCACTCGCCGTCGGCGAGTTCGACGAGCTGGATCGAGCCGGACTCGTCGGAGCCAGCCAGGACCCAGCCGGTGTCGGCCACGTCGAAGGCCCGCCAGCTGGTCAGCTCCAGCAACCGCACGATGTCCAGCGCCATGTGATCACCCTGTCATGCTTCGCCGCCGCAGCCCAGGGCATGAGTCCCGCACGAAACCACGCGAATTTGCCACGCGAGTAAGAGGGTGCGCGGATTGGTTTGCGTGGGGGTAGCGGAACCTCAGAGGTCTTCTCGCTGTGGGATCCCCGACATCATGTATGCCAATACACCACGTCGTGGCCGTCCTCCCGACACGACGCCTGAGAACCTGCGGCGGTGCCGGTTGCGAGGGTGGGCTAAGCGGCTGGCGCCGCTTCAAGAACAACGACAAGTTCACAGGCGCCGCCGTGCGGGATCCCGCAGTTGCGCTACCCGCACCGGCACGCGGAACAGGCCGTGCATTCTCTAGGCTGGTGGCGTACCCAGTGCGAGGTACGTGCACGCACCAGCCGGAGGAGGATCACGGTGCAGCCAGGTGGCCAGCCGAACATGCAGCAGATCATGGAACAGGCGCAGAAGATGCAGCAGCAGCTGATGACTGCGCAGCAGGAGCTCGCCGCCGCTGAGGTCACCGGGAGCGCCGGTGGTGGCTTGGTCACCGCGACCGTCAGCGGTGCGGGCGAGCTGAAGGGGCTGTCGATCGACCCGAAGGCGGCCGACCCGGAGGACACTGAGACGCTGGCCGATTTGGTGGTCGCGGCGGTGCGCGACGCCAACCGGGCGGCGCAGGAACTCCAGGCCGAGAAGATGGGCCCGCTCACCAGCGCGTTCGGCGGGGGTGGCCCGGACCTCGGCGGACTCAGCCTGCCGGGCATGTGAGCAGACCCGGACTCCCCGCCCGTGGGGAGCCCGGCATTCGAGTCCGCGGTTCCGGGGGAACGGCGGACGGATCCAGCGCTACCGCCGTGCGACGATCCGGGGTCCCGGCATCGGCACCCGTTGAAACGAGCGATACGTGTACGAAGGTCCGGTTCAGGATTTGATCGACGAACTCGGCAGGTTGCCGGGCATCGGTCCGAAGAGCGCGCAGCGCATCGCCTTCCACCTGCTCGCGGCCGAGCCCGCGGACGTGACCCGGCTGCAGGAAGTGCTGCAGAAGGTCAAGGAAGGCGTGGTGTTCTGCGATGTCTGCGGCAACGTTTCGGAGCAGACGACCTGCCGCATCTGCCAGGACCAGCGGCGCGACAAGACGCTGGTGTGCGTCGTCGAAGAACCCAAGGACGTGCTGGCCGTCGAACGCACCCGCGAGTTCAAGGGCCGCTACCACGTGCTCGGCGGCGCGCTCGATCCGCTGTCCGGGGTGGGGCCGGACCAGCTGCGGGTGCGCGAACTGCTGGCCCGCATCGGGCAGGACGACATCGCCGAGGTGATCATCGCGACGGACCCGAACACCGAGGGCGAGGCGACCGCCACCTACCTGGTGCGGATGCTGCGGGACTTCCCCGGTCTGACGGTCACCAGGCTGGCCTCCGGTCTGCCGATGGGCGGCGACCTGGAGTTCGCCGACGAGCTGACGCTCGGCAGAGCCCTCTCCGGCCGCCGCGCGATGTAGCGGGTGCGCGGGTTGCTTTGCGTGGCGGTGCGGGTGGCGGAAAGCGGCTGGCGCCGCTCGCCTGACGTCGGCATGCGGTCACACCCGATCCGCACGAGTTCTTAGCTCGTTCGGGTGCTCGTTCGCGGCCGGAATTTCGGCTGTGACGAACGGCTCTCTTCGCGGTTTTTGCCGGATTTCCCAGCATTGGCGGGCATTGTTGCGGGCCCGCTGAGCAGCTCAACAGCGTCGACCACCTGGGTGAATGCCGGAAATCTCGGGCAGGTCTTAGGAGCGCCTAAGTAGTGGGATCGTAACCTCAGCTACTCCACCGAACTCCTAATGCGAGTTAGTCTCACGGAACTCTGAGACCTGAGACACACCGAGGTGCTTCCATGAGTAGAGCTCCATCGGCGCTGCGTCGCGCACCAAGCACGCGGCGTCGTGTTGTGACCGCAGCCGTCGCACTCGTCGCGGCGACCTCGCTGGCGGCCTGCGCGCAATCACAGCGCGGTGAAGGCGGCGGCGAAGGCGGCACACTCACCTTCGGCGCGGCCGGTGCACCTGACCTGTTCGACCCCTTCTACGCATCCGACGGTGAGACCTTCCGGGTCACCAGGCAGATCATGGAGGGGTTGGTCGGGTTCCGGCCGGGGTCGTCCGAAGTCGAGCCGGAGCTCGCGGAGAGCTGGCAGCACAGCCCCGACGGCAAGACCTGGACGTTCAAGCTGCGCCAGGGCGTGAAGTTCCACGACGGCACCGACTTCAACGGCGACGCGGTGTGCAAGAACTTCCAGCGCATGTACAACCAGACCGGCGCTGGCCAGAACAACGCGCTGTCCTACTACTGGATCGAGAACTTCGGCGGCTTCGCCGACGGCAAGACCCCGTCGCTGTTCCAGGCGTGCGAGGCACCGGATCCGACCACCGCCGTGGTGCACCTGACCCGCGCCACCTCGAAGTTCCCCGACCTGCTCGGGCTGCCGTCGTTCAGCATGCAGTCCCCGGCCGCGATGGAGCAGTTCCAGGCCAACAACGTGCAGGCGCAGGGCGACAGCTTCGTGTACCCGGAGTACGCCAAGGCGCACCCGACCGGCACCGGGCCGTTCCGGTTCGGCTCGTACGACGAGAGCAACGGCACCATCAAGCTGGTCCGCAACGACCAGTACTGGGGCGACAAGGCCAAGCTCAACGAGCTGATCTTCCGCATCATCCCGGATGAGACGGTCCGCAAGCAGGAGCTGGAATCGGGCGCCATCGACGGCTACGACCTGCCGAACGCCGCCGACCTCAAGGCGCTGCGCGACGCCGGGAACAACGTCCAGGTCCGCGATCCGTTCAACATCATGTACCTGGGCATCACGCAGAAGAACAACCCGGCGCTGCAGAACCTGAAGGTGCGCCAGGCGTTGGCCTACGCGGTCGACCGGGAGACGCTGGTCAAGGCCAACCTGCCGGAAGGCGCCTCGGTGGCCACCCAGTTCTACCCGAACACAGTGGACGGTTACGCCCAAGACGTGCAGCAGTACCCGCACGACCCGGCCAGGGCGCGGCAGCTGCTCGCCGAGGCGGGCGCGTCGAACCTGACGGTGAACTTCTACTGGCCGACCGAGGTCACCCGGCCCTACATGCCGGACCCGCAGGGCATCTACAACGCCATCGCCGAGGACCTGCGCGAGGTCGGCATCACCGTCAACCCGGTGAGCAAGCCGTGGAACGGCGGGTACATCGACGACGTGGACAACGCTCGGGCCGACATCTTCCTGCTCGGCTGGACCGGCGACTACAACACGCCGGACAACTTCATCGGCACCTTCTTCGGCACGCCGACCAACCGCTTCTACACCGCTGCCGCGCCGTGGGGCGAGGACCTGGCGGCGCAGCTGCGGGCGGCCGACAGCGAGCCGGACGAGGCCAAGCGCAACCAGATGTACCAGGACATCAACCGGCGGTTGTTGTCGGAGTACCTGCCCGCGGTGCCGTTGTCGCACTCGCCGCCAGCGATCGTGACCAGCGCTCGGGTCCACGGTCTGCAGCCCTCGCCGTTGACCGCCGAGGAATTCGCGTCGGTGAGCGTCTCGGAGCAGTGAGTTGAACACGGTTTCGCGCGGAACCGACGTGCCACCACCAGGTGGGTCGGTTCCGCGCGAACGTGCGCACTCGCTGTCGGACTGACCAAACGGGGGTTTCGTGCTCCGCTACACGATCCGACGACTCGCGCAGTTGGTGCTGGTCGTCGTTGTGCTGTCGATGCTGCTGTTCGCCTGGCTGCGGATGCTGCCCGGCGGCCCGGTCTCGGCGCTGCTGGGGGACCGCGCCACACCTGAGGCGCGCGCCAGGCTGGAGGCCGACCTGGGCCTGGACCAGCCGATCTTCGTGCAGTACTGGCGTTTTCTGGGGCGCGCGGTCACCGGGGACTTCGGCACCTCGACCGGGGTGCAGCGCGGCGCACCGGCGTTGGAGGTGTTCCTGACCCGGTTCCCGGCCACCCTGGAGTTGTCGATCCTGGCGCTGCTGCTGGCGGTCGCGGTCGGCGTTCCGCTGGGCTACCTGGCCGCTCGCAAGCGCGGCAGCTGGCTGGACAACCTGAGCATCACCTGGTCGCTGATCGGTGTTGCCGTGCCGGTGTTCTTCCTGGCCTTCCTGATGAAGTTCGTCTTCGCGATCGAGCTGGGTGCGCTGCCCGCCTCCGGTCGGCAGGACACCGCGTTGGAGGCGACCCGGGTGACCGGCTTCTACATCCTGGACGGCATCCTGACCCGCGAGTTCGACGCCTCGTGGAACGCGTTCGTGCACCTGATCCTGCCCGCGATCGCGCTGTCCACCATCCCGTTCGCGGTGATCTTCCGGATCACCCGGGCCGCGGTGCTGGACGTGATGGACGAGGACTACGTGCGCACCGCGCGGGCCAAGGGCTTGGCGAGCATGGTGATCCGGCGTCGGCACATCCTGCACAACGCGATGCTGCCGGTGGTGACCACGATCGGCCTGCAAACCGGTGCGCTGCTGGCCGGGGCGGTGCTGACCGAGCGGGTGTTCAACATCGCCGGGATCGGCCAAGCGGTGGCGATCGGGTTCCAGCGCAAGGACTTCCCGGTGCTGCAGGTGGTGATCCTGGCGTCCGCGATGGTGTACGTGCTGGTCAACCTGATAGTCGACCTGTCGTACGCGGTGATCGACCCACGACTGCGGACACGGTGAGGTCATGGTGCTGAAAACGCAGCGCAAGGAGCGCATCGACGCGTTGGCGGAGACGGCGGCGGACGCCGGGGTGAGCCTGGCCGCGTCGGCTTGGCGGCGGCTGAGGCGCAACCCGGTGTTCGTGGTCGGTGCGGTGATCATCGGCGCGTTCGTGCTGCTGGCGGTGCTCGCGCCGATCCTGGCCCCGCACGACGGCGCGCAACGCCTGCTGGAGCAACAGGTTTCCCGCGCGGACAACACGATTCCGCCGCCGCAGCCCGGTTTCCCGCTGGGCGGCGACCAGTACGGCCGCGACCTGTTCTCCCGGCTGCTGCTGGGCTCGCAGCAGACGTTGCTGGTCGCGGTGCTCGCCACCGTGATCGGACTCGGCGGCGGCCTGGTGCTGGGCATCCTGGCCGGTGCCTTCGGCGGCTGGGTGGACGCGGTGGTGATGCGGATCGCCGACGTGCTGCTGTCGGTGCCGTCGCTGCTGCTGGCGGTGTCGATCGGCGCCCTGTTCGCGCAGCAGACGCAGTTCACCGTGATCCTCGCGGTGGCGATCGTGCAGGTGCCGATCTTCGGGCGGCTGCTGCGCGGCACGATGCTGGCGCAGCGCGCCAGCGATCACGTGCTGGCCGCTCGGGCGCTCGGGGTGAAGCGGAGTGCGATCGTGTTCCGGCACATGCTGCCCAACGCGCTCGGACCGGTCATCGTGCAGGCCACCCTGGTGCTGGCGGTGGCGATCATCGATGCGGCGGCGCTGTCCTTCCTCGGGCTGGGCGCGGCCGACGACTCGGTGCCGGAGTGGGGCCAGATGCTCGGCGGTGCGCAGAACATCATCGACTCGCATCCGCAGTTGGCGTTCTGGCCAGCTGGCTGCATCATCCTGGTCGCGCTGGGATTCACGCTGGTCGGCGAATCGCTGCGGGACGCGCTGGACCCGAAGCGTCGGCGCTAGAGGTGGGGAAACGCATGGCACTGCTGGAAGTACGCGACCTCTCGGTGGTCTTCGCCCGCAAGGGCGAGCCGCCGGTGACCGCCGTGGACGGCATCTCCTTCGACGTCGAGCCGGGCCGCACCGTCGGTCTGGTCGGCGAATCCGGTTGCGGGAAGTCGGTGACTTCGCTGGCCATCATGGGCCTGCTGCCGGACACCGGCGCCGAGGTGTCCGGTTCGGTCACCTTCGACGGCACCGACCTGCTGGGGCTGTCCCGGCGGGAGCTCGACCAGCGCCGCGGCCGCGACCTGAGCATGGTGTTCCAGGACCCGCTGACCTCGCTGAACCCGGTGGTGCCGATCGGCCTGCAGGTCTCGGAGGTCATCGAGCGGCACCGCGGGGTGCCGCGCAAGACCGCGATGCCGGAGGCCGAGGACCTGCTGCAGCGGGTGGGGATCCCGGACCCGAAGCGGCGGTTGCGCGAGTACCCGCACCAGCTCTCCGGTGGCATGCGGCAGCGCGCGCTGATCGCGATGGCGTTGGCCTGCAAGCCGCGGCTGCTCATCGCCGACGAGCCGACCACCGCGCTGGACGTCACTATCCAAGCGCAGATCCTGAACCTGCTGGCGGAACTGGTCGCCGAGACCGAGACGGCGCTGATCATGATCACCCACGACCTGGGGGTGGTGGCCGGGCTCTGCGACGAGGTGAACGTGCTGTACGCGGGCCGGGTGGTCGAGCGAGCGGCGCGGCACGAACTGTTCGCTCGGCCGCGGCACCCCTACACGGCTGGCCTGCTGTCGTCGATCCCGCGGCTGGATTCGCCGCGCGGCCAGCGGTTGTCGCCGATCAGGGGGTCGATCACCGACAACATCCCCTGGGACGCGGGGTGCGCGTTCTGCCCGCGCTGCCCGAACGCGCTGGAGGTCTGCGAACAGCAGACCCCGGACGTGAGCATCGACGTCGGAGCGCGCCTGCTGCGCTGCCACAACCCGGTGCGCGAGACGATGTCGAGTTCTTCGTCGTCGATGGAGGCGTCATGAGCGAGACTTTCCTGCTTAGCGCTCATGTAAGGCGACCGGGTGCGGGTGTCCCGCAAGGTACTGCAGGCGTCATGAGCGAGACTTTCCTGCTTAGCGCTCATGCAAGCCGACCGGGTGCGGGTGTCCCGCGGATCAGCGTGGAGCGGTCATGACGGAAACCACTGAAAAGCCCGGCGTGCTCGTCGACCTCGCCGATGTCGCCGTGCACTTCCCGATCAAGCGCGGCGTGGTGCTGGATCGCACGGTCGGCTACGTGTACGCCGTCGACGGGGTGTCGTTGCAGATCGAACGCGGCGAGACATACGGCTTGGTGGGGGAGTCCGGCTGCGGCAAGTCGACGCTGGGGCGGGCCGTGCTGCGGTTGGAGCGGCCGACCGGGGGCAAGGTGGTGTTCGACGGCGTTGACCTGTCCGGGATGAAGGGCGAGCCGCTGCGTCGGATGCGCCGCCGGATGCAGATGGTCTTCCAAGACCCGCTGTCCTCTTTGGACCCGCGCCAGTCGGTGCAGTCGCTGCTGTTCGAAGGCATGCGGGCGCACGGGTTGGGCTCCGACCGGAAAGCAGCCGACAAGCGGCTGCGCGAGTTGCTGTCGGCCGTCGGCCTGCCGTCGACATCGCTGCGCAAGTACCCGCATGAGTTTTCCGGCGGCCAGCGGCAGCGCATCGGCATCGCCCGCGCGCTGTCGGTGGGACCGGACCTGGTGGTGGCCGACGAGCCGGTGTCCGCGCTGGACGTCTCGGTGCAGGCCCAGGTGCTGAACCTGCTGGAGGACCTGCAGTCCGAGTTCGGGTTGACGTACCTGGTGATCGCGCACGACCTGGCGGTGGTGCGGCACATCGCCGACCGGGTCGGGGTGATGTACCTCGGCGGCATCGTGGAGGAGTCCCCATCGGACGACCTGTACGAAGAGCCGCTGCACCCCTACTCGAAGGCGCTGCTGTCGGCGGTTCCGGTGCCGGATCCGGTGGTGGAGGACGAGCGCGAGCAGATCCTGCTCTCCGGAGACCTGCCGTCCCCGGCGGCGCCGCCGTCTGGTTGCCGGTTCCACACCCGCTGCCCGTGGCGGCAGCCCGCCCGGTGCGACACCGAGCGACCGGTCCTGCGCGAGCTCAAGCCAGGACATCGGGTGGCATGCCACTACGCCGAGGAAATCCGCGACGGCCGCCTGAAACCCCACGAGGTAACGGCCGAAGCGGTGAACCCGGCGGACTTCGGCGACCTCGACATAACGGCCACGCCCTCCTCCTGACCACCCCCTGCGCGGGCTGCGGCAAGCCGCGCTCTGTTGGGTTCACGGATGCGCGATTTCGCGAGAAATTGCGCGTTGGGCTCCGGGCTCGGGGCTCCGTCCAATATGTTCACGGGGTTCCTGTGGTGAAAGCGGAGCGGAGGCAGTGGGTGAGGTACAGCAGTGCGCCGCGATGCTCGGCGTGCGAACACCGGGCGATCTTGGAGCGGGTGACCGCTGAGGTCCTGGTAGCGGAGTCCGGCGAGATCCTGGTGCCCTACGACTGTCCCGAAGGCAACGGCGTCCACGTCTGCAACCCCGATTTCGAACGCGGCGACCGACCCGCCCACTGAGCGCCTGCGGCAAGGCCGAGGACACTTCGTCCGGCTCCAGGCGAACCGCCACCGGTGGAGCCGCTAGGGCCGGTCTTCGAACTGCGGCGGTGAGGCGACGCTGGTGCCGATTTCGCGCGAAATCGCCAGCGCCTCACCTGACCCCGCCAACGACGTGCCCTCCGATGCCGCGCCCTCGACCGGGCGTTGCGATGTTCGGCGGGTGCGGTTGAGGCTGCCGAGCAGGACTCCGCCCACCACGACCGCGCCTGCCGCGAGCTCGACCGGGTGCGGCTGCTCGCCCAGCACGAGCCAGGCCGTGCTGAAGCCGACTACCGGCACCAGCAGCGAGAACGGCGCGACCATGCTGGCCGGGTAGCGTCTCAGCAGCGTCGTCCACAGGCCCGATCCGACCACGGTGGCCAGCAGCGACGTGTACAGGAGCCCGCCGAGCGCGTACCAGCCGGTCGGCGAGTCGACCACCGACGCCACCGCCTGCCAGCCCGCCGCCGGGCCTTCGACCAGCGCGGACAGCGCGAACATCGGCAGCGGTGGCACGATCGAGATCCACAGCGCGAGGTGCAGCGGGTTCGGCGGGTTGGCCTTCCGGCTGCACAGGTTGCCCAGCGCCCACGAGAACGCGCCGCACAACGTCACCAGCATGGGCAGCAGTGCCGCGGTCTGCGCGCGGTGCCAACCGATCACGACCATGCCGAGCACCGCGACGAGGATGCCGATGATCTGCAATCGCGTGATCCGCTCGCGCAACAGGAGCGCACCGAGCAGCACGGTGAACGGCGCGGACGCCTGCTGCACCAGCGAGGTCAGCCCGGTCGGCATGCCGATGTGCATCGCGACGAACACGAACGCGAACTGCAGCGTGCCGAAGAACAGCCCGTAGCCGAGCAGCCACTTCCACTCCACCTGCGGGCGCGGCACGAACAGCAGGGTCGGCACCACCAGCACCGCGAAGCGGAACCCGGCGAAGAACAGCGGCGGAAAGTGCCCGAGTCCGAAGTCGATCGCGATGAAGTTGCCGCCCCACAGCACGGCGACGAGCACGGCCAGCAAACGGTCGCGTGAGGTCACCCTGGCAGCTTGCTGGCCAGCTCTGTGAAGAACAAGCAATATTAATTACAGGCAATATGTAGTATTCCTGCATGGACATTCGCAGGCTGCGGTTCCTGCGCGAGCTCGCTGATCGCGGAACCGTCACCGCCGTCGCGAAGGCCCTGTCCTACACCCCGTCGGCGGTGTCGCAGCAGATCCGCGCGTTGCAGGCCGAGGTCGGGGTGCAGCTGACCGAACCGGCCGGACGCGGGCTGCGCCTCACCGACGCGGGCCGAGCTCTCGCGGCCCGCGCGGACGAGGTGCTCGCGGCGCTGGACCGAGCCGAAGCCGAGCTGGACAGCTACCGGTCGACGCCGCGCGGCGTGGTGCGGGTGGCGATCTTCCCGTCCGGCGCGTTCCTGCTGCTGCCCGGCCTGCTCCGGCGCATGGCCGACCACCCGGACGTGCGGCTGGAATGCCGCGATGTCGACATGACCCCGCCGGAGGTGCCGGAGCTGACCGCCGATTTCGACCTGGTGGTAACGCATCGGGATGACCAGGCGGCGCCGCTGGACAGCGAGCGCATGACGATCACGCCGCTGCTGCGCGAACCGTTGGACGTCGCGCTGCCGCCGGGGCATCCGCTCGCGGCCCGGGAACGCATCGAACCGGCCGAGCTGGTGGGCGAGCCTTGGCTGAGTGTGGACATCGGTTTCCCGGTCGACGACGTGCTGCGCTCGCTGGCGGTCCGCACCGGCGTCCGGCCGAAGGTGGTGCAGCGCATCAACGACTTCCGGGTCACCGAAGCCCTGGTCGCCGACGGCCACGGAGTCGCGTTGCTGCCACGCTACACAGTGGACAGTCCGCGGCTGTTGCTGCGCCCGTTGGCCGGTGTCCGCGCGGGACGCAACGTCGAGGTCGTCTCCCGCCGCGGCGCTACCGAACGCCCCGCGGTCCGAGTCGTCCTCGACGCACTGATGGCGGAGGCAGCGAACGTCACGGGATGAGCCGCTTTTCTACCGCGGGCCGTGCTGGGCGGCCCAGTGGCAGATGGCGGCGATCTGCTCCGCGTATGCCGGGAGGGTGGTGTCGGAGATGCCCACCACCGGGATGTGGCCTTCCCGGTCGATGTCGTCCGGGCGGGGCAGGAAGCCCCTCTCGTGCACGCCGGTGCTGCCCGGTCCCGGCGTTCCTTCGGCGAGGTGGCCGGTGGTGCGGGCATAGCG
Source organism: Saccharopolyspora soli (assembly GCF_022678645.1). Classification (GTDB taxonomy): domain Bacteria; phylum Actinomycetota; class Actinomycetes; order Mycobacteriales; family Pseudonocardiaceae; genus Saccharopolyspora; species Saccharopolyspora soli. Next base: position 14,098 of record NZ_JALBWV010000095.1, on the reverse strand, counting down.
GGTGAGCACGCGGGGTTTGCGCAGGTCGCGATCTGCGCCGTACCAGTGCTGGCTGAGCGGGAAGACCGCGGAAAGCGCGTCCCACCAGCCCTCCGTCGAGAGCACCAGTTCGGGGTGGCGCCGATGCAGTTCACCGCCCAGTCGCCGGTAGCCGTCGATCACGTCGTACCGCGGGTCGTTGAACCAGTAGCCGAGGGTGTCCAGGAAGGCCCCGTCGATGCCGAATTCCCGCACCACCGCCGAAATCGACTCCACCAGGTGGGCGCGGAACTCCGGCTCGCCGGGGTTGAGGAACACCTGGTCGCCCTCGCCGATCCGGTCGCAGTCCCAGTCCGGCCGGTTCAGCAGTTCCACGTACCGGTTGGTGTCGTTGCGCAGCACGGCCTGTTCCCACGGCGGGTACTTGAGCACGTTCGCGCCGTGCCCACCGAACATCGGCATCAGCCGCACGCCCAACTGCCGCGCGAGGTGCGTGAACGCGGCGAAACCCTCGGCACCGCCGAGGTCTTCGCCGGGCCGGTAGTGCGGGTACGAGTAGTAGTAACGGCCTTCCCAACCCGGCAGGAAGGCCAGCACGCGGCGCGGATCGATGTGCTGCGCGACGAACCGCAGCGCCTCGGCCATCTGCGCGTAGGTGTTGAACACGTAACCGGTCCAGTGCTGCCCGTGCAGGGTCACCACCAGTGCGATGTGCCGCAGCCAGTCCGGCACGTCGGCGCGGGACGACCACGGCACCAGGTTGTGCGCACCTTCCACGAAGGACAGGTGCTCGTCGAGGTCGGCGTCGGCGCTGTGCTCGGTGGTGCCCAGGCGCAGCCGGATCGGCGGCACCTGGCAGGTGGTCGAGCGCGCCGTGGCGGAGGGCACGTGCACCAGCTCCACGATCGGGCCGCGTGCGTAAGGGGGCTGGTGGACGTGCAGGATCTGCCGCCGCACCAGCGGATCGCGCACGCTGAGCACCAGCCCGTTGGACTCGTCCCCGGCGGCCACCCACGGGGTGGCCCAGTCCGAACCGGGGTATTCGAGCTGGAACCGCTGGCCGTTGACGCCGTGCGCCCAGCCGCGCCCGGTGTTCGGCGCCCACCAACCGGCCCGCAGCTGTTCCAGCGGCAGGCCGCGCAGCAGCAGCTTCACCGACTTCACCGGTTCGTCGTGGCGCACCGTGATCGACCACTCCAGCACCCCCGCCGCGCGGACCACCTCGATGTCGACCTCACCGGCCTCGACCACCTGCTGCTGCCCGAGCAGGGCGTACCGGTCGGCGTGCACGTGGACCCGGTCGCCTTCGCGCAGATGCGCCCGCGAGAAGTCGATGCCGTAGCCGTTGGTCGTGGTGAACACCTGCAAGGCCCACTCGACCCCGGCAGCGCCGGGTGTTGGGAAGTAGGGGTCGCGGGGATCGAAGCTCAGGTCGGTGTCGATGAGGGCCACGTTGCCGTCTCCGGTTCGTCCGGGTCGCCGCGCGACAGGTAGCCCGCAGCCTCATCCAGCAGCGTGGCAAGGTCATCAGCTTCGTTCGCGGTGAACACGAGCGTGTCACCTGGTGGTAGCACCACCGCCACCCGATCGCCGACCACCAGCACCGTGAGGGTGCCCGTGCCGTCCGGCGTGGTGCACGGGATGCGCCAGCGTAGTTTCTCGGTCGGGTCTTCGGTCGGCCACATGTCCACCTCAACACTGCTGCGTTTCGGTGCCTGACTGAACCGCGTGTGCCGTCCCGCATCAAGTTGCGTAGACCGATCGAGTGGTGCCGGTGACCTGGGAGCACGCGGAGTTGGCACGTCCCCGCCTGTACAGGTGAAGGCCGTGGCCCCGACCCGCGCCGCAGCGCAAGCCGATTCGCGCACTCGCCGCGAGGATCGAGGGGGAGTGACCGGGGCCCCGACGTGTCCCCCGTCTACCGGCCGCTCCCCCTGATCCTGATATCCCCAGGGGGCGTCGCGCGACATCGCGACGCCCTCCATCGTGCCGATTCGGCGCAACGCGCAATACCAACTTTGGTCGAGTGTGCTCACCGGTCTGGGCGCCGATTTTCGCGCACCGCACTACGACCAGCGGCGTATTCGGTCAGCGATCAGGTACCTCCGGTGTGCTGTTCGCCACTTCGGTGCAGCCGTACTCGTGGCCAGCGACCTGGTAGAGCTCGGCGTAGCGGGCCAGCCGGTCGCGGTCCAGCCGCACCCCGATGCCCGGCCGGTCCGGCACCCGCAACCGCCCGCCCCGGTAGGGCAGGCAGCCGCCTTCGACCACGTCGTCGGACAGCAACGGGCCGTAGGACTGGTTGGCGTGGCGGAAGCCGGGCGTGGCCGCGATCAGATGCGCCGCCGCGTAGGTCGCCACTCCGAGCTCGCCGAGGCTTTGCTTCACCACCGGGAGGCCCGCCGCCTCGCAGATCCCGGCCGAGCGCTTCATGTTCAGCAGCGTGCCGTCCAGCACGTTGTCCACCGAGATCGCGTCGGCCGCGCCCTGCCGGATCACGTCGAGCTGGTCGTACCGCGTGCGGGACGCCTCGTCGGCCAGCAGCGGAACGCCCGTGCGGGCTCGTAATCGGGCCATTTCGGCCAGGTTCTGGCCGGACACCGGTTGTTCGGCGAACTCGATGTCGTAGGGCTGCAGGGCGCGCAGCACCCGCAGCGCCGCCGCCGTCGACCACGACTCGTTGGCGTCCACCCGCAGCGACGGCCCGGCGCCGATGGCCTCCCGGATCGCGGCGACCCGCTCGACATCGGCGGCCGGGTCCGCCACCCCGACCTTCGCGTAGAAGCTCTCGAACCCGGCCGCAGCGCCCTGCGCCGCCTGCTCGCCCATCCAGGCCGGGGTGCCTTGCGGGATGTAGTGCAGGTATTCGACGTCCTCGCGCAGCGGGCCGCCGAAGAGGTTGACCAGCGGTTGGCCGCACGCCTTGCCTACGATGTCCCAGCAGGCCATGTCGATGGCGGCCAACGCCGGGCTGGTCACGCCCACGTGGTGGCAGGTGCCGACGATGTCGACCAGTTTCGCGATCCGCTCGGTGCGGAACGGATCTTCGCCGATGGCGAACCGTTCGATGGAACGCAGCGCGGTGAGCACGATCTCGGCCGACGGGTACGCCGGTGCCTCGCCGAGGCCGGTGATGCCTTCGTCGGTGTCGATCTCGATCAGCACGCTGACCAGGCCGCGGCGACTGCCGTACGCCCACCTCTCCTCGGCGTGGAACGGCACGGCGACCGGAATGCTGCGGATGCCGATGATGCGCAAAACGCCCTCCCCCCAGGGCATGTGAACGCAGAGAATGCCTTTGAACTTGTGCGGCGCGGCGGTGCGGTCATCAACCCCCAGAAGCCGTCGCTGCGCCGCTTCGAAGATAGGCATTGCCGACGAAGCCGCCATCCACTCCCGACTGCCGTGTGGGTAGCGTCACATTCGGTGCTGTCGCGTGCCAAAGATGGTGTCCTTTGCCCGACTGTCCACAGCGTCCACTGCGTACGCTGGCCGGTGGCCGGTCGCAGCCGACGACCGCGCGCGTGGTTCCCGACCGAAACGGACGTTCATGATCGAGTGGCTGGACACGATCCCACCCGGGGTGATCTACCTGGTGGTCGGGCTGATCATCGGGTTGGAAAGCGTGGGGATCCCGCTGCCCGGCGAGATCATGTTGGTCAGCGCCGGGGTCGCGGCGTCGCAGGGAGTCGTCAACCCGGTGCTGCTCGGCGCGATCGCGGCCAGCGGCGCGATCGTCGGCGACTCGATCGGTTATGCGATCGGCAAGCGCTACGGGCGATCGCTGCTGCGCTGGTTGGGCCGCAAGATGCCGAAGCACTTCGGGCCGCGCCCGGTGCGGCAGGCCGAGCGGGCGTTCGACCGCTGGGGCGCGTGGGCGGTGTTCGGCGGCCGATTCGTCGCGCTGCTGCGCATCCTGGCCGGGCCGTTGGCTGGCATCCTCGGCATGCGCTACCGCAAGTTCCTGGTGGCGAACGCGGCCGGTGGCATCGCCTGGGCGGGCACGGTGACCACGCTGTCCTACGTGTTCGGCCTGGTGGCCGGGCAGTGGTTCCACCGGTTCTCGTGGGTGGCCCTGGTCATCACGGTCGTCCTCGGCTGGCTGATCGTGCACGTGGTGCGCCGCCGCGCCGAGCGGGCCGACGAAGCCGAAGAAGCCGAGCACGCCGAACCAGAAACCGACGCCCCAGTCCGCTAACCCGTCGTGACCGGCAACGGCCGCTACAGCGACCATCAGCGCTCACGACCGCGCCCACTCGGGTCGTGAGTGGTAATGGTCGTTCTAGCGACCATTACCACTCACGACATTGGTCAGCGGTTGGCGCGGTTAACCGCGGACACCACGGCGCGCAGCATGGCGGTGATCGTCGAGGTGTCGACGCCCACGCCCCAGAAGATCTCCTCGCCGACCGCGCACTCCAGGTAGGCCGCCGCGCGCGCGTCGTCACCAGCGGTCAACGCGTGCTCGTGGTAGTCCATGACCCGCACGTCGTAGCCGATGCTGCTCAGCGCGTCGACGAAGGCCGAGACAGGGCCGTTGCCGGTACCGGTGATCTCCTGCTCCTCGCCGTCCACGACCACCGTCGCGGTGATGGTTTCGTTGCCGTTCTCCCCGGCGACCCGCTGCCGCACCAGCCTCAGCGGCGTGGTGGCCTCCAGGTACTCCGCGGAGAACGCCGACCACATCTCGGCCGGGCTGACCTCGCCGCCCTCGGAGTCGGTGTGCGCCTGCACCACCTTGGAGAACTCGATCTGCAGCTTGCGCGGCAGGTCCAGCTGGTGCTCGGTCTTCATGATGTAGGCCACGCCGCCCTTGCCGGACTGCGAGTTGACCCGGATCACGGCCTCGTAGGTGCGGCCGACGTCCTTCGGGTCGATCGGCAGGTACGGCACCTCCCACGGGAACTCGTCCACCGGCACCCCGGCCTGGTTCGCCGCGTCGCGCAGCGCGTCGAGGCCCTTGTTGATGGCGTCCTGGTGGCTGCCCGAGAACGCGGTGTAGACCAGCTCGCCGCCCCACGGGTGCCGCTCGGGCACCGGCAGCTGGTTGCAGTGCTCGACGGTGCGCTTGACGTAGTCGATGTCGGAGAAGTCGATCTGCGGGTCGATGCCCTGGCTGAACAGGTTCATGCCCAGCGCGACCAGGTCGACGTTGCCGGTGCGCTCGCCGTTGCCGAACAGGCAGCCCTCGATGCGGTCGGCGCCTGCCTGGTAGCCCAGTTCGGCGGCGGCGATGCCGGTGCCGCGGTCGTTGTGCGGGTGCAGCGACAGGATCACCGAATCGCGGCGGGCGAGGTTGCGGTGCATCCACTCGATGGAGTCGGCGTAGACGTTCGGGGTGGCCATCTCGACGGTGGCGGGCAGGTTCAGGATCACCGGCCGCTCTGGGGTGGGCTGCCAGATCTCGGTGACGGCGTCGCACACCTCGGCGGCGTAGGACAGCTCGGTGCCGGTGTAGGACTCCGGCGAGTACTGGAAGCGGAAGTCGGTGTCGGGGTACTTCCCGGCCAGTTCCAGGGTCATCTCGGCGGCCATCGTGGCGATCTTCTTGATGCCCTCGCGCTCCTCCCGGAACACCACGCGGCGTTGCAGGATCGACGTCGAGTTGTAGATGTGCACGATCGCCTTCGGCGCGCCCTCCAGCGCCTGGAAGGTCCGTTCGATCAGCTCCGGGCGGCACTGGGTGAGCACCTGGATGCGGACGTCATCGGGGATCGCGCCGTCTTCGATGATCTCCCTGACGAAGTCGAAGTCGGTCTGGCTGGCCGCCGGGAAGCCGACCTCGATCTCCTTGAAGCCCATCTGCACCAGCAGTTCGAACATGCGGCGCTTGCGGGCCGGGGACATCGGGTCGATCAGCGCCTGGTTGCCGTCGCGCAGGTCGACCGCGCACCACAGCGGGGCCTTGGTGATGCGCTTGTCCGGCCAGGTGCGGTCGGGCAGCGATACGTCTTCGACCAGCTCGTGGAACGGGCGGTACCGCTGGTACGGCATGTCGCTGCCCAGCTGCGGGTTCCACGGCTGCTGATCGTCGGGGGCGGGTCGGGACGGCTTGTGAACCCGACCGGCGAACGGGGCCTGGGAGTCGGGGGAGTTGGTGCTCATGCGAGTGGTTCTCCTGCTCGGTTACCGGGTCTGGACCGACGACCGGCACGTTCGAACCCCGCGACGAGGGGCCGGTCTAGTAGACCCCGTCGCGGCGGCGAAGCAGGAGAACGCGAGCCACGGAGCAAGGCTAACCGCAAGGGCAACCCGAAATGCAAGCACCCTGTCCAAATGGTGGGACGCGACACGCGATGGCCAGCGGATTCAGCGCTCCGTCGAGCGGCGCAGCGGCTTGATCCGGGTGCCGGACACGGCCCGCGGGTTGGGCAGCCCGTGCGCTCCTGCCTGGCAGAGTGGTCGGCGGCCGACGGGAAGGATCGATCGGATGGCGACGAAGAAGAAGGGGCAGTCCGGGGTCGCGGCGCTGCTCAACGGCGCGGGTTTCCTGCTCGCCGCGGTGCTGGTGGTGCACATCATGTTCGTGCTGACCGGTTTCCCGGCGGAGAACGGGCTGGCGAGTTCCGTGGCGCAGGCGGCCGAGCCGTTGGCGCTGTTCTTCCCCGGCCTGGTGCACGTGCCTGGCGAGGCGTTGCAGGTGCTCCTCGACTACGGGCTGGCGGCGGCCTTCTGGGTGCTGTTGTGCGGGGTGCTGGCTCGCGCATTCAGCTGACCGGGTACCTCGTGCCACACTGGAGATCGTGGCGGAGGACGTCAGCATGGGTGCCCACGAAGGTGGCGTGCGGCGCGCTGACCTGCGGCGAGCATGGGTTCGCGCGGTCGGTGTGCTGATCACTGCGGTCCGGTTGGTCGGCAATGCGTGCGCCGCGCTGTTGGCGATCCACGTGGTGCTGACCGTCGGCAGCGCGAATCCGGAAAACGGCATCACCCGGTTCGTGGCGTCCTGGGCGGACCCGCTGGCGCTCGGTTTCCAGGACCTGTTCATGCCGGACGACCCGAAGGCCGCGGTGCTGGTCAACTACGGCATCGCGGCGCTGTTCTGGCTGCTGGCCACGTCGCTGGCCATCAAGATCCTCCGCGCCCTCATCTGACCAGAGTCCACTCTGGACTGATTGGTTGAGCGCGTGTCGTGGCCTGGGTATTCAGGTGGCGATAAGAATCCGGTAAGCGGGCATTGGAGATCTCGCCGTGCTCGGCTCTGGAGGTGTTCGTCGCTGGCGTGTGAGACTCCACGGCATGCTGTCCACGACCCGCGATAGCCCGAAGGAACTCCCGAGTTTGCCGCCGATTCCGCGCAGTCCGGTGGGTGCGGTGCGGACGACCGACCAGCGCAGCCCGAGATCGGACGGCACCGAGCTGATCGAGAAGACCACCGGGAGAACCGGAACATCGCCGGGAATTCGGTCGATCCGCCATGCCCGCCTGACCGCCGAACCAACTCCGCCGATCATCCTGCCCAGCCAAGACGAACCCACCGTGGTGGTGCCCCCGCCCGCGGTGCTGGGCACCGAGGCGGTGCTGACCCACGAGCGCGCCCAGAGCCGGATCCGCCGGGCCAAGGTCGCCGCCGGTGTCATCGAATGGCTCGGATCGCTGGCGGCGGTGCTGCTGGTCGTCAACGCCGTGCTCGCGGTCGGCGGCGCCAACCCGGCGAACGGCATGGTCCAGTTCACCGGGGCGATCGGCCCCGCTCTCGTCGCGCCGTTCGCCGATCTGTTCCTGCCCGCCGACCCGAACCTGGCGCTCGTCCTGAACTACGGCAGCGCCGCTGCGGTCTGGCTGCTGGCCGCCACGATGCTGGGCAGGCTGGTCCGCAAGGTCGCGGTGTGATGCATCCCAAGGTGTGACGCCGGTGGCGATCGGCGGTGCGGTCGCCACCACCCGGTGACAATCGAGCTCTCAAGGCACTGTCGTCCCGCGCGGACGAGAACTCGATGCCGCTCGGCGTGGAGCGCGCGTCCCGGTCACCGAAGGGATGTGCGTGTGACGAGCGAAGCGCTGCCCAGATTCGTACCGCCGCTCTGGCTGCTGCGGATGCTGCGTCCGATACCCATCCCGGCGGATTGGACGCGGGTGTGCGCGGCGAGCGTCGGCATGGGCGCACCGCAGGTCGTCGGCCTGCTCACCGGCCGGATGGACGAGGCGGTGCTCGCTTCGGTCGGCGCGCTGTGCGCGAGCTTCTCGGACCTGACCGGTTCGTACCAGTATCGATTGCGCCGAGTTGGCTTGGCCGCGATCCTCGGCGCGCTCGGTTTCGCGGCTGGTGCTGCTGCGGCGGGGCCGTGGTGGGCGGCGGCGATCGTGCTCGCGGTGTCGGTCCCTTCGGTGCTGTCCAGCAGGATGGGCGACCTCTGGTCGTCCGGCGGCGCGCACATGCTGACGTTCTGCGTCGTGGCGACCGGGCAGAAGTCGGCGGCGCTGCCGCTCGGCGCGCAGGTCTGGTGGTTCTTCGCGGGTGAACTCCTGCTGCTCGCGCTGGTGGCGGCCACCTGGCCGTTCCGCGGCACGGCTCCGGCACGCGGCGTGGTCGCGGCGGTTTTCGAGGCGACGTTGCGGATGTTCGACGCCGAATCACCGGTCGCGGCGCGGCAGAACCTCACCAAAGCGCTCGACAACGCGCACGACGTGCTGGTGGGCGCCGGGTCGATGTCGCGCAGCCGCGTGCGCGACCGCCTCTACCTCGTCTACACGCACGCGACGCCGATCGTGGAAGCGTCGGTTTCCTTGGCGCACGCCGGAAAGCGACCGCCCGAGCGGGCCTGCGAAGCGTTGCGCGAGCTGGCGCGTTGCATGCGAACCGGTGAGGTCCCGGCGCCTTACCGGGTCGGTGCCGACGAGTCGCCGTTGGTGCGGGCCCTCGACCGGGGCATCGAGGACCTGATCACCAGGCTCCGACGCGCGAAACGCCCGCAGGTTTCGGGCGAACAGCGCGAGCGGTTGCGGCTGAGCTTCGGCCGTTCCACCTGGGCGCAGGTGTTCCGGATGGTGCTGTGCCTGGCGCTGGCGGAAGGGATCGGGTTGGCGGCCGGGCTGGACGAGCCCTACTGGGTCGCGCTGACCGCCGCGCTGGTGCTCAAGCCGAACTCGGGCTCGGTCTTCGCCCGCACCCTGATGCGCGCGGTCGGCACGGTCGCCGGGGTGCTGATCGCCTCGGCGCTGCTCGTGCTCGTGCCGACCGGCTGGTGGATGCTGCCGTTCATCGTCGCGCTGGCGGCCAAGCTTCCGGTGGCGCTCAACCGGCACTACGGCCTGTTCAGCGCGGTCGTCACGGCGTTGGTCCTGTTGCAGATGAGCCAGATCGAGCATTTCCTCCCGGTGGCCCGGCTCATCGACACGCTCGTGGGTTGCGCGATCGTGCTGGTGGTGGGATTCCTGTTGCGCCCCCTGGGCAAAGGGCCAGCGCTGCCGGACAGGTTCGCCGACGCGGTGGAGGCGGTTTCGGAGTACGTGTCCCAGTCGCTGGCCGGAGTGCGCCACGGCCGATCCGTGCTGCGCCGCCGCACCTACCGCCAACTCGCGGACCTGCGCGCGGCCCTCCAGCAACAGCTGATGGACCCCACGGCCGTCGCGGAAGCGGAGCGCTGGTGGCCGACGATCATCGTCTTGGAGCGAGTGGTCGACGCGGCTACCGAGAAAGCCGTCCTCAACAACCCGCAGGACCTCCAAAAAGCCCAACGCCTGGTGTCCACGATGCGCACCGCGACCCGCCAACTCCGCGCGGCCCCAGTACCCCCTGCCGACCTGCGAGTCGAGCTGGAACGCATTTACGCCGACGTCGCGGGGTCGTGAGTGTCAACCGGGCTCTAGCCCGGCTGAGCACTCACGACCACCTCAGCCCTCGGTGTGGCTGAAGTGGAACGGGCAGTGCGTGCCGCCCAAGCCGATGGTGGTGGCGCGTTCGAACCGGAATGCACCGGGGGTTCTTTTTGTGCCCGGCTGCTCAGATCACCTTGTGGAGGGTGGCGTGGAGTTGTTCGGCGGCTTCCCAGATGTCGACGTAGCGGAGCCAGGCCGGGGCGAAGCTGAGCCGGAGGAGGTCCGGTTCCGCGTAGTCCACCAGGACGTCCCGGTCGAACAGCGCGTCCGCGATCCGCTGCGCCTGGTCGTGCCGGAGGCTCAGCTGTGCGCCGCGGGACAGCCCCGCGGGCGGGGCCACCATCTCGATCCTCGCGTCCGGGCACAGCGCGTCCAGCCGCTCCAGGAACAGGTCTGCCAGGCCGGTGGCCTTCTCCGCCAGGGCAGTCCTCGACACACCGTCCAAAATGGATAGACCGGCGTGCAGCTCGGAGACCCCGAGGGCGGATCCGGTGCCCGCGAAGCCGTCGGCCAGCGGATGCGGGACGCCAGCAGTGCACACGCCCGTCGGGATCTCGTCGCGATACCGGTCGGCGACGAAGCTGTACGCGGGCGCACCCGCACCACCACCGAGGTAGCGGTGGCCGCAGCCGATGGCGAAATCCGCGTTCCAGGCGTGCAGATCCACGTCTAGGGCCCCGGCCGAATGGCTCAGTTCCCACAACGCCAGCGCACCGCTGCGGTGGATCTCCGCGGTGATGGCCGCCGCGTCGCGCACCGCCCCGGACCGCAGGTCGGTGTGCGACAGCGCGACGACCGCAATCCGATCCGCGGGCAGCGTGGCCAGTTCGTCGGCGCTGTCCAGCAGGTGCAGCTGGCAGCCGGAGAAGTCGGCGGCGGACTGGGCCAGGAAGCGGTCCGCGGCGAAGCAGTCCCGGCCCACCGCGAGGATTGGGCGGTCCGGGCGCAGCCGGGTCGCCGCGAGCAGGCCCTTGAACAGGTTGATCGACGTCGACTCGGAGACGGTGATCTCGTTCGGCGTGGCACCGATCAGCGGGGCGAGCGCGGCTGCGACGAGTCGTGCCTCGCGGCGCCAGTCGGATTCAGCGCGCGAGCGCGCGGTCCGCAGCTCCCGGCGGTGCTCGACGAACCGGCGCAGCCTGGCGGGCGCGTTGCGGGGAAGCGGGCCACCGCTGTTTCCGTCGAGGCGGATCAAGCCGGGCGGCAGGTCGTAGCGGGCGCGCAGACCGGCGAGCGCGTCGGCGTCGTCAAGCGCCTCTGCCGTCGGTCTCGTGCTGGTCCACACGAGTGAAGTCTTACCGCATCACCGCACAGAACGTAACGGCAGAGGCGGCACAGCGCCGAATATCCGGTCAAATCGTAATTCCCCGGGCGCAGTGCGTTCCCCCGTTCAGCCGGGTACCGCAGTGGTCCTACCGACCACGAGATCTACCCCTACCAGCTGATGTCTGGGTTGCGGCGACCGTCCTTCAACCAGACCGAGCAGCGTGCGCACCGCCGACGCTCCGGCGTCCTCGGCCGGGACGTGCAGCGCGGTGGCTTCCGGCACCGCGAGCCCGAGTCCCGCCAGATCGTCGGCGCAACACACGCTCAACTCCTCCGGCACCCGCACACCGAGCGTGGCCAACCGGTACAGCAGCCCGAGGAACAAGGCGCTGTTGTAGGCGACGGCGGCTGTGCACCCGCTGTCCAGCAGCTCGCCGACGATCCGGCTGCCCGCCTCGAAAGTCGGTGGCAGCGGCCCGAAAACGACGACCTCGTGGGCCAGCCCGCGCCGCAACTCCGCGAGGCGGCGCGGATCGCTCCACGAGCCGCGCGGCCCGCCGAGGTAGGCGATGCGGCGATGCCCGAGCGAGGCCAGGTGCGCACCCATCGCTCCCAGACCACTCGCCGTGTCGACGACCACCGACGGCACCCCGCGCATCCGCCGGTCCACCAGCACCAACGGCACGTCGACGGACGTGAAGACCGAACTGGGCGCGCGCGGCGCCAGTGCGAGGAATCCGTCCACGCGGTCGCGCAGCCGGTCGATCAGCGCCCGCACCCGCTCCGCCGATTCGCCGACCACGACGAGCAGATCGTTGCCAGCCGCTTCCGCGGTGCGCTGCGCGCCCGCGATGATCGGCGCGAAGAACGGGTTGGTCAGCTCCGGCACGATCAGCGCCAGCAAGCGGCTGCGGCCGGTCGCCAACGCCTGGGCCGACGGGTGGTACCGGAAGTCGAGTTCGGCCGCCGCATCGCGCACCCGCTGCCGGGTCCGCTCCGCGACCATCTCCGGCCGCACCAGCGCGCGCGACGCGGTCGCCACCGACACCCCGGCCTTGCGGGCTACGTCGGCCAGCCGCGCCATCGCGTTCCCTCCACGTTCCTTTGACACCTTCATACCGCGCCGCATATCGTCGCTGCAAGCGTTTGCATCGATCACCAGGGAAGTCTTCTTCCGCCGCAGACGAGTCGTGAGGAGTCCTGGCGTGACTGACCTGCGGATCACCGGTGGACGCGTGGTGTCCACGTTCACCGGCGAGATCTTCGAAGCCGACGTGCTGGTGACCGGCGAGGTGATCAGCGGTGTCGTGCCACCCGGCGCTGGCGCCGCCGACGAGGTGATCGACGCCACCGGCAAGCTGGTGGTGCCGGGCTTCATCGACGCGCACATGCACATCGAGAGCTCCTTCACGACCCCGGCGGCCTTCGCGCGGCTGACCCTGCCGCGCGGCACGACGACGGTGCTCGCCGATCCGCACGAGATCGTCAACGTGGCTGGCAAGGCCGCGATGCGCTGGATGATCGACGACGGGAAGCGCAGCCCGCAGACCCAGCTGTGGGGTGTTCCGTCGTGCGTGCCCGCGCTGGCCGGGATGGAGCACTCCGGGGCGCACCTGGATCCGGTGGACATCGACGAACTCCTGGCGTGGGACGGGATTTCCGCGCTGGCCGAGGTGATGGACTACCGCGCCGTGGTGGCCGGTGACCAGCGGATGCACGACATCGTGCGGGTCGCGCGGGAGCGCGGCACCATCCTCGACGGGCACTGCCCGAACCTCTCCGGCGAGGAGCTCAGCAAGTACCTCGCCACCGGCATCGACTCCGACCACACCAAGAACACCCCCGAGGTCGCGGTGGAGAAGGCGCGGCTGGGCATGACCGTGATGTTGCAGGAGAAATGCCTGCTCCCGGAGGTCGTGTCGGCGTTGCGGGCGTTGCCGCAACTGCCGCCGCTGTGTCTGGTGACCGACGACCTGGCGGCCGACCACATCGCGGCGAAGGGACACCTGGACCACATTGGACGGACAGCGGTCGCGGCCGGTCTGCCGCCGCTGGACGCGCTGCGCGCACTGACCTGGAACCCCGCGCAGCGGCTGCGGCAGTACGACCGGGGTGTCGTCGCGCCGTCGAAGCGCGCTGACCTGTTGCTGCTGGACGGGGATTTGGCCGACTTCGCGGTGGACACCGTGCTCTCGGGTGGTGTGGTGGTGGCGCGCGGCGGCTCGGCCACCTACCCGGAGCCGGACGTGGCGGGGCATCCGTTCGCCGGATCCGTGCGAGTGTCCGAGGTCGGGCCGGAGGAGTTCCGCTGGCGGCTCGACCTGCCCGACGGGCAGCACGAGTTCCGCGCGCTGCGGGTGAATCCGATCGACACGTTCACCGAGGCCGCCGAGGTGTCGCTGGACGTGGTCGATGGCGAGGTGCGCTGGGAAGGGCACGTCGCACTGCTGTGGGTGCGCAACCGCCACGGGCGGCCGAACACGTCTTGCGTGCCGGTGGTCGGAATGTCCCTCGACGAAGGGGCTTTGAGCACCACATACGCCCATGACAGCCACAACTTCGTCACCATTGGGACTTCGCGGCGCGCGATGCGAGCCGCTGCGGCGGCGGTGCTCGCCGACGACGGCGGGGTAGCGGTCGCGCACGCCGGAGGCGTGGCGGCGCGGCTGCCGCTGGAGGTCGGCGGCGTGATGTCGGCGAAGCCGACGGAGCAGGTGGTGGCGGGCTCCCGCCGAGTGCGCGAAGCGCTTGAGGCTTGGGGTTGGCGGCACGCCAATCCGTTCATGAGCGTTTCCACCCTGACGCTCGCGGTCTCGCCGAGCGTAAAGATCACCGACCTGGGCCTGGTGGATGTCCTGGCCCGCGGCTGGACTCCGCAGGTCCTCGACTGCTGCCACGGACGGATGCGGCATTGGTGGTCGTGGGGGGGGGAAACCGGGGGGGGGCGGGTTGTGGCACAACCCCCCCCCCCCCCCCGGGGGGGGGGGGGAGCCCGCGCACCCACCCCCCCGGGACGGGGGGGGGGGGTGGGGCC
>NZ_JALBWV010000094.1 GCF_022678645.1 Saccharopolyspora soli | reverse complement strand
TTCCCGACGTGACCAGCAGTGGCTTGCCCGATCCAGTGAGTGCTTCACACAACGCCTCGACGGCTCGCCGGTCGGTCCACGCGATGCGCTGTCTTGCCGGGCGCGATGAACTCCAGGCACACCGCATGGTGCTTCAGCAGTTGCCGGATGTCCTTGCGCAGCTTGGTGAACGCAGCCGACGCGGGTCCTTCCGACGGCGACAGATCCGATTCTTGTGCGACCGCAAGGCGATGACGCTCGTGGACGGACAGGTGGTGCATCGGGATATCTGAACACCGCACGCGGGACGGCTCGTCACACCGGACATAGCAGTGAAATCCCGCGCGAGGCAGAATATCGCGGTGAGCGAGCCTTCCTTCACCCTCGTACAGCTGCGGTACTTCGAGGCGGCGGCCAGGCACCTGAGCATGACCGCCGCCTCTCGCGAGCTGATGGTGTCGCAGTCGGCCGTCTCCACCGCGATCGCCCAGCTCGAACGCGAGCTGGGCGTACAACTCCTGCTGCGCCACCACGCCCGCGGACTGAGCCTGACCACCGCGGGCCAGGCGTTCTACCAGCGTGTCCTGGACTTCCTCGCGCACGGCGCCGAACTCGTCGAAGCGGCGCGCCAGGCGGGCACCGAGCTCGTGGGTCAATTGACGGTCGGCTGCTTCTCCACCCTCGCGCCGTTCCGGCTGCCCGGCCTGCTCGCCGAGTTCGAGCGACGGCACCCGCAGGTGCACGTCTCCGTCCTGGAGGGTGAACACTCCGCACTCAAGGCCGCCCTGCGCGCCGGGGAATGCGAGGTGTCGCTGCTCTACGGCTACGACCTCGACGCCGACATCGACCGCGTGGTCGTGGACACCGCACCCCCGTACGTGCTCGTCGGCCCGGACCACCCGCTGGCCAAGAGCAAAAAGGGCAAGGTGTCGCTGGCCCAGCTGGCCGGCGAACCGATGGTGCTGCTCGATCTGCCCAACAGCCGCGAGTACCTGCAGTCGGTGCTGCTCGACGCTGGCGTCGAGCCCGTAATCCGCCACCGCACCACCGGGTACGAGACCGTGCGCGCGCTCGTCGCGCACGGCCACGGGTTCGCGCTGCTCAACCAGCGCCCGCCGGTCGAGATGACCTACGCCGGGGCGCCCGCTGTTCCACTGAAATTGACCGACGAGGTCGAACCGCTCGAGATCGTGGTGGCCTGGATGCGGGGAGTGCGCCTCACCCGGCGGTCGCAGGAGTTCGTGAAGCTGTGCCGGAGCCTCTACGCGCACCCACCCCGCTGAATCGCACGGGGCCGAGCTCAATGCCGCAGATAGCTGAGCTGGGTCGTGATGTGGTCGGCGACGAACTTCGCGTCGTGCCACACGCCCCAGATGAAGCTGGAGCCGCGCCGTGCCAGCCAGGGCAGTCCCAGGAAGTAGACACCGGGCTCGGTGGACACGCCGCGCCGGTGCTGTGGCCTGCCCTTCTCGTCGAACGCGTCGACCTGCAGCCAGCTGTAGTCGACAGCGAAGCCGGTCGCCCACACGATCGAATTGATCTCGGCGGCAGCGAGGTCGAGTTCGAGGACGGGGTCGGTCACACAGGCCGGATCGGGCCCCAGCGTGCGCGCACCCGGTTCCTCGGGGAGATCCAAGCCGTTGCGCGCGACGTAGGCGTCGGCTTCGTCGAGCAGCGACAGGTAGTTCGCGTCGCCGTTGGCGATGTTGGTCCCGAGATCCGGCGCGAAGCGGATGGTGCCGTTGTCGAACGAGTCGGTCAAGCCGACGAGGTTGACGCCGAGAGCGGCGAGGGCACGGAAATCCACGGTGTGACCGCCGCGTGCTCCGCTGACCGCGATGGTGACGTGTTCCGCTCCCCGCGGCGGAGTCTCGACGTCCCACTTGCCGAGGACTCCGAGCCACCAGCAGAAGTCGCGACCGCGATACCTGCGGGGAGGCCGGTCGTGGGGGCCGACGGAGAGGTGGACGGGCCGCCCCGACCGGTGCAGCTCTTCAGCGATCTGCACACCCGACGATCCAGCCCCGACTACGAGCACGGCACCCTCGGGCAACTGCTCCGGGTTCCGATAGGAACTGGAATGGATCTGCAGGGGCCCGGCGTCGTCCGGAACGATCGGCGGTACCACCGGCCGCTGGAACGGCCCGGTCGCGGCGACCACGAAACGCGCGTCGATGGTTCCATCCGAAGTGTCCGCGCGGAAGCCTGGCCGTCCGGCGTTCCTCCGGACGGACGTCACCTCGACACCGGTGCGGATCGGCGCGGCGATCTTCTCCGCGTATGCCTCGAAGTAGTCCGCGATCTGTTCCTTCGAAGCGAAGGCATCCGGGGCGAGGCCGCCGAACTCCAGCCCCGGAAAACGATCGTGCCAGGCAGGCCCGTTCGCGACGAGCGAGTCCCAGCGCTGCGAACGCCAGCGCTCGGCGATCCGGTGCCGTTCCAGGACGAGATGCGGCACGCCGCAGTCGCTCAGATGCTCACTCATCGCCAGACCGGCTTGACCCCCGCCTACGACGAGGACCTCGACCTCTTGGCTCGACATGCCAGACCTCCACTTCGGAACAACGGGTAAACCTGGGTACGCCTCACCGAATACTCGTTGGCGGCAATGTCGGTGTCCAACAGATGTTGTTGGCCTTCAAGTTCTGATTTATCGATCCAAGGGCATCTGAATATTCGATCCATTACAGCTAAAACATCTGTTGGACAGAACATCAGCTCGGCGTCACCCTGATTCGGTGACAGCTTCGCCCGCGGTCAGGAAAGAGGACGACGACCGATGACCGTCCACAAGCGGATCCGCCCGTTCAACACGCGCGACACCTATCCGGAACAAAACCTCGACAACGACCTGTGCCAGGCGGTCGTCGCCAACGGCACCGTCTACGTGCGCGGGCAGATCGGGCAGAACCTCGACACCAGCGAGTCCGTCGGGATCGGGGACGCCGAGGCGCAGGCCGAGCAGGCGATGGCCAACATCAAAATGCTCCTGGAGGAAGCCGGGAGCCGGATGGAACACCTGGTCAAGCTGACCATCTATCTGATCGACCCGCGTTATCGCGAAGCCGTGTACCGCACCGTCGGACGCTGGACCCGCGGTGTGCACCCGATCTCCACGGGGCTGGTGGTGTCCGCACTGGCCCGCCCGGAATGGTTGTGCGAAATCGACGCGATCGCGGTGATCCCGGAGGAGGAACGATGATCGACAATGGTGGGCTTGGTCATCGGTTCCGACCGGGTGCGGGTGTCCCGCAAGACACCGAGGAGGAACGGTGACCTTTTCCCTCGTAGCCCGCGACGGCGAACGCTTCGGCATCGTAGCCAGCTCATCCAGCCCCGCCGTCGTGGCCCGCGTCGCACACCTGCGCCCGGGTGTCGGGGCAGCCGCCTCGCAGAACGTCACCGATCCGCGGCTGGGGACCAAGTTGCTGGACCGCCTCGCCGAGCACGGCGACGCGGAAAAGGCACTGTCCGAAGTGGCCGGTGCGGCGGAGAACATCGCGTACCGGCAGCTGACCTTGCTCGGCCGGACCGGTCCCGGTTTCGCTTACAGCGGCGAGAACACGCTCGGTACGCACGCGACGGCCACCGCCGACGACGCGGTCGCGGCGGGGAACTTGCTCTCCGGCGAGCACATTCCCGAGGTGCTGCTCGACGCGTTCTCCTCCGCGACCGGTGAACTGGAGCAGCGTCTGGTCGCCGCGTTGCAGGCCGCCGTCGCCGCGGGTGGCGAAGAGGGCCCGGTGCATTCGGCGGGCCTGGTCGTGGTGGCCGACGTGGCCTGGCGGGTCACGGACCTGCGCGTGGACTGGGACGACGACCCGGTCGACCGGCTGGCCGAGGTGCTCGACGTCTGGCTCCCCCAGCGCGACGACTACGTCCGGCGTGGTCTCAACCCGGCCGAGGCCCCGTCCTACGGCGTCCCCGGGGATCTGCAATGACGCTGAAGGACGCCGCACGCGAGCGGATCGACCGGCACGCCGACCAGCTGATCCGGCTGTCCGAGCGGTTGCACGCCGATCCTGAGACGGCGTGGGAGGAGCACCGGGCCGCCGCATCGGTACCCGAGTTGCTCGACCGCGCAGGATTCGAGGTGACGTCGAAATACCTCGGGCTGGAGACGGCTTTCCTGGCGCGGTTCGGCAGCGGCCCCACCCGGATAGCGGTGTGCGCCGAGTACGATGCCCTCCCGGGGCTGGGGCACGCCTGCGGGCACAACCTCATCGCGGCGAGCTCCATCGGCGCCGCACTAGGGCTGGCCGCCGTGGCCGACGACGCCGGGGTGACCGTCGAGGTGTACGGCACGCCAGCCGAAGAAGGCGGCGGCGGCAAGATCGAGATGCTCGACCGCGGCGCGTTCACCGATGTGGATCTGGCGATGATGGTGCACCCGGCGCCGGTGGACGTCGCCGAGGCACGGCCGTTCGCGGTGAGCCACTCGAAGATCTCGTACCAGGGCAAGTCCGCGCACGCCGCTGCTTACCCGGAGGCGGGGATCAATGCGGCCGACGCGTTCACCGTCGCGCAGGTGGCGATCGGCTTGCTGCGCCAGCAACTCCCGTCGTCGGCCCGCGTGCACGGTGTCGTGACGCACGCGGGCGACGCGCCGAACGCGATCCCGGAGAACGCCAGCGGCCGTTGGTACGTCCGGGCCGAGACGCTGGCGGAACTGGCCGAGCTCGAACCCCGCGTGATGCGGGCGTTCGAGGCGGGCGCGCTGGCGACCGGCTGCGAGCTGACGGTGGAGCCGGAGAGCAAGCCATACGCGGAATTCCGCGCGGACGAGACAGCGCTGGCCGCCTACCGGACCAACGCCGTGGAGCTCGGCCGCGAGTTCGCCCCGCCCGGCACCGCGGCGCGGATGAACCGCGCCTCGACCGACATGGGCAACGTGTCCCAGGTCGTGCCCGCGATCCACCCGTACATCGG
Organism: Saccharopolyspora soli; assembly: GCF_022678645.1. Taxonomy (GTDB): domain Bacteria; phylum Actinomycetota; class Actinomycetes; order Mycobacteriales; family Pseudonocardiaceae; genus Saccharopolyspora; species Saccharopolyspora soli. Next base: position 21,906 of record NZ_JALBWV010000094.1, on the reverse strand, counting down.
GATCGGCTCGCTTCCCGCGACCAACCACCAGCGCGAGTTCGCCGCGTTCTGCGTGGGCGACACGGCCCAGCGCGCGCTGCTCGACGGCGCGGTCGCGCTCGCCTGGACCGGTGTGCACCGCGCAACCAGCTCAACGCTCACGTCCTGAGTCCCGATTCCTGGAGGACAACGATGTCCCAGCCGCCCCGGATCGAACACGACATGATCGGCGGGATCAGCGTTCCCGCCGATGCCTACTACGGTGCCCACACCGCGCGCGCCCTCGTCAACTTCCCGATCACGCGGGAAACCCTGGCCGACCGGCCGCACCTGGTCGTCTCGCTCGCCGCGGTGAAACAGGCGGCGGCCGCGGCCAACGCCGAGGTCGGCGCGCTCGACCGGACCAGGGCCGAGGCCATCGCGGCCGCCTGCGCCGAAATCCGCTCCGGCGCGCTGCGCGAGCAGTTCGTCGTCGACCTGGTCCAGGGCGGCGCGGGCACGTCGACGAACATGAACGCCAACGAGGTGATCGCGAACCGCGCTCTCGAACTGCTCGGTCACCGGCGTGGCGAGTACTCCTTCCTGCACCCGCTCGACCACGTCAACCTCGGCCAGAGCACCAACGACGTCTACCCCACGGCGGTGAAGCTCGCCCTCGACCGCCACCTCACCGAACTGCTCGCCGTGCTCGGAGGTTTGCGGGAAGCCTTTTCCGCCAAGGCTTCCGAGTTCGCCGACGTGCTCAAGATGGGCCGCACGCAACTGCAGGACGCCGTGCCGATGACGCTGGGCCAGGAGTTCGGCGCCTTCGCCGCCACGCTAGCCGAGGACGAGCAGCGCCTCGCCGAAGCACGTCTGCTGTTGCACGAGCTGAACCTCGGCGGCACGGCGATCGGTACCGGCCTCAACGCGCGCCCTGGCTACCGCGAACTCACCGTAGGGCAGCTGCGCTCGCTCACCGGGATCCCCACGCTCGCGTCCTCGCCGGACCTCATCGAGGCCACCCAAGACGTGGGTGTGTTCGTGCAGCTTTCCGGTGTTCTCAAACGGACCGCGGTCAAGCTGTCGAAGATCTGCAACGACCTGCGGCTGCTGTCCTCGGGCCCGCAGGCCGGGTTCAGCGAGATCATCCTGCCAGCGCGGCAGGCGGGTTCGTCGATCATGCCGGGCAAGGTCAACCCGGTGATCCCCGAGGCGGTCAACCAGATCGCGTTCGAGATCATCGGCAACGACGTCACCGTCACGCTCGCCGCCGAAGGCGGGCAGCTCCAGCTCAACGCCTTCGAACCGATCATCGCCCGCGTGCTGACGGGCGGGCTCGACCATCTCACCGCCGGTATCCGTGTGCTCACCGAGCTTTGCGTGCATGGGATCACGGCCAACCGCGAGCACCTCGCGGCGGTGGTGACCGCCTCCAACGTGCTGGTGACCGCGCTCGGCCCGGCGCTGGGGTACGAGACCGCGTGCACCATCGCGTTGGAAGCGCACCACAGCGGCCGTCCCGCACTGGACCTGGTGCGCGAGCGGCGGCTGCTCTCGGAGGAACAGCTGCACGCGCTGACGACTCCCGAGGCACTGACCGGCAGACGGACCGCCTGACTGTCTACACACGACAGTCAGGCGGCTTGTGAATTCCCTGTTTCAGCGCTGTCATTCCCACATGTCGTCCCAGCCCAGCACCTTTGCATCCATTGTTTCGATGCATTGCTTCATTTGTTTCTCGTTGTTCGATGCCACCGCCCGCTTCTAGCGTCGTCGGCGAGAACCGGCCCCGAGGAGGCACCTTGACCACACACGATTCCCCTCCCGTCGAGGAAACGACCCGCACCGATCCAGCGACGCTGCGGCGCAGCGTCGCGGCGGGCGCGGTCGGCGTCTTCGTGCACTGGTTCGACTGGGCGGCATACGCCTATCTCGCCAGTACCATCGCCGCGGTATTCTTTCCTGCGGAGAACAGCACCGCTGGCCTGCTCGCCGTGTTCGGCGTCTTCGCGGTTTCGTTCGGCATCCGGCCAATCGGAGCATTGGTGTTCGGTCCGCTCGGCGACCGGATCGGCCGCAAGCGCACCCTGTCAATCGTCATCTTCGTGATGTCGGGCGCCACCCTGGTGATCGGCCTGCTCCCGGACTACTCGACGATCGGTATCGCGGCGCCGCTGCTGCTGGTGTTCCTGCGCTTGTTGCAGGGTTTCGCGGCAGGCGGTGAGTTCGGCAGCGCGGCGAGCTTCCTCGCCGAGTACGCGCCGCGCCGCCGCCGCGGGTTCGGCGTCAGCTGGCTGGAAGTCGGTTCACTGCTCGGCTTCCTGGCCGGGTCGTTCGTGTTCCTGCTGCTGTCGGTCGGGCTGTCGGAGGCGCAGCTTTCCTCGTGGGGCTGGCGGATCCCGTTCCTCATCGCCGCCCCGCTGGGCGTCATCGGATACGTCATCCGCACCAAGATCGAGGACACCCCGGAGTACCGGGCGCTCGAGGCCACCGACAACGTGCCGCGCAGCCCCGTCAAGGAATTGTTCCGCCACAACAAGAAGCAGCTGCTCCAGGCGGCTGGCCTGATGACGATGATGCACGTGCCGTTCTACGCGGTGCTCACCTACCTCGTCACCTACGAAACCGACTACCTCGGTCACTCCTCCGGTGCCGCCGCGGCGCTGTCCACCGTGATCTCGTTGGTGGGCCTGATCTTGGTGCCCGCCTTCGGCCACCTATCCGACCGCGTCGGCCGGAAACCGGTCTTCGTCGGCGCAGGCGTCGCCCTGCTCGTCCTGGCCACGCCAGCGTTCCTGCTGATGCGCACGGGCCTCGCCGGGACCTGGATCGCCGCGCTCGTCCTCGGCGTCATCCTCGCGGCCGTTCTGGGCACCTACGCCGTGTGGTCAGCGGAGATCTTCCCGACCCGCACCCGACAGGGCGGCTTGTCCATCGCGTACAACCTCATCGCGGCGTTGTTCGCGGGCACCGTGCCCTACCTGATGACCGTGCTCATCTCCGCGACCGGCAGCACGCTCGTTCCCGGCCCGTACCTCATGATCGCGGCTGTCGTCGGCCTGGTGGCGGCGTTCTCCCTCCACGAGACCGTCGGCACTCCCCTGCTGACCACGGATGACGTCAGCCCCGAATCGGCCAACGGTTCCCATGGCTGACCAGAAAGACGCGCAGCAAAGGAGCCGTCCGAGCAGGCTTCCCGACCAGCTAGATCATTGCGTTCCGCACCTCAAGCTGGTCCACGAGGATGCCACTTCAGAAGCAGGCACCGGAGCCCCTTCTTCCGGGCACCCCCATCTCCTCAAGGCATCTCGGGGACAAGAACCGTTCAGGGTAACTGGAAACGTCGACAACGGCCTCACCTTCGGCTAGCCGTTCAGGTGCCCGTACCTCGGCCGCGCCGTTTGCCGTCGGCGGCCGTCAGCCCCAGCATCGCCAGCAGTTCCTTGCACTCTTGGGCGTCGACGGCATGATCAGCGACGGTGCGTGCAGCTCTGCCGTTCTGGAGCGCTTCCTGAATCTGCCCACTGGCGCGCGCCTCGGCGAACCGTCCCTGCTCGTTTGTTGCACCGGCGTGTCGTACCAAGGTCATGCGACCCCTCCTCCGTCCCGCCTGCCGCGTACGACTAAGGGCGAGACATCACGATCGGGATCCATGCGACATGCATCGCTGACCAGCGACCATGCGGCGCAGACCGCCCGCAAGGAACAGGCACCCGCGGAGCGATGTCATCATCGCAGACCGCCGACCGCCTCCACCATGCGCGTCCACTCTGGCATTCGTGATCGTCGGCACACACAGAGCTGTGGTAAAGTCACAAACGGTCATTAGGTTTCTGGGTACGTGTCACGCATGTTCGCAGGATCTCATGCGGGCGTGCTGTCGCCTTCGGTGCAACTGGAGGAACCGCCGTCTGAAGGCCCGGATCGCCACCCGATGTGGCTGTCCGTCATCCAGTTTTCGAAGGAGACATAAATGGCACAGGGAAACGTGAAGTGGTTCAACGCGGAGAAGGGCTTTGGCTTCATCGCCCCGAACGACGGTGGCGCGGACGTTTTCGTCCACTTCTCGGCGATCGACTCCAGCGGGTTCCGCAGCCTCGATGAGAACCAGGCGGTGGACTACGAGGTCACCCAGGGCCCGAAGGGCCCGCAGGCCACCAATGTGCGCCCACTCTGAGCTGAGCTCATCCGTTCTTTGATGGTTCGACCGATCTGAGCACCGGCTGAAGCCTGGTGCGCAACACGGCTCCTCTTCCAGACCAGGAAGGGGAGCCGTGTTGCGCTGCGAGCGATCGCGCACGTGGTTGTCTGTCCATTGAGGACGAGGAGCTTGACGGCCGAGTCAGCCCGGAAACGTCGCCGACATCTGAACCGTCGATGAGAAAGCACCACATTGGCCGCAGGGTCGCGAACGAGAAAGACCCTCGTGGTCTGCCGACCATGCCACAACGCCATCCACACCACTCCTGCCGCTCGTCGTGCGGCGACCTCAGGTGGCGACTGCGTCGGCGAGGAGTCAGCCGTCGTACGATCCGTTCTTCCACCGTTCGAGCGTGCGGGTCAGGTACTTGTCGAACAGGCCGACCAGATCGACGCCGGGATCGAGCAACCACTGGATCTCCAGTCCGTCCATCACGGAGCACAGCAGCCGGATCTCCGTCTCGGACTGAGCCTGGGTGAGAGGCGGAACCTCCCCCACTTCGGCCGCAGTGAGCAGACGCTCGGTCAGGTTGTGCACCACGGTTTCATAGCGCCGCGTGATGAACGGACGAGCGGGATGCGCCGGATGTGAAGCCTCGCCGGTGAAGCGGGTGAAGAGTTCGAGCAACCCCCGGTGTTCGGTGTGATAGCGCATCAGCTCACGGAGTCGCTCGAACGCCGCGATGCCGCCCTGTCCGTCCCTGGTGATCGCCATGGTTTCGGTTGCCCACCATTGCAGCACCGCGGCGAGCAGCTCTTCCTTGGTCTCGAAGTGCCGGAGCAGCGCCGTCGGCGTGACGCCGACCTCCGCGGCGATCCCCCGCATGGACGCGCCGCTGTAGCCGTGCTCGGCAAACGCCTTGGCCGCGGCGCTGACGATCTGCTCGCGCCGCTTGATCCCGGTCCGATACGGACCCCGGCCGCTGGTGCCCGGCTGTCCCATCACCCAACTTGCCTCTCGCGCTGGCTGGCGAACTAACCCTTGCGTCAAAAGCTATCACCTGTGTACTTTTGGCGAACAGTTAACACACGATCACTTTTCATCCGAGCATCGGCGCACCGTCCTCATCGAAGGCCGTCGGCGGCGGACTACCCCGGCTGGTTCGTCCTCGAGGTCGACGTTCCAGACCAGGGCATCGATGCCCGGTCCAGCGCGGCGCTCTGCCGGGACTGGGCGGACGAACACCTGACGGGACGGGTGCAGCGATGAGCGACAGCGTTGGCGTCGGGTTCCTCGGTGCCGGGCCCGTGACCCAAGCGATCCACCTACCGCACCTGGCGGGCCTTTCCGACCGGCTCCACGTCGCACACGTGATGGACATCGACGCCGCAGCCGCGGCCGAGGTCGCCTGGCGGGCAGGCGAAGAGACCCGCCACAGCACCTCGGCCGGAGCCCTGCTGGACGATGACGACGTCGAGATCGTCGCGATCTGCAGCCCCCACCCATTCCACGCGCAGCAGGCGGAGGCAGCGATCCGCGCAGGCAAGAAAGCCGTGCTCGTGGAGAAACCGTTCGCCACGACCGTCGAGGACGCCGAACGCGTCGCCACGCTGTCCCAGGCCACCGGTGTGCCGGTGATCGTCGGTGCGATGCACACCTACGATCCCGCCTACCTCGCGGCAGCCGCACGGTGGGGCGAGCTCCCCGCCGAGGCCCGGCACGTCCGCTCGGTGATCCAGCTTCCCCCGAACTCCCGCTTCGAAGCACTGGCGACACAGCTGCACGGCACACCATCCGGGCCGCCACGGCGTGACCTCGCCGATCCCACAGCGCGCGCCGCCGCGATCCGCGGCTCCGTGCTCGGCCTCGCGATCCACGACCTTCCCCTCGTCCGCCGGTTCCTTCCCGGCATCGACAGGGTCGGCAGCGCGGAGCTGCTGGTGCCGTTCGGCTACCGCATCACCTTGCACGGGCCCGACGGGCGCACCGCCGAGCTGATCGGGCACATGGGCACCGACTGGCGTCCGGAGTGGACGTTCGAGGTGTGGAGCGCCTCCACCGCGTTGGACATCGACTTCACGCCCTCCTACGTCCGCGCGGGCTCGGCCGAGGCATGCCTGCGCACGCCTGGCGAACGCGTGCGCTTCGGGCCGCATCCACACAACGGCTACGAGGCCGAGTGGATCCACCTCGCCGACCTCGCCCGCGGCTCCGCCCGCCCTCTGCACACACCCGGTGACCTGGTGGCCGACCTGGCCTACGCCATCGACGTGGCCGACCGCGCGGCCGCGATCGTCAGCACGCAAGGAGCCGCACCATGCCCCTGACCGTCCACCTCGACGACGAACTCGACGCTCCCGGCACCCGCGCGGAGCTCGCGAGCCTGCCGCACTGGCTGCGAGCAGGCGGCAGCACCGCTGCCGTTCGCGCCGTCTCCGGAAACCGTCCGAACTGGACTGAGCGCGTCCACGCCGCGCTCACTAGGGAAACGCGCGCGATCCTGCTGAGCGACGTGACGCCGGTGGACCCCGCCTCGGTGCGCGAACTGGCGGCCACGGCCGAGGCTGCGGGCGTTCCGGTCGTGGTCGCCAGCCCCTGGGCACTGAATCCGGCCACCCTCGACGCGGCGGAGCAGTTGCGCGCGGCAGCACCGTCCTCGGCGCTCGTCGAGGCCTTCACCGCCCACGACGTGGCGCCAGCCAAGGCCCTACTCGCTCAGCTGGCGCTGCTGCGCACCACGGTCGGCGACGTGACCAGTCTGCGGCTGACCAGGAACGACCAGCACGGTCACCTCGGCTCCGCCCGGCTCGCCGACGTTCCGGTCCACCTCAGCGGCGTCCGATCCACCGCAGGACCCGACACCCGTCTGATCCTGCGCGGCCGGGGCGAACAGTGGCGCGTGCACTTCGGCGATCCCGCACTCGCCCGTCCCGCCACCGTCATCAGGATCGACGAAAACGGGGAACACCTGCTCCCCACCGTGTACGAAACCGCGCACCGCGCGGCTTGGCGGCACACCCACGCCGCGACCGAGGGCGTCACCCCTCCCTACACCCTGCACCAGCTCGCGGACGACCTGTCCCTGCTGCCCGCCGGAGCACTCCCCCGCTAAGCCACTCGCGCACCCACCCAAGGCGGCGCAGGCCTGACGGCCGGTGCGCGGCCATCACCACCGACGTTGATGCAAGCGACCTTGGAGCGTCCGTGACCACATCCTCCTCGAACCCGGCCACCTCCCCTGCCGGGACCGACCAGCCCACGACAACGGTCGGCTGGCGGTTCATCGCCGCCTACGTCCTCGGGCAGCTCGGGCTGTGGACGGCACTGTTGACCCCCGTCACCGTGTCGATCTCGCTGAAGGTCAGCAAGATCGCTCCCGACACCAAGGCCGCCGCCCTGAGTCTCGTGCTCAGCGCGGGGGCCGTGGTGTCCATGCTGAGCACCCCCATCTGGGGCAACCTCTCCGACCGCACCACCAGTCGCTTCGGCCGCCGCCGACCGTGGCTGGCCGGCGGCGTGCTGACCGGCACGGCCGGGCTCGTCGTGATCGCGACGGCGACGAACGTGCCCACCACCGCAATCGGTTGGTGCGTGGCGCAGGCCGGTTTCAACGCCGCACAGGCCGCGCTCAACGCGGTCCTGCCGGACCAGGTCCCCGAGGAACAACGCGGACGCGTCTCCGGATTCGTCGGGTTCACCTCGAAGGTCGGCACGCTCGTCGGCACCGGTATCACCGCGCTCGTCGGAGGCAGCCTCGGCCTGATGCTCCTGGCGCCCGCAGCGTTCGGTGTCGTCGCGATCGTGGTCCTGATCGCGGTGCTGCCCGACCAGCCGACCGACCGCGGCGCCCTCGCCCCGTTCCGGCCCGGCGACCTCCTGCGCAGCCTGTGGGTCAATCCCTTCGCGCACCGCGACTTCGGCTGGGCGTGGCTCGGACGGTTCCTGCTCTTCCTCGGTTACTCGTTCTTCCTCACCTTCCAGGCCTATGTGATCACCGACCACCTCGGCTACACCGACGCCCAAGCCCCCGACCTGATCTTCTTCGCCACCCTCACCGTCACCGCCGCCGGTTTTCTGACGGCCGTCGTCGGCGGGCGCCTCTCCGACCGGCTGCAACGCCGGAAGATCTTCGTCCTCGCCGCCTCCGTGGTCATGGGCGCCGGGTTGCTGATCATCGGCCTGTCCGACGGCTACGGGGCGTTCCTGGTCGGCGTCACCGTCGTCGGGCTCGGCATGGGAACCTTCCTGGCCGTGGATCTGGCGCTGGTCGCCAGGGTGCTGCCCAATCCCGACAACGCGGCCAAGGACATGGGGGTCTTTCAGATCGCCAACACCCTGCCCCAGTCCATCGCCCCGCTCATTGCGCCGTTGTTCCTCACCATCGGCGCAGGCAGCGATAACTACCCGGCCACCTTCCTCGCTGGCGCCGTCTTCGCCGTGCTGGGCGCCCTGGCGACCCTGCCCATCCGCCGAGTGCCCTGACCCAGGCCGGTCCGAAGGGCTCCGCGAGCTGATCTTGTCGGTGCCCGGGGATTCGGCGGATATTTCCCGAATTCGCGGGTTCCGCCCTGGATTCCAGCGCCTACCATCGTTTTTGTGCAGAGCAAGGTGGATCCCGAAGAGGTGCAGAAGCTCGCCGACGAGGTGCGGCGCGCGTACACCTCCGTTGAGGCGGGGCGGCACGGCTTCGAAGTGTTGCCGCAGTCGAAGCCCGACGCGTTCGGCAACTCTGCGTCGGGTCCGGCCTGCGCGCAGGCCCACCACGCGGCGCGGACCGCGATGTGGACCCTGCTAAAGGCATTCAGCGTCACCGTGGATTCGGATGTCGAGCGGCTGACATCGGCGCTGAAGGTGTACCGGCAGACGGACGCCGAGGCAGCCGACCAGCTCCTGGAGGCCACCCGAGGCAGGCTCGACGTGCTCAGCACGCACCTGAGCAAGGGCGACGACGAAAAGCAGCGGCAGGCGCAGGTCGAGCAGATCAACCGGCTGGGGCAGATCACCAACGATCATCAGAACACGGTCATCGCAGGCGATCTCAACTCATCTCAGGGCGGCGTGGGCCCGCACGGTGACGCGTATCGCAACCTCGGCAGACAGGGCTACGACACCGACGCTGGCTTCATCCACGACGGCAAAGGCGGCACCTCATCGACCGGCGCGCGCATCGACCACGTCATGCCTCGCGGCGTGGGAACCTCCGAGGCCACGCGGTGGAGTACCGCGGATCACGAATCCGACCACGACGGAATCGTGACCGACATCAAAATGCCGAACTGGTAGCCCGGACAGGCAACGCCGCCCCGCATCTCGACCGGCGACGCTGGATCTTCACGGTCGCCTCAGCGGGCTCCTGGTGCGGGATCGGGCCCTCTGCGCGACTTCTCACTGCACGTAGATCGGCACCTCGGTCGCCGCGCGGGGCTCGTCGCCCTTGTCGCCGAGGTCGTGCTTGAACGCCTGGCCTGCGGTCACGCCGTCGCCGGTGCGCACCGCGACGGCGTTGCCCATGTCGCCATCCGCAGGCTGGAATTGGACTTTCCAGTGGCCGCCGGGATCCCGCTTGTTGAGCTCCTCTTGCAGCTTTTCCGGCGTGCCTTCGCGCACTTCCTGCATCGTCGCGACATTGATCTTGTTGTCGAGCATCCGCTGCGCCAGCGGGCCGATGTCGCCATCCTCGGTCCCGTCATCGATGATCGGCCAGGCGCCGTCGCCGCCCTGCTGGATATTGAGGTTGAGCATCCGCAGCTGTCGTCCCGACCAGTGGCCCTGCCACACCTGAAAGTCCTGCACCGCCGACTTGAAGACTTCGGCCTCCTCGTTGAGCTGTTCGTCGACCCTGGCGCGAATCTCATTGGCAGCCTTGAGCGCGTCGTTGACGAGTTTCTGCTGCTTTCCGTCCAGCCCCTGGATGAGATAGGGAGGGTTGAGACCCGGAATCCCGCTGAGCTTGGCACGTTCGGTGGTTAGCTGATTCTGGCCCGATTCCAGGATTTCGTTGCACGCGCCCAGGGCCGCAGCGATCTTGTCGGCGAGTTTGGCGCAGTCGTCGAGGTCGGCGACGAGCTTCTTCCGGTGCTCGTTGTACCGATCGGCCGTTTCGCCAGCCCAGGAGTCGTCGGTGAGGGCGCGATTGGCCGCGTCGCTGATGGTGTCCGCAGCCCACGACAGTTTCTCGGCCTGCTGCTTCCACGCTTTCCAGTAGGCGTAGATCGCCTGCAGGTCGGCTTGGAGGTTGAAGACATCTTCCACCATAAGGAAAGTGTAGCCAGCTCTGGGCGGTGATGAGCTCTTTGAACCGTTTTGCACGGTATTGGACCCCTTGGCACCGCCAGCATCGCCGAAGCCGAGCGTCTCGCCGGTGGCCTCCCGCTGGCCGACCAGCTCACCGATCCGGGATACGCGTCGCCACCAAGTGATCCGCAGCGTGGGCGGGACGCCGATCGGAGGTGGCCGCACACAAGCGCCAGCCCCGGATCGTTACAACGGACCAGTCCACGACGACGATACTGACGAGCACCCACCGGAACCAGAGGGAGAGCCACCGTGTCGTTCTTGGACCCTGTGCCTGACTTGCCAGCGACCGTGGACACCAGCCAGCCGAGCGCGGCCCGCGCCTACGACTACTTTCTCGGCGGCTCGCACAACTTCACCGCCGACCGCGAGTTCGCCGACCAAGTGCTGGCCATCGCGCCGAGCATCCCGGCGGTAACCCGGCTGAACCGGTCGTTTTTGCGCCGCGCCGTGCTTTACTCGCTCGACCAGGGCATCCGCCAGTTCCTCGATCTCGGCTCCGGCATCCCCACGGTGGGCAACACACACCAGGTCTCCGAACACGCCGGTGTCCCGGCCCGCGTGGTCTACGTCGACAAGGAACCGGTGGCCTACCACCACGCCCAGCTCGTGCTGGCCGGGTCGGAGACGACGACGATCATCCAGGCCGACATGCGCCAGGCGTCCGCGGTGCTCAACCACCCGGACACTCGCCGACTGCTCGACTTCAGCCAGCCGGTCGGGCTGCTCGTCGTCGGCGTGCTGCTGTACCTGGAGGACCCGCAACCAGCCGAGCTGATCCGCGCCTACCGGCAACGCCTTGCAACCGGCTCGCTGGTCGCCATGTCCACACTGACCGCTGAACACGCCTCGCCGACGCTGCGTGCCGAGATGGACCTGCTGCGCGGCGCCTACGAAGCCGCTGGCGAACCCGTGTACCCGCGGGACCACGCCGAGATCCTGTCTTGGTTCGACGGCCTCGACCTGGTCGACCCGGGCCTGGTCACGCTGCCCGAGTGGCACACCGACGACCCGAACGAACTGGATGACGTGGCCAGGCCGCTCGGCTACGGCGCGGTCGCGCGAGTGCCCTGACGCGAGATATGCGGCGTTGGCCTTGCCGACAACCCCATCTGCCCTGGAGTCCAATCAGGATCTCCCTGCGGGGTGCGATACTCCGAACGTGCAGCTGCTCACGTTCGGGCACGGCGCCGCTGATGCGGCAGCGATCGTGCGCCTGCTGCACGGCGCCGACGTGCATCGGCTCGTGGACGTGCGCACGGCACCGGGCAGTCGGCACAATCCCGACACGGCGCGGGACGCCATGGCGCAGTGGTTGCCCGAGGCCAGCATCGGGTACCGCTGGGACAAACGACTCGGTGGCTGGCGCAAGCCGCGGCCCGACTCACTCGACACGGCGCTGCACAACCGCTCCTTCAGCGGATACGCCGGGCACATGCGTTCGGCGCAGTTCATCTCCGCGATCGACGAACTGCTCGCCGAGGCGGCGGACCAGCGAACCGCGGTGATGTGCGCCGAATCCGCATGGTGGCGATGCCACCGGCGGATGATCGCGGATTTCCTCGTGCTGGCACGGGAAACCGACGTCCGACACCTCATGCACGACGGGACGCTGCAGCAACACCGCCCGAGTCCCGAAGCGAGACTGCTGCCCGAGGCGAGGGTTCTGGTCTACGACGCCGGTCAGACCCCACTGTTGTAACACGTACGTCGCCTGGGGCATGCCTGCTGCAGGCGGATGATCTCGCTCGACCTGCGACTCCACCGATCACCCGCGGAGGGGCAGGTGCCGTTCTGTTGTTTTCGACATGTGGTGGCCGATCCGCACGGGAGACGCGTCGGTGGTCGGCGTACCGCGGTTGCGCGGGCTCGCGGTCAGAGGGTCGCGCGCCAGCCGAGCTCCGGGCCGAGCTTGGTGGCGATGTCGGTGAGGATCTGGACGTAGTCGGCGTGGTCGAAGGTGAACGGCAGGGCGAACGCGACCTCGGTGACCTCCCGGAACGCCGGATGGGCGTGCAGCTGTTCGGCGATCTGGACGGAGGTGCCGAGCAGATCGGGTGCGAACATCACCCGCTCGGGCCCCTGCGGGGTCGTGGTGCGCGGCGTTCGCCGTTGCACGTACGCCTCGTACTTCGCGCGCTGCTCGCGGGTTGCGCCGTCAGTGGGGATGACGACCAACCCCTGCGAGACCCGCGCACGGTCACCGTCCGGATGGTGCGCCCGGAAGGTCCGGATGTGGGACAACTGGATCTCGCCGAAGTCCTCGGATTCCTCGGCCTTGACGACGCTGCTGGTCAGCAGGTTCATGCCGTGCTCGCCAGCCCATCGGGCTGAGCGCAGGCTGCCACCGCCGTACCACAGGCGACGCCCCAGGCCCGGTGAGTGCGGCTGGACCCGGTCGGAGAACACCTCGAAACCCTCGGTGCCGCTGAAGTCCGTGACCGGCTCGCCACGCACGAAACTCAGCAGGCGTCGCACGCGTTCGTAGCCGAAGTCCTCGGCGTCGGCGGCATCGGGGTAGAGCGCCTTCTTGACCTTGTCGTAATACCTCGGCGGACCGACACTCACACCGGGATTGAGTCGTCCGCCGGACAGGACGTCGACGGTGGCCAGGTCTTCTGCCAGCCGCAGCGGATTCTCCCAGCCCAGCGGGATCACCGCGGTGCCCAGCTCGATGCGATCGGTGCGTTGCGAGGCCGCCGCGAGCACCGCGACCGGAGAAGATATGCCGTACTGCAGGTGGCGATGCCGCACCCAAGCGCTGTCGAAGCCCAGCTGCTCCCCCAGCTCGATGATCTCCAGCGTCGACTCGTGTCCGCGGCGGGGATCAGATTCGTCGAACAGACCGATAGTCAGAAACCCCAGCTTCCGCAACGGTTCCGACGCCAACTGCACACTGACCTCCGAGGTTTTCGAAAACTGCTTACATACTCCAGCGGTCCTGGCGATCTGTCAGCCACCCGCCCACGGTTTCCCAGCCCTTGGTCACCACGAGCGGTTAGCCCAGCGGTGCAGGAACCGCCCCACCGCCACGGAAACGACAAACGCGGCGACCGACATCGGCTGGCAGACCAGCCCGGCCTCGACCGGCGTCAGGCCCAACACCGATTGCAGCCAGATCGAGGTGTAGGTGAACGACACGAACGCTGAGAAGCTCAGTGCCGCCCCCGCGACCAGCACACCGCTGAACGTCGGGTGGCGCAGCAGAGCCAGGTCGAGCAGCGGGTTCGCCGCACGGCGCTCGATCGCGCCGAACACGCAGCGGCGGGAGTCCGCGCAGGTCCCGCGGCGGGTGTCGGATATCGACAATTCGGCCGCCGGTCACCTCGTGAGCTGGTCGGCATTCCCGAGCCTCAAGTCGGAGAAAGGTTCACGACCGCTGGCGGGCACGAGCTGGGGCGGATCGACTCGGCCGACCCGGAGAAACAGCTGACGGGCACCATCATGGGCGCTTTCATGTCCTACGTCCTCGCGCCTGGAGATCACGGCACGACGCGCCTGCTGCTCAAGGTCGTCATGCGAACCAACCGCTGGGCAGCCCCCGACCTGTCCGTCGGACCCGATTCCGCTGGTCAGCGGTGTGTGGCCGACGCGGTCCGCAGGTAGTCGAGGCAGAGGTCCAGTGCTGACTCCAGGTGGTCCGCGGAGCCGGTCGACATCGGGATCGTCACGCCGCCCTGGATCGCGGCGATCAAGGCGGCCGCCGTGCGTGCCGAGTCGCGGTCGGGGCTGATCTAGTCGTTGTCCCGCATCTGTTCGATGCCGTGTTGAACCTGGCGTTGCCCTCCCGGATCGTCCACGCCGTCGAAGAACGCTTGCAGCCTGCGCTCTTTCTCGGTGTCGGCCTCGATGCAGGCACCTGCGGCGTCGATCATCCGCTGCGACAGCGGTCTGCACATCGACCATCAAACTGTCGATGCCCACGGCCCTCGAACGGCGGTATGTTCGCGCGCCTCGGTTTGCGCTTGAAACGCACAGTGACGCTCCGCAATTTCAAGGGGGTCCTGCTCGTACCCGTTGAGCCGCTGACACCCCGTCTGCAACCAGGTTTCTTGAAGGAACGATCCGTAACGAGATTGCATCGTTTCCCGTCGAGCGCCTCCGTAGCGACTTTTGTCCTGCTAAAGCTTTGCCCTTTCCCCAAAGGGTGTTCGGGGTCGCTGGTATTCGTGCGCTCTCGTTCCCGTATCTTGCGTGAATTTTCACAGTTGGAGTGGCCTGCGGTAGCACTGAGAGGAGTCGTTGGATGGATGTCCCCACCACGTCGCCGAATGACGGCCAGCCGCCCGGCGTCGATCGGCGTGGTTTCCTTATGTCCCTGGCGGCGGTCCCGACGCTGACGATCATCGGGAAGTTCGTTGGCGAGGGTGAAACCGCGGCGGCCACGGGTGCGCCCACCCAAATTCCCACTCCTACGCTCGTCGAGACCGTCGACCTCGGTCACTTCGTAAGCCTGGAGTCCGCGCCGCACGCCCCGGCTCTGCGGTTGGGGATAACCGAGGACGGCAAGGCGTGGTTCGAGCTTCCCAAGCTCGAAATGGGGCAGGGAATAAGCACGACGATGGCGATGATCATCGCCGAGGAACTCGACGCGCGGCCGAGCGATGTTGTCATCGAGCAGTCCGATGCGCGCACCGAACTGGGCGTCATGCAATTCTGCGCGTTCTCCACCTCGGTTCGCTCCCTGTCGCGGCCGCTGTCGTCGATGGCCGCCGCCGCGCGTGCGCGCCTGGTCACCGCGGCCGCGCACCGCTGGAGCGTCCCGGCGAACCAGTTGTCCACCAAGGACAGTGCGGTGTGGGCGCCGGATGGCAAGAAGCTGACTTTCGGGGAGCTGTCCAAGGACGCGGCCAAGGTAGCAGTGGCGGTACCAGCGACGCCGAAACCGGTGGAGCAACACACGGTGGTGGGCAAGCCGACGGGTCGGGTGGACGCGCGGGACATCGTCACCGGCAAGGCCGAGTACATTTCGGACACCAAGATCCCCGGCTCGGTTGTGGCCGTAGTCGTCCGACCGCCGACGATCGGGGGCACGGTCGCGTCCTACGACGACTCGGCGGCCCGCCGGATGCCGGGTGTCGCGGCCGTGGCACAGATCCCCTCCGGCATCGCGGTGTGCGCGGAGGACACCTGGCAGGCCATGGAAGCGGCCAAGAAGGTCGAGGTCACCTGGAACCCTGGGCCGGGTGCGAACAGATCCGACGAGAACATCTTCGCTGAGTTGGCCGACAACACCGGGAGTCTGGCGGACTCGGTGAACATCGGTACCGGTGATGTGGACGCGAGTTTCCGGGTCGCTTTCCAGAGCCACGCACCGATGGAGACCGGTTCCGCCGTCGCCGACGTGCGCCCCGACCGCGCGGAGCTGTGGATCTCGTCGCAGATTCCGGTCGAAGCGAAGATACAGGTCGCGGCGGCGATCGGGCTTCCGGAATCGGCGGTGACGGTGCATGTCAGGCGGGCAGGAGGCTCGTTCGGGCGGACCTGTTACCACGACGTGCCGATCGAGGCCGCGCAGATCTCCAAGGCGACCGGCAAGGTCGTCAAGGTGTTCTGGACCCGCAACGACGACATGCGGCACGGCCGGATGGGAAGCTCCTCGTACCACCGGATCACGGCGTCGGTTCGTGACGGCAAGGTGCGCTCGTACAGCCACAAGCTCGCCAGTGCGTGGACCGACCTGTCCTGCGGGATCGGTGACGTCGTGGTCAGCGCTGCGATGAAGATCGGGGGGAAGACCGAGCCAACGCAGCGGGCGCAGGGCTTCCTCATGGTTAACCTCACCCAGATCATCCAGTACGACTACGGGCTGGCCACCATGTCCGCTGTTGACGTTCCGGTGGACATACCGAACACGGGCACGTGGCGCGGAGTGATGTCACCGAGGTTTCGGATCACCGAAGAGGTCATGGCCGACCGACTGGCCGCCCTCTTTCGCCAGGATCCGGTGGAATTCCGGTTGCAGCACCTGAAGAACGAGCGCACCAAGGCTGTGCTACAGAAGGTCGCGGCAGAGGGCAAGTGGGGCCGGGCGATGCCCAAGGGCCACGCCCAGGGCATTGGCCTCCACGAGGAACACAAATCAGTGACCGCGACCCTGGCGGAGATCGACGCCACCGACCCGAAAAACCCGCGTGTGAAAAAGGCGTTCATCGCCGTCGATGTGGGCCGGGCGATCAACCCGCGTGGTGTCGAGGCACAGATGCAGGGCGGCCTGATGGACGGCATCGCCACCGTGCTGCAGGCCGGTCTGCACATCGACAACGGTGCGGTGCGGGAAGGCAGCTTCGCCGACTACCAGTGGACCCGGCAACGGAACGCGCCGCTGGAGACGAAGGTGTTCGTCATGCCGCCTACCGGCGAACCTGGCGGCCTCGGCGACAGTTGTGGCCCCGGCTCGGCCGCCGCGGTCGCGAACGCCTACGCCCGTGCGACCGGGACCTCGCCGACTATGTTCCCGGTCAACTTCTAGCAGGGAGACCTACTACACATGCCGAAGTACGAATTCACGGTCAATGGCGAGGATGTCCAGGTCGATGCCCCGGCCGAGATGCCGTTGTTGTGGGCGTTGCGGGACAAGCTGCGCATCACCGGCCCGAAGTACGGTTGCGGTGTCGGGGTGTGCCGGGCCTGCACCTGCCTGATGGACGACGAGGAAGTGCAGACCTGCATGGTGCAGGTCAAGGACGCCGACGGCACCCAAGTCACCACCATCGAGGGCCTGGCCGACGGCGACGAGCTGCACCCGGTGCAGCAGGCGTGGATCGACATGGACGTCCCGCAATGCGGTTTCTGCCAACCCGGACAGATCATGACCGCTGTCGCGCTGCTCAACGAGAAGAGCGAGCCGACCGACGCCGACATCGACAAGATCGAGAACGTCTGCCGCTGCGGCACCTACGGCCGCATCCGCGCCGCGGTCAAACAGGCCGCGAAGAACATGTAGCACCCTGTATCGAAAAAACGCCTGCCAGGCGAAGAATTCGCCTGGCAGACAAAGTCACGACCCAAGATCGCGACGGGACTCCATGGCCGCGGTGCGCAGTCGGTTGGGATGCGGATCGCAGCCCAACTGCGGATCCCATGAACATTCCTGGGAACGGCCGTGCCAGTGTTCCCCTGTGGGGTTCCACAAGTCGGTCGATCTACTGCGACCTGCATCTTTCCGTGTCCCCGGCAGACAGGGCATGATCACCGGCCAGGTCACTACGTCTGCCGTACCTGATCTCCGTGCAGATTGCGGGCTGGCGGTGCCTGCTCGGCCGTTCGCCGGTGTCCAAGGAGGTCGAACGCCTGGTGCTGCGTCACGAGGTGGCCCCACACGCAGAAGCAACCCGAAACCCCGGATGAGCTGGCCCGACCGGGCCGTCTTCGCCACGCTGATCCAGTTTCTGCCCAAGGCGCCGTCCTCGGCGCTGATGTTCCCGCCGATGGGCAGTATCGGCATCTCCAACGGCGCGCTGCGCAACTAGGCTGACGATCAACGCGGCACTGACCGAGAAAGACGTCTACGCGGCGAACATTCCGCTGGCCACCTGGATCGGTCAGGGTGGGTCGGAAACCCAGCCCGCCGCGATCGCCGAAATCTACTGGGAGCTCTACACCCGGCTCGACGAGGCCGAGCGCCTCTACTCGACCCTCTGACCGGTGCCGCGATCCGGTCCACACCAAATCGGGGCCACATTCCGGTGATCAACCGCGGGCCTTGCTCAAGACGCCTTCAGCAAACTCCAGAGAATGATCGACGGTTTCGGCAACGTTCATCATCTGCACGAAGAAGTGGTCAACGTCGGTCTCCTCGGCCGCCCGCAGGATCGGACTCACCACATCGTCGACCGTATTGCTCGGCGTCATCGGGTAAACCCGCATGACCATGCTCAGGGCGGCGGGATCGCGGTCGGCATCGGCGGCCAGTTGCCGGATCTGTCTCATCGGCTCGTTGACCGTAGCCGGGTCGAACGGGCCCGTTTCGGGTGCGTACACCGGCAGCCAGCCATCGGCCCGCCGTGCGGCCCGCCGCATCGCCGCGGGGGCGAAGCCCGCCAGGTACAGCGGCGGGCGGGGGCGCTGGACCGGTTTGACGTCGGCGTAGGTGGCGGGCAACGTCCAGTGTCGGCCCTGGTACTCGGCGGGATTGTCCGACCACAGCCTGTCGAGCACGTCGAGGCATTCGTCCAGCCCCGCGCCCCGCTCGTTCATCGGCACGCCTGCCGCGCTGTATTCCTCCGGCGACCAGCCGACCCCGAACCCGGGCAGCAGTCGGCCACCGCTGAGGCGGTCGATCGTCGTCAACGACCGCGCGAGCACCGCGGGCGCGTACCACGGCGCGTTGAGGATGTTGGCACCGATCAGCGGCCGTTCAGTCACCGCAGCCGCCACCGACATCAACGCGAAGGGATCCAGCAGCGAGTGGAAGACCTCGGGGATCGTCTTGCCTCCCCCCATAACCGACGGTGGGATGCACCGGGGCCAGCAGCCGATCCCCCACCCAAAGACTGTCGGCCCCGAGCCGTTCAGCCTCCATGGCGAACCGAGCCACCTCGCCCGCCTCATGAGCCAACGGGCCCATCTGCGGCAACGTAAAACCGATCTTCATCTCGACCTTCCCGTGCCTCGCCGTGGCGGGGCCACTGTCGTATGGCGCTGTTTCCTACTTCGCTGTTCCCGGGATGAATCACCGGCCAACCGCCGGATCGCCTGCTCGAGCGCAGCCGCGTCCGGCGCAGGTGGCACTGCGTCGACGTCCTGCACCGCGAACGCCCGCAGCATGTATCCGACCAGGCGCCACGCCTGCGGAGCCGCCTCACCGGCCGCGGCCACCACGCCCACGTTGGCCATCAGCAGCACCACCAGGTCCTCTCGCCGACGCGGCGGCCGTGCGCGCGGCGGTGCGCGGCAGCAACTGAGAAGTCAGGCGAATCGCCAGGGCTGCGCGATCCCCGACTCAGGCGGCCACGACCTTCACTCGCCGCCGGGAGTGTGCGCCGATGGCGGCGGCAGGCGAGTCGGCGCTGGACGCAGGCCATCGAAGAGCAGCGCGAGATAACGTGTGCGGTCGACACCACCGGGATCATCGGGATGCACTGTCGCCAGCGCCATGACGACGACCGCTGCCAGGTCCCGGGCCTCCAGTTCCGGCCGCACCAGACCCGCATCGGCAGCGCGGCGCAGCAACCGCCGCATCGATTGGACGTACCGGTGGAAGGTCTCCACGTCGATCGCGTCGCTCTCGCGGGCGAGCGCGAGCACCACCTGTCTGCGGGCCAGCGCCTCGACCGTGGCCGCGACCGAGGCGACCAGATCACGCCACGGGTCCTCGGTCTCCACCGCGGCAGCGGGCTCGATCTCGGTGACCAGGACGTGCTTGAAGACCGCTCGCACAAGCAGATCGCGATTCCGGAAACGACGGTAGACCGTCGCCACGCTGACACCGGCACGCCGCGCGACCTCCTCCAGCGTTACGGCTGGCCCGACGTCCTCGAAAGCCTGGTCGGCGGCGACCACGACCCGCTCGTAGTTGCGCGCGGCATCGACCCGCAGGTCCTCCGCCCCCGTGTTCGGCATAAACGCACGCTAACAGCCCAACGGCCCTCGGCTCAGCCGTCGAGGGCACGTAGCGCACCCGACGGGCACAGCGCCACCGCCTGCCGAGCGACGTCGGCCTGACCCGGGGCGGCCTCGTCGACCAGCACCACAACGATGCCGTCATCGTCCTGATCGAAGACCTCCGGCGCGGTGAGCACGCACATCCCGGCACCCACGCAGATGTCGCGGTCAGCGGCGACCTTCATCGCAAATCCCTCCTGCTTCACCAGGTGACCGGAAGCGAATGCAGTCCGTAGACCACGTGATAGGCACGGAAGTTGGCGTCGGCATCCGGTTCGGCGAGAGCGAGGCCGGGGAAACGGCGCAGCAACGCGGGGAAGGCGACCTGCATCTCCATCCGGGCCAGCGGCGCCCCCAAACAGTGGTGCACGCCGTGGCCGAACGCCACGTGACCGGCGACCCCACGGGTGATGTCGAGCCGGTCGGGATCGTCCATCAGCGCCGGGTCGCGGTTGGCCGCGGGCAGCGCCATCACCAGCACCTCGCCCGCCGGAATGACCTGCCCGGCGATCTCCACCTCGGTCTTGGTGGTACGCGGCACCCCGGAGTGCACAATGGACAGCCACCGCAGCAGTTCCTCGACAGCTGGATTTACCACCGAAGGGTCGTCGCGCAGCATCGCCAACTGCTCGGGATGGCGCAGCAGCGCCAGCGTGCCCAGACCGAGCATGTTCGACGTCGTCTCATGCCCGGCGACCAGCAGCAGCCCTGCGATGCCGATGAGTTCGGCGGTGCTCAGGTCGTCACCGTGCTCGCGCACCAGCATGCCCAGCATGTCCTCGCCCGGATCCGCCTGCGCACCGGCGACCAGCTTCGCCATGTAGGCGCGGCTTTCCTGCTGCAGCTTCATCCGCTCGTCCATCGGCAGCGACATGTCGAGCTGGCGGGCCGTGCGGTGCTGGAACTCCGCCCGGTCCGCGTACGGCACACCGAGCAGCTCGCAGATCACCAGGGACGGCACAGGCAGGGCGAAGTTCGAAACCAGATCAGCCGGTTTGCCGGACCGTTCGAGATCGTCCAGCGCCGCATCGACGATCTCCACGATCCTCGGTTCAAGCCGGCGCATCCGGCGCACCGTGAACTCCGGCGTGAGCATCCGGCGCAGCCGGGTGTGCTCGGGCGGGTCGAACGCGATCATGTTGCCAGCCCGCATCTGCTCAAGGTCCGCCTCGCTCATGTCGGCACCACCGACCTGCGCGAACGGCCGCCGATCGGCGTTGCTGAACCGAACCGGGTCCGAAAGCACCATCCGGACGTCCTCATACCGGGTCACCAGGTGGGCAGGAACCCCGAAGGGCGTCATAACCCGCGTGACGCCCTCGGCCTCCCGCGCTCGTGTGAGCTCCACAACCGGATCGAACCCCACTCGCCGCATCTGCAACGGCACTTCCGGTGCTTCAGTCATCGCTCTCAGCCCTCCTACTCGCCATACCGCTGCCACCCACGCTACCAGCAAAGTGAGAGTCGACTAGCATTTGATGCTGGAGTCGGTACCGGGCTCGTCCACGCCACGCCGCACCCGGCGGCCGAACTCGATCAACGGGCACGATGCGAACTGGTTCAGCACAAGTGGAAAGGAATCAAGCTTGCCCACCACCGACCCGATGCCAACGTCGGCCGACCCGCCGATACACACCGAGGGCCTTACCAAGCTGTACGGCTGTTCGAAAGGGTTGAACGGCCAGCCGATCAGGCACACGCGCGGGTTGACGCCAACGGCGGCAAGGGCGAGGCGACGCCCACACGGCCGGAACGGTCGCCAGCGCCTGCAGGACCACATTCCCGGCGAAGACGCCTGGTCGCGCTGCAGCGGCGATCAGTCCGATGCATGCGCGAGGCCGGCGCCGGGACGCTGCTGGTCACCACTGGCGGCGGCTCGGTGGACCCCATCCCGATGCTGGGCA
>NZ_JALBWV010000093.1 GCF_022678645.1 Saccharopolyspora soli | reverse complement strand
GAGCGAACCTCGACCTCCTCCGAAAACGCGTGCTCCTCCAAACGAACTGACATTCACGGAGACTGCGCCAGAGCCCGCCCCTTCACATGGATGGCGTCGATGAAGATCGCGGCGTAGACCGCCTCCAGTGGACGGTTCGACCATTCCTCCATCTCCGCGACGACAGTGTCGGTGATCCTCGAGACCATTTCCGTCGACACCGACGCGCCGTAAATGTCGGCGAAGTGCGCGGAAATATCGCCCGTGGTCAGGCCTTTCGCGTACAGCGACAACACAACCTCGTCCACATCAGACAGACGTCGTTCGCGCTTTTTCACGATCTGCAGCTCGAACGAGCCTTTACGGTCCCGTGGAACCGCGATCTCCACCTCGCCGACCGCGTCCGAGACCACCGTCTTCGTCCTCGACCCGTTCCGAATGTTCGACGAGTCCCGTTCCGGGTCGGCCTGGTTCTTGGCATGGCCGAGGTGTTCGGTCATCTCCTCGTTCAACGCTGTTTCCAGCACGTTCTTGGTGAACAGCTTCAACAGCCCATCCGGGCCGGTCAACTCCAGACCCTGCTCTCGGGCCTGGGCCACCATCTCCGCCACGGCGGCCTGCTCCGGCGAGCTCTCCCGCCCCACCTGCTTCTCGCCCTTGCGTGGACTCACACCGTCCGATGTCATCACTCACAGTGCCCATCCCGCCGGACCACCGCCCGGCGTGTCGGACCGGAAACACCGCTCACTGCACAGTCCCCCAGCCCCAACCGTAGGCGGGCGAGGTTGTGTCGACCCGAACTGGTCGACGTCATGCACCAGTTAGGCGCCACGTTTCTATGCCCGTAAGTGGGCGAGGTTGTGTCGACCGCTGTCTTCTGAGAAAGCCGTTGACCTGGGGAACTGTAGCCGGTTTCGAGTGCCCCGGCAACGGAGATCGACATCTTGGGTGGCAGACCAGGAAGTGGATCACTTCGGTCGCCTTGACCTGCGCAGACAACGTTGCGAGCGGCTCCTCGCGGCCAAGCGTCCACCGAGGAGCTCGCAGAGGCGTGAGCGCTGCATCTGCGTCGGTAAGGACGGGCGGGACATCAGGGAACGATCTCGGTCAGCTCCATTGCGCCGAAACCGTGTGACGTTTGAGCCCCGATCCCGGATATAGTCGCGTACTGCATGAGTGCGGCGAACAAGGTGCTTGTCGTGTGGTCGGCGGTTTTGGTCAGGCCGAGCCGGAACGTTCCGAAGAATCCGATCTGTTTCATGGTCGCCGACACCGGAGTTCGGATGGTTTTTCCGTCCATCTCGTGGAGAATGACCCGGTCCAAGAGCGATCGGAATACGTCATCGGGGATGATGAACTCGGCAGGGGCATGTGCGTTCCAGCGTTGCGCGAGACTTCTCACGATCGATACTGGATCCGGCAGCGGGTGGTCGCGTCCGTCCCGGGAGAAATACAGCGGACTGAGCGTCTCGAACTGCGCGTGCCGAGCAGGCTTGGCCTGGGCCAACTCCGCATATCCCAGGTTCTCGAGCCGCACTCCCCGCACCGCGCAAGTCACATCGCCGAATCGGACGCTCTCCGGTAACCGGGCGGGCTGTTCCTTCCCGAGCCAGCCAATGCGCCAGCGCGTTCCGTCCTCGTTCTCCCGCAAGGGGCCTGCGGCGAACGGCTTGTGCTGTCGCCGGTGGTCTGCATCTGGCTCTTCCAGAATTTTGCACAACGCCCCGTGCAACCTGGCCGGGTAGACTCTGATGCGTTCAGACGATTCCAGCGTGAGCGTGATCGTGGCCGGCATTGGAGTTCTCTCCCCCATGACATGATTTGGTCGTGTGATTCCTCATCGACGACCGATCCGAACGCGCGTCACCCTCGCGCAGTGCAAATTTGGTTGATCACCCTAGGCGCTTTTAGTCGTCCAATCTGACGTCATTATCCAGCCAGCGATCCAATTGTGATTCCGCCGAGTTCGCTGACTCGTCAGGCGGCAATTTGAGTTGGAGGTTTATCGCGGATCCCGTGCCCACTAGTCCGGCACCTTCGGGCAACACCTGGGCATAGAAGACGTGCGTGAAGATTCCCCATTCGTTGCGCGAAAGATGCACCGGCCGCAGCCATACCGGTGACGCTCGCCGGAGCCCTTCACCGCCTTTAACCTCAGCGGATATCTCTCCTTTGAAGGTCGAGCTTCCTTTCCGCGAGTAATATCCTACGGGCAAGCCAAGTGCACCGATCGGGAAGTCGTTGTTCGGTCCTTGGATCGACTTCACCCATTCCGGAGAGCGTCCCGGTGACGGTGGCGGTAGGTCTTTGCTTGGATGATCGCCCAAGCGGAATGTACGCCACTTCTGTCCGGCTAGATCCAAGGCCTCCCCGAACGACCGGAGACGGTCCTTGAACAAGACACCGCCCCACCACTTTGGAGCGAGCATCGGGTGTGCGGGCATTGTGTCATTGTCACCCGCCGGCTCCCCCAGCCATGTCGACCATCCGATTTGGCGTTCGTCCCGCAGGCTACGTGGGATAGCGCTCTCGCCGAGAGCTTCCCAGTCGGGTCGTTCGGTCATAGCCTTGAGCAACGGATTTCGCGTCGCGCCGGAGACCTCGACGCATCGCAGCTGGCCGAATCCGCGCCGGACGCGGGAGCCGAGGCCACCGTAGGTCAGCCATGCCCACATCGCGAGCAGAAATCGACTGTTGACCTGCTCGTCGTGGTCAGTCAGGCGGACCTGCAACTCAAACCTCCCGCCCGGTTCGACGAAAGGGCGAGTGAGCCTATCTCGATGACTCCAAAGGCCTTGACCAAGCAGGTATTGCACGCCGTTGAATTGACCTTCGTTCCGGTCGCGACCGTGCCCGCCGCGAGCCGCACCGTTGCTGCGCGGCTTGGCCCAGGCTGGTTCGGTACCGCTCCCCCCGGCGACCAGCTGACTGATCACTCGCATCCGGATAGCTGATGGATTCTGCGTGTCGCCGAAAATCTCCGACTCTTCTTTGGCCAGTGTGGATAGATCATCGACACCGTGACCTGTGGCGACCGCACGGAACCAGTACCGAAGCGCGCCGCGGATCGACGGGACGCGGATTGGCGAGTCTGTGCTCGCCCGGTCGTCGCCGCTGAACAGCGGCGTGACGACCTCCAGGTGAAACGTGGTCCATTTCGTCACGACTATCCTCCTCGACGATGAAGCCGCCCGAGCGGCGCGGTCACCGGCTGGTCGTCCCACAACAGCTGAAGCGCGATTCCAATAGCGAACGACCACCCGGTCAAGACCGTCAACGCTCCAGCCGGCGCCGCCGCCGTACCAAGCGGAACCGAATCCGGCCACATAGCTAGCGCTTTCGTGCACTCAGGGGTCAGGTCTCGGTACTGCCACGCGGGATGGCTCCACAGGCCGGTCAGACACTCGCCGTGCTCGGCCACCGCTGGGGCAGCGAATCCCAACACCACGAGGCTGATCAAGAACGCGTACGAAATTCCAATGAGGCCGACCAGAAGACCGCGGCGTAACGCCGACCAGCGGCGCTCGTTGTGCAATCGCGATTCCAGCACCAGGTAGAGCATCGCCGCCACAGCAATGGCAACGGCCGTCTTCCAGCCGTTCGGCGACACCCACCATCTCGGTGTCAACGCCAACATCGCTGCGGTGCCGGCAGCTACAGTCGCAGGTCGCCTCAGCAACAGCAATGCGTCCCAGCCAGACGGCAGCAGCAGGCCGGTTATCGGTAGAGCGCTCAACGCGACGCCGGCGCACCACCGCCCCCAGTCCGGGCCTGGCCAGGACAATGTCGCCACGGCCACCAATGACGCGAGCGCAACCGGAGCCCACGGAAGAAGCTGGACCCCCCGACGGCCTGGGCCGAAGGCACGAGCCGCGGAGCGGACGTCGCCGATCGGTAGCCAATGCAGGTCGACAACTCGTCCAGCGATCTCTCGGTGATCAGCCTGGAACTCGGCGGTGTCAGGAGTCGTGGAATGCAGTGACAACGGCCCGGAACCGGGTCGTTGCGGCCACTGCTCGGTCAGCCAGCGGTGCTCTTCGTCGAACCGCACGAGACAACGCGCGCGCAGGCCCGACAGCCACGGGTCGGTGTCGGCCGTGGCGAGGCACGCCAACCACTCCTGTCTAGCGTTGCGCGCCAGCTCCACCGCGTCGGACAGGCCGAGTTGCCGTTGAAGGACATCCGAGGGGTCCTGGAACAACTCGGCACCCCCATCCGGATCAGGTAGCCGGAAAGGCAGTGTCCACACCAGGAATCGGAACCGCACCGCCAGGGCGCGGAGTCTCACAGGCAGCTGCTCGGTCGGATACTTCTCCACCAGACAAGCGAGGTCAGCCAGTAACCGATACTTCTCCGCGGCGTCCGCGCGTCCGTATCCCTCGATGAGCGTGGGATTGCGGAGCACGTTCCCGAGCTGGTCTGCTGCGCGTCCGGTGAGCTCGAGAGCTTGCCATTCTCCCGGCTTCGGGAACGGCGAGCGAGAGCCAGAGTCTACGACAAGGGCGTCGGTCTCGTAGTCGCGAACTAGATCCGCAAGCACACTCAGGTCTCCCACAGCGTCCTCGCAACGATCCTGCCGGCCGGAGTCAGGCTGCGCCGCCCAGCCCGCAGCTCCCCCCGTCCAGATACAAACCCACCAGTCCGTCAACCGACATGTCGTCCACATCGGTCTCACCGCCGTTGCTTGCCTCAGCCAGGTTGAAAACCCGTTCGCGCAGCGAGCCAGTGAAATGCGCGACCGGCAACGCAACAGGACGACTACCCTGCTCATACAGACAGAATGCCTCAATCGGGGGATTTCCGTCCTTCTGAACGGGGGGATTTCCATCTTTCTGAAGCTTGGTCCGGACGGCTTCCGCCATCGTCAAGAAATACGGCAGCATTGCCTTGTCGCCGCCGGATAGGTGGAACACGACCTTGTAGTGACGCGTCGAAGCCGCCGCCTGCAGTTGAGTCGAGCAGCGCACGGCCAGGCCGCCAAGACCGCCCAGGCCCAGCCACGTCTTCTCAGGCAAGTCGGCCCCGGACGACAGATCCAGCCCGGGGATCCGGGCGACGTAACATCCGCCGGGCTGCAACGGGAAACCCTCTGAGGTGTGCGGGTTGTCCACGTAGCGCAGTGAGACATTCTCCTGCCGGTACGTGTGCCCAAGAGCTGTGAGAACCGCAGCGCGTGATCCTTCTTCGGTGTCCGAACCCACGAACACCCACGTGTCCAGCTCGGCCTCCGGAAACTGCTGCTTATACCGGTCCAGTGCGTCCCATTCCGCACACGCCTTTGGCTCCAGCCCCGCAAGCGCCAACCGTGCCTTCGCATGGTCGGCGCCAAGAACCGCGTCGGGTACCTCGACTGTCTCCTGTGGCCTGGTCCGCAGCTCCTGCCAGACATCCCGGTTGCCAAGGACGCCACGAAGGACAGGATGCCCGCGCTTGCGGGCGCCGTCATCGCAGTCTTTGCGCCTGCCTTCAAGAAAGTTCAGCAGTGAGATGCCCACCGGGATGATGTGCAACCGACTGCTCATGACGGGTTCTCCAGTTCGCAGTAGCCGTAACCTGCCGCGGTCTTGCCGCCAAGACCGCGATCATCCAGACCGGACTTCAGGTATGCACGGAACTCGTCGACGTCGGCCTCGTCCCCGATCAACACGGTGCGGAACGGGGTGGCGCCCACTGCGAGGAATCGGACCGGCACGGGGCTGTGGTATTCGGCTGGCGGGGTCTTGACGACGTCCTTCTGCGGGTCGTTGACCTCTTTGTAGTACTGAACCTGATGCGGGGTCAGCACGTCGATGACCAGCTTCGGAGGAGTCTCGGGCAGCGCGTCGAGGACGATCACTCCACCTTGTTCGGCCTCGCGCTCGGAATCCTGGTCGGGCTCATGGTCGGGGCTCATCGCACGTGGTGAACCGAACAATCTGACCAGTGTCTCGGTGTCCGCAGGTTCAGTGCGGTCGCCGG
Organism: Saccharopolyspora soli; assembly: GCF_022678645.1. GTDB lineage: Bacteria > Actinomycetota > Actinomycetes > Mycobacteriales > Pseudonocardiaceae > Saccharopolyspora > Saccharopolyspora soli. The sequence goes on along the minus strand of NZ_JALBWV010000093.1, from coordinate 20,896 downwards.
CCTGCGCCGCAGCGAGGCCTTTCAGTCCCGATGCGGGCCAGAGCGGGACTCCGTATGTGCGGGAAAAGGTAAGTCCGGTCTCATAGTTGTCGTCGCCGCCATGACCGACCACCACACGCCATAGTGGACGGATCACGACTTCCTGCGCCACGCGCCCGGACCGCTCTGCCAATGCGCGCGCGGCCTCGATTCGACGCCGGTGCAAAGCGGTCAACATCCGGGCGTCCACCTGCCCGGATGTTTCGACGACCTTCTTGAGATGTGTGACCTGCCCGTCGGGATCAGGTGTCAACGTGCCATCGCTGTCGCGTTTCCCGACCCACATGCCAGTGAACACCAACGCAGTGTTCGGGCCGCCACGCAGGTTCCGAGCGCGCAGATACGGATCGACCACAGCAGCCGGGCTTTCGGCCTTGGCAGAGGAGGGAAGTCGCGTGTAAACGGCCATCAGTCGTCTCCTGGCGCCTTGCGTGCAGAGCCGATACGGCCCAACCACGCCGCGAGCTCCTGCGCTCGACGCTGTGCGACCACATACTTCTCGTTGGGAGCCTTGATCAGCCTGTCGAGAATCACCAGCGGGTCATCGGATTCGACGTTGAGTCGAATCACATCGGCTGCCTCCCGCAGTAGCACGTGGGCCACCGTCCAGTACCGGTCGTCCTCGCGCGCACCTTTGGCCTTGGAGAGCAGATAGGTCGCGGCCATGGCCAGGCCGTTGTTGTGGATCTGAACCGGCACTGCCCGCAACACGGTCAGCAGCTCACGATCCACCTGCTCCGGGAGAGCTTTGGTGGCCGCCACCGCCAGTTCCTGGTCGATTCGCTGGGCCATCAGCTCGTCTCCTTCGAAGCCTTCGCGGCGAAGACGGTACGCAGGGACGTGGCGTCGTGGACCCGGCACCAGAACAGGCCCTTGCCGATCGTCTCATCGCCACCCAGCTGCAGTGGCTTACCGTCGAGCAGCGCCGTCAGCGAATCGAGTGCCTGCGCCGGCCCGGTCAGCAGAGCGGTGAGCACACTCTCGGCGGGCAGATGCTCGGAATAGAACAGATTCTTCGCCGTCTTCTTCTCGATATCCAGCTGAACCCGGGGCACGACGTCGGTTCCGGTGTTCGTCAATTCGCTGAGCACGCCGTCGGCCACGTAGAGAACGTCACGCGAGAGCTTCTCACGGGTGTAGTCGAACTCCCCTCCCTCCGGACAGCTCAATCGCGCCAGCACCGCAGCCCACTGCTCGACCGACTGCCGCACCTCAACGGGAAGCACATTCGGGCCAATTACCTGCTGACCGCCTGCCCAATCACCCGTCACAAACGCTTGGCCTCCGGGATTGGCCGGCGGCGTCGGGATAGCGGTATCGGCCGAAACCAACGCGACTTTCCGGGTCAGTCGCGACACCAGCTGCGGGGACGTCGCCCAACCGTAGGTGTTGATCAGTGTCGGCGCCGGAAACAGCATCAGCTGGGCGTCGCCGAACGACACCTCACCCTTGACCAGCTTGCTCTCGCCGTTGCCGTCGTCGGCCGCACCGTCGTCGCCCTGTGCGCCAGGCGGCCGGGAGCCGAACACCCGCTTCTCATCGCCCAACCGGTACCACTTGGCGTCTCGGGCCGCGTCGCGCGACGCGCCCTTGAGGCTCTGCCCCCACACCACGGGCAGGCCGGTGGCCGCCTCCCGTTGGATGGGAAGGTCCACAACCCCGGTGGATTCGCTGCCCCCAGCGTGTATGGGGGTTTCCGCGAACAGCACCAACAAACGTCGTTCCACTACCAACTCCCGGTCAAGCAGGTGCCGAAACCCGCTGTGGCGATGCGTGATTCTCCATTGCTGCCGCTTTCGCCTTGTGCGTCTGGCGGTAGCAATGTGCCGTGCCATTCACTCGACCACCGTCGAGCGTCATCCTCGCTGTCGAACTGCAGGTAATAGACGGTTCCCGCAGGCACCGCCCAGCGCAGAAGCCGCGTCTGCCCGAACCCCCTGCGCCACGACGCACTGGCAATGGGTGCGGGGCCGGTGAGCGCGACCGCACACAGTCGCGCCTCCGGCGGATGCCAGAAGACGTCATTGACCAATGCGGGTGTCGCCAGATACACCGTCAGCCGTCCGTCCGGAAACCTCTGCGCGGCAGCCGGGATCGGGCTGTCACCGTGTTCCCTCACATGCGCTATGCGTCCCCGACCACCGATGAGCGCCAGGTCGTTGCGCACGGTCAGCACCTTGTCGTCCTGGCATCCCACCAGAAGTCGTGTGCCGTCCTCCACACGCAAGTGATTGGCGAAATACAACATGTCCTCGGCCGCAGTGTCCCGGTGTTCGCCGAACCACTCCCGCGCCAACCCCAGCCGGGACTCCCGCGTCCACGGCTCCGAGCACAGGTACTCGTCCTGGCCCTCGATGTCCAACACGGTGCCCGGAGCGAACTCACCCGACAGCCAGGCTTGCAGGCCCTCGGCGGTGACCCAACTCCGCTCGCGACCTCCCTCGCCGTCAAGGACATGACTGAACCGGAGCTTTGCGTCGAGGTCACTGACCACACCGACAGGCCGTTCGATGACACTAAGCCGGGCGGTGTCACCGTTGTCGTTACGGACGAGGTCGGCCGGTGCGAGAAAACGCCGGCGGCCCGCGACGTCGACGATTGGCCCGATGATCCGGTGCTTCACGTTGTCACCGATCGCATGCCGCACCACGCCACCGAGCGTCGAGGGCGGCGGAGCGACAGCCTCGCCGCGTCCGTTCTGGCCCGCGTTGAACGCCCGTCCGTCGCGCACCATGAGCGTGTCCAGCGGTTCTACCGCCAACCATGTCGTCTTCATCGGCACTCCTGGGCAAGGAAACGAGCGACCAACGTCGACGGCACCGGGTCGAATCTCGGTACCTCGCCAGGTGGCCGACGTTCTTGCTCGCCCAGCTTGATCACGGCATCGGCGACCTCACTGGAGCCACCCTGCCTGGTGACCAGCCGCCGCACCTCGGCACGGGCTGTCTCCCGCACGGTGGTGTCGGAATGCGCGGCGAGCCGGTTCAACTCGTCGTGATCGCGCTCCAAGTGGCTGGCGAGCCTGCCGGAGAACTGGGCATCCGGGGCGATCGCGCGCAGGAGCTCAGTCGTGTTCTGGCCCTCGGCCAGGTACCACGGCTGAACGGTTCGCGCCCGCTCGCCACCTCGGCGTAGCACGACCACACCCAGTGCATCGCGTTGCTCGCGCCCTGCACCCTCGGCGTCCTTGGCCTGGTCGAGCGCGCGTTGGGCCGTGGCAATCGCTTCGCGCAGCGGACTGGTCATGTGACTGAACACGACCGCAGTCGACGCGGTCACCTCACGCAACGCGGGCGTGTTCTGCAAATGCGCGTGGGTGAGTTCGCGGATCGCCGCAGCCAACGACAACGCGGTCGCCGCAGGAGCGAAAGCCAGGAAATCGTCCCCGCCCGCGAACACCGGTACCCCCAAGTATCCGGGCTCCTCACTCAACGCGCGCTGGGCGCAGCCGAGTTCCGTCAGCGCCCGAGAAGCGCTGCGTTGGTCCGCCAGCCCCAGGTCACCGAGCTTCTTGCCCAACCGGTCCAGATCCTGCACGACGATCGCGAAATACGGTGTCAGTTCAGGAACGTCGTGCTCGCTCGCGAGATTTCCGATCTGGGAAGCGATCTGCCGCCCCGCCGATGCTGAAGCGCCGGCTTCGTCGCCGTATTCCTGTAAGACTCGCGGTTCCCACGCGTCCGGGCTAATCAGCGTGCCGAGAGTCGTCGACAGCTCCTCCAAATCCGGGTGGCACGCTAGTCGGCAACCCGACGTGCTTCATGTCGTCCGACGGAGCCAGCTCGGACATCCGCTGCACCAGCGGAACGAGCTCGCCACGCAGGTTCGGACTCTCCACCGCCCGCCGGATGAGCTGATCCCGAAACCAGCTCGACGCAACCACCGTCGTGGCAGGGAAACGACTACCGAGACCGTAAATTGTGTTGCCCACGTGCCGCTTCACCCAGCCGGCCGCCGATAACTGCTCGTGGCGTTCGTGCTTGGGCACGCTCATCGCATCACGACCGCGCGGTGCGGTGACCGAGGGCAACAACGGCGATTGGGCACACAACGTCTTACTGGTCGTCCTGCTAACCTCGAACCATCGAGTTCGTTTTCGCTGGTCCAGCGCACGCGCCGCAGTCGACCACAGCTCCCGGTACCCGTCGTTGCCGATCTCACCGGCAACGCTCACCCACGCCAAGTCGGGCATGCCCGGGGTGGGCGGGATCGACCCGTGAGTCTCGGCCACGAGCGAGGTCCACTGCCGACCAGCTTCCTTGACAGCGGCTTCCGCTACCGTAGCACCGGTGTTCGGCGGTGCCAGATAAACGATCTTGTTGCTAATCCCGACAGGAACCCGTTCGCCATCATCGATCAGCGCACCCGGATCTGGTATGACCAGGCCATACGGCTTGTCGTGCGCGGCCAAGGCATCGCGTACGCTCAACGCCGCGGCGGCCACAACCTGCCGCACCACGACACTCGCACCCGCCGCGTCCGCGGTCTTGCGGGATTCCGCGATGAACGGCTGCACACCACCGACGGTCAGCATCACCAAGTCGCCCTGCACAGCTGAGTCGTCCCTGGGCTCGCTCACACCGCCCCCAGAGGACCACGATCGCCGCAATGCGTCATTCCACCAGGCGTGATCGAAAAATCTGACGTGTGATTTTCCTTGACACAGCGCAAAGTGCGTTGTGCATGCCCCACGCAACAACCTCCTCGAGACCCTGCGATCGCTGTCTTTGATCAAGATAGCAGGCGGCTCGCATCTGTTCCCCGGATTCCCAGAAAATGGGTACACGAACCCGCGCCGCAGGCGCGGGCACCCGCTCGATCGATTCCATCAAACCACCGACCAGCCAAATACGGACGCTCTTCCCATCCGCGCGTCGTCCTGGGGCCTGGTGCTTCTATGCCCGGCCGGGCGAGGTTCTGGTGAACGCCGGCATCAAGGACGAGAACGATTACGGCCAGCCGAGTTTCTATGCCCGTAGCCGGGCAAGGTTGTGCCGACGCGCCGCTTTCCAGGATGGAATGCCGCAGGACCGACGGGTTTCTATGCCGCCGTAGCCGGGCGAGGTTGTGCCGACACTATCGGGCGCACCAAACGCGGTGCAGTAGTGGTGTTTCTATGCCCGTAGCCGGGCGAGGTTGTGCCGACCGCTCACGTTTTGCGTGGCCGGTGACCTGCGGAATCGTAGTCGGTTTCGAGCGCTTGGGCAACGAAGATCGTCATTCTGCCTTCCTACCCGTAATGCCGATCACCTTACCGGCTCTGACCTGCACTAACCATGCCGCGAGCGCCTCCTCATGGCCAACCGCGAACCGAACCGCTCGCAACCTGTCGCAGCTCAAGTAAACGGAAGCAACCAGCGACCCAGCACTACCGGCCCGACACGCCAGCATGCACCGGCCGAATCCGCGTGACCCGCGTCGCGGAAGCGACCGCAAAACTCGCCGCCATCACCTACCGGCGCACCCCGATTCCCAGCCCCATCGGTGGCAACAGCCCTATACGAGCTGAGCACACGCGGTAGTCACCGCGAGAACCATCGGGCGACTTCCCAGAGCCGCGATCCGGGCGCACCCTGCGGCTTATCCGGCACCGTACCGGACTTGGCTGCAAGAGATGATCGTATGGACGACCCACTTCCCCTCGGCGCCCGTGCTGTCGGCGATATCCGATTCTGCGAACGCCTGTTCCACCTACAGTACGCCGAGGGCTACCGACTCGACAGCGAGGAAATGCGGCTCGGCCGCCACGTCCACTCCTCCGTTGATATCCCCACCGGCCAGAAACGCCCTGCTCAGCGCATTAAGCCGGCGAACTGGAAGATCCGTTCGCTTGCCTTGTCTTCCGCCGAGCGCGGACTGTGGGCCACCTGCGACGTCGTCGAAGCAGTCGATGGGAGCGTCCATCCCGTAGAGTTTCGCCGGGGCGCACCGCAGCGTGACGGCAGTCCCTGGCCGGACCAACATGTGCAACTCATGGCACAAATCGTGCTTCTCCGGCAACACGGCTACGAGTGCACTGAGGGCTATCTCTGGTACGACTCCGTTCGTCAACGTGTTCGTGTTCCCTGGACCGCCGAGGCCGAAACCGAACTGCGCCGTGCAATCGATGACGCACTCAAGCTGGTCGGTCAACCGAAACCGCCGCCTCCGCTACGACACAGTCAGAAGTGCGTGCTCTGCGCGATGCTTCCGATCTGCATGCCGGACGAGATCAACGAACTCGCAGAGCGGAACACCAAGAAGCCCAGACGTCTTCTCCCCCGTGCTCCTGCCCGCGATCCGATCTACATCGCCGAGCCGGGATCCACCGTCAGTGTTCGCAGTGATCGCCTGGTCGTCAGCAAGGGCGAGGACAAGCTGCTGTCCGTACGGCTTCGAGACGTATTGCACCTCGTCGTCTCGGGCCCAGTCACGGTCACGAGTCAAGCTGTGCACGCGCTCGCTGATCAGGGCAGCCCACTCGTGTGGACGTCGACTCACGGCAGCCTCAAGGCGGTCGGAGTTCCGACGCTCGGCAACCATGTCGAGCTGCGCCGGCGTCAGTTCACCGCACATCCGGATCAGATGTTCGACATCGCACGTCGGATGGTCAGCGGAAAGATCCGCAACTGCCGAACCCTGCTTCGACGCAATCCACATCTCAAAGACCAGGATCTTCTCGACCGACTCGACGCCGAAGCCGCCCGGGCGCAGCGCGCTCCGACCCTGAGCACGCTGCTGGGCATCGAGGGCGCCGCGGCCCGCACCTACTTCAACGGCTTCGCGCGTTCATTACGCAACGATCATCGTCTTCCCGGTCCGTCGTTCGAAGTTTCCGGACGCACTCACAGGCCACCGGAGGATGCCGTGAGTTGTCTGCTCTCGTTCCTCTACGGCCTGCTGGTCAAGGATGTCATGACCGCCTGCTACGCGCTCGGCCTGGACCCGTACTACGGCTGCTACCACCAGCCGCACCGCGGCCGCCCAGCGCTCGTTCTCGATCTCGCCGAGGAATTCCGTCCCCTGATCGCGGATTCGACGGCCTTCACTCTGATCAACAACCGCCAGGCCCGTCCTGCGACATTCCACGTCCATCCGGTCTCGGTGGCGCTCACCAAGACCGGCCGCCGTGAGGTCATCGACGCCTACGAACACCGCTTGGCGACCGAGATTCGCCATCCGGTCTTCGAGTACCAGGTCACCTATCGACGCGCGATCGAGATCCAGGCGCGGCTGTTCGCGGCCTGTCTGCTGGGCGAAATCTCCCACTACACCGCATTCACCAGCAGGTGAATCCTGATGCTTCGACGCCGCTACCTGGTCGCATACGACATCCGTTCTCCCCACCGGCTTCGCCGGGTCGCCAAGCGGATGGAGGACTTCGGTGACAGAGCGCAGTATTCGGTGTTCCTGTGCGATCTCACTCGTGCGGACGTCGCCGACATGACCTACATACTCGACCAGATCATCGACCCAACAGCGGACCGCATCCTGATCGTCGACCTCGGGAAACCCGACGACACAAGCCGACTCGAGTTCCTTGGACGTCGGCACCCGTTGCCCGCTACGGGACATCGGGTGGTGTGAAACCCCATCACAAGAAAGGAAAGGATCATGACCACGAACAACGACGCCACCACAAGCACTTTCGTCCCGCCTTACAACCTCACCTTCGGGGTGTTCATGTCCAGTCTCGATCGAATGGCCGACGACGAGGCGCTCCCGTCGGTAATCGACCGAAGTTACCTGCACTGGATGCCCGGGACCGTGCAGTCGAACTATCTCGCCCTGTTCCGGCAAACGGGACTCATCGATTCAAACGATGTTCCAACCCAACTGCTTCACGACATCGTTTACAGCCAAGACGCGCGCCCAACCGTGGTCGAACGGCTTGTGCAGGAGCACTACGCACCGGTCTTTGAGCTTGGCCTCAACGCCACTGCGCAACAACTTCTTGACCTCTGGCGCGAATCCTTCGGCCAGAGCGGTGAAACCCGGCGCAAGGCGATCCGATTCTTCATGCAGGCGGCCAAGTTCGCCGGAATCCAGGTGAGCAAGAACTGGGAACGCAACGTCGACAAGATCAGCAGGCAAACCGCGCCATCGCGGCCGAGGCGCTCCCGCGCTCCGCGAGTCCCGAAACAAGCGAGCGCACCCGAGTCAACGTCGCGTCCTACTGAGATCGTCACCCTCGCCGAAGGGGCGGGGAAACTCAGCCTCGGCGTCGAGATCGATCCACTGAAACTCACCGAGGAAGACCGGAAATTCGTCTTCGGAATCATCGACAGCATCCACAGCTACCGCGAGGCCCACCCCGGCAACGAGCCCGATGACACCTCCCGCGAAACCGACAGCAACACCGACTGAATCCGCACATCAAGAAGGAAAAGACCATGGCCAGCTATGGACGTGACCCGAAGCGCCGCGCCGACCCGCAGCAACGCGCACACCTGTTCGAAGATGCAGGTGGCCAGTGCCAGCGGTGCGGCGCGCAACTCGGGCCCGACTATCACGCAGCACATCTCATCGCCCATTCGCACGGCGGCGCCACCACCCTCCGGAACCTGGAGGCCTGGTGCCCGAGCTGCAACCTCGGACTCGGCAACCACGACGCGGACCCGATCGCCGGCCTCACTCTCCGGCCCTGGCAGGCTGACGCACTACCCGTGATCGCCGACCGAATCTTCCGGCACGGCACCGCCACGCTCCAGGCCACCCCTGGCGCAGGCAAGACGATCTTCGCCGCCCTGCTGTTGCGCCTCCTGTTCGACGCAGGGCTCATCGAACGCATTGTGGTCGTCGTGCCCAGCACCGCGCTGGTCAGGCAGTGGCGATCAGAACTCGCCCAGCTCGCAATTCACCTCGACCCGCACCCGACGGACGGTGCACTCGAGGCCGACGGATTGGTCGGCGTGATCGTCACATACCAATCTCTGCCCACCTACGCGCGCGTGCACGCGACCCGGATGCGACAGCGAACAACCCTGCTTGTCTTCGACGAAGTGCATCACGTCGCCGACGAGGCATCGTGGGGAAACGCTGTGCGGTGCATGGTCGGCGATGTCGCGGCGGGCGAGGTTCGCGCGGGCGCTGTGCTCAACATGACCGGAACCCTTTTCCGTTCCGATCCGCGCCGCCGCATCTCGACCGTTCGGTACGAACGCGTGACCGTCGACGGCACGCCCAAGCTTCAGGCCCTCACCGACTGGGCCGTGCCTACACGCGAGCTCGTCGGCACCGAACTTCGCGCACCCGATCTCTATCGCTACGGCGGACGAGCCGAGTACCTCGACCTGTCCAGCAGTTGTCCGGTACCCCGCAAGCAGATCGCCGACCTGGAAGAGCATGAACGCACCGCACTGCTCTCACAGGTGCTGGAGTCGCCGGAATGGATCGACCGTTTCGCAGCCGAAGCCGTGCGGCTGCTCAACGAGCAAATCGAGGCGCTCGATCACGCGGAGTACCTGAAGCTGCTCTTCGTCGCACCAACGGTCGTCGTGGCACGTCACGCCGCACGCGCACTGAACAAGGCCACGGGTACCGACTTCGCGCGCTTGGTCGTCTACGACGAGCCTGATGCTCTCACCAATCTCCGGACCGCCCGTGACGAACCGCAGTCCTGCGGGATCGTCACCGTTCGCATGGTCACGGAGGGCTTCGACTGTCCGCAAATCTCCACGATCGCGTACGCCTCGAACATCGTGGCACCGCTGTTCGTGGCCCAGATGATGGCGCGTGCGATGCGCCTGACCCCAACCGAACGCGACACTGGAAAGCATCTGCCAGCGAAAATCCTCATCCCGGACCATCCCGTGATCCGCGAGGCGTTCGCCGACATTATTCGCGATACTTTTCCGCTCACCGACGAGACCGAGCCAGAAGTGCGCGGTGCCGCACCGGAAACCACCCGCTCAGACCACTACGACCTCGTCGGAATCGACGACCCGCACCTACGCGGTATCGACGTGCTCGATCTGGAGCAGTCAGTGTCCACTATGGAACACGAGAAAGCGACCTCAGTGTGCGAGATCGTACTGATCCCCACGACCTACGCAGCCCGATTGGCTGTCGGCATCCGTCTGGACGGCGAGAGCCACGGCAACTCCGGCTGAGATCGGCTTTCCGCCCTGCGCTCCACAGCGCAGGGCGGAAAGCCGGTTCGACTACCCGCAGACATGCGAGTTCGTGCCGACCACAGGGAACGAACCGGAGCCGATCAACCGCCCCGGCACCCGCGCGCGGGCGAGATTCTGCCTACTCGAGGCAGACATGATGGACCGGCACTAGCGGCACCGCGGTTTCTATGCCCGCAAACGGGCGAAGTTGTGTCGACGCGTGGTCGCAGGGCGAGGCCAGCACCGGCGAGAACAGTTTCTATGCCCGCAAGCGGGCGAGGTTGTGTCGACACCCCTCGACGACGCATGGGACCCACCCGAACCGGGAGTTTCTATGCCCGCAAGCGGGCGAGATTGTGTCGACCGCAGTCGTCTCAGGCGCCGGTGACCTGCGAAACCTTAGCCGGTTTCGAGCGCCCCAGCAACGAAGACCGAGATATCGCCGCCCAGCCCGTACAACGGATCAGTAAAGGCCCCTTGCCCTGCACAAACACGGTCGCGAGCGCCTCTTCACGGCCTAGCTTGAACCGAGCCGCTCGCAAGATGCACGCCCTACCGATCTCGACCGATCCGCTGCGCAGTCGCCCGCCCAGCGCGTCGCACAAGGCTCCGCCCACTACAGCTCGTCCGAAAGGCCTGCGATCCGTTCATACGACTGGCGACGGTCGTCGTGGTCAAAGATCGGCGTGGCCACCTCGTATTGCTGCAGCAGCACCTCGCGTTCAGCCCCGAGAACGCGCAGACGGCCTGTACCGTGCCATAACTTATCCTCGGCCGGCGACCAGGGCTTTCGTTGACCTCTGCGTTTAGGCCATGATCGCAGATCATGGCGTTTCGACTGATGTACCTGGCGTCAGTGACGGTGTTCGCCTGGCTGAAACTGGTCGCCCGGCGTACTGCGGCCAAGGACGCCGAGATCCTGGTGTTGCGACATGAAGTGGCGGTGTTACGCCGCCAGCTGGAGCGTCGGCCTCGTCTGTCATGGCCAGATCGAGCAACCCTGTCCGCGCTGGCGAGCTCACTGCCTCGCGCCCTGCGACGGGAACGGATCGTCACACCCGGCACTCTTCTGGCGTGGCACCGGCGTCTGATCGCCAAGAAGTGGACCTATCCCTCACGACCTGGTCGGCCACCGATCAGCACCGAACTCCGCGACCTGATCGTCCGCCTGGCCCGAGAAAATCCCAGGTGGGGCCATCGGCGCATCCAGGGCGAGCTGGTCGGCCTCGGGCATCACCTGGGCGCGGGCACCATCCGCCGTACCCTCCGGAACTCCCGCCTGGGCCCGGCTCCACGCGAAGCGGACACCTCATGGCGCAGCTTCCTGCGTGCTCAGGCATCCGGATTGCTTGCTGTCGACTTCTTCCACGTTGACACTGTCGGCCTTCGTCGGCTGTACGTCCTATTCGCGATGGAGGTCCGCACCCGCGCCGTCCACATTCTCGGGGTCACCGCGCACCCAACGGCACCCTGGACCACCCAGGTCGCCCGTAACTTCCTGATAGACCTCGGCGAACGGGCCGCGTCGTTCCGGTTCCTCATCCGAGACCGCGACACCAAGTACACGCCTGCATTCGATGCGATCTTCGCCTCCGAGAGAGTGGACGTCATCAAAACCCCGCCGCAGACACCACGGGCGAACTGCTTCGCGGAACGATTCGTCCGTACCGTCCGCGAGGAGTGCACCGACCGGCTCCTGTTCTACAACGAGCGGCACGCCAGGGCGGCGCTCTGCGAGTACGCCGACCATTTCAACGCCCATCGTCCACATCAGAGCCTCCGCCAGCACCCACCGCAGCACGATCCCACAACGGTGATTCCGATCGACAGACCCATGCTCCGCCGTAAGGTCCTCAGCGGCTTGATCAACGAGTACACCGGAGCCGCTTGATACCAATCAGAAAACCCCAGTTCAGACCCATGTTCTGAGTTTTGGCGCCCTACAGGCCGCAGACGCGGGAGTCGGGCATGTCGTATACACCAGCGCGCCGCGGGTCGATATGGGCGAGCTCGTGTTCGGGCCGGAACATCTTGCGTCCGAAGACGCGATCAGGGCCAGCGGGGTTCGGTATACCTTTCTCCGCAAACAACTGGTATCACGAGAACTTCGTGTCACAAATTCAGATCGCAGAACGGACTGGAAGCTTCTTCGGCAATGCCGGATCCGGCAGAGTCGCCAGCTCCGCGCTAGCTGAGTATGCCGAGGCGGCTGCCGTGGTACTCAGCACAACTGGCCACGAGAACACGATCTACGAACTCGCTGGCGATACCGCTTGGACGTATGACGAGCTCGCGACCACGCTGTCCCGAACCTTGCAACGCGACATTCGCTACGAGAACCTCTCGGAAAGCGATCACATTGATCGGCTCGCCAGCGCAGGTCTCGCCAGGTCGGTCGCAGAGATCAATGCGGCTATTGAGACGAACACGGTTCAGGGGGCGCTCGAGTTCAGCAACGGAACGCTGTCGCGCCTCATCGGGCACGAGACGGAGACGATTGATTCGGCAGTCCGTCGAATCGTGCGTTCGTCCTGACACGGCTGGGCCCGGTTGCCAGCCAGATAGACGGCAGCCGGGCCTCTGCGCCCAGGACGCAAAGTTGCCCGAGTGCCCAGCGACGTGCACCGAGCTACATGGGCGTGGAGTTATGGTAGGCCGCCGCCGTCACGTCACCGCTGCCGGCGCCGAGAACGATGGACCGCACAGCAGGGAATGAGGAACGCCAGGATGACCAGCCTCTTCGATCAAGTACTCGAGGCACGCGGAGGGCTAACGCGGTGGCGAAACCGAAATTTTGTCCGTGCTTCGATTGTCACCGGCGGTAGCCTGTTCGGTCTGAAGCAGCAGCCCCAGGACCCCGAACCTCGGACCATGACGGTGGCACTGCACCGGCAGTGGGCGTCGGTCCAACCGTTTGGATCACCCGATCAGAAAACCGACTTCACCCCTGAAACCGACTTCACCTCTGAGCGGATCGCGATCGAAATACTGAACGGGGAAGTCGTCGCCGAACGGTCCAACCCGGAGTCGTCCTTCGCCGGCCATGAAAAAGGCACTGCATAGGATCCGCTGCACCGCGCCTATTTCAACGGTTACGCTGTCTGAACCTCGACCCCCTTTCTTTTCGCCATGCCGGGCTTCTCGATAACCGAGGTCGCGCCACGCGAGGAGGACGGCGAAGTCTGGCGATGCTTGCGGGTGCGATTTCCACCGTCAATCGTGAGTCACAGCACGGAGCAGGACTTCTACTTCGGGCCGGACTTCCTGTTGCGGCGTCATGACTACGCGGGCGAGATGACCGGTGGCGATTTCGCCGCCCAGTATGTGTCTGACTACATCGAGGCCGACGAAATTCAGATGCCTACCAAGCGCCGCGCCTTCCTCTGCGCAGCAGACGGGAAGCCAAACCGCGACGCCTTAATGGTATCGATCGATTTCTCGGACGTGCGGTTCGAATAACTACGACACTGAAACCACCGATTCAAGGTGCCACCGAACGCCGGATCAGTCGGCGGGTTCTGCGATCGTTGGAGCGTAGTACTCTGGGGTGCTCATAGGATGACCGGGGGCTCGCGGACGTGTTCGACGAGAACCGCCGCAGGCATGACTACGAGGTGTATGAGCAGCAGGCATACGGGGTGCTGGGCTGGCTGGAGAAGTTCCCGGACGTCGACGTTCGACGGATCGTCGCGCGGAAAGCTGGCCGAGCATGTTCTTGACCTGCGGACCGCGTGCGGCTGATCGTGGTCGGCAGCAGCAGCCGGGGGAGCTGCTCACCCGGCCGCGCGCCGAGGGTTATCTCGACGGCTATCTGATGATCATCCGCTGGACGTTCAACGCCCGGGCCGTGGAGATGCTGCGCACGGTCATCGAACGCAACGGCGAACACTCCCTGGCCGGGCTGCTCGCCGGTCCGCACTGCGGGGCCGCAGCGCACGCCGCGCATACACCGCGCTCGGGGCGCTCGGGTCCGGAGCGGTAGCGGGGGCGTCGCCCAGGATGGCGAGACCGGTGGCAGTGACAAGGGCGGCCACAGCCCAGAAGGGCGAGGAGCGGGACCCAGACGATCAACTACGGCAGGGACCAGGCACCGCTTCCCCCGCTAGACACTCACATGATCAACGAGAGCCGTGCCCGTCTTGTAACCAGCCTAAACAACGTTGCCGGAACTCTGCGCGATGACAGCGGCCTGGAACTCGGTTGTCACGATGCGGCATCGAGGACGATGTCGAACTCGATCAGGCGGAACGGAGCTTGGACGCCGAACTCTGCGGCGCGTGTCGCGTCGCAGACGGTGGTGACCGGGCGGATCAGCTCTTGCTTCACGCCGAAGACGGCGTCCGAGTCGAGGTAGGGACTTTCGTCCAGGAACATGTGTGTGGTGACGGGGTGATGTCCCTCCGCACCGGCGATGAAGTGGATGTGGGCGGGCCTGTACGGGTGCCTCCCTGCCGCTTCCAGAAGATCGCCAGCAGGGCCGTCGGTGGGTACCGGGTAGTGGCGCGGCACGACGCTGCGCAGCCAGTAACGCCCTGTCTCATCTGTGGTGAACAAGCCCCGAAGGTTGAGTTCGGGCTGCTTGTCGGGCTGTTGTACGTCGTAGAAGCCGTCTCCGTTAGCCTGCCACACATCGACCAGGGCACCAGAGAGCGGCGTGCCATCCAGCGAACGAACAGTGCCCGCCACCACGCACGGTTGGCCGTTGGCGTCCAGTGAGATGTCAGCGCCCAGTTCGCGCGGCGGGGAATCGACGAGATGGAATGGTCCCAGCACCGTCGACTCCGTTGCACCTGCTGGTCGGCGGTGGTTGATTGCGTCAACAAGCATTGACACGCCCAGCAGGTCCGAGAGCAGGATGAACTCCTGACGCTTGTCATCGCACTTCTGACCGGTTGCGGTCAGAAAGTCGATGCCCTGCATCCACTCCTCCATGGAGGGTTCGACATCCCGCACGAAGTTGTGGAGATGAGTCACTAGGCTGGTCAGAATCTTTTTCAGGCGTTCATCGGAAGTGTTGGCCCAGCTGGAATTCACCAAGGCGGTGGCGGATTTCTCGTCGAAGCTGGAATCTGCGGAAAGCATGGCGTCTTCTTTCTGAGTGGAGGGAGAACCGGATCACTTCGCGCCCCACGGGAACGGGGGTACACGCGAGAACACGAAAGGGTATCAAAGCCGCTGTCGCGCCAAACATGTCGAATTTAACAATAGTTCTATTGACTGGTAAAGAGCGTGTCTCACTTGGATCTTGGTGGGCCTGCGGGCATGATCATGATCTGTGATGGACGAGTTGTCGTTGCGGTTGGTGCCGGATGAGTTGTGGGGCCTGGTTGAGCCGTTGGTTCCTCCGGCGAAGGAGCGACCGCAGGGCGGAGGGATGTCGCGTGTGGATGACCGGAAAGTGTTCACTGCGATCGTGTTCGTGCTGACCAGCGGATGCGCCTGGCGACATCTGCCACCCAGCTTCGGGGTGAAAGTCCCGACCGCGCACCGGCGCTTTATGGAGTGGACCGAAGCGGGTCTGTGGCGGCGACTGCATCAAGCTGTTCTCGACGAGCTGGGAAGCCGAGGGATGATCGACTGGTCCCGGGCGATGTTGGATGGTGCATCGCTTCGGGCGAAAAGGGGGGATCTGTAACCGGCCCGAACCCGGTCGATCGAGGCAAGGCGGGCTCCAAGATCCACGCCCTGTCCGACCGTTCAGGCATTCCGCTCGCGGTCGGGATCTCCGCGGCTAACACCCACGACAACGCCGCCCTCAAGCCGCTCGTGTTAGCCATTCCCACGATCCGATCCCGCCGAGGCCCACGCCGCTTCAAGCCCGCGAAACTCCACGCGGACAAGGCATACGATTCCGGTGAACTTCGAGACTGGCTGCGCAACCGAGGTATCGTCCCCCGACTGGCCCGCAAGGGCATCGAGTCCAGCACGAAACTCGGCCGCCACCGCTGGATCATCGAACGCACGATCGCCTGGCTGTTCGGCTACCGCAGGCTCACCGTCCGCTACGAGCGCTACGGCACCCTGTTCTGCGGCTTCCTCACGCTCGCCGCCGCGCTCACCTGCTACAAGAAACTCACCAAATGAGACACCCTCAAAGCTTCCGCGCTTGTGGCCTGAAGCTTTGGTGGGGAATCTTTTTCGGATAATGATCTTCACTTCGCTGTCAATCGAGGGCCGCTCACTGTTCTCTTGGTATTCACTTTGCGTGGGCCGCGATGTTCAGTTCCGCGCGCAGCAGCGCCGCTGTCTCAGCTGGCCGGACCAGGAAGGGCGAGTGACCGGTGTCCATACGGACGACCCGCTGTGCACGCTGCGACAGGAATGCCCCGGCTTCGCCGGGGATGGCCGCGTCCTTTTCGCCAATGACGTAGGTGCTGGGGATGGCGTGCCAGGCGGCCTGTGTCAACGATTGGTTCATCGATGCAACCGAATGGGGGCCGAGTGCTGCGGCGGCTTCGCTCGCAGCCCGCGGGTCCAGGTCATTGTAGAAGTGGTATTCGGCGCGCAGCACGTCGTAATACCCGTCGGCCAGGTGTTCCGTTCCCCAGAAATCCGGCGGAGTTCCTCCCACGACCCCGAGGATCGATTCGCCGATGTCCAGCATGAAGGCATTGAGGTAGACCAGTCGCTTGACGGCGTTTAGACCGGCAAGCGCTTGGGTGGTCGGGGCTCCGCCGTACGAGTGTGCAGCGACCACTACTGGCCCGCCAACGCTTTCGACGGCAGCGCGAATGGCGTTCGCGTCGTCGTAGAGATCACCCAGCTCCGCAGGTCGGACGTGCGCGCTGGACGGATTTTGCACAGTGCGGACATCCAGATCGGAAAGCTCGTCCCTCAGCTTCTTCCACATGCTCACGCGGTGCCAGGCACCGTGCACTAGTACGAGAGTGGGTAGTTTCGGCATATGCGCGCTCCACTGTGTAGCCGCCATGGCCAGCCACACCGGCCAGCACGAGCAGCCTCTGCTACGCGACTGTAGGCTCACAACGAGGACTTTCACTCAGTGCAAGACTTCCGCACGGAGTCCTTGCGACCAGCGCGGGAAGCGGTGCTCCATGAGAGGAGGACGAGATGCCGGACCGCCAGGGCACGTCGGTGACGCATAAAGTGCTGGCAATACTGGCAGCTTTCTCGCCCGGCAGAGCCACTCTGACTCTCAGCGAGTTGTCACGGAGAGCATCCCTGTCACTACCCACCACGCACCGACGAGTCGCCGAACTCGTCGACTGGGGCGCTTTGGAACGTACA
Source organism: Saccharopolyspora soli (assembly GCF_022678645.1). Classification (GTDB taxonomy): domain Bacteria; phylum Actinomycetota; class Actinomycetes; order Mycobacteriales; family Pseudonocardiaceae; genus Saccharopolyspora; species Saccharopolyspora soli. The sequence continues at coordinate 3,515 of NZ_JALBWV010000093.1, read as the reverse complement.
GCGGACGGCCGATACCGGATCGGACTGCGCCTGTGGGAAGTGGCGACCCTTGCACCTCGGGGCCTGGGGTTGCGGGACGTGGCCATGCCCTTCCTCCAGGACTTGACGAAGGTCGCACAGAGACACGTCGTCCATCTTGCCGTACGAGAGGAACTGGACGTCGTCTTCGTGGAACGGATGAGCGGCCACGGCGCTCCGCCTGTGTACAGCCGAGCCGGAGGCAGGTTCGGTGACTTTGCCACCGGTGTCGGGTTGATTCTGCTGGCCTTCGCCCCAATCGAGGTACAAGAGGCCGTGTTGAGCTCCTCGCTGCCCACCTACACAACCAGGACCATCACCGAACCGCGCCGGCTCCGTTCGCTCCTCGCTGACATCCGCAAGAGGGGATACTCTGTCAGCGACAGAATGGTGGATGACAACATTCTGTCCGTGGGAGCGCCCATCCACGGACCGGACGGAGCTGTGACGGCCGCGATCTCCGTCGCCGTGGCGGCCAGCAGTCAATCTCCCTCCTCGCTCGCCCCTTTCGTCCGGACCACCGCGCTTGGTATCTCCCGTTCTCTTGGTTACCAACCTTGAGCGATATTGAGGAAAGTGTCTTCCGTGGGACAGGGCAGTTCATGCGCTATCGCGCCGAAGACGAAGTGACGTATCACGCGCGAGAGACTGAGGGGTACCGATTCAGCCACTCAGGAGGCGACAGGTCGAGCGCATAAACACTGTCGGCGACGCGTGAACGCTGACCCCGTGTCGGGGGCGCTTGGTCACGCTTCCGCCGGCAACGACACACTATGTACGCTTTAGCCGCTACAAACGACGCGGCTACCACTGACCTAAACTAACGTCCGCGCAGTGCGACGTCCCATTTGATCTGCTGCCGCAGCTGGCGTTTGAGGACCTTGCCGCCTGAGTTGCGCGGCAGCGGTTCCTCGTAGACCACGACGTACTGCGGGATCTTGAAGTCGGCCAGCCGGTCGTCCAGGTAGTCCAGCACGGCGCGCGGGTCCAGCGTGTCGCCCGGTACGGGCACCAGCACCGCGCCGACCTTTTCGCCCATCACCGCATCCGGTACGCCAAGCACCGCGGACTCCGCCACTCCCGGGGCGCCGGCCAGGGCGTTCTCCACCTCGACCGAGTAGACGTTCTCCCCGCCCCGATTGATCACGTCCTTGGACCGGTCGACAATGTAGACGAGGCCCGCTTCGTCGACTCTGGCCAGGTCGCCGGTGCGCAGCCAACCGGCTACAAAGGCATCTCGGGTGGCCTCCGGCTTACTCCAGTAGCCCCGCACGACGTTCGGTCCGCGAATGAGTAACTCACCCACGCCGTCGGCCTCCCGTGTGGCTAATGGGTGCACCGCGAGATCCACCACGGGCGCGGCGAAGCCGACTGAGTCGGCGTGTTGTGTCGCCCATTCGTTGGGCAGGTACGTGGCGAAAGATGCGGTCTCGGTGAGCCCGAACCCGTTGCCCAACCTGGCGTTGGGGAATGCCGTGGCGATCCGGTGCGCCAGCTCCGGCGTCATCGGCGCACCACCGTAGGTCAACCTGGTCACCCCGCTGACGTCGTAGTCGGCGAAGTCAGGTTGCGCTAGGGACAGCGCATAGATCGCCGGCACCCCGGCCACGAAGCTGATCCGCTCGTCGACAAGGGAGCCCAGGAACTCTCGCACCGTGAAGGCGGGCAACACCACTGTGGCCGCGCCCAGTGCCAGGTGCACCAAGAGCTGGCTGTTGCAGCCGGTCACATGAAACAGCGGCACCGAGATCAGCCCGCGCTGCGCGGCCCCGTCCGCCCGGTCGATGCCCAGGACGCGGATGGTTGTCTCGACGTTTGCCAGGAAGTTCTCCTGGGTTGTCATCGCACCCTTCGGGAACCCGGCGGTGCCGCTGGTGTAGAAGATCGCAGCCAGGTCGTCGTGACCCAGGTGCTCCACCGCGCGGGGCGCGCCGTCGGGCAACGGCTGGTCGGGTCGCAGCACCGCTGCCGATCCAGAGTCGCACAGCACATACTCGATCTCGGGCTCGGTGAACCGGGTGTTCACCGGCACCGAGACCGCCCCGGCCAGCTGGGTGCCCAGGAAGCCGACGACCCAGTCCACTCCGGCGGGCAGCACGATGGCCACCCGATTGCCTGGACGGACGCCGTTATCGGCTAGGCCGCCGGCCACTCTGGCCGCCCGGTCCCAGAGCTCCTGGAAGCTGACCCGAGGGGGCTCGGGGCGGCCCACCTCGACCACAGCTTCGGCGTCCGGAGCGCGCTCCACGCTGCTCCGAAACATCTCCACCAGCGAGGCGGGGATGTCGGTGTAGTGCGCAATACCTCGCTCATCACGGGCGATACCCGTGGTATCGAACGGCGCGTCGCCGCGCGGCAGAGAATCAATCACGGACTCTCACCCGCCACCGTGCAGCAGCGCCGCCGGTCGTCCACCAACACGGCGTGAGTCCGCTCCTCCGCCGCATTCAGGTCGACCGGAGCCTTGAACCGTGCCCACCGCCCACACCTCCTGCGCCCATCAGGGAAACCGCGATGTCATCGCGTATTGCACGGATGAATTTTTCGAATCAATGGACAACTTGTAGCAATTTGTCCACGCGGCCCGCATACAAGGAGCGCAAATCCTTGATCGAAGCCTGTCGAACAGTGGGACTACTGACCACTGGAGTATCAGTCTCAATCATCGTACAACACCCCCGTAACTCGCTTAGAGGCTTAGTACTCCAGCCGCACTTGGTGAGCTTGGTGGGACTGTCCGCGATCTTGTGGGTGGTGGGTGGTCTTGACCATGCTGGAGTGGACGCTTCGGTGGGAAAGGATCAAGGTTGACGGACAAGGATCCAGCGGCGGTGTCGGGGGGCGATGAGAATGGTGATCGTGATTTGCGGATCGCCCAGGGGTTGGTCGAGCAGGTCCGCGCGGAAGGCGTGTCGCTGACTGGCCCTGGCGGGGTGCTGCGGAATCTGACGAAAACGGTGCTGGAAACGGCGTTGAACGCCGAAATGGACGACCGTCTTGGCTATGAGAAAGGGGACTCGTCGGTCAAGTTCGGGCCGAACGAGCGGAAGGGGTCGTCGGCGAAGACCGTGCGCGCGGACGTCGGTGATGTGCGGATTGATGTGCCCCGGGACCGGGAGGGCGCATTCACGTCTCAGATCGTTGCGAAGTATTCCCGGCGGGTCGAGGGGTTCGACGAGACGATGATTTCCTTGTATGCCAAGGGCATGACGACCGGAGAAATCCAGGCACACCTGGAAGATATCTATCAGGCGCGGATATCACGGGAGACGATCTCGAAGATCACCGACACAGTGGTCGAGGAGATGCATTCCTGGCTGGCCCGGCCCCTGGACCGCGTCTATCCAGTGGTGCTGATCGATGCGATTCACGTCAAGATCCGGGACGGTCAGGTGGCCAACCGGCCGATCTACGTTGCTGTCGGAATCGACACCGCTGGTGAGCGTGACGTGCTCGGCCTGTGGGCCGGTACCGGCGGCGAAGGCGCGAAAGGCTGG
>NZ_JALBWV010000092.1 GCF_022678645.1 Saccharopolyspora soli | reverse complement strand
CACCAAACCCCCACCCCCATCAACAAAAGATCAACACCCCAACCCCAGCCGGAGGCCTCACGCCGCCAGGCGACCCCCCCCCCCCCCCCCCCCCCCCCCCCAACACCCCCCCCCCCCCCCCCCCCCCCCCCCCCCCCCCCCGGGGGGGGGCGTCCCCCCCCCCCCCCCCCCCCCCCGCCCCCCCCCCCCCCCACCGCAGGTCCCGGTGATGCACCATGGCAGGCGTGAGCCTTTCGGTGTCCGAGCAGTTCGTGTTGTTGGCGCACGAGCTCGATGGCGGGTGCGTCTTCTCGGGTGACTACGCCGGGGCAGCCGAGTTGGCGGACTTCGTTCTTTGGCAGCGCGTTGAAATCTTCGGCGGGCAGGTGCGGATCCTCGACGTGCGGCCGACCGGTTTGGCGTGGTTCGACGGTGGACTGGCGGTGTTGCGGTCCTTCGCGGGCGCCAGGAACAAGCCCGTGCCAGCGCACAAGTACATCCTGGCCCGGTCGCCGATCCGCGCCGGGAAGGCGTCTGCCCTGGCCACGCATCGCGCCTCGCTCATGCACCGGGACTACGCGAGATGCGTGCAAAAGCGGACGCTCGGTGTCTTTCCGCGGCAGCGCTACTACCCGAACCCCGATGTGTGGCACGCGGCGCTGGGCGAGCTTCGAGCCTTCGCCCGCAACGAACTCGGTCCGGACAACCGACTGCTGCTGCTCGCCGCGCTCACGTACGCCACCGCTTTGACGCGGTCGCTACCGCTCACCGATACCGAACGCGCCCAGCTCCGGAGGATCAGCGAGAGCACCGACCTGGGTGTCGCGGTCCGAGCCTTCGTCGCATCGTCGGCGTGAGCGTTACGACCATTGCCACTCACGACTCCACGTTGGCTTCTTTCCGCTATGTTGGCCCCGCGCGGGAGATCAACATCCAGAATGTCTGCGGACAGCGCGGCACCAATTCCCGCGCAGGCACACCCGAATGCAGCAACCGCTCGGAATGGGAGACCAAGAAGTGCAACGCGCTGTGACCGCCTTCCTCGTTGTTGTCCCTTGTTTGCCATCGCAGCCGCGCGGCGCTGCGGAGTGGTAGCGTGCTGCGCTCGCTGGACAACTGCCGTTGGTTGTTACGAATATGTAACGGAGCGCTCCTAAGTGGACGTGGCATTGTGGATTGCGATTGCGGCAATCGGATTAGCCCTCTTGGTCACATACCTGCGCCAGCAGCGAATCAGGGCCCAACTCCGCACCCGTGACCAGGAAGCAGCTCACTTGGTCACGCACCGCCTCCCGGCGCTGGTGGAATCCCTGAACGGTGTCCCCGTCGAAGTACCTGGCCTGTTCCACCAGGAGCTCGCCGGGACGCCGTACGCGGCGAAGCTGGACTCGGTCATCGAACTGTTCACCAACTTCGCGGCGGAGACCAAGCAGCGCGCCGACCGCGCCGCGAAAGCGACGCTGACCTCGACGATGCGCGGCGTGCAGAGCTTGGCCAACGAGCAGCAGCTGGTCATCACGGAAATGCAGCACCGGCACGACGATCCCGAAGTGCTGGTCGACCTGCTGAAGATCGACCACGCCAACTCGCAGCTGGCCCGCCGGGCGCAAGCCACCGCGGTGCTGTGCGGATCCTGGCCCGGACAGCAGCGGGCGGCCTCGCCGCTGATCGACCTGGTGCGCGGTGGCACCTCCCGGATCCGGGACTACCTGCGGGTCAAGGTGCACACCCAGGTCGACATGGCCGTGGTCAGCCGCGCCGTCGAGCCGGTGGTGCTGGCGTTGGCGGAGCTGCTGGACAACGCCGCGCGCTACTCGCAGCCCAACACCTCGGTCGAAGTGCACTTCCAGCCCGCGCACAACGGCATTTCCATCGTGATCGACGACGCCGGGGTCGGCATGAACGCCGAGGAGCGCGAGCGCACCCAGTCGTTGCTCTCGGCGCAGGCGGCCCCGGACATCAACCGGCTGGGAGACCCGCCGCAGATCGGCTTCGCACTCGCTGGCGTGCTCGCCGCCCGCTACGGGTTCAAGGTCTTCGTCGAGGCGTCCTCGCCCTACGGCGGCATGCGCGCGGTGGTGTTCCTGCCCAACGAACTGCTCACCCGAGTGGAAACGCGGCCAGCAGCGGTGCCGCCAGCTGACGAAGCACCCGTCGAGGAGGCCCCGACGCCGCGCACCGCGGGCGGGCTGCCGAAACGACGCCGGAAGTCGAGCACCACATCGGTCGCGGACGCGCCGACCGAGTCCATCCCGACCCCCACCTGGGGCCGAGGCCGCGCACAAGGCATGGGGGCATGGCAACGCGGCACGCGATCCGGCCGCACCGAACCCGCGAGAAGTCGACCGAACAACGACGAAGGAACAACCGCGCCATGAATGAGAGCCAGCACAACAGCCTGGGGTGGATGCTCGACGAAGCACTGCGGATGCCGGAGGCGAAGCACGCGATCCTGCTCTCCGCCGACGGATTGCTCATGGCCCACTCGAAGAACATCAGTCGCGAGGACGCGGAACGCCAAGCCGCCGCGATGTCCGGGCTGCAATCGCTCGCCCGCTCCACCGCTGAGTTCTGCGGCAACCCCGACATGCCGTGGCAGCAGACCATCACCGAGTTCGACTTCGGTTACGTGTTCCTCGTCGCCGCTGGCCCGCGCGCGTACGTCGCCGCTTCGGCCACCGAGCGGATCGACGTGGAGACGATGACCCACCGGCTGATGGAACTGGTCCAGCGACTGGGCAAAGAACTGACGGCCATGCAGCGGACCGGCGTCGGTGGGTCGGCATGAGCCCGGACCCGCGCGAACGGGCGTTGGTGCGGCCGCACGTGGTCACCGGCGGACGCGCCCACCCGACGCGCAACACCTTCGATCTGGTCACCCTGGTCACCGCGGCTCGCAACGAGATCCTCGGTCTCAGCCCCGAACAACAACGCGTGATGCGGCTGTGCCGCGGTGGCGCGCTGTCGGTGGTCGAGATCGCCGGACGCCTGGCGTTGCCGATCAGCGTCACCAAGGTCCTGCTGGGCGACCTGCTGGACAGCGGCCACATCACCACGCGCACGCCTCGGGCCCAACCGGATGCGCCGAACCTCGACATCTTGCAGGAGGTGCTGGATGGGCTACGCGCCCGCCTGTGACGACATATACCTGCGCAACACGGTCCAGGCAGCGACGAAGCTGTTGATCGCAGGCCATTTCGCGGTTGGCAAGACCACGTTCGTCGGCACCCTGTCGGAGATCCGTCCACTTCGGACGGAGGAGACGATGACGCAGGCCAGCGAGCTCGTCGACGACCTGGCGGGAGTTCCGGACAAGACCACCACGACGGTCGCGATGGACTTCGGCCGACTGACCCTCAGCGACCGGTTGGTGCTGTACTTGTTCGGCGCTCCAGGGCAGAACCGGTTCACCCCGCTGTGGCGGGACCTCGCCCACGGCGCGCTCGGCGCCCTGGTGCTCGCCGACACCCGCCGCCTGGAGCACTCCTTCCCGGTCATGGACCTCGTCGAGGAGGTCGGGCTGCGCTACGCGGTGGCCATCAACCACTTCGACGACGCGCCCGTCTTCAGCAACGCGGAGCTGCGCGAGGCGCTCGACCTGAGCCCGGAGACCCCACTGGTCACCTGCGATGCCCGCGATCAGCCCTCATCGACGCGAGCGCTGATCGCGCTCGTCGAACACCTCCACCGCACCAAGCAGGAGCAGCACACGTGACCTCCCACTCCACCGAGCAGGACACCTCGGAACATTCCGGGCAAAACGGCCGAACTCCCTTGTACGGGCCGGAATTCGCCGCGGACCCCCGCCGCATCTACGCCCAGTTGCGCAGCCACGGACCGACCGCGCCGGTGGAAATCGCACCGGGAATCCCCGCGACGCTGGTCACCAGCTACCAGGCAGCGCTCGAAGTCCTGCGCGACCCCGCCACGTTCCCGAAGGATCCGCGCCGCTGGCAGCAGAAAGTCCCACCGGACTGCCCGGTGCTGCCGATGATGATGTACCGGCAGAACTGCCTGTTCACCGACGGTGCCGTGCACACCCGGTTGCGCAAAGCCATGAGCGACAGCCTCGGCCGGGTCGACGTCCGGGACATCCGGTCCTACGTGGAGACCAGCGCCGACACCCTCATCGACGAGTTCGCCTTCGCCGGGGAGGCCGATCTCCTCCTCCAGTACGCGCGAATCCTGCCGCTGCTCGTACTCAACCGGATGTGCGGTACCCCGCCAGCCATCGGAGATCGCATCCTGACCGGGATGATGGGCATCTTCGACGGCATCGACGCAGAGAAGTCCAACGAGGAACTGGTCACGGCCATCAGCGAACTGGTCGCGCTCAAACGCCTTCAACCCGCGGCGGACGTGGCGTCCTGGATGATGGAGCACCCGGCGCGACTGGCCGACGAAGAACTGGTCCACCAGCACCTGGTCCTGATGGGCGCCGGATGCGAGCCCCAGCAGAACCTGATCGCCAACACGCTGCGGCTGCTGCTGTCCGACGACCGGTTCGGCGGCGACCTCGCCGGTGGCAGCCTGCCCGTCGAAGAAGCGCTGGACGAGGTCCTGTGGACCGATCCGCCGATGGCCAACTACGGCACCACCTACCCCGTGCAGGAGGCGCAGATCGGCGGGAACCCGGTACCCGCCGACGAACCGGTCCTGATCAGCTTCGCCGCCGCCAACACCGACCCGACCCTGGTCGCCGGGCACGGCCGGGTCGGCAATCGCGCGCACCTCGCCTTCAGCGCGGGTCCGCACACCTGCCCGACACCAGCGCAGCGGATGGCTCGCGTGATCGCCTCCGCGGCAATCGAAAAACTCCTCGACCGGCTGCCCGACATCGAACTCGCGGTGCCAGCCGACACCCTGAAATGGCGTCCCGGTCCGTTCCACCGCGCACTGGAAGCACTACCCGTCCGTTTTCCTCCGCCTTCCGCACCGGTTCAACCCGACAGCATTGGAGACGGCCAATGGAGCACGAGTCCGGTACCTACGTCCTCGACCCGACCGGCGGAAACATCCAAGCCGAAGCCGCGCACCTACGACAGCGAGGGCCAGCAACGCTGGTGGAACTACCCGGCAAAGTGGTTGCGTGGGCGGTAACGAGCTCGGATCTGCTCCGCAAGCTGCTCACCGACCCGCGGGTGTCCAAGGACCCGCGCCAGCACTGGCCGCGGTACATCAACGGTGAGATCTCCGAAGACTGGCCCCTGCACATCTGGGTATCCGTGCAGAACATGTTCACCGCCTACGGCAAGGAACACACCCGACTACGACTGCTGGTCTCCAAAGCCTTCACCGCACGTCGCACCGAAGCCCAGCGGCCCCGCATCGAGCAGGTCACCAAGGAACTGATCGACGACCTCGCCGCCGCACCGCCGGGAGAACCGGTCGACCTGCGGGAGAAATTCGCCTATCCGCTGCCGATCGAGGTCATCAGCCAACTGTTCGGGGTGTCCGACCACAGCAAGCCAGACCTGCGGCGGTGCGTCGACGGGATCTTCAACACCACCATCACGCCGGAAGAAGCGCAGGTCGTGCAGCGGGACCTCTACGCGATCTTGCGGGATCTCGTCGAATTCAAGCGGAAAACGCCCGGCGACGACATGACCAGCGGTCTCATCGCGGCCCGCGATGAGGACGGTTCCCGGCTCACCGAGGCCGAACTCGTCGACACCCTCCTGCTGATGATCTCCGCCGGCCACGAGACCACCGTCAACCTGCTCGACCACGCCATCACCGCGTTGCTCACCCACCCCGACCAGCTCAAACTCGTCCGCACCGGGCAGCACACCTGGGACGACGTGATCGAGGAAACGCTGCGCTGGCAGGCACCGGTGGCGAACCTGCCGCTGCGCTACGCCGTCGAGGACATCGAGCTCGACGGCATCAAGATCCGCAAGGGCGAAGCCATCGTCGCCGCCTACGGGGCCGCCAGCCGCGAACCGAGCTACGAGGGCGAAGACGCCGACAGCTTCGACATCGCACGTCCGAACAAGAGCCACCTCACCTTCGGGCACGGCCCGCACTTCTGCGTGGGCGCACCGCTGGCCCGAATGGAAGCAGGTATTGCGCTGCCCGCCCTGTTCGACAGGTTCCCGGAGCTGTCCCTGGCCGTGCCGCCGGAACAGTTGCGGCCCTTGGAATCCTTCATCGCCAACGGCCACCGCGAGCTGCCGGTCGTGTGCACGCCCGCGCACTGATCGCACCGCAAAAAACGGCCCGCACCTCGGTGCGGGCCGTTTGCCGTTTCTGCTCAGAAGTTCGTGATGGTGGAGATGTTGGCCTCATGCAGGTTCTCGATCACGTTTCGGGCGTCTCGGTACTTGTAGGAGCCCGACTCGAAGAGCAGGTAGGCGTCTCCGCCGTACTCCGTGATGCCCTCGGCCATGCTCGGGGCGCGGAAGCACTTGGTGGACGGCTTGTCGATGTCCGTCGCGCCCTTGTCCACCACGTAGATGTTGCTGCGGTTGTCGCGGCCGTACGACGCGGTGAAGACGAACTTGTCCTTCGTGACCATCAGGCCCTGCGTCTTGGTGGGCACCTCGTAGGCGTGCTCGGTGGTCAGCGAACCGTCGTCGCCGATCTTGTACGAGTACATATTGCCGCGGCCGCCGCCGTTGAACTTGCCCGAGTACAGGGTGTCGCCGTAGCTCGACAGGAACGACGCCGCGTACACGTTGCGCGCGTTGCCGACCTGCTTGAGGTACGGGGTGCCGCCCTGCTTCATGGCATCCCGGAGCTCGGTGAGCCGGTACTTGCGGATCGTGCCCCACTTGCCGGAGTTGCGGCCCTGCACGAACGCCCAGCCCTTGCCGACCGCGATGCCCCCGACGTGCGACTCCGCGATGGCGACCGTGCCGACGTGCTTGCCGGTCTTCGGGTCGATGCCGATGATCCGGGCATCCTGGCCGGGCTCGCCGTAGGAGGTCACCAGCAGCAGGTCGTTGCCGCTGCCATCCCAGTCGGACCAGGTCGAAATGCCCTGCGGCGTGTACTCGTCCAGGCCCGGAACCGCGGGCCCCTTGCCGAATGCCTTGTCGTAGACGTCCGACGCGGACGGTCCGCTGTAGAACGCGCCCTCGCCGCTGGCATTGGACTCGCACGTGATGCCCTGGTCGGTGTTGCCTTCCTCGGGCGCCGGGGCGGCCATGCTGTTGGCTGCGGTGCCCAGCAGGAACGCACCGCTGACCGCGGTGATGACGGCTTTCCGGAGCAGGGGGTTCATCGTGCCTCTCAGCATCTCGGCATCGGGTTCGTCCACCACTACGACGCCGCACGGCCGGATCGGTTCCACCTGAGATCCACTTTTCGTCCACCATCCCGTTCGGCTCGGTGCACTGCTGCGTTCGGCGCAAATCGTTGGCCGGAGCGACTTTCTCGCTGGTTCGGGTAAACCTCCACCGGCCGTGGACGTCCAACGTGCATCTGAAGATCACGCGAGGAGGTCGGGTCGTGTTGCACAAGTCGTTGCTTGGATCGGCGTTGGCAGTCGGTGTCGCGTTGCTGCTTTCGGCGTGCGGCCAGCAGACACCGCCACCACCGAACCTGCCCCCAGCCGGTGAGATCGGCCAGCGGCCGATCATCGCGGACGGATCGTCCACATCGACCGAGACGTCCGAATCGTCCACATCGGACTCCGATGCCACCCCGCCGCCGAGGGCGTCGACGTCCCCGGCGCGGGCCAGCGAACAGCCGCACAGCGTTCCCTCGGCGGAGATCTACGCCGCGACCTATGTGGACGCTACGAACCGCACGCTCGTGCAGCGACCGAGCGAGTTCATCCCACCGAGCGTCACGGGTGAGTACGCCAGCGAGGTGAAGCTGATGAACCTCAACTGGTCGCGCTGGGACGAGCAGAGCGGCATCGCCTACGGCAGCGCGTACGTCACCGGCGGTGGCGGCGCCCCCGAGACCGTGCAAGGAGTGCAGCTCATCCTGGACAACGAGCAACTGCGCAACGGCACGATGCAGTACACGCACTACATGATCGTCTGGCCCCAGTACGAACCGGACGAGGGCCAACTCAACACCCTGTGACGGGGCGGGACGCCGATTTCGCGCGAAATCGGCGCTCACCGCTGCCTGCACCGCCGCTCAAGAACGCTCAGCTGGTGGCTGAGTGGTCGTAGGCGCTTTGGGCTTGCTGGCGGCGGGCTTCCGCTCCGGTGGCGATCGGGGCGGTGAGCCACTGGCGCGGGGTGCCGAAGGCCGCCACGAGGTCCACCGCGTGCGGGCGGATCTGGCCGCACAGTTCGTTGACCGCCTCGGTGATCGCCTTCGACCGGCGCGGGGTGATCCGCTCGTGCTCCAGGAACCAGCCGCGGTCCGCCTCGATTTCGGACAGCACGTACAGGTCGCAGAGCTTGTCCAGCAGTGCCGCCGTCTGCCGGTCGCGGCAGCGCTCGATCGCCGCGACGAAAGCCTCCAGCACAACCCGGTCCACGTGCACCCGAGCCGCGCGCAGCACGTGGTCCTGCGCGTTGTTGAACACCGCGAAGGCGTTGTCGCGGTTGGCCTTTCGCAGGCGACGGCCGAGCCCTTCGAGCACGTGCCGCTCGCGGTCGTCGAACAGCTTGAGCTGCCAGCCCCGGTCGACGATGTCGTCCCGACCCGGCCTGTCGATGATCCGCTGCACCAGGGAACGCGTCGCCGTCCGCTCGATCACCGCGCCCACGAACTGGTCCGCGAGGAACTTGGCCATGCCCAGCGTGCCGAGCTCGTCGAACTGGTCCTTGTAATTCGTCAGCAGGCCCTTGGCGACCAGTTGCAGCAGAACCGTGTTGTCGCCCTCGAACGTGGTGAAGACGTCGGTGTCCGCCTTGAGCTGGGCCAACTGGTTCTCCGCCAGGTAGCCCGCGCCGCCGCACGCCTCGCGGCAGGTCTGGATGGTGTGCGTCGCGTGCCAGGTCGACATCGCTTTCAGCCCGGCGGCGCGGGATTCCAGCTCCCGTTGCTGGCGTTCGTCGTCGCCCAAGTCGTGCAACGTGGCCACCAGCTCTTCCTGCGCGAAGTGCAGGGCGAACGTCTTCGCCAGGGCGGGCAGGAGTTTCCGCTGGTGCGCGAGGTAATCCAGCAACGTGGTCGGCTCTTCGGTGCCGGGGCGCTCGAACTGGCGACGGGCATCGCCGTAGCGCAGCGCGATCTCCAGCGCCAGCTTGGTCGCGCCGCCCGCGGTCCCGGCCACCGAGATCCGGCCGCGGATCAGGGTGCCGAGCATGGTGAAGAACCGCTTGCTCGGGCTGGCGATCGGGCTGCGGTAGGTGCCGTCCGGGTCGACGTCGCCGTAGCGGTTGAGCAGCGCCTCGCGCGGCACCCGCACGTGGTCGAAGGTGATCCGGCCGTTGTCCACGCCGTTGAGCCCCGCCTTGCGACCGCAGTCGGTGATCCGCACGCCCGGCAGCGTCTTCCCGGCCTTGTCCCGGATCGGCACCAGCAGCGCGTGCACGCCGTGGCTCTCGCCGTCGGTGATGAGCTGGGCGAACACCACGGCCAGCCGACCGTCCCGCGCGGCGTTGCCGATGTAGTCCTTGCGCGCCGACTCGTGCGGCGTGTGCACCACGAACTCTTGCGTCGCGGGGTCGTAGGTGGCGGTGGAGCGCAGGTGTTGGACGTCCGAGCCCTGGCCGGTCTCGGTCATCGCGAAGCAGCCCGGCAGGTCCAGGCTCATGATGTCGCGCAGGTAGCGCTCGTGGTGGCGTTCGGTGCCCAGCGCGACGATCGCGCCGCCGAACAGTCCCCATTGGACACCGGCCTTGACCATCAGGGACAGGTTGCCGGGCAGCAGTTCCAGCGATACCACCGAACCGCCGGGGTCGCCGCGGCCGCCGTAGGCGACCGGGAAGCCGAGGTCGGTGATGCCGGATTTGACCAGCAGGTGCAGCTGTTCGAGGGTCTGCGCGCGGTGGCTCTCGGTGTCGAGGGCGTCGCCCGGTGGCAGCGGCATGCCGTCGAGGGCGTCGCGGACCTGGTTGCGGACGTGGGCCCAACGTCCGTCCAGCAGCGCCGCGAGTTCACCCGCGTCGAATCCGGAGCTTGCCATCGCGACCTCCACCAGTCGGTACCACTGACCTCAACGGTAGTTACCGACCAGTAACACCGCCATGTGACCTACCTCGCCCCGGACCGCCGCGTCGCCTGGTGGATGGCGGTTCGCAAGAACCCCAGTCAGGCGGCGAGCTCGGTGGCCTTGGTGGCGATTCGGGAACCGTAGTACTCGGCTGCCCGGAGTTCCTCGTCGGTCGGGCCCGACTCGCGCGAAATCGCCCGCACCACCCGCACCGGCTGAGCGGTCACCGACTGGTGCAAAATACGAACACCGACTCGCTGGGCCCGATGGCGGACTGCGTACGCCGGGGCCGCCAGATGATCACCACACCCCGGCGCTGTCCAACGTCCCCTGCTGTTCAGGAGGTCCAGCCGCATGAGTTCGAGCCCTGGCGACACCGATCTCGGCGCCCTGTTCGACGAGCACGTCGCGGACGAATTCGTCGTGCAGGACGTCGCCGCGACCATGACGACGATGACCGACGCTCCCGTGGTCAACCACGTGCCAACGACCGCCGGAGGCGCTGGTCGGGACGCGGTGGCCGAGTTCTACCGCGACCACTTCATCGGCCAGTGGCCCGCGGACTTGACCATCACGCGGCTGACCCGGACCGCCGACGCGGAGCGGGTGGTCGACGAGATGATCATCAGGTTCACCCACGACCGGGTCATCGACGCGCTGCTGCCCGGCGTGGCGCCCACCGGCCGCCAGGTGGAGATCGCCGCCGTGGCGGTGGTGGGCTGCGAGGACGGCAAGGTCGCCTACGAGCACATCTACTGGGACCAGGCGTCCCTGCTGGTGCAGGTCGGCCTGCTCAACCCCGAAGCCCTCCCGGTCACCGGCAAGGAGCAGGTCAAGGCCCTCCTGGAAAACGAACCCCTCAACACCCTGCAACCGTGACAACGGTCGTGAGTGCGAAAGCCGGTTGGAGCCGGTTTTCCCGCGCTCCACGGTCGTGAGTGCGAAACCGGGCTCCAACCCGGTTGTCCACTCACGACCGTTCGTCAGGCGACGACGTTGACCAGGCGGCCGGGGACGACGATCACCTTGCGCGGGTTCTTGCCGTCCAGCGCGGCGGCGATCTTCTCGTCCGCCAGCGCCGTGGCCTGCACCGCTTCCCGGTCCGCCGAGGCGGGTACCACGATCCGGGACCGCACCTTGCCGTTGACCTGGATCGGGTACTCCACGGTGTCCTCGACCAGGTACTGCTCGTCGGCCACCGGGAACGGGCCGTGCGCCAGGCTTTCCGAGTGCCCGAGCCGGGCCCAGATCTCCTCGGCCAGGTGCGGCGTCAGCGGCGCGACCATCAGCACCAGCGGCTCCACCACTGCCCGCGGCGTGCCCTCCGCCGCCGAATACGCCTTGGTGATCCGGTTGTTGAACTCGATCAGCTTCGCCACCGCGGTGTTGAACCGCAGCTCCGCGTAGTCCTCCCGGACCCCGGCGATGGTCTTGTGCAGCGCCCGCAGCATCTCGACGTCCGGCTGCTGCTCCGTCACCCGCAGTTCGCCGCTGTGCTCGTCGACCACGTTGCGCCACAACCGCTGCAGGAACCGGTGCGAGCCGACCACGTCCTTGGTGACCCACGGCCGCGACGCGTCCAGCGGACCCATCGACATCTCGTACAGCCGCAGCGTGTCCACGCCGTAGGCGTCGGCCATCTCGTCCGGGGAGACGGAGTTCTTCAGGCTCTTGCCCATCTTCCCGTACTCGCGGCTGACCTCCTCGCCCTCGTAGAAGTACTTGCCGTCGCGCTCTTCCACTTCTTCGGCCGGGACGTAAACACCGCGCGAGTCGGTGAAGGCGTACGCCTGGATGTAGCCCTGGTTGTACAGCCGCCGGTACGGTTCCTCCGACTCCAGGTAGCCCAAGTCGTGCAGCACCTTGTGCCAGAACCGCGAGTACAGCAGGTGCAGCACCGCGTGCTCCACACCGCCGACGTACAGGTCCACGCCGCCCGGATCGCTCGGGCCGTGCAGCTCCGGATGCTTGCCCATCCAGTACTGCTCGTTGGCCGGGTCGACGAACCGCTCGTCGTTGTCCGGGTCGATGTAGCGCAGCTGGTACCAGCAGGAGCCGGCCCACTGCGGCATCACGTTGGTGTCCCGCTGGTAGTGCTTCAGGCCGTCGCCCAGGTCCAGCTCCACCTCGGCCCAGTCGGTGGCCTTGGCCAGCGGCGGCTCCGGCTTGCTGTCGGCGTCCTCCGGGTCGAAGGTGCGCGGCGAGTAGTCCGCTACTTCGGGCAGCTCGACGGGCAACTGGTCCTCCGGCAGCGCCAACGGCACGCCGTCCGCGCCGTAGACGATCGGGAACGGCTCGCCCCAGTAGCGCTGCCGCGCGAACAGCCAGTCGCGCAGCTTGTACTGCACGGTGCCCTGGCCGTGGCCGTGCTCCTCCAGCCAGGCGATGATCAGTTTCTTGGCGTCCTCGACGTCCAGGCCGTTCAGGCTCAGGCCGGTGGTCTCGGAAGCGGAGTTGATCGCCGGACCCTCGCCGGTGAACGCCTCGCCGTCGAAGCCCGGCGACGGCTGCACGGTGCGGATGATCGGCAGGCCGAACACCGTCGCGAAGTCCCAGTCCCGCTGGTCCTGGCCGGGCACGGCCATGATCGCGCCGGTGCCGTAGCCCATCAGCACGTAGTCGGCGATGAACACCGGGATCTTCGTGCCGTTGACCGGGTTCGTCGCCCAGGCCCCGGTGAAGACGCCGGTCTTCTCCTTGTTCTCCTGGCGGTCCAGGTCGGACTTCATCGACGCGGTGCGCCGGTACTGCGCGACCGCCTCGGCCGGGGTCGCCGCGCCACCGGTCCAGCGGTCGTCGACGTCGCCGGGCCACTCGGTCGCGGTCAGCTCGTCGACCAGCGGGTGCTCCGGTGCCAGCACCATGTACGTGACGCCGAACAGGGTGTCCGGCCGGGTGGTGAAGACCTCGATGTGGTGGGCCGAACCGTCCAGCGAGAACCGCACGTTGGCGCCCTGCGAGCGGCCGATCCAGTTCCGCTGCATGGTCTTGACCTTCTCCGGCCAGTCCAGCCGGTCCAGGTCGTCGACCAGTCGGTCGGCGTAGGCGGTGATCCGCATCATCCACTGCTTCAGGTTGCGGCGGAACACCGGGTAGTTGCCGCGTTCGGTCAGCCCGTCCGCGGTGACCTCCTCGTTGGCGACCACGGTGCCCAGGCCGGGCGCCCAGTTCACCGGTGCCTCGGACAGGTACGCCAGCCGGTAGGTGTCGATGACCTCGGCCCGCTCGGCGCGGGTGAGCTCGGCCCACGGGCGGCCGTCCGGGGTGGCGCGCTCGCCGGTGGCGAACTGCTCCTCCAGTTCGGCGATCGGCCGGGCGCGGCCCTTGCCGCCCGCGGCGTCCGGGTCGTACCAGGCGTTGAAGATCTGCAGGAAGATCCACTGCGTCCAGCGGTAGAACCCGATGTCGGTGGTGGCGATCCGGCGGCGCTCGTCGTGGCCCAGGCCCAGGCGGCGGATCTGGCCCAGGAACCGCTGGATGTTGGCCTCGGTGGTGGTGCGCGGGTGCGTCCCGGTCTGCACCGCGTACTGCTCGGCGGGCAGTCCGAAGGAGTCGAAGCCCATGGTGTGCAGCACGTTGCGGCCCAGCATCCGGTGGTAGCGGGCGTAGACGTCCGAACCGATGTAGCCCAGCGGGTGGCCGACGTGCAGCCCGGAGCCGGACGGGTACGGGAACATGTCCTGGACGAACAGCTTGTCCGCCGGGATGTCACCGGAGAGCGAGCCGGTCGGGTTGGGCGCGTGGAACGTGCCGCGCTCCTCCCACTGACGCTGCCAACGCTGTTCGAGCTCGGTCGCCGTTTCCGCGGTGTAGCGGAACTGCGGGACCTCCTCGGTACCCCCGGTCGTCGAGCCCTCTGCCTGGCCACTCATCGTGTCGCGTCCTTCCCTGCCCTCTCGCCTGGACGGCGGTTCGTGCGCTCCTAGTGTGCCGCTTGCCGAAAATGGAAAACCCCCCAGGCCCTGGGAGGGCATGAGGGGTTGCCGCGTCGAAGCGTCACCACCGGACGTTCAACGCGGCCTCGCAAGGAGCAGTCGAGTACTCACGAGTTCAGGGTAACCGAGATCACCGCACGGCAAGGGTGATTATCTGCGTGGTCTGCTCGGGGGAGAAGTTGTCGTCGCTGACCAGCACCAAGCTGCGGCTGCCGTCCGGCAGTCGCGGCCCCCAGGTCATCCCCTCCACGTTGTCGATCTTGCTCAGCCCCAGGTCGGCGAGGTCGACCAGCAGTTCCTTGTGCACCGGTCGCACGTCCGCGCCGAGCAGCGACGGGACGTCCTGCACATCGGTCGCGCCGTGGGTGTCGACCCGGTAGATCCGGATCGAGTTGCCGACGCCGGTGACGAACGAACGCTCCATCACCAGGTAGACGCCGCGGTCGGCGAGCAGCGCGGACACCCCGTTGTTGGCGAACTCGCCGGTCGGCGATTCGGCGAACACCGGGTCCAGCGGGTAGGCGTACTGCCCGAGCACGTGACCGGACCGGGACTGCACGGTGATCCGGGACAGCGCGCCGTGCTCGGTCGTCGGGGACTCGCCGTCCTGGAGCAGCGGTCCTTCCATCGCGGTGACCACCCGAGCGCCCCCGGCGGTGAAGGTCAGTCCTTCCAGCACCTCGTTCTGCTTGGGGCCGGTCTCCGGCGCCATCCGCAGGTTCTCGGGCAGCGGCAGTTCGGCGTCGAACGAGCCGTCGGGTGCGGCGCTGCGGATCGACGGGTCGATCAGCTGCGCGCTGCGCTCGCCCTCGCTGGTCCACCAAACGTCGCGGGTCCACGGATCCCACCGGATGTCCTCCGGGTCCACGCTGCCCTTCGGGTAAGTCGTGCCGTCCGGACGCAGCAGCGGCACGGTGCCGGTCAGCTGCACCTCGTCGTCCTGCAGTCGCGCGGTGTAGATCCGCGCCGGTTGCTGATCCGAACGATCGTCGCTGATCAGCAGCCACTCGCCGGTGCGCGGGTCGTAGTCCACACCGGACAGTCCGCCGACCGTGGTGCCGTCGAACTGCATGGCGTGCGGCAGCGTCGTTTCGGCCACCAGCCGCACGTCGTCGGTGGCGGCCGCAGCGGGCGCGGCCACCGCGACCGTCAGCGCGACCGCCAGCAGTCCGCTCGGGACAGATGTTTTCGCCATGTGCCACAGCACACCCGAGCAGGGTGTCCAACAGGTAGCGCCCAGATGGAGGCTTACGCTGTCCGAGTGCTCGCTGTTCAGGTGATCTGCTGCGCGATCTTGGTCCTCGGCGGGGCGGCGCTGCTGCTCCTCGGCTTCCGGGGATTGCGGGGCCAGCTGCCCCGCAACCGCTACGTCGGTGTCCGCACTCCCGCTGCCATGCGCAGCGAGGAGGCGTTCGAACTCGCCAACCGGGCGGCCGGGCCCGCGATGCTGGCCGGTGGCGCGGTCGCCGTGCTCGCCGGTGCCTCGCTGCCGATGCTGGCCGCCGCCTTCAGCGTCGTGATGGTCGCTGTGCTCGGGCTGATCGGGGCGTTCGCGTTGATGACCGTCGGCGGCGTGATCGGCGACCGGGCCGCCGAGGCGATGCCCGCACCGGCGCCCACCGGCGGATGCGCTGGCTGCGCGGGCGGCTGCTGCGGAGCGATCCAGCAGAACTGATTTTTCCGGGGAAACGGGTCTCGGCAATCGCCGCCTTCCGGACGCGCTCGTGGCAACGTGACCGGCATGCTGAGGTGCACCCGCTTCCACAACAGCGACTCGGCGGAGATCGCCGAAGAAGACATCTTCGACGCCCTGCGCCAGGTGCCGGAGGACGCCTTCGTCTGGCTCGAAGTGCCGCCCGAGCGGTTCGACGTCCTGCGCGAGGCGGCACGCCTGCTCGACCTGCCGCGCCTGGCGGTCGAAAACGCGATGCAGGGGCACCAGCGCGCCAAGATCGAACCGTATCCGGGGTGCCTGTTCATCGCCCTCAAGGTGCTCGGCTACCACGAGGGGACATCGGCGGTCCGCATCTCGGGGCTGGTGATGCTGGTGAGCGGCCGGGTGCTGATCACGGTCCGGCACGGCGATGAAGATCCGGCCACCGAGGCGCACCGCAGAGCCGCCGACCGGCGGGACCTCCTCACCCACGGACCGCTGGCCGTGGTCTACCTGCTCGCGGACACCGTCGTGGACGCCTACCTCGCTGTCTCAGCCGAACTCGCCAAAGACCTGGTCGCGCTGGAGCAGCGCGTCTTCGCCGCTGGCCGGGACGACCCCACCGCCGAGCTGTACGCCCTCAAGCGCGAGGTGCTGGAGTTCCGCGAGGCCGTCGAGCCGCTGCTGCCGGTCGCCCACCGGTTCAAGAGTCCGGAGGGCGGAGCGCGGGGCGTGCTCGGGCACCACTTCCGCGACGTGGCCGATCACGTGGTCCGCGCCGGTCGGGAGGTCCTGTCCTACGACGAGCTGCTCAACTCGGTGCTCGCTGCCCAGTTCTCGCGCGCCGGGCTGTGGCAGAACGAGGACATGCGCAAGATCTCCGCGTGGGCCGCGCTCGCGCTCGTGCCGACGATCGTCGGCGCGATCTACGGGATGAACTTCGAATACATGCCGGAGCTGCACTGGGTCTTCGGCTACCCGCTGGCGCTCCTGGTGATCGTCGGCGTCTGCTGGGCGCTGTACGCGACCTTCCGCCGCAACGGCTGGCTCTGATCCACACCCAGTTCTCCACAGCCCTGTGGACAACCCCAAAATCTGTGGATAACTGGAACCGCACTTTCGGTCGGGCAGTCAGTTGAGCTTGACGTCTCCTGGGTGGGTGGCGAGGAAAGCGAGCGGTGGGCCTTGGCGGCGGAGCACTCGGCCCCAGAGTTCCGTGCCCGGATCCGCGATCACGTCGTCCGGGAGGGCGGGCACCACGATCCAGTCGCCGCGTTCGATCTCGCCAGCCAGTTGGCCGGTTTCCCAACCCGCGTACCCGGCGAAGAAGCGCAGGCCGCGGGCCCTGGGCACCAGGTCGTCCGGGTCACCGTCGAGGTCGACCAAGCCGACCGGGCCGCGGACACCCACCATGCCAGCGATCGCACCGACGTCCTCACCGGCGCGCAGCGTGGCCAGGCAGATCGCCGTGCGCTGCTCCACCGGGCCGCCGACGAACAACGACTGCGGTTCGCTCGCGTGCTGGCCCCACTTCGGCAGCACATCGAGCACCGCGACCTCGCTCGGCCGGTTCAGCACAACGCCCAAGGTGCCCTCGGCACGGTGGTGGATGACGTAAACGACCGTCCGTCGGAAGTTCCGGTCCAACAGCTGTGGGGCAGCGACGAGCAGCGTCCCCGGTTCCACGTCCGCGTCTGATCCCACCATCGCATGATCTCACTGGTTGCCCGCGCACGGACCCACCCCGACCAAACCACCTGCGGCAGCCATCCCCACCAGGCCCACGACACCACTCAGCAGTCCTAATGAATCGTTCAACTCAATATTATTAACGATCCACCGGTGCTTCGGGGACGTCGATGCCCTGGTCACGGGCCCAGCTGAAGAGCTCCTCGGTGGCTTCTTCGCGGGACATCGGCCCGCGGTCCAGGCGCAGCTCCTTGAGGTGCTTCCAGGCCCGGCCCACGACCGGGCCGGGAGCGACGCCGAGCAGCCGCATGATCTCGTTGCCGTCCAGGTCCGGCCGGACCTTCGCCAGGTCCTCCTCCGCCGCGATCCGCGCGATGCGCTCCTCAAGATCGTCGTACGCGCGCTGCAACGCGGTCGCCTTGCGCTTGTTGCGGGTCGTGCAATCCGCCCGCACCAGCTTGTGCAACCGGTCCAGCAGCGGACCGGCGTCGTTGACGTAGCGGCGGACCGCCGAGTCGGTCCACTGGCCCTCGCTGTACCCGTGGAACCGCAGGTGCAGGAACACCAGATCGGCGACGTCGTTGATGACGTCCTTCGGGTACCGCAGCGCGCGCAGCCGCTTGCGGACCATCTTCGCGCCGACCACCTCGTGGTGGTGGAAGCTCACCCCGCCGCCCGACTCGAACCGCCGGGTGGCTGGCTTGCCGATGTCGTGCAGCAGCGCCGCGAGCCGCAGCACCAGATCCGGCGCAGCCTCCGGGTCGGCCGCCCGTTCCAGGTCGATCGCCTGGTCCAGCACGGTCAGCGAATGCCGGTAGACGTCCTTGTGCTGGTGGTGCTCGTCGATCTCCAGCTTCATCGCGGGCAGCTCGGGCAGCACGTGGTCGGCCAGCCCGGTGTCCACCAGCAGCTCCACGCCGCGCCGCGGGAACTCGCCGCACAGCAGCTTGGACAGCTCGACCTGCACCCGCTCCGGAGTGATCCGGGTGATCTCGATGGCCATGTCGGTCATCGCCTGCACCACCCGATCCGTGGCGGTGAAGCCGAGCTGGGAGACGAAGCGCGCGGCGCGCAGCATCCGCAGCGGATCGTCGGCGAAGGAGTCCTCCGGGGCCGCCGGGGTGTCCAGCCGCCGCTGGAGGAGGTCGGCCATCCCGTCGTTCAGGTCGATGAAGGAGCGGCTCGGCAGCTCGATGGCCATCGCGTTCACGGTGAAGTCGCGACGCACCAGGTCGGCCTCGATGGTGTCGCCGAAGGCGACGTCCGGGTTGCGGCTCACCCGGTCGTAGATGTCCGCGCGGAACGTGGTGATCTCGATGGTCGTGCCGTGCCGGTAAGCGCCGAGCGTGCCGAACTGGATGCCGGTGTCCCAGATCGTCTCGGCCCAGCCGGTCAGCAGGTCGCGGACCTGCTCCGGACGTGCCTCGGTGGTGAAGTCGAGATCGGTGCCCAACCGGCCCAGCAGCGCGTCCCGCACGCTGCCACCGACCAGGTACAGGCGGTGGCCCGCCGCGGCGAAGCGCTGCGCGAGCTCCTCGGCTACCGGAGCGGCTTTCACCAGCTCCACGACGGCATTCCGCTGTGCCTGGCGCTCCCGAGCTTGCATCTCGGCGGACGTCGCGGAGTCGTGGTGCTGCGAAGGGGACACGGGACATCAGGGTATCGGCTGCTCAGCCCACCCAATTACCCCTATGCGGGCCTGCGCAACCCGGCAGGCCCGCAATGCCCCGCACCGCCGTCACCAGGCCCGACCTGCGGTTCTCGCAACCGAGGAGACGGCTGGCGGTCACGCTGCGCTACCGACCAGCTCCCCCCTGAAACTGCTGATCGCACTACCATCAGCGGCATGCCCCCGTCGCCCGGCCGCTCCGGCGGTGCCCAACCGGGGCGTCGGAACCGACGCCGACGGCGCAGGCTGCGGACGGTCGACGAAACCTCCGCTGGGGGACTGGTGGTCGACGGCGCGGCGGGCCTCGCTGCGATCATCGGGAGGCTGGACCGCAAGGGGCGACTGCTGTGGTCGCTGCCGAAGGGACACATCGAGGCCGGTGAGACCCCGGAACAGACCGCGGTGCGCGAGGTCGCCGAGGAGACCGGGATCATCGGCCGGGTGGTGACACCGATCGGCACGATCGACTACTGGTTCGTCGCGGGCAACCGGCGCATACACAAGACCGTGCACCACTTCCTGCTGGATGCGGTGGGCGGAGAGCTTTCCGACGAGGACGTGGAGGTCACCGAGGTGGCTTGGGTGCCGCTTGGTGAGCTGGACGAAATTCTGGCCTATGCCGACGAGCGTCGGCTGGTGCGTCGCGCGCTGAGCCTGCGCGGCGGTGGACCGGACGGCGCGGCCGAACGGCTCGGGGTCCGGCCAGCACGAGGCAGCGGGACGGAGCCAGCGTGAGGTTTCTGCTGGTCGCGATGGTCGCGGCGGTGTTGTTCGCGCTAGTTCCGGCGATCCCGGCGCCGCCCGCGGTGGCACAGGGCGGGACACCGACCCAGCTGGACGTGATCAAGATCACGCCATCGGTGGTGACCCCTGGTGCTCCCGGCGAGGTCGTGGTCACCGGGAGGTTGACCAACACCAGCGACGAACAGATCAACAACATCGAAGCCCGCATCCAGCGCGGCAACCCGACCACCACCGAACCGGCCGTGCAACGCGCGCTGCGCGACGACCCGGCCACCGCCACCGAGCCCTCCTTCAGCGCGGTCGCCGACCACCTCGCACCCGGCCAGCAGGTCCCCGTGGAGCTGCGCATCCCGCTCACCGGCGCGAACTCGCTGCAGATCAGCCAACCCGGCATCTACCCGCTGCTGATCAACATCAACGGCGCGCCGACCGTCGGCGGCCGGGCGCGGATCGCCGAAGCCCAATTCCTGCTGCCGGTGCTGGCCACCCCCGGTGCCGCCCCGACCCGCCCCGCGCAGCCGACCAAGACCAGCCTGATCCTGCCGCTGGTCGATTACCCGCGCCTGGAGCGGGAGGCGATTCCGGGCATGCGGGCGGTGCTGGTCGACGACCAGCTGTCCGCTTCGCTCGCGCCTGGCGGTCGGCTCTACGAGCTGGTGCAGGCGGTGATCGACGGCGCGGGGCCCGGTTCGCGGCTGGGCAGCTCGCTGTGCTTCGCGATAGACCCGGACCTGCTGATCACCGCGAGTGCCATGCGGGGCGGCTACCAGGTGCGCCAGCCCAACGGTTCGCTGGTCGAAGGCACCGGTGCTGGGGCCGCCACCCTGTGGCTCACCAAGCTGCAGGAGGCCACCGCCGGGCGCTGCGTGATCGCGCTGCCCTACGCCGACGCGGACATCGTCGCCATCAGCCGCGCCCGCGACGGGCTGCCCGACGTGATCGACGGTGCGCTGCGCGGCGCCGACCTGCTGCGGGCCAGGGAAATCCTGGGCGTCGAACCGCGCCCGGTGCTCTGGCCGATCGAAGGCGCGCTGGACGAACCGGCCGCCGGTGAGCTGCCGCGCATCAGCACCGCGCTGCTGGAGCCCCGGTCGTTGCAGCTGCCCGCCGGATCGCTGTCGCCGGTCCGGGTCCGGGGCCACAACCTGGCCGCCGTCCCCATCGACCCGCTGATGACCAACGCGCTCGACCCGCAGCACGACACGCCGCAGAAGGTCACCGCGCTGTCGCCGGAACAGAACGGGCTGCTGTCCGCGCAGAACACGCTCGGCGCGCTGGTCTTCCGCGCCACCCAGGGCAGCGTCCCAGGCGCCACCTCGGTGCTGGCGCCACCGCGCCGCTGGAACCTGCGCGGGGACGACGTGCGCAGCCTGCTCGACGGCATGCGGCAGCTGGCCGACGCCGGGATCATCGACCCCACCCCGCTGCCCGAACCCGACCCCGCGACGCTGCCGGAAGCGGACCTCAGCTACCCGGTGGACGCCAGCTCCGCCGAGATCCCGCGACCGCTCGTCGACCAGCTCGCCGCGCAGAACTTCAAGGTCGGCGACCTCTACCGGTCCTCCGAAACGGAACGCTCCAGCCCGGTCGACCCCGGCCGCGTCACCACGCCGCTGTTCAACGGGCTGCTGCACGGTGTTTCCAGCGCATGGCGCAGCAGCCCGGATGCGGCTCGGGAATGGGTCGACCGGGCAACCGGCCCGATCGACGAAGTGCTCGGCAAGGTCCGGATCGAGGAGTTCCCCGGCCTGAAGACCCGGCTCTCCTCGGACAGCCCGATCCCGATCACGGTGGTCAACGACCTGCCGATCACGGTCAGCATCGTGTTCCGCATCCCGCGGGTGCCGGGCGTCGAGGTGCAGTACGACTTCGGCGGTGCGGCCACCGTTCCGGCCAACGGAAGACGGCAGTTCCTGCTGCAGACCAGGGCGCAGGGCGCCGGGAAGTTCGCCATCGACGTCACCGCCACCACCGAGACGGGCACCCAGTTCGGCACCACCGAGCGACTGCAGCTGGAATCCACCAACTACGGCGCGCTGATCCCGATCCTCACCGCGATCGCCGCCGCGTTGCTGGTGCTGATGTCCGCGCGGCGGATCATCCGGCGAGCACGGGCCAGGCGTCGGCGACTCGCGGAGTCGACGTCCCAGCCGACCGGCTCGACGGAATCGACCGATTCGCCCGCGCCGACGAACGGGGCGCCGCACGCGGATGCGCCCGGCACCGCGCAGATCGCCACCACCGACCGTGATCGGAACCGGAACTGAGATCCTGAGCGGGGTCACCCCCGAGTGTGTGACTCGATTACAGCGACAGGACCGGGCGGGCACCCGGTGTTCCGGCGGGCGAAGGATTTGAGGCAGTGAACCGAGACAGGGATGCCGGGCGGATGGGCGGTGCGCCCAGGCAGCAGCCCGTGCCGCCGCCCGCACCACGGCCCGAGACGCGCCCGACGACGCCGATCCGGCGCCCCGCCGCCGCACCGCCGCCACCGGCACCCCCGCGCTCGGGACCGCCGAAGCGGCCGCGCGGCTGGCACGCCGCGGAGACCCAGCCGATCCCGGTGGTGCCGCCGGAACCCGGCATGGACCAGGCCGCGGAACAGGCCACCGAGCAGACCCAGGTGATCCGTCCGGTCTCGCCGGGCAAACCGTCCCTGCTCAAGGCCAGCGGCTCGATGGCGATCGCCACCCTGACCAGCCGGATCACCGGCTTCCTGTGGAAGCTGATGCTGGCCATCGCGGTCGGCTTCGGAGCGATCAACGACTCGTTCACGGTGGCCAACACGCTGCCGAACAGCATTTTCGAACTGCTCATCGGCGGGGTGCTGACCAGCGTCGTGGTCCCGGTGCTGGTGCGCGCGCAGAAGCACGATGCCGACGGCGGCCAGCGGTTCGTCCAGCGGTTGACGACGCTGGCGGCCGTGATCCTGGGAATCGGCACCCTGCTGGCGTTGGTCTGCACCCCGATCCTCACCTGGATCTTCGTCACCGAATCCGATGCCTCGAACCCGGCGCTGGTCAACGCGCTGGCGTACCTCCTGCTGCCGCAGATCTTCTTCTACGGCGCCAGTGCGCTGGTCGGCGCGATCCTGCAGTCGAAGCAGATCTTCGGCCCCCCGGCGTGGGCGCCGGTGGTCAACAACCTGGTCGTGATCGCCACCATCGGCGTTTACGTGCTGCTCCCCGGCGAGATGACGCTGAACCCGGTGTCCATGACCGACGCGCACGTGCTCACGCTCGGCGTCGGCGTGACCATGGGCGTGGTCTGCCAGGCGGCGATCCAGCTGCCCGCCCTGCGCAAGACCGGCTTCCAGTTCCACTGGCGGTGGGGTTGGGACTCGCGGCTGTCCGAATTCGGCGGGCTCGCGCTCTGGACCCTCGGGTACGTCGCGATCAGCCTGGTCGGGTTGGTCGCTCTCAGCCGGGTGGCCACCGGCGCCGACGCCGGTGCCTGGTCGACCTACAACTACGTCTGGATGCTCCTCCAGTTGCCCTACGGCGTGATCGGATTCTCGATCATGACGGCGATCCTGCCGCGGATGAGCGCTGCCGCCGCCGATGGCGACTACCGCAAGGTGATCGACGATCTCTCGCTCGGCAACCGACTGTCCACAGTGACCCTGCTGCCGATCAGCGCGGTCATGACGGCGCTGGGCGTGCCGCTTGCCATGGGGCTGTTCGCGATCAAAGAGGGTTCGGCCGCTTCGGCCAACACGCTCGGCCTCGCGTTGGCCGTTTCGGCATTCGGCGTGCTGCCCTACGCGCTGACGATGATGCAGATGCGGACGTTCAACGCTTTGCAAGACGCCCGCACCCCGACGCTGATCATGGTCGTGATGACCGCGGCGAAGGTGCTGATGGCCTTCGCGGTACCGGCGCTCGTGGAACCCGACCAGGTGGTGTTCGGCCTGACGTTCGTCAACTCGCTCACCTTCATCGTGGGTTGGCTGGTCGGTGAAGGTTGGCTGCGGCACCGGCTCGGCCCGCTGGGCAGTCGGCGTTTCCTTGGCACGCTGGCGAAAACGTTGACCGCCTCGGTGCTCGGAGGACTCCTCGCGTGGGCGAGCACCCTGGGCGTGGACGCGCTGATCCCCGGAAACGCCGGTGCCGGAACGGGATGGCTGCAGTTGTTCGTCGGTTCGCTGATCGGCTTCGCGGTGATCTTCGGACTGATGTCGGTGCTGCGTGTGGCCGAACTCCGGCCCGCGATCGGACGGCTCACCGGTTTGCTGCGTCGTCGCTGACTCCTGCGTCACGTACCCTCGACGAAGAAGTCTCCTTCCGTGGGGGAAGAGGGGTGGCACGCAGCCCCGGGCGGACCGGAAGGAGCGGGAGAGGGAAGGTGACCAGCAAACCCACCGAGCAGATCGCGGCGGAACACGACGAATCCGGCGGCGACGACGGTTCGGCCGATCAGGGGCTGACCCCTGGCCGGGTACTGGACCACGGCCGATACCGGCTGCTTTCCCAGGTCGGCTCGGACAACCGCTGCAACGCCCAGTTGTGGCGGGCCAAGGACGGCGTGTTGGGTCGCGATGTGGCGCTGACGATCTTGGTCGGCGATCGCGCGGACTCCGAAGCCGCATCCAACGCGCGGCGGACCTTGGAACGCGCGATGCACGCCAGCACGTTCAACCACATCGGCGTCGCCCGAGTGCTCGACGTCGTCACGCAGTCGTCCAGCGATCCCAACGGCGTGCTCGGCATCGTGATCGCCGAGTGGACCCACGGCACCGATCTGCTCGACCTGGTCACCGAGGGACCACTGCCACCCGGTACCGCGGCCCGGCTGCTGCAACCGCTGGCCGCCGCGGTCGAAGCGGCGCACCACGCCGGTCTGGTGCTCGGCGCCGACCACCCGCAGCGGATCCGGGTCACGCCGGACGGCGAGATCCGGATGGCCTTCCCCGGCCCGATGGCGCAGGCCACCTCCACCGACGACGTGCGCGGTCTGGGTGCCGCGCTGTACCTGCTGCTGACCGGGCGGTGGGCGCTCGGTGACGCACCCGAAGGACTGCCCGTCGCGCCGACCGGCCCGGACGGGAACTTGGTCGCGCCGCGCACGTTGCGGCCGACCGTGCCGCTGGAGCTGTCCACGGTCGCCGTGCGCGCGCTGGGCAATCCGGATTCCACCGGCACCACCGGCGGAGTCCGAACCGGCGCCGCCGTGCTCCGCGTGCTGGAGCAGCACGCCACCTTCGATGCCACCAATGCGGTGACGCAGCAGGCCACCGAGAGCAACGAGGTGTGGCGGCGCGAAGACCCCAAACCCGACCAGGCCAAGCGCAAGAAGCTGATGATCAGCGTCGGCGTGCTGGCGGTGGCCACCCTGCTGGTGATCGGCTGGATCGCGGTGGGCGTGATCGGCATGTTCATCGACTCCAACCGCAACAGCGGCAACAGCCACGTCATCGACCAGTCCGGCAACCAACCCGGCAATCAGCAACCGGGCCAAACCCCTGCCGCGGCGACGCCGCTGAAGATCACCGGCGGCACGTCGTTCAACACCAACAACGACCCGGACGCCCCGCAGCGCATCCCGAACCTGTTCGACGGCAATCCGACCACGTATTGGGCCACTTTCAACTACAAGCAGCAGCTCGGTCCTGGCGGCATCAGCAACGGCACCGGCGCGGTGCTGACCTTCGATCACGCTGCGGTGCTGCGGGAAGTCCTGATCAACTCACCGAGCGCGGGCACCAAGGTGGAGATCCGGCAGGTCAACGGCGCGCCAAGCCTGGAGGGCAGCAAGCTGATCGGGTCTGCTGTGCTGACCCCCGGGGACAACTCGATCAAGTTGCAGGCCGACTCGCCGACCCAGCAGATCCTGGTGCTGGTCACCCAACTGACGCCCAACGGCGGCGGTTTCTCCTCGCAGCTCAACGAGGTCACGGTCAACGGCAGTGCCGCCTGACGGTCGCTACTGCACGAAGGCTGACCAGGGCTGATGGACCACTCGTCAGTGTGGCGGATGTGCCGGTTCTCACGATTAGTAAAGTGCTGAGTCGTGTCTGTCCCCGTCAGCTCAGACGCCGAGCTCATCGCGGCGCATACCAACGGAGATCCGCACGCGTTCTCCGAGCTCTTCCGCCGACATCGAGATCGGCTGTGGGCGGTCGCGCTGCGCACCATGCGCGACCACGAAGAGGCCGCCGACGCACTTCAGGACGCGATGATCTCGGCCTTCCGGAACGCATCCTCGTTCCGCGCCGAATCCCAGGTCACCACGTGGTTGCACCGGATCGTGGTGAACGCCTGCCTGGACCGGATCCGTCGCCGCCAGGCCAGGCCGACCGTGCCGCTGCCGGAAACCGGTCCCACCGAACCGGCGGTGCCCCGCGACGCCATCGACGAGCAGGACACCCGGATGGCCGTCCAGGACGCGCTCGCCGAACTCCCCGAAGATCAACGGTCCGCGATCGTGTTGGTGGACGTCCAGGGATACTCCGTAGCCGAAACCTCGGTGATCTTGGGCGTCGCCGAGGGGACGGTCAAGAGCCGATGTGCGCGTGGTCGGTCCAAACTAGCCAAACTTCTGGGACACCTGCGGAACCCAAGTGCAGATGCGAACGTCCCAGATGACGCGATGGCCATGCGTCGACGGGAGGGACGATGAGTGGTGAACAACGGCGCACGGGGGCGCCGCAGGGGCCACCGTGGTCCCTGGACCTGCTGGCCGATCTCCACGCGGGGGTGTTGGACCAGCAGACCGCTGATCAACTGCGAGTCCAGGTCCAGGACGACCCGGAGGCCAGGGAGATCCTGGCGGCGTTGGACGCCACCAGTTCGGATCTCGCAGCGCTGCCGCCGTTGACGATCCCCGACGACGTTTCGGCCCGCATCGATGCCGCTCTGGAGAACGAGGTCCGCGCCTGGGCCCAGCAGCAGAGCGACGCATCCGCACCAACCGCACCGCCCGCCGCGCAGGGCGGCCAGGTGATCGACTTCGCGGCCGCCAAGCGACGCCGTCGACGGCGCGTCACGCTGGGAGCTGGCCTGGTCGGGGTGGCAGCCGCCGCGGCCGCTGTGGTCTTCTCGGTACTGCCCAGCACGCAGCCCAGCAGCAACCAAGCCCAGCCGGGCCCCACGATCGGAACTGCCCCGCCGCTGGCGCTGCAGGGCGAACAGGTGCGGATCACCGGCGAACAACTCGGCGAACTGCTCAAGGCCGAGCAGTACAGCAGTGCGCTGGCCGATCCGCAGCGGCTCATCGGCTGTCTGCAGGCCAACGGCATCAACGGCGGCAAACCACTCGGAGCGCGGGAGATCACGCTCAACGGGCGACCGGCCCAACTGCTGGTCCTGCCTGGCGGCGGTCTCGGCAAGTTCCGACTTTTAGCCGTCGGCCCCGAGTGCGGCCCCGGAAACCCGGCCACCATCTCGGATTCGACTTTCGGCGGCTGAGGCCACCGGAGTGGGGGGGCCCCCCCCCCCCGCGGGGGGCGCGCCCGGGGGGGGGGGGGGGGGGCGGCCCCGGGGGGGGGGGGGACGCCCGGA
>NZ_JALBWV010000091.1 GCF_022678645.1 Saccharopolyspora soli | reverse complement strand
CCCCCCCCCCCGCCCCCCCCCGCCCGCTGGGGTTTGTCGCGCCCCCCACCCTTGTGCTCAAACCCCCCACCACCTTTTGGGGGGGTTTTGCCCACCCCGGGGGGGGGGGGGGTGCCCCCCCCCCCCCACCAGCCCGCGCCCCGAGCTGGGAGCAGCGGATCGTCCGGACATGCGACGGGGGCGGGTCCCGCGCACCCGCCCCCGTCACCGCCGGAACTAGCTCCCGAGGCCCTGGACGCTGTCTTCCACAGCGTTCACGATCTCGGTGTCGAGCTCGTTCTCAGCGCTCTGGGCGGGCGCGCTGGCAACCCCGTCGGTGTTCTGGACCGAGATGTCGCCATCTGGGGTGTAGTAGATGTCCGCGAACGCGGCGGGTGCGGCGAACGCACTCAGGCCCACGGCGATCCCAGCTGCGGCTGCCGCCTTGACGAGGTTCGAAGGCTTCATCTGAATCCCTCTCTGCTGTGTCGGGTTTCCGGCGTCGATTCCGACCGCCGCAACCAGACCTACCGGCCATAGATCCACTCCGCTGACCGCACCGCCCAGGACCACCCTTCCCAGCGCCACCCGCCCCTCGGAAGCGGTCAAGCCCAACCGGGAAGCCACGTACAGTAACGATTCGATCACAACAGCTGCGGAAACCCGCGCCTCGGTGTGCTTCGCCGGTGCGGGTAGCCGGTCGCGGTCGTGAGTGCGTAACCAGGCTGGAGCCCGGTTACGCACTCACGACCCCTGACCTCCGCAAACAGCGGACGAGTCCCGCCCGGCCGCTGCAACGACAGAGGCTCAGACCTCGGCAACCCGAGCCAAGAACGCGGCCCAAGACGAAGCCGGAAACGCCAGGACGGGGCCCTCGGGATCCTTCGAGTCCCGCACTGCTACTGCAGGACCTGCGAACGCCACCTCGACGCAAGCGTCGTTGTTGCCACCGCCGCTACGACTGCTCTTGCGCCACCGCACGTCACCGAAGGCGACTTCGACGCAGTTGTTTCCGGTGCCCCCACCGCTGCGGCTACTCCTGCGCCACTGGGCATCTGCCAGCTCCACCGCGTACATCGCGTCTCGCCTCGCTCGCGCCGACTTCAAAGCTCACGAGCCGCCTGCTCAATCATCTTTCCTGAAGCCTCGGGGGAAAGCGCTTCCTTCAGCAGGTGCTCGAACAACAGCCTAGCCTCCCGCACCTCTGGGTCTTTTTCTAGATGGACCGAGCCTGCAGGATGAGCGACAAAGAGCACGTCACGGTCAGCTGGATCTGGAAACTCCAGCAACGTAAAGGCTCCCTCAAGTCCCGCATGCCACCCAATCGACTTGGGCAGCACACGTACCGCAACCGCAACTTGTGCAGTCATGTCGAGCATCTGGTTGAGCTGCTCCCGCATCACTGCTGTGCCACCAACAGGTCGCTCAAGCGCCGCCTGATCGATCAGAGCTGTCAGCTGTATTGGATGGTCATCGTCCGAAAGACGACGTTGTCGTATCAACCGCACGGCTATGTCGTTTTCAACCTGTCTCTTCGTTCGGTGAATCCGATCCCGCTGGAAGATCGCCCGCATGTAGCCCTCGGTTTGCAGCAAACCAGGGATAGACATCAGCGAAAGCTCGCGCACCGTGCGGGCTTCGGTTTCCAGGTCGACGTAACCGCGATCCTCCACGCCGTAAGCCCGCCACCAGCCCCGTTCTCGCGCCGCGCGGGCGAGGTCGAGGAGGTCTGGGTCGTAGGTGTCGTAGAGGTCCATCATCGAGCGGACCTCGTGCACCGATGTCGCCACCTCGCCGGTTTCCTTGCGGCTCAAGGCACTCGTCGACATGTCCAGGCCCGCCGCGGCCTTCTCCTGGGTGAGCCCGGCTTCTTCGCGCAGCTGCCGAATTCTGCGCGCGAGTCGGCGACGGCGGAACGTTGGGCTGGTGCGTGTCACCGGGACCTCCCCGACCGGATCCTGATCGATCCATGATCCCAGCGGGAGTCCGGGATCGGGATTCCCGCATCCGGTGATCCCGATCTTGGATTCCCGCGTGGACGCTGGTCACCACACCCGAACACGGGAACGCCCAACTCCAGGAGGGTCCGTCATGACACCGAAACTCTTCGGCCTGGCCGAGAAAACCGAGACCGGCGAGCCCGACCCGACCCGTGTCCACATCTGGGGCATGCAACTCCCGGACCGCGCGATCATGTACTGGCGGGAGGACCACCGGAACCAGTTCGCGGTCTTCGACACGGCCGCGAGCGCCGAATCCCGCTTCGGCTCCCTCTTCAACCTCACCCTGCTCTGGGTGTGATCGAACCGATCGTGTCGCGGTGAGGGGCACCCGTGCCCCAGTTACTTGGTCACGGGTGCCCCTCACCGCAACGAATCACTTGTGGAGGCCCGCGAAGAACTCCCGGACGTCCGTGACGAACAGATCCGGTTCCTCCGCCGCGGCGAAGGTTCCGCCCCGGTCGTACTCCGTCCAGCGCACGATGTTGTTGATGCGCTCGGCGAATCGGCGCACCGGCGCGAGGATGTCCTTGGGGAACACCGCGACACCGTGCGGCACGGTGCCGTTGACCAACTGGTCGATCACCCCTTCCTCCGCCGCTTTCTCAGCGTTGTCAGGAGTCTCCACAAAGGACCGAGCCGCCGAACCGGCCGTGTTGGTCAGCCAGTACAGCATCACCGTGGTGAGGATCCGGTCGCGGTCGATCGCCTCCTCCGGGCTGTTCTCGCAGTCCGTCCACTCCTTGAGCACGCCGACGATCCACCCCAACAATCCGACCGGCGAGTCCGCCAGCGGATACGCCAATGCTTGCGGCTTGGTGGACTGGATCAGCTTGTAGCCGTAGAGCTCGTCGGTGTAGCGCTGCCACGCCCCCATCCGCGCGTAGTCGGCTTCGGTGAGCTCGGCCATCTCGTCGGCATCACCGGAGGGGAACGTGATCATCCCGTTGGTGTGCAAGCCGATCACGTTCTCCGGTGCGAGGATCGCCAGCTCGCGGGAGATCCAGGTGCCCCAGTCGCCGCCCTGCGCGCCGTAGCGCTCGTACCCGAGCCGACCCATCAACTCCTGCCAGGCCCGCGCGATCCGGTTGGCGCCCCAACCGACCGAGCGGGTCGGTCCGGACAGTCCGTAACCCGGCAACGACGGGATCACCAGGTGGAACGCCTGGTCCGGGCCGTCGGGCTCGGTCAGCGGCCGGATGACGTCCAGGTACTCGGCGATCGAACTGGGCCAGCCGTGCGTGAGGATCAGCGGCAGCGCGTCCGGCCGCGACGAGCGGACGTGCAGGAAGTGGACGTCCGCCCCATCGATTTCGGTGGTGTACTGCGGGAATTCGTTCAGCCGCGCCTCCTGGGCCCGCCAGTCGTACGCGCTGCGCCAGTACTCGACGAGCTCCCGCAGGTAGCCCAGCGGCGGACCGTAGGTCCACCCGAGCCCCGGCACTTCATCGGCCCAGCGGGTCCGTGTCAACCGCTGCTGGAGGTCGTCGAGGTCGTGCTGCGGGATGTCGAGGCGGAACGGTGTGATGTCGCGAGAGGCCATGCACGCTCCCTTGTTCGTACGTTGTACGGTACTTAATACGCGCAAGGCTTCGCCGATGTTCCCGATCCGCGGAAAAAAGTTCGAGGGGCGTCCCACTCGGAGACACCCCTCGGACAAAAGAGCAGGTCAGCGGCCCATCTCCTCCAGCGAACGCCCCTTGGTCTCGGTCAGGTACCGCAGCACGAACACCAACGAGAGCAACGCGAACGCGGCATAGCCGAAGTACGTCACGGGCAGGTTCCAGTCCCGCAGGCTCGGGAAGCTCACCGTCACGAGCCAGTTCGCGATCCAGTTGGTCGCGGTACCTACCGCCAACGCGGCGGCCCGGATGCGCACCGGGAACATCTCGCCCAGCAGCACCCACATCACCACGCCCCACGAGGCAGCGAAGAACAGCACGAAAGCACTCGCCGACACCAACGCCACCGCACCCCACTGCGGCGGCAGCTGCGCCTCGTCGCCGACGACCTGGGCGAAGCTGAACGCCCAGCCGGTGACGGCCAGCGATACGGCCATCCCGATCGAACCGACCACCAGCAGCG
Source organism: Saccharopolyspora soli (assembly GCF_022678645.1). Taxonomy (GTDB): domain Bacteria; phylum Actinomycetota; class Actinomycetes; order Mycobacteriales; family Pseudonocardiaceae; genus Saccharopolyspora; species Saccharopolyspora soli. The sequence continues at coordinate 24,132 of NZ_JALBWV010000091.1, read as the reverse complement.
GCTTGCGGCCGATCTTGTCGACCAACGCGATCGCCACGAACGTGCCAATGATGTTCACGATCGAGGTGAACAGGCTCAACAGCAGCGAACTGCTCTCGTCGATGCCCACCGAGTGCCACAGCGACGACGAGTAGTAGAAGATCACGTTGATCCCGACGAACTGCTGCAACGCCGCGATGGCCATCCCGACCCACACGATCGGCAACACCCCGAACCGGCCGCGCAGATCGCTCAACCGCGACTTGCGCTCACCACCGAGCGCGTCCTGGATCTCGGCGATCTTCGCGTCCGGGTCAGCGGGATCGACCTGCGCCAGGATCGCGCGCGCCCGGTCGAGCTTGCCCACGGCCACCAGGTAGCGCGGCGATTCCGGGATCGTCGAGGCCACCACCAGGTAGATCACCGCTGGGATGGCGGCCACGCCGAGCATCCACTGCCACGCCTGCAACGGCCCGAGCATGCCCGAAGCACTACCGCCCGCGACCTCCGCCAAGGCGTAGTTGACCAGCTGCGACACCGCGATCCCGAGCACGATCGCCAACTGCTGCAACGACCCCAACCGCCCGCGATACGCGGCCGGTGCGACCTCGGCGATGTAGGCGGGCGCGATCACCGACGCGATCCCGATGGCGACACCGCCGACGACCCGCCAGATCGCGAGATCCCAGATCGCGAACGGCACGGCCGAAGCGGCGGCGCTGACGATGAACAGCACGGCGGCCAGCTGCATCACCCGGATCCGACCGATCCGGTCGGCCAACCCACCGGCGACTCCGGCACCCACCGCGGACCCCAGCAGCGCCGAGGAAACCGTCAAGCCGGTCAACGCCGGACCGACGTGGAAGTGCTCCTGGATGGCGTCCACCGCGCCGTTGATCACAGAGGTGTCGTAGCCGAAGAGGAAACCACCGAGGGCCGCTGCCCCGGCGATCATCACGACGTGCCCGAGGTGCTCGGTGGCAGCTCCCGAGGCACGCGACTGCTGCATTGCGGACATCGAGTACTCCTGCTGCCCGCTCGCCGATCCGCCCCGTTGCGGGATCGTTCCAGAACGCCGGGCGTGGGGATCGTAAATTCTTGACCCCCGACTTGCTTACTCGATTCAGGGTGAAATAACTCACCGTCACATCTGACGCAATCGAACCAGTGAGACTACTCACTACCAGCAGTTTTGAGTCACCGGGCAACTACTGGATGTTATCGGCGGGTCTCGGTGCGCTTGAAGTTCAAGTACGCACGCGACGGCGTCGGCCCGCGCTGCCCCTGGTACCGCGACCCGGCTTCCTTCGAGCCGTAGGGAAAGTCAGCCGGACTGGACAACCGGAACAAGCACAGCTGCCCGATCTTCATCCCCGGCCACAACGTGATCGGCAGATTGGCCACATTGGACAGTTCCAGGGTGATGTGACCGGTGAACCCGGGATCGATGAACCCGGCGGTGGAATGCGTCAACAACCCCAGCCGTCCCAGCGACGATTTCCCCTCCAACCGACCGGCGAGGTCGTCCGGCAACCGAACGGACTCGAAGGTCGACCCGAGCACGAACTCGCCGGGATGCAGCACGAACGGATCATCGTCGGGCGTCTCCCGCAGCGAAGTCAGCTCGTCCTGCTGCTTGGAAGGATCGATGTGCGTGTACCGGGTGTTGTCGAAAACCCGGAAGAAACGGTCCAACCGAACGTCGATGCTCGAAGGCTGGATCATGGCAACGTCGAAAGGATCCAGTTGAAGACGGCCAGCATCGAGCTCTTTGCGCAGGTCCCGGTCACTAAGCAGCACAAGAACAGCGTATAGCCAACCCGCAAACGATCATCGAGCCCCACCGTGCTAGGCTGACCGGGCCGAAAAGGCAGTGCGGATGTAGTTCAATGGTAGAACATCAGCTTCCCAAGCTGAGAACGCGGGTTCGATTCCCGTCATCCGCTCCAACAGAGTTTCAGCACGTCAGAAGGGCTCCTCTCCAATCTTGGAAAGGAGCCCTTCTGATCTCCAGCGGTTCGGTCGGGCCACACACGAGCCATTAGCGGACGGGCCACCAGTGAAGCCGCGCGCGACTTCGGAGGCTGAGCCTGTGACGGTAGAGATCAAACAGGCGCAGGCGGCTCGGACTCTTGCTCACCCGGCGAGGGCCGTGGCTGCGCAGGCACGGGACCTGGACCTGCGGCAGGACTGGACGCCTCCCCTGACGGGGCAGCGGTTTGTGCGAGGTCGCGATCATTGCGACGATGGCCGTGATCAGCGCTGCAAGCATGCTGAGCATCGCGAAAACCATGCAAACGACAGACCCGGTCTCCGTCAGCAGGGTTGAACGCACTGACTGCCTTGCCGGACGCGTTCCCGGGATGCGGCACATCACCGCGGCCAAGAAGCTCTACTTCTCCGTCCGTCTCACCTTCAGCGCCATCATCACCGGCGACGTGACCTCATGACCGCAACGTCCCTACCGGTCGAGCGGCGCCGCAACTTCCATTCGTCTACGCCATCGGCGGAGCCACTGGTAGCGCTCAAGACAGTGCGCTGCCTGCCTTCCATTCATCCCAGGACAGCGACCAGTCGCCGTAGGTGTCCCAGACCGGCAACGGAGGCCCGCCTGAGTTGGTGACTTCGACGACATCGCCCAGCCCGAAGGTCTGGAAGAACCACGCAGCGTTGGCCTGATCGAGGTTGATGCATCCGTGCGAGACGTTCGAGTTGCCCTGCTGGGAAACGCTGGCCGGGTTCTCGTGGACGAATTCGCCGTCGTTGGAGATGCGCTCGGCGAAGAATTCGTCCGACCGGTAGTAATCCGGGTTACCGGGGCACACGCCGTAAGTGCAGGAGTCCATTGTGTACTTCTGCTGCTTGTCCGAGATCACGTGCGTACCGACGTGCGTGGGCGTGATGTCCTTGCCCATGCTGATCGGCATGGTGTTCACCAGCTGGTCGTTGTGGAAGATCTGCATTTGTTCGGTGTTGCCATCGGCCTTGGCCACCCATGAGTCGTGCACGTGAAAGTCGAGGGTGCGGTCGGTCTGCCCGTACACACCGTTGCCCAGGTCGACCCCGTAGATGTTGATCTTGACTGAAACGTCGGTGCCTGGCTTCCAGTAGTTCTGCGGCCGGTAGTGCACCTCCTTGTCGGAGATCCACGACCAACTCCCGGGTTGGTCCGGCGTGGCGGTGACTTGGAGACCCTTCTCGGCGGCGGCGCGGTCTTTGATCGCGTGGTCGAACCGGACGACGATCGGCTGACCGACACCGACGTCGACGCCCGGTTTCGGCGCCGGAATGAGACTGGGGTACGCCTGTGCCTTCGGGGCGAGGGTGTGGATCGTGCTGTGCTGCGTGGTGGACTTTCCGCCGGTGCCGGTCGCGGTGGCGGTGATCTCGTAGTTCCGGTCGTAGCCGAGGACCTCGGTGGTGCGCCAGCTGAGCCGGTCGTCGGCCATCGCACCCTGCACCTGCTGACCCGACGGGTTCGTCACGGTGACCGACGCGAGGTTGCCGTCGCGCACCGACACCACGACCGGCGTAGTTGGGTTGACCTCGTCCCCGCCACCCGGTGTGACATCCACCGTTGGGGCAGGTATGGGCGGTGTGGTCGCCGTTCTCGTTCCTTCGGGTGCGCCGCACGCGCCCAGCCCGACCACCATTCCCAACACAACCGCCGCATAAATCGGACGACGTGGAACTAATCGAGCAATTCTCCGCTGCCCCCAACACAACATTATCTCACCTCGCCGCCAGTCTAATTTGCTCGGCGAACAACGTTGTTTGGGAGTGGGGTCTCCGCTTGTGATCGTGTAGCGGGCTAACAATGAACGCCGCGGGCACCCTCACCACGCAGGTCAGGGGCGGTTTCCCGGGGTGTCCGACGCGTCGCGATCAACCCGCCCTTACCGCCAGGCCGTCGTCCACAACGCGTTGCCCTTGATCCCGGAGAACAGCAGCGCACCCTGTCCGGACGTACCTGGGGGGTTTGGCGAAGGTCGTCCGGTAGCGGGTTCGACGCGAGCGGCCTGCGGCTCCACAGCCTCGTACCTCTCCGAGGAAAGTACTTGCCGGACAGGCAAGTACCGAGGTACTTTCCTCTTAGGCAAGTGATTCACCGCAGGAAAGGACTTGGAGGAGAGAACGATGGTGGACAGCCCCACTCCCAGCGAAGCCGCGCGTGCGCTGCAAGAAGTCAACGAACGCAAGGACCAGGCAGTCGACTCCACGCGACGGTCGCGCTGGGTCGACATCGTCTTCGGCTTGGCGATCTTCGCCATGCTCGCGGCTCAAGACTTCCTCGGCACCGACGCCGCGGCAATAGCAGTCATGATCGTCGCAGTACTCGCCGTGGGCCACACCTGGTTGGGCCGCACCCGATGGGGAGCAGCCATACTCGGCCAGCCCACTCGGGTACGACGGGAAGCGATCTCGCTGAGGTTCAGAATCCCCGCGATGACGGTGCTGGTCGTGGCGATGCTGATCGGAATCCTGGTTCCTCTCCTGGGCCTGCACCCGCTTGCTGGCGTGCCCTACTGGCACACGATCCTGGGCGCCGTACTGGGGATCGCGCTGATTTTCTTCGGCGGCAAACTGCAAACCGGCATGAATTCCCTGGCCCGCAGTGGTCCCGCGACGAAAGCTAGGTGAGCAATGGACAACACTGGCGTGGACCCACTGCTGTTGGACCCGACCCGCTTGTCCATCGTGTCGCTGCTGGCAGCCACCCACTGGGCCGAGTTCGGCTGGGTACGGGACGCGGTGACCATGTCCGACTCGGCACTGTCCAAACAGGTCACCAATCTGAACAAGCAAGGCTATGTCGAGGTCAAAAAAGGCTACGTGGGCAAACGACCCCGGACGTGGCTGAACCTCACCGAATCTGGGCGGCGTGCGCTGCAAGCCCATGTCGAAGCCCTGCAACGGATCGCCGCCCAGAGTCAGCAGACCGGCCAAGAGCACGCCCAAAACAGCAAGAAACCCGGCTGACCCGGCGACTTCGCGCCGAAAACACGCTCCCTGTGGGCTGCCGCTCGATGGACCACTGACGACCAGGAACGTCGGATGTCGCTGGGGATAAGCCGTCGAAGTGTTGCGGGCGTTGGGCTTTGTACGGGGTCAACGCTCGTCGGTGGTGGTGCCCGAGTTGAGGTAGTGGGCGGTCTTTTGGTGGCGGGCTTCGAGGCTGACTCGGATTCGGGCGGCCATGCGGGGGATCAGGTAGTTGTCGAGTTCCGTTGGCCGGACCCAGCAGGCTTGGTCCAGTTCTTCGGGAGGTAGGACGAACTCGGCCTCTTCGTTGAGCTGTGGGCCTTCGAAGACGAAGTTCAGCAGGCCGTCGTGGCCGTCGCGAGGCGACACGTAGTCCACTACCAGGAGACGTCCGACGCGCAGAGCTAGGCCGAGCTCTTCGAGTAGTTCGCGTTCGGCTGCTTCGGGTGGCGACTCATCCCGCTCCACGACGCCGCCTGGTATCTCCCAGCACTCTCGCTCCAACGGATGGACGAGCAGTACTCGTCCAGCGGCGTCTTGGATGAGGGCACCGGCGGCTGCCCGGAGCAGTGCGGGTTCGGGGTGCGTGGTCATGGCAAGACGGTAGCTACGGGCCTTCTAGTGATTGATCGTCTTCGCTCCGTCGCTCGCCAAGGGCCGAACCAGCAATGTGTTGGCTAGTGGCAGCACAGTCTCCCCCAACAAAATGGGGACGGTTGGTTGGAAAGCTCCGGGCGGCACTGGGTCATTCGGCGTTTGACCAGGAGCGGGTGGACAGGACGAGGCGATAGCCGTCGGGGTCGGCCACCGTCACACCCCAGCGGTCCCAGTACTCGCTCTGCGACAGCTGTCGGCCGCCAGCCGCAACCAGCCTGTCGACCAGGACTTGGTCGACAGGACCAGCCAGGTAGATGACCAGCAGGTCCTCCTGGCTCGGCTGCGGCGGCACCGCCTCGTCACCGGCGACCAGTTCGAGGTGCCATGACGCATTCCGCCAGCCCAGCATGAGCAGGTCGTGTTCGCCGGGGCGACCACCACTTGCCCGGAAGAGCACTTCCAGACCGAGTCCTGCGACGTAGAACTGCTCCGCTGCGGCCAGGTCCTTGGACGGCCGCGCGATGCGGATGTGGGCGGTTGGATCGATCATCGAGATGAGCCCCTTCCCTTCGCGGCTACCAGGATGAAACCTCCACCGCAGTAGAGGTCAAGAGCGCCCGACCACACCGAGCTGTACGTCGAAATCGGCTGCGAACCGCACATATTCGGCCAGTTGATCACGAGAGTTGCAGGTGCATCAGGACTTCGTCCCGGTCGTCGTTCGGGGCGAGGCGTAGGGCTTTTGGCCAGCGGCCTACCTCTTGCCAGCCCAGGCGGGCGTAGAAGGACTCCAGGTCCATTCCGCCCCGGACCGCTAGGTGCAGGTGTTCCAGGCCGAGTTCTTCTTTCGCGACTTGGCAGGCCATCGCCATCAGGCTGGTGCCCACGCCCTCGCCGCGGTAGTTCGGATGGCTCTGGACGTGGTGCACCGAGGCCCAGTGCGCGATCAACGGGTTCGGGTTGCGGCGTAGGACCAGCCAGCCCAGGAGGCCGCGGGCGTCCTGGGCGGTGAGCAACCGGCACTGGTCGGGGTGCAGCTCAGCGACCAGGTTGTCCACCGCCGGACGCACTTCGCGTACCGAGACCGGCGGGAACGGGAACCCCGCCGCCCCGCCAGCATTGGTTACCGCCACCCAGCAGTCCGTCAGAGCTCGACGGAAATCGTCCGGGACAGTCGCGCCGGACACCCATTGCCGGACTTCCGTCGAACTTCGCGCGGTCATGTCGCGAAGTATCGACGGCTACCCCGACATCGCTGGGATCAGAGGTCGAAGACCACGCCCGTCTTGGACGTCAGGGTGCAGGGGTTCGGGAATTCTTGCTCGAAGCGGACTTCCGATCCGTTCCAGCGGCCCACGGCCGTCACCTTGATCGGGTTGTACTCCATGGTGCAGGCCCTCGTCGGGTTCGCGTCCACCACGTTGAGGTTTCCGTTGGCCTCTTCGAGAAGCGCGCACGCTTCCGCCGCGTGCTTGTGCGTTCCCCCTGCGGGGTGGCATTGCAACACCGCGGTGCTGGGTGCCATCGCCCTCGCGCTGAGGGACAGTCGGAGAACGCTGGGGCCCGCGCTGTCCGTGGTCGCCGATGCCACCGCAGCAGGCGCGAGGGAGGTTCCGACGATCAGGGCGGATGCGAGCAGAACGCGACGAGCTAGTTTGGTCAACACTGTTCCTCCAGGCAGCAAAGGATTTCGAGGGGCGGTCACAACACCGGCATCGTGCTGCGAAAGCGCCGCAGATCCGTTTCGCATCGTGCGGTTCGCGACTCGCGAGAATCCGCACCACGCGCCGGAAAAGCCTCTCCCGGTGGGGAATGCGCTCGTTGAATCTGCGGCGCTCGAAGATTGCGGTCGGCAACGCGTTGCTATCCCGTCGTAACGGGCGAGAAGGACGCTACTGCACTACTTTGCGTAGCATTTGTTAGCCCATCAGAGTGAGCAGTGAGCGCCGAACGCGCCAGATCGTCTGAGATCCTGATTCCCAGCGGCGCTTCGATAGCTACCGGGTCGTGGGGGGGGGGGGGGGGGGGCCCCCCCCCCCCCCCCCACCCACCCCCCACCACGACGTCACCCACCGCCAACTCGTCGAAGAAGCGCTTCGAATCCGGCTCGGAGAGGTGGATGCAGCCGTGCGATGGAACGTCGAGGGGCCCGGCGTGGAAGGCGATCCCGCCCGGCGCGAAGAACACCGAGTTCGGCATCGGGATGTCGAACTCGCTGCTGTGGTGTTCCTCGTCCTTCCACTCGACCTGGAAGACACCGACCGGTGTCGGTTCACTCGGTTTGCCCGGCATCATCGGGACCGGCCCGGCGATCACCACGCCGCCGCGCTGCAACCACGCCATCCCAGCGGAAAGGCTGACGCATGCGGCTGCTTCAGCGCCGCACGGCGGCTTCGGCTGGGGCGGTGGAGCTGGGCTCGCCAACGGGGGCGGATTCTCCGCCGGAACGGGCTGTCTGTCTTCCTGCGCCGAACACGCGGCGAGCAGCACGCTGATCAGCAGGCCGGGCACGATTTTGGTTCCGCGCATCGGATCGCCTCCCGTTCGTGGACCTTCGAGTGGGAGTACGGGCTACGCGGTCGAAAAGTTGTCGGGGGACAGCCTCAACTTTTCGCCACCGCCATCCGTCAGAGACGATGTGAGGACCCATGGCCAAGGGTGACGAGCAGTTCGTCGAATTCGTGCGGGCAAGTTCGGCGCGGCTGCTGCACGCCGCCTTCCTGCTGACCGGCAACCGCCACCAGGCCGAAGACGCGGCGCAGACAGCGCTCGCTCGTACCTACGCGGCCTGGACTCGGGTGCGCGAGCAAGACGCGTACGCCTACGCGAGGGCCGTGCTGACCAACCACGTCATCGACGGGTGGCGACGGCCGATCCAGGAGAAGGCCACCGACAACGTTCCGGAGTCGCCCGTAGATGCGGACGTTGCCGACCGCGTCACCAGGCAGGACTGGCTGATGCGCGCGCTGGACCAGCTGACCGCACGCGAACGCGGCATCATCGTGCTGCGGTACTTCTTCGACCTGCCGGAGACCGACGTCGCCGCCGAACTCCGCATTTCCCTCGGCACGGTGAAAAGCACCTCGTCCCGAGCCCTGGCCAAGTTGCGGACCGCCCTGACTCCAGTCGCCGCAGAGCCCTTGATCGGTGGAGAACAACCATGACCGAACTCGACGCGCTGCGCGCCGCGTTGCGCGAACCTCCAGCCGAAGACCTCGGTGATCTCGACGTCGAGCGGATCATGGTCGCAGGAGCAAGCATCAGGCGGCGTCGCCGGATATTGATCAGCAGCGGCGTAGTCGGCCTCGTGGTGGCCGTGTTGTTCGCAGTGTTCGGGGTGGGCTTGCTCAGGCAGCCGGGGGTGCCGCCGATCATCGCCGCGTCCGCGCCTCCGGTTGGTGACGTCATCTCCACCGGAATCCACGACGCCGAGGGTGAACTCGTCTTCTACCTGCAACTGGTGGATATGCCCAAGAAGCTGCCGTTTCCCAGTGCCTCGATCGCATCCGGTCACCGCGCGGCGGACGGTCGGATCGTCCAGTCGACGGTGGTCGACTACGTGCAGTTGGACCGGCCGTCGGGTCTCCAGCTCTACACCGGCAAGCAATCCTCGCCTGACGAGTACCTGCCGCCCTTCGGCTACTGCGTGGGTCCCGCAACGAGGATCATCGCCAAGTTGGACGGACGCCTCGTGCAGGCGAAACAGGTCGCGTGGAGCCAAGATCCCCGGGTGGTGATCTTCTGGTTCGACGTGCCGGGGGAACCATCCGCTGAGCGGTTCACCGACATCGCCGCGTACGACGTGGCTGGCAACCGGCTTCCCTGAGCCGAACTGCCGACCTGGTCGGCTGGATCCGCGACGGTCGAGGCTCGATCGTGCGGAGTTGCTGTTGCGGTGTCTACCCTTGCCGCTGTGCGGGCGCCGAACGACAACGACAGCACCTGGCAGAGTTCGTGGCTGGCGGCGATGACAGTGATCAAAAGCGCTCAGCGCGTTTTCACCCCGGGAAACCGGCCACCTGCGCTTGATCGTCAAGCACGGCAGCGGCACTCGCGCTCCTGACACGATCGACAAGGCACCGCCGCACGCACCGGAGCGCAGACCGCGATGACTGATCCCTCGGAAATCCCCGACCGCACCGAGCAACTGCCATTGACCGAACACGATCGAGACCAGCTGTTGCAGCGTCGAACCATCGTGCTCGACCAAGACGTCGACGACGATTTGGCCAACCGGATCGTCGCGCAGATGCTGCTGCTGGCGGCGGATGATCCGACGACCGACATCGTGCTCCTGATCAACTCCGAGGGCGGCTCGGTCTCCGCCGGACTGGCCATCACCGACACGATGGCCCTGGTCTCGTGCGATGTCGCGACCTACGCGACGGGCCTGGCCGCCGGGATGGGGCAGTTCATCCTCTCGGCCGGTACGAAGGCCAAGCGCCACGCCCTGCCGAACGCCCAGATCATGCTGCGCCCGATATCCGGGCCAGGTGACACCGCCAGGGTGCAGCAGGAAATGGTCGGGATGATCGCCGAGCACACCGGACGAACTCCCGAGCAGATCCTCGACGATCTGCGCTCCGGCCGTTCGTTCAGCTCGGCGGAAGCCCGCGAGTACGGCTTCGTCGACCACGTCGTCGAACCGCCCACCCACATGACCCGACCGCACATCGGTTCCAACGCCGGACAGTTCGACGTCGCGCCAGCGATGGGGGCCGACGTGCAACTGGCCGAATCACAACTGCTCGAACTGGCCAGCCTGGTCAACCACCGACACAGCTGGAACCCGATGCAGTTGGACCTCTCCGACTTCGGCCAGCCCAGCGGAAGTCAACGCACCTGGACCGACCCCGTCGCCGCCGGAGAACTCTCCGACTCGCTGCGCGCGCACGAACCGAGCGTGTACTCCCTCGCACTGGCCAGGGCCGCAGAGCAGGGCGATGCACGTGCGGTCCTGAAGTCCGCGATCAAGATCGGCAGACCGGATTCCCTGGCACAACTGGAGAAGATGCTCGACCAGTACGGGACCAAGAAGATCGCGGAAGACTACCTCAACAGCGGTGCAGCAGAACTCGAACGCGCCGGAAGGAATTGGGGCAAGAAGCACGGATTCGAGGTCAACTACCTCCCGAACGCGGCAGACCGGGGCCAGTGGGGTTCACGCTGACCACGACACCAGCCCGCCCGGCTCGTCGACGAACGTAGGGCTCGCCGCAGGCGACCGGTTCTCCGTGAGCACGGCTCGCCGCTGCGAGGTGGGGGACGGCCTCGTACCATCCGCCACAAGGCCATTTTGATCGGCCGAAAGTACAGCCTTTGCGAGCCCGCAGCACGTTCCGGCATGGCGGATGAGGTACATACCATCGCCGCATTCGTTTCCACGCTAGGAGAAACATGCGAATGCGAAAGCTAGTGATGCCACTGCTCGCCGCCTGTGCCGCCCTGGGACTCACCGCGGCTCCCGCGTCGGCGATCATCGGCGGTCAGACCGCGCCCGACTCGTACTCCTGGATCGTCGACCTCGGCCACCGGGACAACGGCCACGGCTGCGGCGGCGGGCTGATCGCGCCGCAATGGGTGGTCACCGCTGGCCACTGCTTGTCTGGAGCCGAACCGGGCACCGAGGTGCGAATCGGGTCCAACGACCGCACGACCGGCGGCGAATTGATCGCCGTCCAGGCCACCTTCCACCCGGCGGCGGGCGACATCGGTCTGGTCAAGCTCGCCACCCCCGCAACCGCCGCACCGATGCGTACCGGGCCGATGCCCGCTGGTGGCCCGATCCGACTGCTGGGTTGGGGAATGGACAGCACCACGAACCCGACTTCGCCACGACTGCTCAAGCAACTCGACACCGAGGTCCTGGGCCAGTGCGGACCCGCCAACGAGCTCTGCGTGAAGGTCTCAACCACCGACACCGCCTGCCACGGCGACTCCGGCACCCCGGCCACCGTCGACGGTTCGGTAGTGGCGGTCACCAGCCGAGGCCCCATCGGCACGTGCGGTGACGGAGGCTTCGCCATCTACACCGCAATCGCCCCGCACCAGGACTGGATCAATCAAACGATCAGCACGAACTGAGCCGCTCACCTGGCGGCAGTGCCTCGGAGCAGGGGACGGCTGGATGCACCTGACGAGGAACTGTCGCCGCCCGGGAACACCGCATGTCCACTATAGACAGTTCGTGCATCGCCAACCACGAGCAGGTCGGTTCCAACCGGTTTAACAGATTGCTCGGCCCCTCGGCGCGGCGCACGATACCTGCATGCGCTTCTCGATCAACATCCCGAACTTCGGCGATTTCGCCGATGCGAAGAACGTGGCATCCGTTGCTGCAGCGACAGAGGAAGCAGGATGGGACGCCTTGTTCATCTGGGACCACGTGGTCTGGCGCAAGCCGACCAAGAAGACCTTCGGTGATCCGTGGATGCTGCTGACGGCAGCGGCGCTGGCCACCACGGGGATCAAACTCGGAGCGCTCGTCACCCCGGTCGCCCGACGACGGCCGCACCAACTGGCCCGCCAGACAGCCACGCTGGACAACCTCAGCGGCGGGCGCGTGATCTTCGCGGCCGGACTGGGCGGACCGATCGAGGACGAGTACGGCAGCTTCGGCGAGTCCACCGATCAGCGGGTGCTCGCCGAACGCCTCGACGAAGGGCTGGAACTGCTGGACCGCTACTGGTCGGGAGAACCGGTCACCCATCTCGGCCAGCACTACCAGGTCCACGACGTCACGATGCTGCCCACCCCGGTGCAGCGTCCCCGCATGCCGATCTGGATCGCCGGGCGCTGGCCGACCCGCCGACCCATGCGGCGGGCGGCCCGATGGGACGGTGCCGTGCCCCTGTTCCACTCCGCGCCGCACGGCCACAACCCGCCCGTCGAAGAGGTCCGCGACCTGGTCGACTACATCCGCGAACACCGCGACGCCCAGCAGGGCAACGCCTTCGAAGTCGTCGTCGGCGGTGCCAGCCCCGCATCCACGGCCAAGGCTCGCGATCTGCTCGGCCCCTTGGTCGACGCGGGCGCCACCTGGTGGGACGAACGCCATCCCATCGACGGCAACGAGATCGACCAAATCAAACCGGTCCTGCGACGCATCCAACAGGGGCCGCCAGCAATCTAGCCCACCCCGTGGACTGTCCACATCGGACGACATCATCCCTCGGAATGATGCTGGGTAGCCCCACAGATCTATGCGTCTTCAAGCTCCAGACCGATGTACCCGGATTGATCTCTCCCTAGTGTCTAGTGCATGGCTTGCACTGAGGAGAGAGTCGAATGAAGGTCAGGATCGCGTTAGGCATCACCGTCGTACTCGGGGCGCTCGTGAGCGCTTCGGCGTGTTCGAACCCCACCGGCAAGTCCTGGGCCATCACCTACGAGGTGAGCGACCAGAACGGCGGCGAGCTGTCCGAAGTCAGCTACGCGAACTCGCCCGACCGCTACGCGGACGAGGTCACCCAGCACACGCTGACCGGTCCGATCGGCGTGCCTTGGAAGCAGGATGTGGTGGTCACCGCCGGTCAGAAGGCCGACGTGATCGCCACACCGACCGGGAACCTCACGCTGACCTGCCGGATCCTGCTGGACGGCGAGAAGGAGCTCGCCAGCGCCACCGCACCGGGCCCAGGACAGCCGGTGACCTGCGAGAAGTTGACAGATTCGTGAGCGCTGACTGCCACGCCGATCCGCGGCGGTGTCAGTCGAAGAGCAGTTCCCGGTTACCGGGCCGTCGGAGGTGGATCTGGCTGATTACTTGCAGGACGACCAGCAGGATGAGCCACTGCGCGGCGCTCAGGGCGGGTACGACGTCGATGGGCAGGGTGTAGGCGAGCACGACCCGCAGCAGGGCGTCGGTGAGCAGGCCGACTCCCCAGAGGACGGTCAACACGCGCCAGATGCGCCGGAACGGTGCGGACTCGTCCCACCGCCGATCCCAGCCGTCGGCGTCGTGCCCGGCGCGGGAGATCATCATCCGGCCGATCGAGAACATCGCTGGCCGAGCGGAGGTGGTGGTCGCCAGCACGACCAGACCGAGTGCAGCGGTGATACCGCCGTCCTTGGCCAGCAGGAAACGCGGGCTGCCGGACAGCAGCGAGGTCGCCGAGCTCGCCACGATCAGCACCAAGACCAGCACGGCGAACCACTCCACTCGCCGATGGTGCACCAGCGAGATCGCGGCACGGGCAGCCGGGACGGCGGCACCGACCAGCAGCGCCAGCCACGGGGCGACGCCAAGTGCGCGCAACCCGTAATAGAGCGCGACCGGCGCCGCCAGATCTGCCAGCAGCACTGCGCCTATTTCGCGATACCGGTTGTCGCGTGCGGGCTCCGTCCGGGTCATCCGGTGACCTCGGCACGCGTGCGGTCGACTTGGTCGGTGAAGGCCAGCAGGCGGGTATTGGTGGCCTCGGCTTGCTCGCCGGGCAGGGCGTGCGATGCCTCTGGCCAAACCTCAGCGTGCACGTCGGCCAGGAAGGTCGCCGCCCGCCGCCGGGCGCGCTGCGCATCCAGCATCGTGCTCCGGCCCCCGAGTATCGCCAGCACCGGGACCCGCACCGCGCGCAGGGTGTCCGGGCTCGGATAGGTCGGTGGCGGCAACGCCGCCGAGTACTCCCGCATGGCGACGTCGATCAAATCGGCAACCGGATCATCGTGATCGACAGGTGTTCCCCCGGCCACGGAATTGAGGAAACGCTTGCGCAACCACGCAGGCGCGAAGGGGGCGGCGCCAATCGACCGCACGACGGTGCCCAGCGGGATGCGGTCGAGCGTGTGCGCCGGGTCGAGCAGCGACAGCGAGGCCAGGCCCGCAGGCGCCTGCGCGGCGAGAGTGAGCGCGAGCCAGCCTCCGATCGAGGTACCGATCACGTGCAGCGGGCCGGTGTCCAGCGCGTCCAGCGTCGCGCGTAGCCACCTGACCTGATCCGCGGTGCTGCGAATCGGCACGACCTGCACGCTGCGTCCGGGCTCGCCCAGCAGGTCCAGTGCATAGACGGTTCGGCGCGCGGACAGGGCCGCGAGGTTGGGTGCCCACATCGCGGCTGGCGCGGTCTTACCCGGCAGGAGCACCAGCGGCGCTCCTCCGGCGGTGCCGAACCGCAACACGCGCACGGTCCCGAACGGGGTGTCCACATCACGCACCTCGGCCGGGGTGGGCACCACCTCCATCGCCCGGTCATAGGCACTCAGGAACCGGGCGCGCCCCGCAGGGCTGGTGAAATGGCCGACTCGCACGACATCCCCCTTTTACAATCCGATCGGATTGTAAAAGGCTCGGTAGATTGATGGCAAGCCGAACGGATTGCAAAGGAGGCGGAGCACGTGCCCAAGCTGGTCGATGCCGCCCTGCGGCGCCGTGAGATCGCTGAGGCGTTGTGGCGCATCGCCGCGCAGGAGGGCCTCGAAGCAGTCAGCCTGAACCGGGTCGCGCAGGAAGCCAGGGTCTCCAAAGGGCTTGTGCAGCACTACTTCTCCAGCCGGGCGGAAATGCTCACGTTCACCCAGGAGCACCTGCGGGAGTACTTGGATACCCGGCTGCGTGACCGGCTCACGGCTATCCAGCCGACCGGTCCGTTCGAGAGCGTGCGCGAATTGGCCGCCGCGCTCCTGCCAGTGGACCAGGACGGTCGCACCGCAGCCCTGGTTGGCAGCGCGTTCTTCGTCCGATCCCTGTCCCAACCGGACACCGCGGAGAAGTTCCGGCAGGGACAGGCGGAAGTACTCCGGTTGCTGTCCGACCTGCTCGCCGAGGCTCAGGATGCCGGTGAACTCCGCGCCGACCTCGACGCGGAACGCGAGGCGGAAATCCTGCTCGCCGTGATCGGCGGAATCGGCGACTCCCTACTCCTCGGGCAACACACCCCGGAGACCGCGCACGCGGTCCTCGATTACCACTTCGACCGCCTCGCCCCTCCTCCAGCCGAGGAGGGATGACCGACCGGCCTGGTGCTGAATATCGCCGTTGTCGTCGCAGTCGAGCCGCCGGGCGCCGTGGTCGAGGGTGTGAGCGCGCGCCGGATGTCCTTGTCCAGTTGGGCGAACACGGCGATCCGCTCGCCGAGCTGATTTCGCTGGTGGCGATAACCGATTCCCAGCATCCGGCCGTAGATCTACCGTGGCCGCATGCACTCACCGATCACGGGCACGGCCGCTGGCGTGCCATTCACCGCCCTGCCGCCGGCCGACGGCCGTGCCGCGCCGTTGATCGTCACCTGGCACATGCTGGACGCGCCGAGGTCGGACGCCGCGTTCGCTGCCGCGTTGCCGATGAACGACCTGCCCGCGTGGCGAGTGCACCTCGGCATGCCGATGTGCGGGGCGCGCATGGTCGACGGCAGCATGGACGCCGGTGTGGAGCTTCTCCGCAAGGACGTCCTGATGGCCGCTCTGCACCCGTTCGTCCGGCAGGCGACCGAAGAGTTCCCGGCAGCGTTGGAGTCGATCCGTGCGCAGCTGCCCGTCGATGACGGCCCGATCGGCGTGCTCGGCGGCTCGCTGGGCGGGGCCGTCGCGCTGCGGATCCTCGCCGACACCGAGATCCCGGTCTTCGCCGGTGCCGTCGTGAACGCCGCCATCCGGATGCGGTCCGTCGTCGACCTGTTCCCAGGCGACTACCCGTATGACGCCGAGTCCGAAAAGGTCGTCGACAGCTTGGACTTCGTCACCAAGGCGGGCGTCATCGCCGGTCGCGCGCCGTTGCTGGTCGTCAGCGGCGAGCTGGATCACCCGGCGCTGCGTGCCGACGCGGTAAGCCTCGTCGACGCTCTGGGGGAACGGTCCGAACTCCTGTCGATCCCTGGGCTGGCGCATCCGCTCGCCGACGAGCCCGGCATCGAGCCCGCGCCGCAGCTGCCACTGGCCCGCGAGGTGGACTCCGGCCTGACCACGTGGTTCCAACGCCACCTCACGGATGCAGGCTGAGCAACGTCGCCGATGGCATTTCGTCACCGTGCCCGGTTTTGCTCAAGGATTTGAGGAAACGCATACCGCGTCGCCGGATTCCGCTCCGGCTGGCTCGTGGTCTCCGGTCCAACGCAACACACCAAGGACTACCTGGAGGGGCTGACCATGCTCGCATCGATGCGGCTGTGCCCCAACGCTCCGGCCCAGTACGCCATCCAGGCCGCGCTCGGCGGCCGCCAGAGCATCCGCGACCTTGTCCTGCCCGGTGGTGGCCACCTCCTGAACAACGCGACCGCGCCTGGGAGAAGCTCAACGAGATCCCCGGTGTTTCCCTGCGTCAAACCCAAGGGTGCTCTCTGCGCGTTCCCCGCTTGAACCTGTCGGTGCACAAGATCCACGACGATGAGCGGTTCGTCATCGCGCGCCTGCTTTCTCGGATCGGAGGTTCGTGCTATCGCGGGGTAGTCGCCTGTCGGTCGCCCAGACGGCCAGCGCGCAGACCGCGAATCCGGTCCCGAGGAGACTGGAGCCCGCCCAGCCGTGGGCGGTGAAGATGGCGGTGGTTGCGGCTGCGCCGAGGGCGGAGCCGAGCGAGTAGAAGACCATGTAGCTGCCGATGACGCTGCTGGTGCGATCCGGATGCGCGGCGGTGAGCAGGTGCTGGTTGCTCACATGCGCGGCCTGGACCGCGAAGTCGAGAACCACGATTCCGACGATGAGCAGCCACAGTGACCTCGGCAGCTGCGCGATCGCTGCCCACGAGAGGATGAGCAGGGCTAGCGCGAGACCGGTGACCGGGGCCGCGCGTCCTGCATCCGCCCACCGCCCCGCGCGTGCCGCGCCGAGAGCGCCAGCGAGTCCGGCGATGCCGAACAGTCCGATCTGGCTCTCGCTCAGCTGCCACGGCGTGTCCGCCAGCGGCAGGGACAGCCCGCTCCACAGGGTTCCGAACGATGCGAACAAGAAGAACGCGATGAGCCCGCGCGACAGGAAGATGCGCTGCCCGAACAGTCCGCCGAGTGAGACGACGGCCCGCCTGTACGCCGCAGGTCGGTTGGGGCGCTCCTCTGACGGCAGTACGACGAGGACGAGGGCCGCGAGCCCGAGCGACAGCACCGCGAGCGCGGCATAGACGCTCCGCCAGCCCCACACGTCGGCGAGCGCGCCGGTGACGACCCGCGCGCTCAGGATGCCGACCACAACGCCCGAGGTCACGACACCGATGTTCCGTCCGCGTTCGGCAGGCAGCGAGACCGACGCGGCATAGGCCACCGCGGTCTGCACCACGACCGCGAACACCCCAGCCGCTGCGAGCCCCACGAACGCCACCCATGCGGCTGACGCCGAGGCCGTCAGGATCGTGCCCATTGCGGTGAGCGCCAAGTGCACGGCGATGAGTCGACGCCTGTCGACCACATCGCCAAGCGGCACCAGCAGCACCAGCCCTACCAGATAGCCGACCTGGCCGGTCGCGACGATCCACCCAGTGAGTTCTGCCGACACACCGAGATCTCGTCCCATCGGCTCCAGAACCGGCTGAGCGGCATAGATGCTCGCCACAGCGACACCACACACCACCGCGAGCAGCAACCGCCGCCACACATCCATCGCACGCCAATCCCAATCAGTAGCAGATTGCAACCAATTTGACCGTACGGCATGATGGTTTCAATCCGCAACTCATCGGGAGGTGTCATGTCGCGCACCACCATGCGCGCCCCGAACCCCGGCTGGACCGACCCCGACTGCCCCGTCGCCCGCACGCTCGACCTCGTCGGCGACAGGTGGAGCCTTCTCGTCATCCGCGACGCGATGGACGGGGCACGATCGTTCACCGAGTTCCAGCGACGCACCGGCATCGCCCGCAACATCCTCGCCGACCGCCTCCGCAAGCTCACCGCTCACGGGCTCCTCGCCCAGCACACCGCAAAATCGGGCCGCCGCCAGGAATACGTGCTCACCGACGCTGGCCGCGACCTCTTCCCAGTCATCCTCACCCTGCGACAGTGGGGAGAACGCCACGCCTTCGCCCCCGACGAGACCCACTCCACCCTTGTCGACCAGCGCGGCACCCCGGTGCCGGAAATCGCGCCGACCAGCGCCGACGGCTCCGTCCTCGACGCCGACACCACCCACGTGCAGAAGACCCGATAGAAAGCAAATCCTCAGCTGCACACACCGTGCCGCGCTCCATCGTCTGCGCCTGCGGGGGCCGGGAAGATTGATCAATCGGTGTCGCAACTCGGCGATCATTGCTTTGGCGTATTCAGATGTCGTGTCATGGCGGCTGCGGCTGCCAGGGTGTTGACGTAGTCGCGCAGGGGGACGATCTGCCCGTTGCGCACTACGACTGGCACGAGCAGCCGATGGCGGCCTAGTCAGGTCACTTCGCCACGCGGTACTTCAGGTGCGTCACGCCCGGTGCCTCGACCACCCGCACCTGCTCCAGGTTGAGCTGCGGCGACAGGTTGTCCAGCAGGCGCGCGCCGCCGCCGAGGATGACCGGCACCACGTGCAGCTCCAGCTCATCGAGCAACCCCGCGGCCAGGTACTGGTTGATCGTGTGGGCGCCGCCGTGGATCATGACGTCCTTGTCCCCGGCGGCCTCGCGTGCCTGGTCGTAGGCCGACTTGATCCCGTCGGTGACGAAGACGAACGTGGTGTCCGACAGGGTCACCGGCTTACGCGGGTGGTGGGTGAGCACGAACGTCGGGACGTGGAACGGCGGATCCTCGCCCCACCAACCGGTCCACGACTCCTCCCACGGCCCGGTGCCGCCGCCGAACATGTTGCGGCCCATGATCCCGGCGCCGACGTTGGCCTGCCGTTCGTCCATGACCTGTGTACTGGCGTTGACCTCGCCGCCCTCCATGCCGTGCGCCCCGCGCCAAGCCGCAAGCCCGACCGCCCAGTCGTGCAGGCCCTCCCCGCCCTCGCCGAGCGGGTTCTCCAAACTCTGGTTGGGCCCGGCCACGTACCCATCGACGGAAACCGAGATGTCGGCGCGAACCTTGCTCATCATTCCTCCCGTGTCAGCTGTGCTGGCTGTCGCGAGGTAGACAGGCGTGCCTCGGAAAACTCATCGGTTCGATCGAAACCTCACGCCCACCAGAGGATCCAGGGCGTACCGCCGGTGCGCACGGCCACGCCCGGCCCTGCGCCAACGCTGGGCTTCAACACATCCGCGAACGTGTACTCGGCGGCATGGCAGCGCGTTCGCAGACCCGCTCCCCGACGCCGGAATTGAGAAGCCACCGGGCTGAACGAGATCGGCATGTCAAGCGCGACGAGCGTGGCAATGGCCGCCAGGCCATCAACGACGCGGCATACGTTGGCAGGCGGAGGCAGCTGTCACGACACCGCCTCGAGCCGCGGGCCATTGCGCCATGCGGCGGCCAGGTCTTGCATCGGGAGGTCGAGTACCTCGCTGAGGCAGGCGATCGTGCCGAACGCGGGGGTCGGGAGCCGACCGGTCTCGATCTTGCGCAACGTCTCCGGCGACATCCCGGCCGCGTGCGCCACGTCACCGAGATCGCGGTCTGCTCGCGCTTCACGCAGCAGCCTGCCGAGACGCTTGCCAGCCTCGATCTGTTCGGGCGTGAGCGGATTGCGAACCATTGCACGAGCATACGACTGGTATTTTAATACCTGCAAGTGCTACGGTATTATTATACCGGCGTACGACGTGTGAAGGTGCCCATGATCGAGTTGAAGTCGCTCGCAGAGATCGAACGGATGCACACCACCGGGCAGTTCGTCGCCCAAATCCTGTCCGAGCTCAGCGAACTGGCCGACGTGGGCGTCAACCTCCTCGACCTGGAACACCACGTCCGCAGCAGGATCCGCCAACGCGGGGCGCGATCCTGCTATTGGGACTACGCCCCGTCCTTCGGCAACGGCCCGTTCCGCAACGTCGTCTGCCTGTCGGTCAACGACGCGGTGCTCCACGGACTGCCCCACGACTACGCACTGCGCGACGGGGACATCCTCAGCATGGACCTCGCGGTCGGGATCGACGGTTGGATCGCGGACGCCGCCCGCACCGTCATCGTGGGCACGCCAGCCGACGATGACCTGCGACTCCTCCGCGCGACCGAAGAAGCGCTCGCCGGCGGCATCGAGGCCGCGAGGCCAGGCAACCGGCTGGGCGATATCTCAGCAGCGATCGAGGCGGTCGCCACCTACTACGGCTACCCGATCAATACGGAGTTCGGCGGCCACGGGCTCGGACGGACGATGCACGAGGATCCCCATGTCCCCAACAAGGGCCGCGCTGGCCGCGGCCTCAAGCTCCGAGCGGGCATGACCCTGGCGCTCGAACCCTGGTTCGCTCGCACCACCGACCGGATCGTCTTTGACCCCGATGGCTGGACCATCCGCTCGGCCGACGGCTCGCGCACCGCCCACTCCGAGCACACGATCGCGATCACCGAAGACGGCCCCCTGGTGCTCACCCGACGCCTGCCACACCACGCGGACTTGGCCTCGACGTGAGCTCGGCCGAGTCCGCGACACAGTGAGACTCTGCGAGATCCACCGAGAACGGACACCGGCCCTGGGTCGTTGTCTCAATCTCACTTCATAACTGAAATTGAGATGAAGTCGGCCGCGAGAAAATGCAGCCAATCTTGAAACCCTGCAAAACCTGTAGCGCTCGTTCGGTCCCTCGGCCGCACGTCAGCTTGAGATGCGGGCTTCGATGCCGTCGAGGAGGAAGTCGAGGCCGGTCCGGAAGGTCTGGTCGGCGTCCAGGTGGGGGCCATCGCGTACGACCGTGGCCAGCGCGGGGAATCGGCCAGTTGCGAAGGTTCGCTGCAGATAAGGCCCGAAGGTGGACTGCCACTGCTTCTTGTCCATCCCGCTGGCCCGCTCGGCCCGCCGCTCGGTGATCTCGCGGCGCACCGCGCCGATCACGTACGCATTGACCGCGGCGACCGCTGGCACGACGGTGTCCAGGTCGACGCCGCCCATCGCGGCCAGCACGGCCTCTCCGCTGGCCAACGTGTTCGGTCCGAGCTGGGGCCGCCCACCGATCAGGTCGGCGAGCCATTCGTGCTGGTGAGCGGCCTGCCGGGTGGTTTCGGCAAGGGAGCGCAGCACCTCTCGCCAACCGTCTCCGGTTGGCCGGATCTCGGCGTGGACCGCATCGACCATCAGGTCGAGCAGCTCCTCCTTGGTGGCGATGTAGCCGTACAGCCGCATCGGGCCGACGTCCAGCGCGGCGGCGACCTTGCGCAGCGACACCGTCTCCAGGCCGTCCGCGTCGGCCAGCCGGATCGCCGCTCGTACGATCCGCTCCCGGCTCAGCGGGCCCGGCACCGGTCGATCCGGCGGCTCCGGCCTCTCCCATACCAACATGCCGCCGACAATACATCGCCTTGTGCGATACAGTGTATTCACTGATACGGTGAATCGGGGTAACCATGACCATCGCCATCGTTGGAGCTGGCCTGGGCGGCCTGGCCCTTGCCCGTGTGCTGCACGTGAACGGCATCGACGCCGTCGTGTACGAACGTGAATCGTCGCGCGGCGCGCGCGGTCAGGGCGGCATGCTCGACATCCACTCGGGGCAGCGGGCGCTGCGTGAAGCCGGTCTGATCGACCAGTTCTACGCGATTGCCCGTGGTGAAGGCCAGGACATGCGGCTTCTCGAGCCGGACGGCACCCTGCTGCTGCAAGAGGACACGCCCGACGATGCCCCGCTTGAGCGACCTGAGGTCGACCGTGCCGATCTGCGCGACCTGCTGCTGGACTCTCTTCCTGAACACGCGGTGCGCTGGGGGCATGCGTTCGAATCCGCCGACAACGGCGTGCTGCGCTTCGCCGACGGCAGCAGTGCGACGTATGACCTGCTGGTCGGCGCTGACGGCGCGAACTCCCGGGTCCGCGCACTGCTCACCGACGCTCGACCAGCGCACATCGGCCAAAACGTCGTCGAGCTCTGCATTTCCGACATCGACCGCACCTACCCCGACCTCGCGGCGATGGTGGGGCGCGGCAACTACTGGGTGCTCGGCAACGGACAATCCCTGGCGGCGCAGCGCAATGGCGACGGCCGCGTACGCATCGGCCTCAGCTTCTACAACACCGCCGAGGACTGGTTCGCCACCAGCGGGATCCCGTTTGACGACCCAGCCGCCGCTCGGGTGCGGCTGATCGAGGAGTTCACCGGCTGGGACCCACGGTTCACCGCACTGATCGCAGCCTGCGACGACACGATCGTGCCACGGTCGATCACCACTCTCCCGGTCGGTCTGACCTGGCCGTCGACGCCGGGCGTCACGCTGCTCGGCGATGCCGCGCACCTGATGCCGCCGGTGGGGGAGGGTGCCAACATGGCGCTGCTCGACGGCGCCCTGCTCGGCCTCGCGCTGGCCGCGCACCCGGACGACTTTCCCGCCGCCGTCAAGGAATACGAACGCGAGATGTTCGAACGCACCAGCGCTGCCGCCCGGATGTCCGCGGACATGCAGGAATTGCTGATGTCGCCGGACGCCAGCCAGAAAATGCTCGCATTCTTCCAACCGGGCTGAGATGTCACCGAATACGGCGCGGGCAACGAGCTTCCCTTCCGCCGCAGGTACCTGAGTGCTTCTGGCCGTGATGCCAGCGAAACGTTCGCCACGGCGGAGCCTCTTGCAGCCAGCCGATCTCAGCCTGCGGCCACGCTCGTTCCTCCAGCGCACCATCGCGTACGCACCGCTAACAGCTGATCGGTCACGCCGTAACACTGGCCACCAAGACCACGGCACGTGAACACACGAAGATCGCGATCACCCGATCCAGCGACCCATCGCCAAATTCTCAGTTCGATTGCTGGCCGTGCCAGCAAGCGGCGGTCTCGGATCGGCCACGTCGACGGGTGGACACCGGCATCAGGTGGCTAACTTGTCAGGCATGCTTGATCAAACTCGAGTCGCCGTTCGGATCGTGCTCCTGGACCTTTCCTCCCGCGTGCTCTTGTTCGAGGGGCGGGACCTGTCTGACAGTGGTGACAGCGTGCGCTTCTGGTTCACCGCTGGCGGCGGGGTTGACGGCGTCGAGTCCCTGGCGGATGCTGCCAACCGGGAGTTGCAGGAGGAAACGGGTCAGTCCGGGCTAAAGCTGGTTGGTCCCTTTCACCGCCGAGAGCTCGACTTCCTCAACCACGGTGAACCACAGCATCAAATCGAACACTTCTTCGCCGCAAGGACGAGCGACACTTCGCTAAGCATTCACGGCTGGACCGAACTTGAGCAGAGGGCGATGACCACGTGGCGCTGGTGGTCGACGAAGGAGCTGGAAACTGCGGGTGTCCAGTACTTTCCGAGCAGCCTTCTGGATCTCGTCCGACTTGCGGACGTACTCGTCTGAGGTTCACCGCCGGCGGATCTGATTCTCAGTCCGACGTCCATTTGGACAGACGGTGGACATCGGAACTGAGAATTGGACATCAGATTTGAGAACCTACAAAACCTGTAGGGTCTCAAACTCCGCGACATCTTGATCTTGTTTGACCTGCGGTCTTGCTCGGTGTCTCAGTCGGCGTGTCCGCCCCGGTGTCTCAGTTCGATGGCATTTCTTCAATGGGCCGGGTCCGACTAGCCGCGCCGGTCTCACAGGGTTCAGGCAGCGTTGCGTGTTGATCTAAGGTGCCGCCATGACGCTCAAGCTCCGGCC
>NZ_JALBWV010000090.1 GCF_022678645.1 Saccharopolyspora soli | reverse complement strand
CCAAAAAACACGGGGCCTGGGGGCCTGGCTTTTTTTAAAACCACACTGGCGGGGGCTGGCGCGCCCTGGGGGGCCCGCCGGGTGGTGTGGGGGTCCCGGGTTGGCCCCCGGGCACCCAACCCACGAGCCTCTACCAGCGCAAACGGTACTGCGCGCCAGGTGGGCGCCGGAGGACCGACCCCGACACGCGTTGGTTCCCATCGAAACGGGAATCCGTTCGTCAGTGCCTGGCGTGCGCGAAGGCCGGTGCCGCCTTGGCGCGCAGGGCTTCGATGGCCGCGGCCGGGTCGTCGGCGTTGTAGACCGCCGAGCCCGCCACGAAGCAGTCCACCCCGGCCTCGGCGGCCTGCTCGATGGTGTCGGCGTTGATGCCGCCGTCGATCTCCACCAGCAGCTTGAGGTGGCCGGTGTCGACCAGTTCGCGGGCCTTGCGGGCCTTGTCCAGCACGTCGGCGATGAATTTCTGGCCGCCGAAGCCCGGCTCGACCGACATCACCAGCAGCGTGTCGTAGTGCTTGAGCACCTCGACGTAGGGCTCCAGCGGGGTGTTCGGCTTGATCGACAGGCCCGCCTTCGCCCCGGCGGCGCGCAGGCCCTTGGCGATGGCGATCGGGTCCTTGGCGGCTTCCACGTGCACCGTGACGTTGTAGGAACCGGCTTCGGCGTAGCCGATGGCCCAGCGGTCCGGGTCCTCGATCATCAGGTGGCAGTCGATCGGGATGTCGGTCACCTTCAGCAGCGACTCGACCACCGGCAGGCCCAGGGTCAGGTTGGGCACGAAGTGCGCGTCCATCACGTCCACGTGCAGCCAGTCGGCGCGCTTGCCGGGTTCGCCGTCCACGGCGGCGATCTCGTCGGCGAGGTGGGCGAAGTCGGCGGAGAGGATGGAAGGCGCGATCATCGGCTGGTTCGACACATGCGCGAGTGTAGGAGGGTGCGCGGATTGGCTTGCGTTGCGGTGCGGGTAGCGGAACCTCAGCGGCCGTCTCGACTCCGGGATCCCCGACTTACGTATGTCCCCCCAGGCGTCATTCGGTGCGGGCCGTCCTATGCCCACGGATTGGCTTGCGTGGCGCTCATTCGGGCGCGGGCGTCTCCGGCTCCGAGGCGGTCGCGGCCCGGCGTCGGTGGACGACGTAGTAGGCCACGCACAGGACGACGGCGAACGGCACGCCCGCTTTCCAAGCCGTGCTGAACGGCCCCAGGAACGGCGTCGTCAGCAGCACTGCCGCGAAGAACAACATGGCCAGCACCGTGGTCACCGGCGCTCCCGGCAGTTGCACCGGCGAGGGCGGCAGGCCCGCTGCGGCGCGCTGGCGCCGGAACGCCAGCTGGCTGATGAAGATCAACAGGTACACCACCAGCGCTCCGAACAGCGCCATGCCGAGCAGGATCGGGAATGCGGTGTCCTCGGCGAACACCGCCAGCGACGCCGCCAGCGCCAGCCCCAACGCGGACAGCACCAGCGCCCGTCGCGGCACCCCGTTGCGACTGACCACGGCGAACCACTTCGGCGCGTAGCCGTCCAGGGCGAGCGAGTGGGTCATCCGCGCGGTGATGTACAGGTTCGTGTTCATCGCCGACAGCGCGGCGGTGAGCACCACGAAATTCATGATCCCAGCCGCGGCCGGGATGCCCACCAGGCTGAACAACCGCACGAATGGGCTCTGCGTGACGTCGTCGGACGAAGACGCCTGGTTCCACGGCAGGATCGAGACCACCACGAGCATCCCGAGGATGTAGAACAGCGCCAGCCTCAGCACCGTGCTGCGGGCCGCGCGGGGCACGTCCCGCTCCGGGTTGCTCGACTCGGCCGCGGTCATCGAGACCGCCTCGGTGCCCAGGTAGGAGAAGGTGACCACGGCCAGCGCCAGCCACACCGCGCCGATGCCGTTGGGCAGGAACCCGCCGTGCTCGGTCAGCGCGCCGACCCCGGCGGGTTGCTGGCCGGGCAGGCCGAAGACGATGTAGACGACGCCGAGCACCACGAACACCACGATCGTGACGACCTTGATCATGGCGAACCAGTACTCGAACTCGCCGAAGAAGCGCACCGCGGCGATGTTGACCGCCAGCATCACCACCGCGAAGCCCACCACCGGGATCCACAGCGGCACTTGCGGGTACCAGAACTGCACGTAGAGCCCGGCCGCGATGACCTCGCTGCCGATGTTGACCACCTGCGCGGCCCAGTAGATCCAGCGCGACACGAAACCGGCGAGGCCGCCGAGGCAGCGTTGGATGATCGCGCCGAAACCACCGGCCTCCGGGTGGACCACGACCATCTCGGCCAGCGCGTAGGCCAGCGCGAGCACCGCGAACGCGGCCACCGCGTAGGCGAGGATCACCGCCGGACCGGCGATCGAGATGGCCAGGCCGGAGCCGAGGAAGAGCCCGGTGCCGATGGCGCCGCCGATGGCGATCATGCCGACCTGGCGGCCGGAAAGATCCCGGCGCAGCCCGGACTGCCGTACCGGTGTGGTCTCCTGTGCCACTGTGCCTCCCGCTCGTCGCGCACCACCAGCCGGTGCGCGACGAGCACCTTACGACGCCCTGCGGCCCGCCGTCGGCCCAGTTGCCGAGTTGTAGCGCAGTTTCCACCGACCGTCCGCGCGGGCGGTACGTCAGCGGGGGAGGGTGAGCTCGATCGGAGTGCCTTCCTCGACCGAGCGGCTGACCGTGCAGTACTTCTCGATGGCGCGCTGGACGGCTTCGACGACCTGGTCCGCGTCCTCGATCCCGCTGAGGTCGACGTTGAACTCGACCTGCACCGAGGCGAACTTGTGCTTGTCCTCCGGGGTCTTGGTGCGGTCGGCGTGCACTGTGATCTTCGCGTCCTCGCCGAGCCGCCGGACCAGCAGGTTTTCACTGGTGACGGCCGAGCAACCGGCGATCGCGGCGAGCAGCAGCTCACCTGGGGTGAACGCCTCGGGGGCGCCGTCGCGTCCGATCGTCACCTCGGCGCCGCGCGGGTTGGTCGCGGTGAAGGTGTGCTGGCCTGTCCGGGTCACTTCGACCGGAGTGGAAGACATTCGTACCACCTGACGTTGGTTGCTGTTGCTGATCCAGCCTCGGCGCGGGACCGTGCCCGGTCAACCACATCGAAGGCTGCGTTGTTCCGACCAGGATTGAGGCCATGACCACTACTTCCGATGAAGGGCTGCAGCGCCGGTTGTCGCTGCGCGACCTGATCGTCTCCGGACTGCTGTTCATCGGTCCGTTGGCGCCGGTGGGCGTTTTCGGCGTGCTGGACGCGCGCAGCAGCGGCGCGGTCGCGCTCGTCTACGTGGTCGCGACCGTCGCGATGGGATTCACCGCGTGGTCGTACGCGCGGATGTCGGCGGCGGTGCCGAAGGCTGGTTCGGTGTTCGCGTACGCCTCGGCGGGCCTGGGGCGGGCGCCGGGGTTCGTCGCGGGCTGGATGATCATGCTCGACTACCTGTTCATCCCGAGCGTGGCCTCGTTGTTCGTGGGCATCGCGACGAATTCGCTGGCGCCGCAGATCCCGGTCTGGCTGGCGACCGGAGCGGCGATCGTGGTGATCACCGCGCTGAACCTGACCGGGTGAAGGTCGCGGCGATCGTCGGCACTGTGGTGCTGGTGGTGGAAATCGTGCTGCTCGCGGTGTTCGTCGTCGCCGCGCTGGTGGTGCTGGCCGCCGAGGGCACGAACCGCTCGTGGCTGTCGCCGCTGGTCGGGGTCGGCGGCTTCGCGCCGCTGGCCGTGCTGGGCGCGGTGTCGGTGGCGGTGCTGTCGTTCCTCGGGTTCGACGCGATCGCGTCGTTCGCCGAGGAGAACACCGGCTCGTCCCGCCAGGTCGGGCGGGCCCTGCTGTTCTGCCTCGCGTTGAGCGGCGTGCTGTTCTTCGTGCAGACCTACTTGGCGGCGCTGCTGAACCCCTTGACCCCGCAGCAGTTGGCGCTGGACGCGGACGCGCAGGACGCGGCGTTCTACGACATGCTGCGGGCGTCGCTGGGCGGCTGGCTGGCGGTGGCGGTGACAGCGGTGAAGTCGGTCGCACCGGCGTTCTCGGCGATGGTCGCGCAGGCTGCGGTGAGCCGGTTGCTGTACGGGATGGCGCGGGACGGCCAACTGCCAGCGGCGCTCGGCCGGGTGGACCGGCGGGCGCACGTGCCGCGCAACGCCACCCTGCTGGCGGCGGTGGTGACGCTGATCGTGTCGGTGTGGGCGGCCTCGGCCGACGACGGGTTGGAGGTGCTGTCGTCGATGGTGACGGTCGGCGCGCTGACGGCGTTCATCCTGCTGCACGCATCGGTGATCGGTTACTTCGCGGTGTCCGGACGGGATCGCAGAACGTCCACTGTGGTCATCCCAGTGATCGGTGTGGTGGTCTCGGCGGTGGTCCTGGTCACGGCGAGCCCGCTGGCGCTCGCGGTGGGCGCGGTGTGGCTCGTGCTCGGCCTGATCGTCTACGTCCTACCCCGCCGCGCCACCACCCCACCGCCCACCGACTGACCACCACCCAACGCACGTCCCGGTGGTCAGTCGGTGTCCTCGCCGATGTCTTCGTACCAGAGGCGGGGGTTGGCTTCGATGAACTCGGCCATCAGCCGAGTGCATTCGGGATCGTCCAGCAGCACGACATCCACGCCGTGCTCGGCCAACCAGTCGTGGCCGCCGTGGAAGTTGCGGGCCTCGCCGATGACGACCCGGCCGATCCCGAACTGGCGCACCAATCCGCTGCAGTACCAGCAGGGCGACAACGTGGTCACCATCGTGGTTCCAGCGTACGAGCGCTGCCGACCCGCGTTGCGGAAAGCTGCGGTCTCACCGTGCACCGACGGATCGTCGTCCTGCACCCGACGATTGTGCCCACTACCGAGCACCTGCCCATCGGGCCCGATCAACGCCGCCCCGATGGGGATGCCACCCTCGGCGAGCCCGGTCTTCGCCTCGCCGACCGCGACCGCCAGCCACCGCCGGTAGTCCTCTTCGGACACACGCCACCTCCCGCAATCCACTCGTGAGCGGTAATGGCCGCTATTACGACCACAACCACTCACGACTTCGTCACACCCGCAGCAGGGCGCAGAACATCGCGTCGGTGCCGTGGCGGTGCGGCCACAGCTGCACTCCCGGCCCGTCACCCAGGTCCGGCACGTCCGGGAAGTACTGGCGCGCGTCCAGCTGCGCGACTCCGGTGCGGCGCAGGACATCGGACACCACGCCCTCGGTCTCCGCCAGGTGCGGCGAGCACACGACGTAGGCCACCACACCGCCCGGCCGCGTCAGACCGATCGCCGACAGCAGCAGCTCTTGCTGCAACTTCGTCAGGTCGCCGACGTCCGACGGCTGCCGCCGCCAGCGCGCCTCCGGTCGGCGCCGCAGCGCTCCGAGCCCGGTGCACGGCGCGTCCACCAGCACTCGGTCGAAGCCGGGCTCCAGGCCGGGCTCGCGGCCGTCGGCCACGTGCACCGCCACCGACAGCCCTTCGGTCGCCTGCCGCACCAAGTCCGCGCGGTGCGGCGCCTGCTCCACCGCGTCCAGCGTGCCGCCGTCGAGGGTGACCAGCGCGCCGAGCAGGTTGGCCTTCCCACCCGGCCCGGCGCACAGGTCCAGCCAGCGCAGATCCGAACCTTCGACCTCGGGCCGGGTCAGCGCCAGCGCCGCCAGCTGGCTGCCTTCGTCCTGCACGGCGGCGAAGCCTTCGCGCACCGGCTCCAGGTCGCCGGGGTCACCGGCGCCCGCCTCCAACCGCACCCCGTACGGCGAGTACGGCGCCGGGTCGCCGCCGGTGATGGCGGCGAGCTCGTCGGCGCTGATCTCACCTGGTCGCGCCGTCAGGTGCACCGCCGGGCGGGCGTCGTCGGCGGCCAGCGCCGCCGCCAACTCGTCGATGCCGAGCGCGTCGGCGAAGGCTTGCGCGATCCAGCGCGGGTGCGCGTAGCGCATCGCGAGGTGTCCGACCGGGTCCGTGGCGCGCGCCGGAGCGAGCTTGTCGACCCAGCCCTGTTCGTCGAGTTCGGCGGCGCGGCGGAGCACGGCGTTGGCGAAACCGGCCAGCTTCGAACCGGATTCGAACCGCACGATGTCCACAGTGGACGCCACGGCGGCGTGCGCCGGGATCCGGGTGCGCAGCAGTTGGTAGACGCCGATGCGCAGCGCGTCGAGCATCATCGGCTCCAGCTCGGCCAGCGGCCGGGTGCTGCAGTCGTCGATGACGGCGTCCAGCAACCCCTGTGCTCGGCAGGCGCCGTAGGTCAGCTCGGTGGCCAGCGCGGCGTCCCGGCCGGTGATGCGGCGCTGCTTGAGCAGCGGTGGCAACGCGAGGTTGGCGTAAGCGTCGCGTTCCCGGACCGCGCGCAGCGTCTCCACCGCGGCGAGGCGGGTCGGGTCGACGTCCAGCGGCCGGGCCGGACCGGATTTGCGTTGCGGCGGCCGGGACTTCGACGGCCGGGACGGCCCACGGCGGCGATCGTTCACTTGAGCCGTTCTCCTTGCTCGATGCGGGTTCCGCGGGCCCAGTCGGTGGCGGCCATCCGCTTCTTGCCCGCCGCTTGCACTTCGCCCAGCGCGACCGCCGAGGTTCCGGTACCCACCAGCACGCGGCGCCGTTGCACCTGGATCTCGCCCGGCGGCAGCTCTTCGTCCACGATGGACACCGGGCCGAGCTTGAACCGCTCGTCGCGCAGCAGCGCCCACGCGCCGGGATCCGGGGTGACCGACCGGATCAGCCGGTCCACCGCGGTCGCCGGGGCGGTGAAGTCGACCCTGGCGTCCTCGACGGTGACCTTGGAGGCGTAGCTGACACCGTCGTCCGGCTGCTCCTCGGCGCGCAGCGTGCCGTCCTCGATGCCGTCCAGGGTGGCGGTCAGCAGTCCAGCTCCGGAGACCGCCAGCCGGTCCAGCAGCTCACCGGCGGTGTCGGTGGCGCGCACCTCCTCGGTGACCACGCCGAAGACCGGTCCGGCGTCCAACTCGGGCACCAGGCGGAAGGTGGTGGCGCCGGTGATCTCGTCGCCGTGCCGGATGGCCGCCTGCACCGGCGCGGCGCCGCGCCACGCGGGCAGCAGCGAGAAGTGCAGGTTCACCCAGCCCAACTTCGGGATGGCCAGCGCTTCGGCCCGCAGCAGCGCGCCGTAGGCCACCACCGGGCAGCAGTCGGGGGCCAGCTCGCCGAGCCGCCGCAGGAAGTCGGGATCCGACGCACGCGCGGGCGTGAGCACCTCGATGCCGTGCTCGTCGGCGAGCGCGCCTACCGGGGAACGCAGCACCTTGCGGCCGCGTCCGGCCGGGGCGTCCGGCCGGGTGAGCACCGCGACGACCTCGTGCCGGTCGGAGTCGAGCAGCGCCTGGAGCGCGGGCACCGCCGGGGCGGGCGTGCCAGCGAAGACCACCCGCATGTCAGCGTCCCCCGAACAGCGGGTGCGGGCTTTCCTTGATCACCGGCGGGGCGCCGTCGAACCAATCCGCCTGGCGGATCTCGCGCATCGCGGCCTTGCGGGTCTCGTCGTCCAGCCGGTCGAGGAACAGCACGCCGTCCAGATGGTCGGTCTCGTGCTGGATGCACCGGGCCAGCAGGTCGGTGCCCTCGACCTCGACGGGATCGCCGTGCATGTTCCAGCCGCGGGCCACCACGTGCTGGGCGCGCAGGCAGTCCCAGGCCATGCCGGGGATCGACAGGCACCCTTCCCGGCCGAACTGGTCCTCGTCGCCGACCGCCGTCCAGGTGGGGTTGACCAAGTGCCCGGCGAAGCCGTCGCAGTGGTAGGTGAACACCCGCAGGCCGACGCCCAACTGCGGGGCGGCCAGCCCGGCCCCGCCTTCGTCCTCCATGGTGTCCCACAGGTCCTGGACGAGGGTGCGCAGTTCCTTGTCGAAGTCGACCACCTCGTCGGCCTTGGTGCGCAACACGGGGTCGCCGAAGAGTCTGATCGGCTGGACGGTCACGAGAGCTCCTGGGAATTTCGACGACGATTGGCGACCCGACGAGTCTAGTCGTCACCCGGTTCAGGTCGCCGTCGCGCCAGTTCCGCAGTCTGACCTCCTCCCTGCCTGGGGGTTGCCTGTTTCAGGCAAAACCGCCAACCGCGAAATCCACCTCCGCGATGTGGAAAGGATCACGGCGTCACGGTGCCGGATGGACCACCGCTGCCGCACCACCACCGCGCCGCTCCGGCTCCGCGGCGGCGACCCAACGACCATCTGGCAGCCGTTCGACGCCAGTCGCTGTGCCGATCTCCGTCGTGGGTTTGAACTGGTGCCCGATGGCCCGCAGCTTCTCCGCCTCCGGCTGGGCCAGGAAGCCCGGCTCCGCCTCGGTCTGCGCGGCGTTGCGCTGCGACGCGCGCGGCTCCGCGATGGCGTTCACGAGGGACATCCCGCGATCCAGTCGTCCGGTGAGCACCTGCAGCACCGTGGTGATGATCGTCGCGCCGCCCGGACTTCCCACCGCCAGCAACGGCTTGCCGTCCTGCAGCACGATCACCGGGCTCATCGAGCTGCGCGGGCGCTTGCCCGGTCCCGGCAGGTTCGGGTCCGGTTGACCCGGCGTGACCGGGGTGAAGCTGAAGTCGGTCAACTCGTTGTTGAGCAGGAATCCCCGACCCGGCACCACCATGCCGCTGCCACCGGTCTGCTCGATGGTCAGCGTGTAGGCCACCACGTCGCCCCAGCGGTCGGCCACCGTCAGGTGCGTGGTGTTGGGCCCTTCGTACGGCTCGGCGCCGCCGGACGTGCCAGCCTGGCAGTCCTGCGGAGCACGCGGATCACCGGGTGCGACCGGGGTCGGCAGCACGGCGTCGTCGCTGATCAGGCAGCCTCGGGAGTCCGCGAAGCGCTGGCTGAGCAGCTGCTCGGTGGGCACGTCGCTGAACGCCGGGTCGCCCACCCAGCGGTTGCGGTCGGCGAAGCCGATCTTGCTGGCCTCCAGGAAGCGGTGCAGGTACTGGGTCTTGTCGACCTGCGAGAGGTCGGTGCGCTCCAGGATGTTCAGCGCCTCGCCGACGGTCGTGCCACCGGAGCTGACCGGTGCCATGCCGTAGACGTCGAGCCCGCGGTAGGTCAGCTGGGTGGGCGCCTGCTCGATGGTGCGGTAGTCGCGCAGGTCGCCGACGCTCAGGTCCCCGGGCCGCACGTTGCGCTTCGCACTCGGGTCGACCCGCGGGTGGTTCACCGTCTTGACGATGTCGTCGCCGATTTCGCCGTCGTACAGCGCCTCGATGCCGCTGGTGGCCAAGGTGCGGTAGGTGTCGGCGAGGTCGGGGTTGCGCAGCACGCTGCCGACTTGGGGGAGCTGACCGCCGGGCAGGAACAGCTCGCGGGTCGCCGGGAACGCGCTGAAGCGCTCCTGGTTCTCCTCGGTCTGCTGGCGGAAGGTCTCGTCGACGACGAACCCCTGGCGGGCCAACTGCTCGGCCGGGCGCAGCGCCCCGGCGAGGTCCGTGGTGCCCCATCGCCGCAAGGCTTCCTGCCAGGTCATCGGGGTGCCGGGCACGCCGACGCTGAGCCCGCTGGTGACCGCGTCGTCGAACGGGATCGGCTGGCCGTTCTCCAGGAACAGGTCCTCGCCAGCCGTCGCGGGCGCGGTCTCCCGACCGTCGATCGTCTCGACCTTGCCGGTCTTTGCGTCGTAGTGCACGAAGAACCCGCCACCACCGACACCGGCCGAATACGGCTCGGTGACGCCCAGCGCCGCCGCGACCGCGACCGCCGCGTCAGTGGCGGTGCCACCGCGCCGGAGCACCTCGATCCCGATCTGCGTCGCATACGGATCCACGCTGGAGACGGCACCGCCGAATCCGGTCGCCTCGGCCTGCTTGGGCGGCTCCGCCGGTGGAGCGTCTGGGGCCGCCTGCGCCATTGGCGCGACCAGTGCACAGGATGCGATCACGCCGAGGGCGAGTCGAACGGGCCTCGCAAGCATTGCGCCACCTCCAACATCGACAACGCCGGATACTCTGCCCAGTCTGCGCCCCCAATACAACCGCCGTCCTGCGCGCCGGAGCGCTCGTCGCCTTGTTCCGCGTGCCGCGTCAGAACAGGCTCTTGGAGCTCGCGCGGATTGGAAGCGGCTGTGTGCAGTGGTGAGGTCGGTGTCAGGCAAGCGGCGCAAGCCGCTTCCTCCCACCTTCGCAGCTTGCGCCGCCGCGGGTTCACGGTGGCCCACCCCTCTGGGGTTCTCCCCGCGAGGACAGCCCCGACGTGGTGTATCGGACATACCTGATGTCGGGGATCCCCGGAGAAGAGAAAGCCTCTGAGGTTCCGCCACCCGCACCGCTACGCAAGCCAACTTGCGCACTCTCCTAGCCGGTCGGGCCGAGTGCCGTGTCGTGGTAGCGGCAGTTGGGTGCCCACAGCAGGAACGACGTCATCCCGTTGTCCCGCGCGGCGTTTATCTGCGCGGCCACCTCCCCTGGGCCGTAGCTGACGCCGAGGCTGAAGTCCTGCAACCAGGGGATGATCTGCACATCAGTGCCCTCAACGGTCTTGGCGAACGCCGCCAGCGACCGCACCACGATGTCGTAGGGCTGGGAGTTGGGGTTGCCGACGCCGAACTCCCCCGGACCCCAGTGCGACGGGTACACCATCGGCGAGATGTAGTCCACGAAATGCGAGATCTGCCGGATGTCCTGGGCGATCTCGGTCGGCCGGTCCACCGCGATGCCGAACACCGACGCGCCGAGCAGCGCGCCCCGCGACCGCACTTCGGGCTGGGTCTGCCGCAGGAAGTCCGCGATGGCGGCTTCCGGCGTGGTGGTCAGGCCCGGGATGCGCATCTGGTCCAGGTGCCCGTCCGGTCGGCGGACGTAGTCGTAGAGGATGTCGTCGAAGCCGAGCGCCGCGGCCTCGGCGGCGATGTCGATGTTGTACCGGACCACCACGGGGTCGGCGAAGTTGGTGAAGGCGTAGGCGCCGTAACCGCTGCTCCAGGGCTGGCCACCGGCGGTTTGCACGACCCGCTCCGGGTGCCCGCCCTGCCAGGACGCCGCGCCCAGCACGGGATCCTTGAAGGCGACCAGCCGACCGACCACCCGCACGCCCATGCCGTGCAACTGGTCGAGCACCTGCCGCGCGTTGTAGTAGCCCTTGACCGCGCCGATCTGGTGGGCCATCGGCACCGCGGAGTCGTAGACCACCTCCCCGCTCTCGTCCTTGATGTCCAGCTCGATGGTGTCGATCTTGCCCTGCCGGGCCATCTCCAGGATCGGTTCGCGCAGCGAATCGCTGGTCCAGGCCAGCCCGGTGAGGTGCACCGCGCGCATCCCCGGATGTCTGATGTGGACGGTCATGGTCCGCTCGGTGCGGTTGCCCGCGGCGTCGGTCGCGACCACCTGGACCTCGCGGTCCGGCCGGTCGACCACCGCGCTGAACCCGCCCTGCGGATCCGGCGGCACGGGCTTACCGGCCACCGCGACCTGGGTGGCCCCGTGCGCTGTTCCGTTGACCGTCACCGGCTTGTTCGGCCCGTCCGGTCGCAGCGAGTCGTCGACCCGCAGCTCCGGCGGCGTGCTGTCCACAGTGAACGTTCGAGTGGTGGTGGTCGAACCGAGCCAGGAGGGGCTGCGCGGCACCACCACGCTCAGCACGTGCGGCCCGTCCGGCAGTCCGGCCGCCCGCACCACGTGCGCGCCCTGCTGCTGGACCGTCGGGGTTTCCCGGCCGTCCACCAGCACCCGCACCCCGTCAGCGGTACCGGCCCGGATCTGTATCGAACCCACCGCGGACGACGCGATGGGGTGTTCAGGTATCCCGACGATCTGGATGTCCTCTGTGGACAATGGGCGCAATAACAGGGAGCCGAAGAGCAGCGCCAAAGCGGCGCCCACCCCGACCACGACCGACCTGGGAACTCCGGCGAGCACCGCGTTGGTGCGAACGATCGCCGTTCCAGATGCAGCATCCGTCATCGCTTTCGCCTCCCCGACTTCAGGCGAACTCGCGCGGCTGCACGAAATTCGTGCTTGATCAAGTTGGAAGCCAGCCGCGATCAGGCGACCGGTGCATCCACCTTCCCAGCCGGGTCGGCGTAGATCAATTAGCCACTTGGAGTATCCACAACCGGAAACTCGATCTCTAACCTTGGCGAGGATGCTGCCAACAGTGCGCGACGGACGCGCCGCCATCGCGGCGGCGGCGATCCTGCTCGCGATCTTCAGCGCCGGATGCAGCGCGGAGACCGCCCCGGCCCAGCCCAACGCCGCGGTCCAGCCGCCGCCCGCACCGCCGCCTCCGCCCCCACCGCCGCCGACGCCGGAATCCGTCGGCGCCAACGAACTCGGGGACGTCCCGGTGCTCATGTACCACCGGATCACCCCCACACCGACCAGCGTCTACGACCGCACGCCGGAAGATTTCCGGGCGGAGCTGGAGCGGCTGGCCGCCGAGGACTACGTGCCGGTCACCGCCACCGAGTACGCCACCGGGCAGTTCGACATCCCGGCCGGGAAGCATCCGGTCGTGCTCACCTTCGACGACGGCTCGGCCACCCAGTTCACATTGGACAGTGCGGGCGAGCCGGCACTGGGCACCGGTATTCGCATCCTGCTCGACGTCGCCGCGGCACACCCCGGATTCCGGCCGGTCGCGACGTGCTACGTCTTCAACCCGCCGTTCGAGGAACCCACCGGACGGCGCAGCCTCACCTGGTTGCACGAGCACGGCTTCGAGATCGGCAACCACACGCTCGATCACCCCAACCTGGGTCAGGTCTCGGATTCGGAAGCGCAGCACCAGATCGCCGGGATGCAGCGGGTCATCACCGATGCCGTACCAGGCCTGCAGGTCCAGTCGATCGCGCTGCCGCTGGGCGCGCACCCCGACAACGAGCGGCTGGCCGCGGACGGCTCGGCGGACGGGATCACCTACCACTACGGCAGCGTCATGCTGGTCGGTTCCAACCCGGCGCCGTCCCCGTGGTCGACGGACTTCGACCCGGCGAACGTGCCCCGGATCCGTTCCCAGGGCCCGACCGGCCAGGATGCGCAGTACGGCTCCACGGCGTGGCTGGACAAGCTCGCCGCCGCCCCGGCGCGCCGCTACACCTCCGACGGCGACCCGAACCGGATCTCCGCGCCAGCCGCGGCAGACACCGAACCCGCCCCCGCGGTCGGGCCGCGCCTCTACCGGTACTGAAACGGTCGTGAGTGCTCAACCGGGCTGGAGCCCGGTTGAGCACTCACGACCCCATGGCGAGCCATTCGTCGCGGGTCAGCTCGTACTCGACGTCACCGTGTTCGGAACCTTCGATCGGGCCTTCGGGCCACTCCTCGAAGAAGGTTCGCACGTAACGGAGCCCGGCCTTCTGCATCACCCGCTGCGAGCGCCGGTTGACGGTCATCGTCTTCGCCCAGATCCGCCCCAACCCGAGCTCGGTGAACCCCTTGCGGATCAACGCGAGCGACCCCTCAGTCGCATATCCTCTGCCCCACACGGACCGGTGGAGCCGGTACCCGAGCTCGACTTCGTCCAGCGGCCCGTCGTCGGTCGGCTGGAACTTGAACACCCCGACGAACCGATCGCCCGCCTTCTCGATGGCGGCCAATCTCCCCAGCCCGCCGAACCGCTGGTAACCCGCCAGGTACGAGGGTATGAGCTCGCCCGCGATCTGCGCCCGGTCGGCCGAGGCGCCACCGTTGAGGAACCGCATGACCTCGGCATCGTTGTTGAGCGAGAAGATCGCATCGGCGTCGTCGGGCTCGACCTCCCGCAACACCAGCCGCTCGGTCTCGACGAAAACCCGTCCCATCCCACTCCTCTCGGCGCAGCGGGATTCGACCACGAGCGACCCGCACCGAGCGACCGGTTTTCCGGAACGGCTGGCCGCAGCCGCCACCGTCAACGAACTTCCCGACCGGCCCTGAAACCGCCGAGGTGGCGGCGGTCAAGGGCCGGTCGGGCACGGCCGACATTCAGTCCGATGTGGACGTCGAGGCACCGGCAGGCCACCGACGCCAGACCGCGACGTGCAGGATCACAGCCACGCTCAGGGCGTTGAGGGTCGCGTGGGTGACCCAACCGCTCACCTCCACCGCGGGCACGCCCGTCAGCTGCGCGAGCATCGGCAGCGCCCACGACAGCAATGCCGTCAGCAGCACCACTGTCACCAGCGCCAGGCTCCGGCCGGGCAGCGGGTCGAACCGGATCGCTGGCCATGCCTCGAACAACATCGACACCACCAGCACCGACGCGATACCCGCTCCGGACACCGCGGTGATCCACCCCGGCGACCAGCCGATGAGCTCACTCGCCAGCAGATGGCTGCCCCAACCGCAGGCCACCACGACCACGTTGGCGACTGCGAGCCGCACCGGCCGCCGACGGATCCTGGCGAATGGCCAACCGCGCAACACGACGTACCAGACCATCTGCCACACACCCACCGCCGTCAGCCACGCCCCGTAGCTCTCGACCGACACGACGCCGGGCCGGACGAGTCCCAGGAACACGACCGAGCCTGCCACCCAGCACACGGCCAGCGCGGCTACGCCCGAGCGCAGACGACCCAGGCCGCGCAGCGGCCACCCCTCGTTGACCAGCGTCAACTGCAGCATGATCGTGAAGATGCCAGCAGCCAGCGGCAGCGTGTCCGGATAGGCAGCGCCAAGCCCCGGTGCGGCGGGTCCCCACAGGACAACCCCGGCCGCGACGCGTTGCCCGAGATCGGTCAACACCAGCCCAGCAGCCACGACCACCACCGTGTCGTAGACGCCGGACCAACCGCCGCGCAGCAGGCTGCCCGGCCAGTCCTCCCACCAGAACGCGATCATCGCGACGACCGGCAGGGAGAACGTGACGACCGGAGCGAGCACCACCACCGAATGCGCGGGGCCACCGGCACCCGCAGCCAGCAACGCGGCCACGGGCAGTACGAACGCCAGGCCGATCAGTCCACGCTTCGGTTGTGCGCGCCTCGCGTCGGCCAGCGCCGCCGGACTCAGCGCGTCCGGAGCGCTGATGGCCGGACGGTGGTCCGGTGTGCCAACCGGTTCGGTGGCGAACTGCTCAGATGACATGTTCCAGGCGGATCGGCAGTTTTCGGTGCCGCCGCCCGGTTGCGTGGTGCACGGCGTTGGCGACGGCGGCCGCGACCCCGACCATGGCGACCTCGCCGAGCCCCTTCACACCGATCGGGTTGAACTGGAGGTCGGGCTCGTTGATGAACTCCACGTCGATCTTGTGAACGTCGGCGTTGACCGGGACCGGGTACTCCTCAAGCGTAGCGTTGAGGAAGCCGCCGAATCGGTCGTCCACCAGGCTCTCCTCGCGCAGCGCCGCCCCGATGCCCCAGACGACCCCGCCGCGCACCTGACTGGCCGCGGTGACCGGGCTGGCGACCCGGCCGCAGTCGGCGACGCTGACCACCCTCGGCACCCGGATCCGCCGGGTCGTCGGCTCCACGCGCACCTCCACGAAGTGCGCGATCCAGCTGAACGTGCTGAACGTCGGGTACACCGGTCCGCCGATCGCGACATGACCGGCACGGGACTGTTCGAGCATTTCCGGCGGCTGTCCGGGGCCCAGCGAGGTCACACCGACCTCGACCGCCTGCCTGCCGTTGGCCGCCACGGCCGCTGCCACATCGACATCGCCGGTGTCGGCGACGTCCAGGTGCTTGCGGAGTTCGACGAGTCCCGCGTGGACGGCGGGCAGGGCTGTGGCGGTACCCCAGGAACCAGCGGTGAGGTGCTGCGGCGCCACCCTGGTGTCCCCGACCCGCACGACGACGTCGCTGACCGGGATGCCCAGATCCTGCGCGACCAGCAGCGCGATGGCCGACCGGATGCCCTGGCCCATTTCGTGGCCGTCCACACCGACGGTCACCTTGCCGTCCGAGCCAGCGGAAAGATTTGCGACGGCAGGCGCGACATTGCCGGGATACGCACCGACCGCGACGCCCCAGCCGATGGTCGACCCGTCCTCGGCCCGCATCGAGCCGGGCTCCGGATTCCGCGCCGCCCAACCGAACCGGTCCGCGCCACGGCGCAGGCACTCGGCCAGGTAGCGGGTGGAGAAGGGCAGCCCGGTCACCGGGTCGGTGGCGGTGTCATTGGCCAGCCGCAACGCGACGGGGTCCTGGCCGGTGGCGTAGGCGAGCTGGTCGACGGCCGATTCGAACGCGAAGGCCGCCGGGCTCTCGAACGGGGCCCGCATGTAGCCCGGCGTCTGCACGTCGGTCCGCACCAGTCGCTGGCGGCCCCGGAACGCCGGGACGCCGTAGAGCCGGGACGTGATCTCGGTGTGCATGGCCGGGAACAGGTCATGGCGCGAAGTCTGCTGGTCCACCTCGTGCACGGCGGCCAGCAGCCTGCCGGACCCGTCGGCGCCGAGCCGGACGTGGTGCCGACTGGCCGGTCGGAAACTGGCCCCGTGGAACGTCTGCGTCCTCGGGATCACCAGCTTGACCGGCCTGCCCAGGCGCCGCGCGACGATCGCCAGTGGCGCCAGGTGCGGCTGCAGGGAGTTCTTCTGCCCGAACCCGCCGCCGACGTACGGCGAGATGATCTCGATGTTGTCCTTGTCGATGCCCAACTGCTGCGCCAGGCCGCCGCGCAGGGCAGTGGCGTTCTGGGTGCCTTCGTGCACCACGAGGGTGTCCCCCCGCCACTCCACGACACCGCCGATCAACTCCATCGGCACTTGGTGCTGCGGTGGGTGTTCGTAGGTTTCGTCGATGCGCACCGGGCTGGCGGTGAAGGCGGCATCGGCGTCCCCGACCTTGACGTCGGCCAAGAACGGCAGCGGGATGGCCTCCTCCTGCACCAGGGTGGTCGCTGTCTCCGCGTCCAGGTGGACCGCGAACGGTTCCGCCTCGTAGCTGGCCTCGACCGCCTCGGCGGCCTCGGTCGCGGCGACGAGGGTGTCGGCGACGACCAGTGCGATGGGCTGGCCCCGGTAGGCCACGTGGTCGTCCAGCAGCGGTTGGAAGCTCTGGAACGCGAATCCGCCGCCCAGCAGGAAGCCCGCGTCCCGCAGCTCGTCCGAGCTGAACTGGGTCACCACCAACCGCACACCCGGCACTGCTTCGGCGGCGGAGGTGTCGATGCGGGTGAGGCGGCCCTTGCCGATCCTGGCGACCGCGAGCATCGCGTAGGCCAGACCGGGTGGAACGCGATCGGTGCCGTAGATCGCCGCACCGGTGACCTTTTCGTAGGCGTCGACGCGGTTGGTGTCAGCGACGTTCATCGGGTGGCCCGCTCCCCGGCGATGCGCACCGCGTCCGCGACGGTGCGAATGCCCAATTCGACTCGGAATCCGTTGTTCGTGCCGGGATCGGCGTCCGCGAAGGCGACCTCCCCGGCGTGCCGGGCCGCCTGTGGCGTGAGCCGCTGGCCCGTCAGCGCCCGCTCGGCGGCGCTGGCCCGCCACGGGCGGGTGGCGACGCCGCCCAGTGCGATGCGGCACTCGTCGACCACCCCCTGCGCGTCCACCGTCAGCGCCACGGCGGCCGATGCGAGGGCGAAGGCGTAGGACTCGCGGTCCCTGATCTTGTGGTAGGTGGAGCCGCGACCGGTCGGTGTCGCGGCGATCCGGATGCGCACGATCAGCTCGTCGGCGGCCAGCGTGTGCTCCCGGGTCGGGTCGTCACCGGGCTCGACGTGCAGCTCGGCCAGTGGCACGCTGCGCTCGCCGCGTGGGCCGACGACATCCACCGTGGCGTCGAAGGCGAGCAGCGCGATGGCCCAGTCGCCGGGATAGGTCGCGATGCAGGTATCGCTGCCGCCCAGCAACGCGTGGCCCCGGTCGTGACCGCCCAGCGCGGCGCAACCGCTGCCGGGCTCCCTCTTGTTGCACGGGAATTCCGGCCCGCCGCGGAAGTAGCCACATCGCGTGCGCTGCAACAGGTTGCCCGCGACGGTCGCCATGTTCCGCAACTGCTGCGAAGCCGCCCGCCACAACGATTCCGACAGGGCCGGATAGCTGGCGCGCACCGCGGGATGGTCCGCGACGTCGGCCATGCGGGCCCCGCCGCCGAACGACAGCTCATCGGCTCCGACGTAAATCTCGGTCAGCTCGGGCAGCCGGTGCACGTCGATGAGCGCCGACGGGGTCTCGATGCCCAGTTTCATCAGGTCGTAAAGGGTGGTGCCACCAGCCAGGATCTTCGTGCCCGGCTGTGCGGATCGCAGCGCGTCGATGGTTTGGCCGATGTTGTCGGGTGCGAGGTAGGTGAAGGGGCGCATCGCTTCACACCTCGTTCCGCTGCGCTTCGGCGGTCTGCCGCACCGCGGCGACGATGCCCACGTAGGCACCGCAGCGGCAGATGTTGCCGCTGAGGTATTCGCGGATCTGGTCGTCGTCGCCAGCGTGGCCCTCCGCGATGCAGGCCAGGCCCGACATGATCTGGCCAGGGGTGCAGTACCCGCACTGCATGGCGTCGTTGTCGATGAATGCTTGCTGCAACGGGTGCAGGTCGCCGTCCGGTCCCGCGATGCCCTCGATCGTCGTCACGTCCTGACCGGTGACCTGGACCGCTGGCGTCAAGCAGGAAACCACCCGGCGGCCGTCCACGTGGACCGTGCAAGCGCCGCACTGCCCCTGGTCGCAGCCTTTCTTGGTGCCGGTGAGCGCAAGCCGCTCCCGCAACACGTCCAGCAGGGATTCCCTCGGATCTAGCCGGAGCCGGACGCCCTGGCCGTTGACGGCGCAGGAGGTCTCGACCGTCGAGTCGTTTGTGGACATGCGGCGAACCCTAGAGTCGCCGCGCGGTGCCTGCGATCCTCAGATTGCTGCGAGGTGGCGCGGTTTATTGCCTTCGGTTCCGGTAGGCGGTTGGGGACAGTCCTGTCTCCAGGCGAAACACGGCGGCCAGCCGGGACGATGTCGCGAACCCGCACAGGTGGGCGATCTCGGTCACAGACAGGTCATCGCGTTCCAGGTAACGGCGTGCGCGGCCCACTCGGACGGCGTTGAGGAAACGGTGCGGTGTCCGGCCGGTGGCGGCTTTGAAAACACGTAAGAAGTGGAAGGTGCTCAGGTCCGCGACAGCGGCGATCTCGGCGAGCGTCAGCGGCAGGTGGTAGTTGTCCCTGATGAAGGCGATGGCCCGCCGCACCCGGATGTCCTCGCTCCGCGGCGGGCTCGGGTCCGGTGCCGACGCATGCCTGGTCAGGATGTGGACGGCGAGGAAGGTCGCGGCGGATTCGGCGTACAGCTCATCGGCACCAGCCAGCGCGGCAGCGCGAAGACTGCTGATGACGGAAGCGAGCACCGCGTCGTCCACGGCCAGCGAGTCGGGTCGGCCCAGGCGCTCCGCGTCCCGGCCCCACAGTTCGGCCGCGGTCCGGTCGATCAGGCTGCGCGGCAGGTGGACATGCGTGGTCAGGGTCCGCTGGGTGCCGCGCCAGCGGAGGAAGGTCGGCCTGCCCGGAGCGGTCATGCCGATCCGGCCCGGGACGTACTCAGCACGTCGCCAAGTCGAGCCGTGCCGCGACTCGATGGTGGTCGTGCCCCCGGTCAGCAGCACGAGCGTCTGATCATCGGCGGCGGGCAGCACGACGTCGTCGGCCACCTCGGCGTTGTCGTAGAGCTGCACGAGCAACGACGTCCAACCCCTGTCCCGCCAGCTGCACAACCGCCGCTGGGCAAAGGGTCTCTGGTCGAAGTTCAGCGCACCGAACACACGCGCCACGCTATCGGCGTGCACCCAAGTCGTGCCGCTTCGATCTCGCCGCGGAACCCGTCTTCGACCCTGCCCGGCAAAGCCCCAACAGGGCCGATGACAGCGCACCGGACATGCTGTGAGATCCCCGACAGCACAGGTAAGAGGGTGCGCGGATTGGCCGCTGCTGGGTCGTGAGTGGCAATGGTTGTCATGGCGACCACAACC
This sequence comes from Saccharopolyspora soli, assembly GCF_022678645.1. Classification (GTDB taxonomy): domain Bacteria; phylum Actinomycetota; class Actinomycetes; order Mycobacteriales; family Pseudonocardiaceae; genus Saccharopolyspora; species Saccharopolyspora soli. The sequence goes on along the minus strand of NZ_JALBWV010000090.1, from coordinate 8,460 downwards.
GCTCACGACGCGGCAGCGGCTCGGATCGCACGTGCTCGTGGGTGAAAGCACGCGGATTTCCTAGAGCATTTCCAAGGGATCCAGGCGGACTTGGAGTTCGGCGGCCTTGCGGGCTGCCCGGACGGCTTGGGCCGCGTGCAAGGCGGCTGCCAGGGCCCGGCCTTCGCTGCGGTCTACGCGGACGATCAGGCGTTCTCGTTCAGCGTTGCCGTCCTCGTCGACCTCGCCGAGCGGGACAGGGCCGAGGACTTCCGCGGTCACGGGCAGGTCCGCCGAATCCAGCAGCGCCTCGATGGCCTCCGGGGTGCCGTCCACGGCCGCGACGCGACGGGCCGGTGGGAAGCCGAGTTCGGTGCGGTCGGCCAGTTCCAGGGCCGCGAACCAGGCCGGGTCCCAACGCACCAGGGCCTGCACCGGTTGCAGCGACGAATCAGCCATGACCACCACTCGCCCACCGTCGCGCGCGGGCCGGACCAGCGCTGCGGCGGCGAACCACAGCCGCAGCGCCGTTTCGGCCGCGCGGAGTTCCGGGCGGGCCAGCAGGGTCCGGCCGTCCAGCAACAACGCCGCGCCGTAACCGCCTTCGGCGACCGGCTCCGCACCAGGGGTGGACACGATCAGCGCCGGTTTCGCGGGCACCGTCGCAAGCACTTCACCGGCCCCGGAGGTTCGAACCGACACGTTGCTGAACGCCCGCCCCAACTCCTCGGCGGTACGACCAGCGCCGACGGCCACCGCGCGCAGCCGACGCGACCCGCAGGAACTGCACCTGAACGCCGCTTCCGCGGCTCCGCACCAGCGGCACGCCGCTGGCTTCGGCGCTCCGCCTTCGCTGCCTCCCGGCAGCGCCAGCGGCCCCGCGCACCGGCGGCACCGCGCCCGCTCGCGGCAGTCGCCGCACGCGAGCGCTGGCACGTAGCCGCGCCGCGGCACCTGCACCAGCACCGGCGCTCCCGCGCCGAGCGCGGCTCGCGCCGCTTCGAAAGCCACCGACGGCAACCGCGCTGCGCGCGCTGCCGGATCGCGCGCCAGCTGCGTGTCGTCCTCGCCGATCGCAGTGACACGTGGCGCCGCTGCCCGCACTTCCGTGCGGTGCGCGATGAGTTCGTGCGCCCAGCCGGACTCAGCCAGCAATGCGGCTTCGGCGGTGCGGGCGAATGCGCCGACGATCAGTGCCGCGCCTGCCGCGTGTGCGCGTTGGGTCAGCACGTCACGGGTGTGCGGGTAGGGCACCTGCGGGTAGCTGTGCAGGTCGTCACCGTCGTCCCACACGGCCGCGAAGCCAAGGGCGTGCACCGGCGCGAACATCGCCGCGCGGGTTCCGATCACCACGCGCGCAGCGCCGCGCAGCACCGCCAGCCAGCGCCGGTAGCGCTCCGCTGGTGCGAGTTCCGCTGCGAGCGCGACGACGCCGTCTTGGCCGAGCAAGCCGGTGCAGGCGGTGTGCAGCCGTTGCAGGTCGCGGTGGTCGGGGACGACGACCAGTGCGCCGCGTCCGGCCGACGCCGCGGTCGCGGCGGCTTCGGCGAGCCGGGTTGGCCAGTCCTCGCCGGGCAATGCCTGCCAAACCGCTCGGGCCGACCGGCCCGCGTGCACCGCGTCCAAAAAGGACGTTCCGTGCTGGTAGCGGGCCCAGGCTTCGGTGGCCGGGCGGGGCGGCAGGGGGCCGGGCTCGCGGGGGGCCGACTTCTCCGCTCCGGCGTGCCGGGGCGGGACCGCCAGGCGCACCACGTCGGCGAGCATGCCGCCGTAGCGGGTGGCCACCGCGCGGGCCAGGTCCAGCAGCTCCGGGGTCAGCACGGGCTCCGGGGACGGGACCCGTTCGACCCAGGACAGGGTGCCCTGGAAGTCCGAGGTCTCGTTGCGCTCCAGCAGGTAGCCGTCGACCAGCTTGCCGCGGAAGCGCACCCGCACCCGGCAGCCCGGCACGGCGTCGGTGTCCAGCCGGTCGGGCACCAGGTAGTCGAAGGGCCGGTCCAGGTGCACCGGCAACGGGACGTCGACCAGCACGCGGGCCACCGGCCGGTTCGCCGCCGCGGTCCGCTCCTCCTTCGCCCCCTTCCGCTGCCGGGGTTGGGCACCTGCCATGCCTCTTCTCTACCAGAGCACCCGGACCGGACCGTCAACAGCACGTCAGAACCGGTGCGGCAGGCGTCAGGACCGCGCCCGGACATCCGCCGTGCGAGCCGCCAAGGCGTACGCCTGTACTCATCAATTCCCGAGTGCTGAGGAAGTCATCGTGACTCTCGCCGAACTACTCCCCACCTTCCGCCACAGCCTGCCGAAGAGGCTGGACGGTTCGATCTGGCCGGACGGGGCGGCGGCACTGCCCTCCGGCGACGTCACGATCGGTGGCGTCTCGCTCACCGAGCTCGCCGACCAGTTCGGCACCCCCGGCTACGTGCTCGACGTGCGGACCATCCGCGACCGGTGCCGCGCCTACCGCGCGCTGGACGCCGAGATCGCCTTCGCGGGCAAGGCTTTCCTGTGTCGGCGGATGGCGGCGTTGCTCGCCGAGGAGGGCATGTCGCTGGACGTCTGCTCCACCGGGGAACTCGCCACGGCGTTGGCCGCGGACTTCCCGGCCGAGCGAATCCTGTTGCACGGCAATGCGAAACCCGACCGGGAGCTGCGGACCGCGGCCAACGCCGGGGTCGGGCGGGTGGTGATCGACTCGTTGGCGGAGATCGATCAGCTGGTCGGCGCGCAGGACGTCCTGATCCGGGTCACGCCGGGCATCGACGGGCACACCCACCGCGCGGTGGCCACCGGGGTGGAAGACCAGAAGTTCGGTCTGTCGCTGGCCGGTGGGCAGGCCGCGGCGGCCGTGGCGCGGGTGTTGCAGCGGCCCGAGCTGCGGTTGGTGGGGCTGCACTGCCACCTGGGATCGCAGATCGCGGAAGTGCTCGGCTACGAGGAGGCGGTGCGGCGGCTGGTGGCCTTCACGGCTGAGATCGCGGTACGGCACGGTGTCACGTTGCCGCAGCTCAACCTCGGTGGCGGCCACGCGGTCGCCTACCGGTCCGGAGACGCGGAGTTCGACCTACCGGGCTTCGCCGCCCGGATTCCGCGCGTGCTGCACTACGAATGCCGCAAGCACGGGCTCGTCGTCCCGCAGCTGACGCTGGAGCCGGGCCGGGCGATCGTGGCGCGCGCCGGAGTGACGCTGTACCGGGTCGTCACGGTGAAGCACGGCAGCACCCGGACCTTCGTCGCGGTGGACGGCGGCTTCAGCGACAACCCGCGCCCCTCGCTGTACGGCTCCCGCTACACCACGCGGTTGATCGGTCGGGTCAGCGATGCGCGGGAACGCACGATGAGCGTCGTCGGAAGGCACTGCGAGGCGGGGGACGTGCTGATCCCGGACGCGCTGCTGCCCTCGGACATCCGCGCCGGAGACCTGCTGGCGGTGCCATGCACGGGTGCCTACCACCACTCGATGGCGTCGACCTACAACCTCGTGTGCCGCCCCCCGGTGGTGGCGATCGAAAACGGAGCGCCGGACCTGTGGATCCGCCGAGAAACCGAAGCGGACCTCCTCCGCCGCGACGTGGCGTGAAAACAGCGCAAATGCGCACCGCCTGGAGCGAACTCCACGGCACCACCGCATGAAGCGAACGGAGTGAGGGGCACCCGTGACCCAGTTACTTGGTCACAGGTGCCCTTCACTCATCACCTGAACGGGGTCGCGAGTGCGAAAGTGGGCTGGAGCCCGCTTATGCACTCACGAGAAAAGCAGCACGACACCGGAGACGATCGCGAACAGCTGCACCGACAACCTCATCAACGGACCGTCGAGCCGGTGGTGGACGTATCGGCTCAGCCCCGCACCCAGCACCAGCGCGGGCAGCAGCAACAGCGCCAGCCAGAGCTGGTGGAGCCCGACCCGGCCAGTGCTCAGCAGCACCACCAGCGAGATGCACTCGCCCACGATGAAGCACACCGCGACCGTCGAGCGCAGCACTGCGGCAGGCCGGTGCTGGTACACCAGCGCCAGCGGTGGCCCGCCCACTCCGGTGGCCGTTTCCGTCACGCCGGTGATCGCTCCGGCGGCGAGGAACGCCCCGCGTCCCGGCGTGAACTTCGGCGCGATCAGGGTGACCACGGCCGCCAGCACGGTCGACCCGCCGATGAGCAGGTTCAGCTGTGCCACTGGGACCGCCACCAGCACCCACAGTCCGCCGAAGGTACCGACGAACCGTCCCGCGGTGATCCACCCGGCACCGAGCTTGTCCAGGCTGCCGCGTTCGCGCCCGGCGACGTAGAGGTTGAGCGGGATCATCAGGGCCAGCAGGAATACCGGCAGCAGCGACGGTTCCACCAGTCCGACCACCGGGGCGACGATGAGCGCGAAACCCACCCCGGCGGTGCCTTGCACGAAAGCCGCCACCGCCACGACGAGCGCCATCAGCCCCAGCACACCGACGCTCATGACTGTTCCGCCTCCCCGCGATTCACAGTGGTGGTCGCGTCCAGCCGAATCTCCCGTTTCGTGGTTTCTTGTGGCTGGCTTGCGTCACGTTCCCCTGGGGTGCGGTTTAGGAGGACTCGGGGTGACACAGGGCTATTCAAGCCAGATCCCGTGCTGGAAGCCCGTTCCCACCAGCGGTAGAAGTCGGGTCGTGCTCGACCGACAGCGGGCGGGTCCACCGCAGGGGTCGTCCCACCCGGTCCCGGCCGGTCGCTGATCCACCGCCGCAGGCTACCGCCGACGATGGCACTGATCTGATCCCGATTGGCCAGTCGAACCGGCACGCAACGGCGCGTGGTGTCGCCCACCCGCCGCGCGGGCGTAGCGGTCGGCGAGGAGGCGGGTTGCGGCGGCCAGTTCTGGCGCGTCGATCACGTCGAAGTCGAGGTCGAGAGCTCCGAGGTACACCGCGAGGAGCTGCGGGGTGTCCGCTCCGGCGTCGACCAGGCAGGTCTCCTCGTCGATCGCCGAGACCAGCCACGTCGTCGGCGGCACCCGCTGCACGACGACTTCCGCGGACGCGTGCACCCGCACCCGCGCACGATATGCCCACAGCGCAGCCGAAACGCCGCGCGCCACGTACTCGGCGAACCCGCCTTGCGGCGGCTCGTGGGGCGCGAAGCGCGGACCGGTCGGCGTCCGGGCGGCCAGCCGATCGACGCGGAAGCTCCGCCAGTCGCCGCGGTCGCAGTCCCAACCCACCAGGTACCAACGACGTCCGGTGCTGACCAGGCGATGCGGCTCGACGTCTCGCATGCTCGCGGCACTGTCGTGGTCCCGGTAATCGAACCGCAGCCGCTCGCGGTCCCGGCAGGCACGCGAGATCACAGTCAGGACGTCGGCATCGATCACCGGCCCGCCGCCGGACACCGGCACGGTGTAGGTCTGCAACGCGTTGACGCGCTGCCGCAACCGAGCGGGCAGCACCTGTTCCAACTTGGCCAGCGCCCGGATCGAGGTCTCCTCGATTCCGGACACCGTGCCGCTCGCTGCGGTGCGCAACCCGATGGCGACCGCGACGGCCTCGTCGTCGTCCAGCAACAACGGCGGCAGCGCGGCACCGGCGCCGAGCCGGTAGCCGCCCGCCACACCAGGCGTGGCGTGCACGGGATAGCCGAGGCTGCGCAGGCGCTCGACGTCCGCGCGGACGGTCCGAGTGGTGACCCCGAGGCGTTCGGCGAGACCCGCGCCGGACCAGTCGCGTCGTGCCTGCAACAGCGACAGGAGGCGGAGCAGTCGAGCCGAGGTTTCCAACATTCCTCCAGTGTCGCCGCGATTGCGGAGCGAAATCTTCCGCAATCGCGGAGAGGGTGCCGGTATGACTCTTCGAGGCAACACCGCAGTCGTCACCGGTGGTTCGCGCGGCATCGGCCGGGCGATCGTGCACCGTTTGACGGCCGACGGCGCAACGGTGCTGTTCAGCTACGCCACCGACGAGGACGCGGCGAAGGCGGTCGCATCGGACACCGGCGCCCGTGCAGTGCCGGTCGACCTGGGCGAAACCCACGACGTCCACCGGCTTTTCGCCGCTCTGGACGAACTGGACATCTTGGTGAACAACGCGGGGATCCCGTCCAACACGCCACTGCTCGACCTGTCCGAGGCCGACTACGACCGCGTCATGGCGGTCAACGCCAAGGGCACGTTCCTGGCGATGCAGCAGGCGGCGCGGCGAATGCCGGACGGCGGCCGGATCGTGAACCTCTCGACGATGAGCACCACGTGGGCCAGTCCGGGCGAATCCGCTTACGTCGCAAGCAAAGCGGCGGTCGAACAGCTCACCCAGGTCGCGGCGAAGGAACTCGGACCACGCGGCATCACGGTCAACGCGGTATCCCCCGGCCCGACCGACACGGACCTGCTGCGCGGCGCCGTCAGCGCCGACGTCCGCGCACATGACCCCGCTGGGCAGGCTGGGGCAACCGGCGGATGTCGCCGACGTGGTGGCGTTCCTGGTCGGCCCCGACGCGCGCTGGATCACCGGGCAGAACATCCGCGCCACCGGCGGACTGTGACCAGAGCCCTTTTGAGCGGCTGCGGGATCAGTGGTCCCGCAGCCGCCCCAGCGCGACTTTCTGCCATGCGGCGCTTCCAGCCCGGCACGCGGAACCAGGCTCCAGGCCGGGCTTCGCCAATGCTGAAGGAGGCCAGGACCGAGATCAGAGTTCGACGGATTCGACGGTTTCGACGATCCACGCCTGCGGGTCCTGCACGCGGGAGCGGACCGGCCCCGCCCACAACCCGTACAGCCGTTGTCGGAATTGCTCAGCCTCGGCGATTTCATCGAACTCGAGTTCGATCATCACCATGCCCGGATCAAACACACCGCGGTGGATCCGGTACCGACGCACCCCGACCTGCTTGCGATCGTTCATGTCGTCGTCGAAGAGCCGCTTCCAGACCTCGAAGGACGGCACCGCATGCTGGACGTGCAAAATCGGCATGACGCCCCCTTTAACTTCAGCGCCAGTATCGGGCGGGGGCCGCGCCCGCACACCGGCCGAAATCCCCTCCCCGCGCTGCCCGCCCGGACCTCGGTATGAAACGATTTCGGGTGTTTCACGTCGTCTTCTACCGGCCGGAGATCCCGGGCAACGCGGGCAACGCGATCCGGATGACGGCCGGGTCCGGCTGCGCGCTGCACCTGATCGAACCGCTCGGATTCTCCGTCGAGGACGCGAAGCTGCGCCGGGCCGGGCTGGACTACCACGACCGGGCCGTGCTGCACGTGCACGCCGACCTCGACTCGGCTTGGCGGGCGCTGGACCCGCAACGGATCATCGCGTTCACCTCGAAGGCCGAGCGCCGCTACGACACGGTGTCCTACCAGCCGGGTGACGTGCTGCTGTTCGGCCCCGAATCCACCGGTCTGCCCCAGAACGTGCTCGAAGACGTGCCGATACGGGTCCGGATCCCGATGCTGCCGGGCATCCGCTCGATGAACCTGGCGAACTCGGCGGCCGTCGCGGTCTACGAAGCCTGGCGCCAACAAGACTTCGCCATACCCTGACCCGACACCGCCTCCGGCGGCGCAGCAACCGATGGCCATTTCGTGCAAAACCAGCAAATCCACCAACCGCACAACACAACCCGTCGTTCGAACTGCGTCGTGTCACGGGGTCGCTGGGTGGGTCGGGCGGGCCGATCCGCGTGAGGTGCGGGTCCACGGCCAGGTCAGGAGTGCCCAGGCGGCCAGTCCGACGACCACTTCGACGCCCAGGTACCAGGGCCAGCCGCCCATCAGGTCGAGCAGTGACGGGTTTTCCGGCTTGCTGCTGACGAATCCGTAGTTGGTGCCAGCCCAGGCGTTGAAACCGAGCATGGTCGCGCCCCAGACGACGGTCACCGCCGCCGCGAACCAGTAGCCCCGCCAGTTCGGACGCAGCCCGACTCCCCAGGTCAGGTAGGCCGCCGCCCAGATGACCAGCAGGTGCTGGCCCCAGAACTCGATGAAGTTGATGTGCGGGAAGTCCGGGGCGTCCAACGCGGGGGTGATGATCGCCTGCGGGGTCAGCGTCAGACCCCAGTAGTAGGTGAGCGCGTAAGCCAACCGCTGGCGAGTCCACAGCGCGTAGGCCGCGACCATCCAGGCGAGGTCGCAGAGGTGCAGCGGGAGGGATTCGGCGATGTCCCACCGCGCCGGGAGCAGCTGGTAGATCAGCAGCACGCCGTTGAACGCCACGACCACAGCGGCGAAGATCCGGGTGGTCAGAACGATCGTCCGAGCGTCGCGGTGCCGGTTCCCGAGCACGGCGAGCACCACCGCCCCGGCGACGATCAGCACTATGATCACCCAGTGCGACGGGCCGTAGGCGACGAAGTGATCCGCAGGCGGTCCCACGCACCCAGCCTAGGTACCCCAGCCCCAAGTCGTGGGGGGGGTGAACGGCGGGGGGGCCCGGGGGGGCGCCCCCCCCCCGAGCGGGGGGGGGGGGACGAGACGAGGCCCCCCCGGCCCCAGGCGGGCCACCCCCGCGGGAAGGAGGGTG
>NZ_JALBWV010000008.1 GCF_022678645.1 Saccharopolyspora soli | reverse complement strand
GGCCTGCGTTTTTTTTTACACCGCCCCGGGCGCGGGCGGGCCCGCCCCCGGCCGCCGGTCGGGGGGGGTGTCCCCATCTCGGGGGGGCCGGGTTTTCCCCCCCCCACGACCGGAGTGTGGGGCTGCGTTGTGCTCGTGATCACCGAGAAGTGCTGGCGTCTCCCTGCTCATCTCGCCCCCAGAGGGGCTACCATCACCGCTAGGTGAATAGTCCTATATTGGAGGTCGGCGGTGAAGTTCGAGTACCTGTTGCTCGGCCTGTTCGCGTTGCGTCCGCACAGCGGGTACGACCTCAAGAAGTGGCTTGCCGAGGGCGGGAAGTTCTTCCGCTCCAACTCCGACCAGAGCCAGATCTACCGGCTGCTGGCGCGGATGGAGGGCAACGGCTGGATCACGCACAAGGTCGACCCACGGGAGAAGCGGCCGGACGCCAAGCTCTACAGCATCACCGACGAGGGCCGCGCGGAGCTGCTGCGCTGGGCCCGCTCGCCCTACGTCCCGCCGTCGCGGTTCCAGGACGCCGACTTCCTGGTGCGCTTCGTCTTCGGCGGCATCGTCGATCCGGTCGGCCTGCGCGAGCTCATCACCACGGAACTGCGGGCGCGCAAGGACCAGGTCGCGCGGCACCGGGGTCGCGACCGCACGCAGCAGTACATCGATCCCATCCCCGAGGTCGACATCGACCGGGCGAACCTGCTCTTCGAGCTGTCCCACATCCGCGGCATGGCCGAGATCGACGCGTGGATCAACTGGCTTGAGGAGATGCTGGTCGCCCTCGACGCCGCGCAGATCACCGAACCGGCCGAGTGAGGAGGGGTCCCACGCATGCGTGCCATCATGCTGATGTTCGACACGCTCAACCGGCGGTTCCTGCCGCCCTACGGCGCAACCGGGGTGCATGCCCCGAACTTCACCAGGCTCAGCGAGCGGTCGGCGACGTTCGACACCTGCTACGGCGGCAGCATGCCGTGCATCCCGGCCCGGCGCGAGATCCACACCGGACGCCACAACTTCCTGCACCGGTCGTGGGGGCCGCTCGAACCGTTCGACGACTCGGTACCGGAAATCCTGTCCCGGCAAGGGATCTACACCCATCTGGTCACCGATCACCAGCACTACTGGGAAGACGGCGGCGCGACCTACCACAACCGCTACCGGACCTACGAGTTCTTCCGCGGCCAGGAAGGCGACAGGTGGCAGGGGCACGTCGCCGACCCGGACATCCCGGACACGATCAGCTGGCGGTCCGGCGCGACGTGGCGGCAGGACTGGATCAACCGCCAGTACCTGCGCGATCCGGCCGATCATCCGCAAACCCGCACCGTCGACGCGGGCCTGAAGTTCCTGGCGACCAACCGCGACGAGCGGAACTGGTTCCTGCAGATCGAATGCTTCGACCCGCACGAGCCCTTCTTCACCTACGACGAGCACCGGGCGCACTACGTGCACGATTACGCGGGCGAGCACTACGACTGGCCGGACTACCGCAAGGTCGCCGAGGACGAGCACGCGGTGCGGCGCGTCCGGTCCGAGTACTGCGCGCTGCTGACCATGTGCGACGCCTCGCTCGGCCGCGTGCTGGATGCGATGGACCGGTACGAGATGTGGGACGACACGATGCTCGTCGTGTGCACCGACCACGGACTGCTGCTCGGCGAGCACGGCTGGTGGGGCAAGAACGTGCAGCCCTGGTACGACGAGAACATCCACACTCCCCTGTTCATCTGGGACCCGCGCAGCGGGGTGCGTGGGCAGCGGCGGGCGAGCCTGGTGCAGACCGTCGACTTCGGACCGACGCTGCTGGACTTCTTCGGGGTGCCGATACCGGAGCTGATGCGCGGCAGGCCGCTCTCGGACACGGTCGCCACGGACGCCCCGGTGCGGGAGGCGGGGCTGTTCGGCATGTTCGGCGGACACGTGAACGTGACCGACGGCCGATACGTCTACATGCGAGCGCCCGCGACGCAGGCCAACCAGCCGCTGTTCGAGCACACCCTGATGCCGACCCACATGGCGAGCCGGTTCGCCCCCGAGGAACTCACCGACGCGGAGTTGGTGCCGCCCTCGCCGTTCACCAAGGGCGCTCCGGTGCTGCGGCTGCCCGGTCGATCCTGGGGGAACCCGTACGCGTTCGGCACCCTGCTGTTCGACCTGCGAACCGACCCGGGTCAGCAGAACCCGCTCGTCGACGACGAACTGGAACTCCGCATGGCGAACCGGCTCGTCGAGTTGATGCGGACCGCCGACGCACCGGAGAGCCAGTTCGAGCGGCTGGGGCTGCCCGCTGCGGGACCAGTCACCGACGATCACCTGCTGGTGCGGGCCCAGCGCGAGCTGGCGGCCGCGTCGCAGCAGGAACTGCCCGATGCGACGGAGTTCGCGAGCGACGCGCCGAACGTCACCGCCCCGGTGCGGGACTTGCTCGGCGCGGAGCGCACCCGAGAAGTCGTGGTCCGCCACCTGCCGATGCTGTCGAATCCGGAGTTCGCCGAGCGCGTGGCCGGGCTGTCACCGTGGCAGCTGGCGTTCATGACACCCGGTCTGTCGGTGGACGCGTTGCGGTCGCTCAACGAGGAACTGGCGGGCTGACCCGACTCGGACAGCCCACCAGCTGGTTCACGCGACCAGCGCGCGTCGCGCCGCCCTGCGCTCCGCCTGCGCCACGGGATCCGGCACGGGTGCGGCGAGCAGCAGCCGTTTCGTGTAGGGGTGCGCTGGCTCGGTGGTGACCTCGTCGCCCTGGCCGGTCTCGACGATCTCGCCGCGGTAGAGCACCGCGACCCGGTGGCTGATGTGGCGCACCACGGCCAGATCGTGCGAGATGAACAGGTATGACACCCCGGTCCGCTCCTGGATGTCGATCAGCAGCTCCAGCACCCGTGCCTGCGTGGACAGGTCGAGCGCGCTCACCGGTTCGTCGCACACGACCAGCTTCGGGCTCATCGCCAGCGCGCGGGCGATGGCGATGCGTTGCCGCTGCCCACCGCTGAACTCACGCGGCAGCCGCTCCCCCGCACCACCGGACAACCCGACCGAGTCGAGCAGACCGGCGACGCGGGCTCGCGCCTCCCGGCGACCGGTGCCCGCTGCGGTCAGCGGCTCGGTGAGGATGTCCTCGATGGTCATCGCCGGGTTCAGCGAGCTGTACGGATCTTGGAACACCACCTGGAGCTGCGAGCTGAGCGCGCGCCGCCGCTTGGGCGCCAGCGCGGAGATCACCTGCCCGTCGAAGGTGATCGTGCCGCGCGTGACCCGCACCAGGCCGAGGATCGCGCGCCCCAGCGTGCTCTTGCCCGAGCCCGACTCGCCGACCAGGCCGAGGCACTCCCCTGGCGCGATCTCGACCGACACGTCGTGCAGCACCTCGGCGGGCGGCTTCCGGAAGCCCTTGCGGGGAAAGGAAACGCCGATTCCGTCGACGGTCAACAGCGGTCCGCTCACAGCTGGCTCCTTCCGCCTGCGCCAGCCGCCAGCGGCGCGCGGGCAGGCATGTCCTCGACGTTGGCTTCCAGCAGCGATCGCGTGTAGGGATGTTCGGGGGCCGTGAAGATCGACGCCACGTCCTGCTGCTCGACGATCCGGCCCTCGCGCATCACCGCAACCCGGTCGCAGATGTCGGCCACCACGCCGAAGTTGTGCGTCACCAGCAGCATCGCCATGTTCCGCTCCCGTTGCAGATCCCGCAGCAGGTCGAGCACCTCGGCCTGCACGGTCACATCGAGCGCGGTCGTGGGCTCGTCGGCGATCAGCAGGTCGGGATCGCACGAAACGGCACCGGCGATGAGCACGCGCTGCGCCATGCCGCCGCTGATCTCGTGCGGGTACTTGGCGAACGTGCCAGCCGGATCCGTGATGCCCACGCGTGCCAGCAGTTCCAGTGCCCGGCGGCGGGCCTCGGCGCGCGGGATCCGCAGGATGGCCATCATCGGTTCGACCAGCTGGGCACCCACGGTGAAGGCCGGATCGAGGTTGGACATCGGCTCCTGCGGCACGTAGGCGATCCGCCGACCGCGGAACCGAGCTCTCTCGCGGTTGTCCAAGGTGGACAGATCGGTGCCGTCGAAGCGGATCGTCCCGGCGAGCACGGTGCCCTCCAGCGGCAGGAGTCCGAGCACGGCGAACGCGGTCTGCGTCTTGCCCGAACCGGACTCACCCACGAGGCCGAGCACCTCGCCCTTGGCGACCCCCAGCGACACGCCGTGCACGACGATCTTGGCACCGTAGGCGATCGACAGGTCGCCGACTTCGAGCAGCCGCCCCGAATCCTCGGTGGTCGTCCCGGTCGGCTCGGGTGCGGCGGCGATCCGCCCGAGCTTCGGCCGGTCCTGCACGGCGTCGCGCAAACCGTTGCCCAGCAACGCGAGCGCGGTCACGGTCACCCCGATCACCAGGCCGGGCCAGATCACCAGGTATGGGGCCGAGTAGATGTTGTAAAACGCGTCGGACAGCATCTGGCCCCAGCTCGGCACGTCCTGCTCACCGAGGCCGAGGAACTGGATGCCGGTCTGCATGAGCACCGCGATCCCAGCGCAGATCGCGGCCTGGATGATCACCGGGGCGCGCACCACCAGCAGCACGTGCCGGGCGATGATCCGCCCGTCGCTCAACCCGGAGATGCGCGCGGCATCGATGTAGAGCTCGCCGCGCACGTTGCGCACCGCGGTCCGCACCAGGCGGAAGAACGACGGCGAGATCAGCACGCCGAACACCGCCATGATCGCGACGGTGTTAGGCCCGATCGCGGCGATCGCGGCCAGCAGGATCACCATGCCGGGCATCGCGATGATCATGTTCGAGACCCAGTTCGCGGCGGTGTCGAAGGCATTGCCGAAGTACCCGGCGACGAGTCCGCTCGGGATGCCGACCAGCATCGCCACGACGGTGGTGACGAGTGCGCCCAGCAGGGTTTGGCGCCCGCCGTGGAGCAGCCGGGACAGCACGTCGCGGCCCGCGCCGTCGCCGCCGAGCAGGTGTCCGGCGCCAGGTGCGGAACGCGCGATACCGGGGATGACGGTGTTCGGGTCGTAGGGCGCGAGCAGCGGCGCCAACAGGCTGATCGCGATCACTGCGATCAGCAGCACCAGCGCCGCGGCACCTAGCGGGTTGCGCAACAGCCTCGCGGTGACGCCCCGGTGGGGCGGGGCGGTAGATATCGCGGGAGTGGTCACTGCACACGCACCTTCGGGTTGAGCCAGCCGATGGCGATGTCGATGGCGAGGTTGACGACGATCACGACCAGCACCATCAGCACGACGACGCCGAGCACCTGCGGGCTGTCGCCCGCAACCGTCGCGTCGAGGATCATCGAGCCGATCCCGGGCAGCGCGAAGACCTTCTCGATCACCACCGTGCTGCCGAGCAGGTTGATGAACTGCAGCGACAGCACGGTCAGCGCGTTGGGCGCGGCGTTGCGCAGCGCGTGCCGGAAGATCACGCTGCGCTCGGGCAGGCCGCGGCCGCGCAGCGTGCGCACGTAGTCGGCCTCCAGGTTGGTGATCACGGCGCTGCGGATCTGCTGCGCGATGGCGGGGTGGATCAACCACGCAGCAAGCGGCAGGCCAGGACGGCGCAGCGGCGCGCGGACGTGCTGCAAGCCGCGCTGGCCGTCTTCGGCGAGCGCGGATTCCGCAACGCGTCCCTGACCGAGATCGCAGAGCGGGCGGGGATGACGCACGCGGGCGTGCTGCACCACTTCGGGTCGAAGGACCAGTTGCTCCTCGCCGTGTTGCGGTACCGGGATGGCCACGAGGTCGCCGGGGTACCGGGCCGGACGAAACCGCGTGGCGCGGAGCTGCTGCCGCATCTCGTCCAAACGGTCGGGGAGAACGAGTCGCAGCCGGGCATCGTCCAGGCGTTCACGGTGCTCGCCGCGGAATCCGCCACGGAAGGGCATCCCGCCCAGAGCTACTTCCGCGAGCGGATGGCGGGCCTGCGCGCGGCGATCGCGGCCGCGATCGCGGAACGGACCGGCCGCGACGCCACCAACCCCGAGGTGATCGACGCCGCCGCGGCGCTGATCGCCGTGATGGACGGACTGCAGATCCAGTGGCTGCTCAGCCCGGACGAGGTCTCGATGCCCCGCTCATCGAAACTCGTGCTCGACGCGGTGATCGCCCACCTCGATTGACATCGCGTTGGACCGCACGTCGCCTGCTGAGTCGATGGCGCAGGATGGAGACGTACCCGTTCGTCGATCTCGACACGGACTGGACCGCGCGCAGCATCGTCGACGACGCATTCGCCCGATGCACCGCGTTCGCCTTGAACGACGTGCACATGCTGCTCGACCTGGTCCGGCTCGGGCTCGGTCCCGCGCTCGTCCCAGCTTCGTATGCGGCCAAGCCACAGGCCGACGGGCTCATCCGGCGGCCGATGCCCGATCCGGACCTGTCCTGGGTCGTGCACTTCGTCACGGGAACGGACGCCAGCCGTCCCGCACAGCTGTTCGCCGACGTGCTCGTCACCGCCGACGCGGTGCAGGCGATGCGCACCGGGCTCAGCGGCGTGCCAGCCGCACCCCGCTGACCGGCAGCTATCGGTCTCGGGAGGACTGCCAGTCACGTGACGGGTGGTAGGTCCGGTCCGACGGAGCCGAGCCGCTCCGTGGCGACCACCTCCGGGACTGGCCAGGTGATGCCCTTCGGCGGCCATTTCTGGCCGGTCTGGGCGAGGAAGTCCGCGGGCGGCTCGTACATCGGCGGTTGGGTGCCCTCCGGGATCATGCTGGTCCATCGGACGCCCTCGGTGCGCTGCCGGAACTCCTCCTGCATGGCGCCGAGCAGGTCGGGCTGCGTGATCAGGTCGATCGCCGTGGCCGCGAGATAA
Organism: Saccharopolyspora soli; assembly: GCF_022678645.1. Lineage (GTDB taxonomy): Bacteria > Actinomycetota > Actinomycetes > Mycobacteriales > Pseudonocardiaceae > Saccharopolyspora > Saccharopolyspora soli. Next base: position 185,957 of record NZ_JALBWV010000008.1, on the reverse strand, counting down.
CGAGCGGCCGAGAGCATCCCCTGATGCCCGATGTTCGTGGCGGCGGCCGCCGTGACGCCCCAGTTGTGGTTCGGCAACCCGGCCGGAAAGGTCGCGGCGAGCGCCACCGCGGTGGGCGCGTGCCAGCTCACGTCGGCGGTGTCGATGGAAATACCCCCGCCGAACACCGGCGGGGGCGGTGTCAACGGCACCAGGGACGTGGCCATGCCGACCTCCGGTTTGCCCAACGACCGCTGCACGGACTTGGCCAAGGCATGGTCCGCGTCGCTGAACACCGGCGGTCCGATGCTCTGCATGTTGTCGTTCATCAGCTCAGCGCCGACCTTGTTCCCCAGCAAGTTCCAGGTGCCCGAGTGGAACTTGTGCACCAGCCTCGTCTGACTCGCCTGGGCCGCCGCCTTGGCGCACTCCAGGATCTTGTCGTAGAGGACCTGGACCCGCGCCGGGCTGCCCTCCCGCATGAAGAACCAGATCGAGCACATGTCCGGGGTGACGTTCGGTGCACCGCCGCCGTTGATCACCGCGTAGTGGAAGCGTCCCGACGCAGCGACGTTCTTCTCCCGCAGGTACTCCGACATCGTCGCCATGAGCAACGCGCCATCAAGACCGCTCTTGTTTCCCAACGGCGTCGCCCCGTGACCCGCCGCGCCGAGGAAGGTGAACGTCGCGGAAGCCAACGCACTGGTCGTGTTCCAGAACGCCAACGTCGAACCGAACGGATGCCAGTCCAGGAACGCGTCCAGACCGTCGTACACACCCGCCTTGACCATGAACGGCTTGCCGACGAGTTGCTCCTCACCGGTAGTGCCGAAGACCTTCACCGTGGCCTGCAGGCCCTGTGCCCGGATCGCCTGGCTCACCGCGATCGCCGCGGCGGTCGCGCCCGCGCCCAGCGTGTTGTGCGCATCGCCGTGGCCCGCACCGTACGTCGGCCCATACGCGTCATAGTTGTAGACCAGCGGATCATGCCCGCCCACACCGCTCTTCTGCGACAGCCCCGGCAGGGCGTCGTACTCGGCGTTGAAACCCAGCACCGGCCCCTGCGACCCGGAGGTCGCGACGAAAGCGGCCGGAAACCCCGCCGGTCCCCACTGGATGCTGAAACCGTACTTGCGCAGCAGCGCGGCCACCGCAAGAGACGACTTCCACTCCCGCAACGACAACTCGGCGAACTCCCAGATCTGGTCGCTCAACGCCGTGATCTCGCCAGCATTGCCGTCGATCCACGCGAGAGCGGCGTTCTTCGCAGCACTGGGCTTGGCCAGCCCAGTCGGCGCCCGATAATCAGCGGGCCGCACCCCGATCCGCTCGTCATAACCCAGCGAGGCGCCAAGGACCGGGTCGGCGTTCATCATCGCGGCGGTGCCCGCCGCGGCAGTCAACCCGAACGTCTGCAACAAACGGCGGCGCCGAACTTCATAACTGGACACGGAACAGCGTTCCTCCCATCGTTCAACGGATACGACGCGCCAAGTCGCGATGCGCCCAGGAACACCCACCGGGCCGAGCACCAATCACCGGGACAAAACGGAAATGCGGAACACGATCATGGCGGGTCGGCGATGTGGCGAAACCGTCGCGGCACGACAGCGGGAGCGGAAGGGTCTGGACCACCCAGACACCGCCCCGAAACCGAAGGACGATCGACAGCGACTGGTCGAACCGATCACGCGAACGAGTGTACCCGCGTACCGACCGGCGACGATCATCCGGACTACGTCGCGCAACGAGCGAAATCGGACGGCCTTGTCAGACATCGCATCCGCGCGACAGTCCAATGTGGAGGAACACGCTGACCGGCTAGCCGAGCGGGTTCTCCAGGCCGGCCCGCGACCGCAGGCATCCGACACCAGGTACTCGGCATAACCGCCGTTCACGTGCTCCCCGGTGATCTGGCGCCGGTGGCACAACTGCTCGCGGCCGGACGTGCAGAACTCGCACTCCTCGCAGGTCCACCACAGCGGCTGCACACCCACCCGGTCACCCTCGACGAACCCCGCAACACCCGCACCGACAGCGGCAACCGTGCCCGTCACCTCGCGTCCCGGAATGATCGGGCTGATCGCGGGTACCCCGCCAGGCACCCAGTCGCCCTCGACCATGTGCAGGTTCGAACGGCACACCCCGCACCCGGCAACCTTGATCAGCAGTTGGCCAGGACCGGGCGTCGGAGTCGTGATTTCCCGCCACCACAAAGGATTTTCGATGAGCGGAGCAGGACTGTCCAATGTGATCGCGTACATGGCACCATTCTGGGAACCGCACCGACCAGGAGTCCAACACGGAATCGCCATCACTGCCATCAACAGATCCCATTACTGGCGCCTTCGCCCGTCCATCACGCCAGACCACGGACCTCGCTGCCAACGAGCCGGTGCGGTTCAGCCGTTGAGCGCCCCCGCGATGGAGTCGGCGATCGGCGTGGTCGGGCGGCCGGTCAGCCGGGACAGGTCGCCGCTGGTGCTGGCCAGCTCGCCCTTCTCGATGGACGCGTCCACGCTGGCCATGATCGCCGCGAGCCCACCGGGCAGACCAGCGCCGGTGAGGATGTCCGCGTAGGCGTCGCCGCTGACCGGTTGGTAGCCGATCTCCGCACCGGTCTGCTTGCTGAGTTCGGCGGCGTACTCGGCGAAATTCCACGCGGTGTCGCCGCTGAGCTCGTACGTCTTGTTCTCGTGTCCTTCGCTGGTCAGCACCGCGACGGCGGCGGCTGCGTAATCGGCGCGTGCGGCCGAGGCGATACGGCCCTCCCCCGCGGCCTGGACGACGGCACCGTGCTCGACCACCGAGGCGATCTGCGCGGTGTAGACCTCGCTGTACCAGTTGTTGCGCAGCAGGACGTACGGCAATCCGGATCCCAGGATCGCCTGCTCGGTACCGCGATGATCGTCGGCGAGCGCGGCCGTCAGGTTGCCGGGAGCGCTGGTATAGGCCAGCAGGGCAGCACCGGCGGCCTTCGCCGCATCGATGACGACCTCGTGCTGGGCGACGCGGTCCTTGTCGACCTCGCTGCTGGAGATGAGCAGCACCTTGTCGCCAGCCGCGAAGAGGCCGTCGAAGGTCTCGGGGGCGTTGTACTCGGCGACGTGCAGCTTGACGCCCTTCGCAGCGATCGGCGCGGCCTTGGCCGGGTTGCGGACGACGGCGATGATCCGGTCGGCCGGAACCTCCTCCAGCAGGCCGTCGACGACGTGGCGGCCGAGATGTCCGGTGGCGCCGGTGACGACGATGCTCATGCTTGATATCTCTCCTCGTGGGACGGTCTTCGAGCCACCCTAGGAGACCCGCTTAGCAAAGCGTCAGTACCCACTTTGAAGTAAGGTACTGGCATGGCCGTAAGTACCACAGCGGGCGGCGCGGCGGCTGGCGAGTACGTCGTCGGCGCCGAGGGCATGTGCCCGTACCGCCTCGTCCTGGAACACGTCACCAGCCGGTGGGGCGTCCTGGTCCTGATCAAGCTCCTCGACCGCCCGTACCGCTTCAACGAGCTGCGCCGCGCGATCGGCAACGTCAGCGAGAAGATGCTCAGCCAGACCCTCCAAACCCTGGAGCGCGACGGCGTGGTGCACCGCGACGCGAAGCCGGTGATCCCACCCCGCGTCGACTACTCCCTCACCAACCTCGGCCGCGAGGCCGCCGAACAGGTCCGCGCACTGGCGCTGTGGACCCACCAGCGGATGGACGAGGTGCAGAAGGCGCGGAAGGAGTACGACGCGGCGAAAGGACGCCTCGACGAGCAGAACTGATCACCCCGCGGATCGGCAGAGCCCCGCGATAGCAACATGGAGTGCCATGTTTGTCAGTCGCTGACAAACATGGCTACCATGGGCGTCGACAAGCCAGCTGCGGGCCAAGGCGCCGCCGAGTCTGTTTGGGAGTTGGACATGAGGGCAGTCGTCATCGGGAACGGGACAATCGGTGCCGCGGTGCAGAAGACGCTGGTGGAGCACGGGCACGAGGTCGTTGCCGTCGGCCGGACTTCCGGCGAGTTCCAGGCGGACATCTCCGACATCGAGAGCATGCGGAACCTGTTCGCCCGGATCGGCTCGTTCGATGCCGTGGCCAATGCCGCCGGAGACGTGTTCCCTTCCCCGCTGGAGCAGACCACCGACGAGCAGTGGGCGAACTCGATCGCCGCCAAGGGCATGGGGCAGATCAACGTAGTACGCGCCGCACTGCCGCACGTCGCGGACAGCGGTTCGTTCACACTGGTCTCCGGCGTTCTCACGGACGAGTTCACCCACGCCGCCACCATCGGCACCGCGGTCAACCACCTGGTGGAAGGATTCGTGAAGGCCGCGGCGACCGAGCTGCCGCGCGGCGTGCGGATCAACTGCGTCAGCCCGACGGTCCTGACCGAATCGGAGGCTTACTACCAGTACTTCCCCGGATTCACGCCGGTCCCGGCGGCCGAGGTCGCGTTGGCCTACCTCCGGGCGATGTCGAACCCGATCACCGGACGCATCCTCAAGCTCTACAAGACCGACAGCTGAGCCGACAGCGCCGCGTCAGCTGCGAACTGCGCTGATCGCCTGGTCGAGGAGCTTCTCAACCGACTTGGTGCCATCGCTTCGCGCCCACTCGTCGACTGCGGTGTTCAGGCAGGCGAGTGCCGCGGAAACGACCGCGCGTGCCTGTACTTCCCGCACCTGGGCTGATCCCTTGAGGCGGCGCATCACGTTCGGGACGAGCAGCTCCGTCCAGCGCGCTCGCTTGCTCAGCAGAGCGCCTCGCAGTGCCGGGGCTTCGGAGAGCATGAGCGCGGTCGCGAGCATGGCATCGGCGTTCTCGATGAGATCGTCGAGGTGGGGCTGCATGGCGTGCCGCAGTGCGACCCACGGCGCCTCATCGGTCGGCCTCTCTTCCAACGCCGCGGCCAGCTTGTCGCCGATCTCGTCGAGGTGGCCGACGACCATGTCCTCCTTGGTCGGGAAATAGCGGAAGACGCTACGGCTGGAGATCCCGACCTCAGCGGCGATCTCATCGACGGTCGTCGCCTCGAAACCCCGCTTCGCGAAAAGGGCCATGGCGGCCTCGGCGATCTGCGACCGGACGGCACGCCGGGTCATCTCCCGCAGACCCTGCTTCGCACGCTCCTTGCTCGCCACCTGCCAAAGGTAGCAGCCTGTCACAACCGTGACCGCAGCTGTCAGGTTCGGCACCGAGCGAACGCCGCAGCCTTCGGTGCTGCCATCGTCGCCGTTGGTGGGCAGAGGCTCCGCTCGTGCTCGGCAGCGACTGCTGAGCAAGGATGTCCGCGTTGAGGACGGATTCAAGCGGGTTCCGCAATGCGGTTCTTGCTGGTTACTTCAGCGTTCCGCGCGCTTTCAGGGTTTGCGGCCGACCGCGCAGCGGGTCACGTTCTCGTCCGGGCCGTTGGTCCCGTCCGGGCGCCACTGCGGGCACGGCACCAGTCCGGGGTCCACGAGTTCCAGCCCGTCGAAGAACTTGGCGATGAGCTCCGGGCTGCGGAACCGGTAGGGCACCGCGCCGGTGTCGTTGTAGTCCTCCTGCGCTTCCACCGCTTGCTGGTTGACGTCGCTGCCGTCGTACAACGCGAGGTAGCTGCCCGAGGGCAGGGCTGCGACCAGGTGCCGGACGATGGAGAAGACCTCGTCGTCATCGGGTAGGTGTCCCAGGATGCCGAAGAGCATGAGCCCGATCGGCCGATCGAAGTCCAGCGTTTCCGCCGCGCGGCTCACGATGTTCGCCGGGTCGCGCACATCGGCGTCGAGGTAGGCGACGGTATCTCTGGAAACACTGGTCAGCAGGGCACGGGCGTGCGCCAGGACGAGCGGGTCGTTGTCGACGTAGACGATCCGGCAGTCCTGGGACACCGACTGGGCGACCTCGTGCGTGTTGGCGTTGGCTGGCAGACCGGTGCCGACGTCGAGGAACTGGCGAATGCCCGCATCGGCGGCGAGGAAACGAACCGCGCGACCGAGGAACAACCGGGCGCTGCGCGCCATCTGGACAACGCCCGGGAACGTCTCGCGGTACTGGTCGCCAGCCTCGCGGTCGATGGCGTAGTTGTCCTTGCCGCCCTGCCAGTAGTTCCAGATCCGCGCGGAATGCGGGACGCTGGTGTCGACCCCGCTCAACGGCTTCTGACTCGCGGGAACATCACCGGTCATGCAGCGGACCCTAACACCCGGTAACCCCAGATCCCACCGCCAGTCCGCGCCGGACCGGTGTGCTGACGGTCGCGAATCTCCGCAAAAAGTCCCAATCGGACGCCGGACTTCCGCTGGCGGTCCAAACCGTAGGCTGGCCTCGTGAATGGGGTTGAGCGCAAGCGGCTGCGGGTCACGTTCAACGAGGACGCCGAGCGATACGACCGCAGCCGCCCCGCGTATCCGGTCGAGATGTTCAACGATCTGGTGGCCCTCGCTCCCCTCGGGTCCAACGCTCGTGTGCTGGAGATCGGGTGTGGGACCGGCCAAGCCACGCTGCCGTTGGCCCGACTCGGATGCACCGTCACCGCCGTCGAACTCGGCGCGAACCTGGCCGACGTCGCTCGACGCAACCTCACGGACTTCGACACCGCTCGCGTCATCCACGCCGCTTTCGAGGACTGACCGCTGCCCGCCGCGAGCTTCGACTTGGTCCTGGCAGCAACGTCTTTCCACTGGGTCGACCCGGTAGTTCGGATGTCCAAGGCCGCCGACGCCCTGGGGCACAGCGGTGCCCTCGCCGTGATCTCGACCCACCACATCGCCGGTGGCAGCGCCGCCTTCTTCGTCGACGTGCAGCGGTGCTACGAACGCTTCGACCCCGACACACCACCGGGGTTGCGGCTGTCGAGCGCCGACGACGTGCCGTACGACAGCGTCGAGTTCGACCGGTCCGGACGGTTCGGGCCGGTCCAGTTCCGCCGCTACGAACGGGACCTGACCTACACCACCGCCGAGTACCTGGACCTGCTGGCCACCTACTCCAACCATCGAGCGCTGCCAGCGGACGCCCGACGGGGCCTGTTCGACTGCATCGAGCAGCTGATCGACACCGAACACGGCGGCACGATCACCAAGCGGTACCTGATACAACTCGCCATCGCCCACCGCACAAGGTAATGAGAGTTTGCGTGGCGGTGCGGCTAGCGGAACCTCAGAGGTCTTCTCGACTCCGGGGCGACGAGACCAGCTTCGACGCGAAAACGGCATCGAAGTGCTCCAGCAGGTTTTCGACGACATCGAAGTCCAGCGCTGGGACGTCCCGCTGGCGCACCTGCCGGACACCGATGCGCTCGCCTTGTTCCTGCGGGGCCGCGGACTGCCGGACGGGCGGGCCCAGCTCGCCGCTCGGCGCCTGACCACACCCATCACCGTCACCAAGCGCGGCATGCTCGCCTGGGCTCGCAAGGGATCTCGCTAGGCGCCGGTGGTGAGGGAAACCCCTGCGAACCTCGGGGCGCATCGTTGCGCGACCGCGCGCACGCGCGCTGATCACCAGACTGTCCCGGTACTGGTGCCTTCTGCATCAGTGAGACCCGACCGCGGAACGAGAGCGAGTTGATGCCAGCACCGGAAATCAGCCGCACGTACGCGGGAAGCCTCTTCGTCGAGACCTACGGCGGCAAGGCGGTCATCCGGCGCAGCGATGATCAGGACGAGCAGCAGCTCCGGCTGTTCGGCGCGGTTCCGGATGTGCCGGGCAACGCCGTCGTGCTGGCTTCCACCGCTGCGGGTCGGGAGCCCGGTTTCCGCGCCGCGCTGCGTGATGCCTGCCGGGTCGCGTTGAGCACGGCTCGCGGGTCCGCGGACCAGGAAATCCACCGGCTTTGGGTCGCCGTCCCGGGACTGGGACACAGCGACCCGCAAGGTCATTGCCTGGCGCAGAAGCTGGCCAAGGATTTCACGGTGAACGTCTTCGCCCCGGACGGCCCGCTGACGCTCACCGCCGACGGCACGATCTTCGCGGGCAGCGATCACCACTCCTGGCGCCTTTTCGCGCCCGCACAACGGAAGCAGCGCTACTTCGCCCGATACCCGCTGCCGGTTTGGGAAGCCCTGATGCCACGCGGTGCGGTCACCGCGTCCGGCCTGGTCGCCGAGCCGATACCAGCCGGTATGTCGGTTCGCGAAGCGGACGCCCCGGACCGGGCTGACATCGGCCACGGGCTTCCGGTGTCGCGGCAACATCCACGCATCCTGTTGGGCCGCCCCGGCGACGCGCCGATCGCACCGCGCCGGATCGCCGACCTGCTCTCGCGTTTCCCCGCCGCGTTCCGCGCGAACCTGCAACTGGTGCCGACGGACCCGGAAACCGCTGGCAGCGGGTGGATGAAGCGGCTCGCCGAACTGCTGGGCCACGACGTGTTCGCCGCGACCGGGTACCTCCGCCACGAAGGGCCGGGCGTCGAAAGCGCCGTGGTGTACGACGAGCACGGTCAGCGGGCGTGGCAACCGTTTCCGGTCGCGCTGCGCCACGCCTCGAACGGGCGGGCGCAGGCGGTGGCAGCCGGTCCCCCGCCGCTGGGATGGGTGCGGTCCGGCCCCCTGGAGTACCGCGAGGTCGAGTCGGGCGGGGCCGTTGCCGGGCGGGACGAGATCATGGCGCGGGTGATACCCGCTGGTCTGGCGCTGACCACCGCGGGCGAGTCCGGTGCCGCCGACCAGCTCGCCTTCGAACCGGACCGGATGACCGTAGCCGTCGGCTCGCCTTGCAGGTCACTGGCCGGAGGCACACCGCGAGCGCTGCACCGCCTGATCGCCGGGCTCGCCCCGGAGCACCGCAGCAGGCTGCGCCTCCTCGTGCTGGGCACGGCCCACGAGCGGATGCGCGAGGCGATCCGTGCCGCGGCGGGCGAGCTGGCCGACCGGGTGGAGGTCACGGCGGTCGTACCAGCGACGGACACGGTCACCGCGGCGGAACAGACGATGGAAATCGAACCGGTGGAAAGCCCACCGACCACGGACATCCAGGCACCCGTGGACGACGCACGCCTGGAAACCGTTGAAGCCCCGAACACCCATCCAGCAGGGGAAAACCACGCGCCCCCGCAGGACGCCAATCCGCCAGCACTGGACCGAGCACCGGGGGAGGTCGTCGCGCCGCCACTGCCGCCGCGACCGGTGACCGTCTCGTCCCCGCCGGAATCGCTGCTCACCGAACCCTCCCCTCCAGCGCTTCGGCGCGATGTCGACGCGCCAGCCGAGGACGATTCCGAGACCACGCCGCCATCCAGAACAGCCGGTGCCCCGGATCCTGTCGCGGAACCCGAGCAGGAGGACCAACCGGCATCGGACCTGGTGCCCGCGCAGCCGCGCGAGCGGCGTTACCCGCCCGGCCATCGGAGCACCGCCGCCGAGCGTTCCGGTCTGGCCCGGTTGGTCGGCGCCGAGTTCGACGCGGCGCTGCCCACGGTCAACGCCGCCCTGGCCAACTACCCGGCGCTGCGAGCCGGGGTGAACCAGGACGAGAAAGCCGATTTCGTCGCGGTCTGCCTGTACGTCGGCGACGGCGAGTACGGCGCCAACGCGGTGAACCGGATGCTTCGCAACGACGAGCCCGGTGCTGATGTTTACCTGGCATGCCTCACTTCGGGCCTGCAACGGCTGCCGGTGCACCGCGGACCGGCGTACCGCATGGTCCTGTTGCACTCCCGAGAATCCTCGTTGGACGTCTACCGGACCGGAAACGTCCTCACCGAGCCAGGTTTCGTCAGCGCCACCGCAGCAATCGACGTGACCAGCGCGGAAGCACACGCGGACCTGGTCATCTGGTCGCGCTCGGCACGGCGGACCGCGGCGTTCGGCCGCAGCGGGTTGCCGGACGAAGTCGTCTTCCTGTCGGACAGCCGGTTCAAAGTGCTGGCGGTCGAGCAACCGGAAGCGACCGAACGGGACGCATCCGCGCCCGCCGCAGTGCTGATGCGGGAGTTGGGACCGGACGAGGCGACGACTCCCGGCACGCTGCACGACGCTGACCTGACGGTCCTGCCCAAGTTGAAACGCGCGCTCGGCCGCAGGCACAGCGCACAACCGCGCGAGATCGACGCCCCGGAGCAGCTGGAGCGGATCGGCGCGCCAGTCGGGATGACGGTGGCAGCGGCGCAAATCCACCCATCCCAGGAAGGCCACTCGTGACAGGACGCCGTCGAGGTCAGCACCGCAGCCGTGGTTTCCGGGGCGTGCTCGCCACGTTCAGCGCGGTGTGCGCTTTCTTCGCGCTGGCCCCGCCCGCGGCCGCGCAACCGGCGATTCAGCCACCAGATCTCGGCAACGGTTGCCGCCAGCCACCGATCCGGAGCGAACCGTCGCGGCCGTGGGCGCAGCAGATGCTCACCCCGGAACGCGCCTGGGAGCTGACTCGCGGCGCGGGCGTCACAGTCGCCGTCATCGACTCCGGTGTGGACGCCGGCACGCCGCAACTGGCCGGAGCGGTACTCGGTGGCGTCGACGTCCTCAACCAGGGTGGCGCCGCGAACACGGACTGCGTGGGGCACGGGACGTTCGTCGCAGGCATCATCGCGGCGCGGCCGATCCCAGGCATCGGATTCGCCGGAATCGCCCCGGAGTCCCGGATCCTGCCGGTGCGCTACACGCAGTCCCGCACCGGCGGCACCGCGACGGCGCTGGCCACGGCGATCCGGGAGGCGGTGGACGGTGGGGCGCAGGTCATCAACGTGTCGGCGAGCAGCCCCTATCCGAACGACGACCTCCGCGGGGCAGTGGACTACGCCCACGAGCGGGACGTGCTGATCGTGGCCGCCGCCGCGAACAGCGAGCAGCAGGGCAACCCGACCACCTATCCGGCCTCATACCCCGGTGTGCTGGCCGTGGGTGCCGTGGACGTGACCGGGTCTCGGGCGTCGTTCTCCCAGACCGGCTCGTTCGTCAGCCTCGTCGCGCCCGGTGTCGACGTGATCAGCATCGGACCTGGCGGCCCTGGGCACTGGCAGGACAGCGGAACCAGTTTCGCCGCCCCGTTCGTCGCCGGTACGGCCGCTCTCGTCCGGGCGTACCGACCGGACCTGCGGACCGACCAGGTCGCCGACCGCCTGCGGGCGACCGCGACGAGTCCGGGAGCGACCGTGCCCGATCCGGAGATGGGCTGGGGAACGGTGAATCCGTACCTCGCGGTGGCCAGCGTGCTGCCAGCCGAAGGAGGCGGAGCATCGCAGTTGGCCGGACGCGTGTCGCACGCGGACATCCCGCCGGACAACCCGGTTCCGCTGCGCGTGACCCTGATCAGCGTGGTCGGCGCGATCCTGCTCATCTGCCTGACGGCGATCGCAGCGGCACTCGGCCCGCGAGGCTGGCGCCGACGCTGGCGCAGACACCGCGTCGTCCACGTGGTCGACGACCCCGCCCCAGCCGATTTGTCGAGGTAGGCTCCCCGACCTGTGACGGCGCACGGCAGCTGGGACCGGTGGATTGGCGTGCCAGGACGAGGTGGCGAGGTCAGTTGCGGGAGGTGACGAAGTTGTCGCAGCGATCAGGAACCTCCGCTGACGATCCGTTCGGTGGTCGGCACCCGACCAGTCACGAACGGATGACGGGAGTGCCCTGGGATGCGTCGTACTACGACGGTCCTGCGCCTTGGGACATTGGCCAGCCGCAGCCAGCGATAGCGCGCGTGGCATCCGAAGGTGGATTCGCCGGAGCAGTGCTCGACGCGGGCTGCGGGACCGGCGAGAACGCGCTGCACATCGCCGCGCTGGGATTGTCGGTGCTGGGCGTTGATGTAGCTGAGACGGCACTGGCGATGGCCCGAGCGAAGGCAAACGACCGTGGGATCGAGGTCGAGTTCGCGGCGGCTGACGCGTTCCAGCTGAAACGGTTGGGGCGCAGGTTCGAGACGGTGCTGGACTGCGGACTGTTCCACACCTTCGACAGCGAAGAACGACCAGAATACGTAGCGAGTCTTGCGGCGGTGACCGAGCACGACGGGACCCTGTACGTGTTGTGCTTCAGCGACGAAGGCCCCGATATAGGCCCGCACCCCGTCAGTCGGGAAGAGCTGAGAGCAGCGTTCAACGCCAGCAGTGGATGGAATGTCGCCGCCATCGAACCGGATCGGATTCAGACGAGATTCCACGACGACGGCGCACCTGCCTGGTTCGCGACGATCAGACGGATCTAGCGGGGCGGTGCCCGCCGGAATACCTTGGTGGACCGCGAGATTCCTGCCTCGTCGAATCGATTCCCACGGCCTGGTGATGCTCCGCGCGTGGTGACGCGGAAACAGAAGCGGTATTCGTGGAGCACTGGCGAAGAATGGTCGACACTCGCGCTGGAAGTGCGAAGAGAACGAAGTGATCGAGGTAGACTGCGCAACCTGCGACGAGGCCAGATCAAGGACCCGCCTGCGCAGGTAGGAGGCCAATTGGAGGACGGCCCGGCTGGCTCAACTCCATGCCCAGGCTGTCAGGGAACCGGCACGGTCCGTGTCCCCCGGCAGTTCGTGTCGATGGAGACGGGCGAAGCTTCCACCGTGATGGCGCTGGCCCGGTGCCCGCATTGCCGGTCAACTCCCGGCCGACAGCAGGGGTATGCCCCTCCCGTGTGAGGATCGGAACTATGGCGGACCAGGGCGACAAGGACAACACCGGCATCGAGGCGTACGGCCCGAACGCGCTGTGCTTCACGTGCGGCGGGCTTCGCAAGATCAGCGAACCACGTCTGTACGCCGTGCAGGCCACCGAAGAACTCCACACCGGAATGACCATGGCCGAGTGGCGAACCTGTCCGCATTGCGAGGGCAAGGGATACCTTCCGGGACTGGCGCCACCCGTCTAACGCCACTGGAATCCGCCACCCACGGGGAGCCGTGCCCAGCTGGCGCAGCGGCCCAAACCGGCCCCGCCCCCTGCTCGGGGACGGGGCGGATTCGCCCACCGGTGGGTAGTTCCCGTCTTCATCGAGCAAGCGGCGATGCATTAGCTCAGGACAGGTGCGCGAGTACGTTGACCACCGTGCCGCCGGGGTCCTCCACGAAGAAGCGACGAACACCCCAGGGCTCGTTGGTGAGCGGGTAGACGATGCGCAATCCGCGTTGCACGGCTTCGGCGTGCACCATATCAACTGCCGCCGGTTCGCCGACGTCGATCCCGAATCGTGGCGCGGGATTTTCCATTCCTGGTGGCGGGATGATCAGCTGAGCCGTGGGGTTGTCCGGGGACCGCAAACCAAGAACCGGATCTTCCATCGCGACCTCAAGCCCGAGCACCTCGACGTAGAAGTCCCGAGACGCGGAAAGATCGCCTCCGTCAGCATAAGGAATGATTCGCCTGATCATCACCACATCCTCCCAGCCCTGCTCTCCCGCTGACTTGGACGAATGGAAAGTCCCACCATCGGTGGACAGAGCCGCGCCTGCTCTCGGGGGTGGGGGTCGCCGCTGGTCCTTGACAGGTGGATGGTGCCTCCCACCACAGCGTGACGAGGATGGGTGAGGGGCACCCTTTACCAACTTACTTGGTAACGGGTGCCCCTCACCTCTCACCTGAATGGGGTCGTGAGTGCGAAAGGGGCTGGAGCCCGGTTGTGCACTCACGACCAATCCGGGCACCCGCCGCGTTGGGTGCCGCATTTCGTTGTCGTTCTGGTCATTCTCGTCGGGTGGTCATTGCTGGGCGTTGGTTCGCGTCTTCTCTGTCGAGCACCGGGGTTTGGAGTAGGCGGACTGTTCGGCGGCGGTTGATGAATTGGGCTCTTCCTACCGGGAGGGTCTTCGGGCGGACGTCGCCGAGGAACTTTCCTTCTTCCTTCGGGCAGGAGAACAGCAGGGCCGGGGTTCCCAGTTCCCACATCCGGCGCAGGACCGGGTCCATCATCACCCGCGATGCTCCCGAGGTGCTTCGGGCGATGATCAGGTGGAACCCGATGTCCGCGCCCTGCGGGAGCAGGGACGTCAGCGGCGCCAGCGGATTCGTCATGCCGCTTTGGATCAGCTCGTGGTCGTCCACCACGATGAACAGGCGCCCGCCGGTCCACCAGTCGCGCTTGCGCAGCCGGTCCGGGGTGATCTCCGGGCCCGGCAACCGCTTGGTGAGCAACCCGGCCGCGTCCTCGATCGTCTTGCCGAAGGTGTCTCCCGACACCGAGTAGCCGATCTGGTACTCCTGCGGCACCGCGTCGTGCAGTTCTCGGCGCAGGTCGGCGAACATCAGCCGGGCGCGGTCCGACGGGTAGTGCCGTTGGATCGACCACGCGATGTGGCGCAGCAGGTTGGTCTTGCCGGACTCGGTGTCGCCGAAGATCATCAGGTGCGGGGTCAGGTCGAAGTCGTGCCACAGCGGGGCCAGGTCGACGTCGTCGATCCCGAGCGCGATCTTCGGCAGGTCGGTGTCCGCAACGGTCTCCGGCGCGGGCAGGTCGATGGCGCTGACCTCCATCGGCAGCATCCGCACCGGCGGTGCCTTCGGAGCTCCCGGCACGGCGACCGCGTCCACCAGGTCCAGCACCGCGTCGGGCAGGTCGTCGGTGGTGGCCCGGCCGTCGATGCGCGGCAGCGCGGAGCGGAAGTGCTCGCGTTCCACAGTGATCCCGTTGCCGGGCTCGGCCGGGATCTTGGCGGCGAGCTTGCTGTTCACCTCCGACTCGATGGCGTCGCCGAGCTTCAGCTCGAACCGGGTTCCCAGGACGCTGCGCAACCACGGCCGCATGTCCGCCCAGCGGGCGGAGGCGATGACCAGGTGGATGCCGAACGTCAGGCCGCGGGCGGCGAGTTCGCCGAACTTGTCCTCCAGTTCCTCGAACTCCTGCCGGATGGTGTACCAGCCGTCGACGACCAGGAAGACGTCGCCGTACGGGTCCTCGGCCACGAACCGGCCCTCCCGCCGGGCGCGCCGGTAGGCGGCCATCGAATCGATGTTGTGCGCCTGGAACCACTGTTCACGGCGGGCCAGCAGGCTGACCATCTCCTGCACGGTGCGCGAAACCCGGTCCCGGTCGAGCCGTCCGGCCACACTTCCCACGTGCGGCAGGCCCTGCAACGGCGCGAGTGATCCGCCGCCGAAATCCAAGCAGTAGAACTGCACCTCGGCGGCGGTGTGGTTGAGCGCCAACGCGGTGATCAAGGTGCGCAGCAGGGTGCTCTTCCCGCTCTGCGGGCCGCCCACGACGGCGACGTTGCCCTCGGCACCGCTCAGGTCGGCGACCAGCAGGTCGCGGCGCTGCTGGGCGGGCAGATCGATCAGGCCGACCGGCACCCGCAGTCCGTCCGGCGTGCCGCGGTGCGCGACGCGCAGACCCGTTGCCGGGTCGTCCCGCAACGGCGGGAGCAGTTCGTCCAGGGTCGGCGAGTTCCGCAGCGGGGACAGCCAAACCTGGTGCGCGGCCGGGCCGTGCCCGCGCAACTGCTCGATCAGCACGTCGATCAGCGACTGCCGGGACTCGCTTTCCGGGGCCTGCTCGGCGTCGTCGGATTCCTCGATGCGGCGCACTCGTGGTTCGAGGTACCGGCCGGTGAAGGGCACCAGCTGCTCCTCGACGACCTCGCGGCTGCGCTGGCGACGTGCCGTCCGGTAGGGCCCCGAGACGTAGGCGGCCTTGAACCGCATCAGGGTCTGCGTGTCGGTCCGCAGGTAGCCGTTGCCCGGACTGGAGGGCAGTTCGTAGGCGTCCGGCACGCCGATGACGGCCCGGCTGTCCATCGCGGAGAAGGTGCGCAGCCCGATCCGGTAGGACAGGTGGGTTTCCACCTTGCTGATCCGGCCCTCGTCGAGCCGCTGCGAGGCCAGCAGCAGGTGCACGCCGAGGCTGCGGCCGAGCCGTCCGATCATCGCGAAGGTGTCGATGAATTCGGGCTTGCTCACCAGCATTTCGCTGAACTCGTCGACCACCACGAACAGGCTTGGCATCGGGTCCAGCGGGACGCCGGAGCGGCGGGCCTTCTCGTACTCCCGGCGCGAGTTGTAGTTCCCGGCCGAGCGCAGCAGTTCCTGGCGGCGGTTCATCTCACCGGTGAGCGCGTCCTGCATCCGGTCCACCAGCTCCAGCTCGTCGACCAGGTTGGTGATCACCGCCGCGGTGTGCGGGAGCTTGTCGAAGCCGAGGAACGCCGCGCCGCCCTTGAAGTCGACGAGCACGAGGTTGAGCTCTTCGGAGGAATGCGTCGCGACCAGCGCGAGCACCAGGGTGCGCAGCAGCTCGCTCTTGCCGGAACCGGTGGCTCCCACCAGCATTCCGTGCGGCCCCATGCCGTCCTCGGCGGACTCCTTGAGGTCCAGCTCGATCGGCGTGCCGTTGCCCGCGATCCCGATCGGCACGCGCAGCCGCTGCCACGGTGACCGGCCGAGCCGCAGCGCATCGGGGTCGAAGGTGCGGGCGTCGGAGATCCCCAGCAGCGAGGTCAGTTCGTAGTCGGTGGTGAGCGGTTCGCTGCTGTCGTTGGCGACGCCGACCCGGTACGGCGAGATGCAGCGGGCCAGCGCGGCAGCCCCGGCGATGCTGATCGCGTCCGCGCGGCACAGCGGGCTGGTGCTCTCCCGCCCGGCGCGGTCGAAGTTCACGGTGCTGATCTCCGGCGGCCCGACTTCGCCCGGCGCGACTTCGAGGTGCAGCACCGCACGGTTCGCCTGCCAGGTCAGCGTGCTGTTGATGTCGATCAGCACGGCGTTGCGGAAGCCAGCGCCCGCGAGGCGGTGACCGGCTGGGATCGTCGCCCCGTCGGTGACCACGACGACGAAAGGTTCGGTCGCGGTGATCGGGGTGGACGGTTCGAACCGGGGGCGTTCGGTGAACTGCTCGCCGCCGAGCATGGTTTCGAGTTCGGTGACGTTGTCCGACAGCAACCGGAGCGGTCCGGCGCCGTCCCGGCGCTCGTCGTCCTGGGCGTGCGGCAACCACTTCGCCCAGTCCCATTCGGCGCGCTCCTGCTCCCCCACGCAGAACGCGATCCGCAAGTCGCCCGGCGAGTGGAAGGCAACCGTCTGGCAGAGCATGGCCCGCACCAGGGCGCGCTGGGCCCCCGGCTCGCCGCGCAGCTGCACTCGGGCGAAGCCGCGCAAGTACACCGCGATCGGCGCGGACGGCAGCGTGGTGTAGGCGCGCAGGAAGCGGCGCAGCGCGTGCGCGGCGAGCGGTTCGAGGTCTTCCACCGGTTTGGTCTGCGGCGGCACCAGTTTCACGGCGGCGCGCTGCGGCCCCAGGCCGATGCGGACCTCGCCGAAGTCGTCGTGCGAGGTGCGCCGTTCCCAGCGCCGGTAGCTCAGCACCAGCGACCACAGCGAGCCCGGCGCCGGGTGGGTCCAGGTCGCGGCGCGGTGCTGGTTCCCCAGCGTTTCGCGGACCTGCCGACGTACCTGGGCCAGGTAGCGGAGGTAGTCCCGCCGGTCGCCGCCGAGCTGGCGCTTGCGGTCGCTGGCCACCCGCAGCAGCTGGCTGAACAGCATGGTGACCATGGCCACGCCCATCAGGCCAGCGGCGACGTAGGTGAGCGGACCGGTCCGGCCGGGCTGGATGAAGAACAGCATCATCGCACCGGCCATCACCGCCATCGGCAGGTACATCAGCACCATGCTCAGGCCGCCGCTCTGCGGCTCCGGCACCGCGGGCGGCTCCTGCAGCTCCACCTCGTCCGCGGGCATCGCCGGGCCCGCGCGGCGAGCGGGTCGGCGGAACAGCGTCGTGCTCAACGCAAGTCTCCTCTGGTGCGGGGTTCCCCTCGGATTGCCCGGCGGAGCCGTCCCGGCCCGCGCGCCCGGCGCGCGAACCACTACGTTCCGCCGTGTCGCGGTCTCGGCCAGCCAGCCAGGAAGGAAACCGGACACCAACGTGGAAGACGCCGCCAAGGATGTCACAAGCCAGCTCTGCCGACTACGGGTACTCGTCAAGGACAGATCGGTAGAACTGGCGCTGCCCACCGATGTAGCGCTCGTCGACATGCTGCCCGCGATCCTGCAGCACGCCGGTCCTGAACTGGCCGACGAGGGTGTGGAGCACGAAGGGTGGGTGCTGCAACGGTTCGGCAAAGCACCGCTGGACGAAAACCGCACCGCCACCGAATTGGGGCTGCTCGACGGTGAGACCGTCCACTTGCGACCTCGAGCGGCGAGCCTGCCGGAAATCGACTTCGACGACCTGGTGGACGGAATCGCGGAGCAGGTCCGCCGCCGTTCGGACGCGTGGACGAACGCGCTCAGCAGGTGGATGCTGCTGGCGTTCGCCGGGCTCTCGCTCGTGCTCGGCCTGCTGGTGCTCACCATGGACGGATCGACGTTCGTGCGGACGATCGCGTCGGGAGCGACCGGGCTGGCCCTGCTCGTCGCTGCGACTGCGATCGCGCGAAGCACAGCGGACACGATGACCGCAACGGTGCTGGCGTTGCTGGCCGTGCCCTACGCCGCGCTGTGCGGGTGGCTGCTCCCGTTGGCCGTGCAGGCAGGCGCGGGCATCGACCTGAACGTGACGTGCGCCGCCGTGCTCGTCGTCGTGGCACTGGCCGCTGGCCTGCTCGGGACAGCCGATTCCGCGCTGCTGTTCGTCAGCGCGTTGTTCGCCGCCGTGCTCGGCGCAGTCACGGCGTTGATCAACACCACCACGCCCGCCGACACCGGCCAAGCCGCTGCGATCGGGCTCGTACTCTGCCTGATCACGCTCGGTTTCGTGCCGACGTCGGCGTTCCGACTCGCCGGGCTGAGCCTGCCCATGCTCCCGACCACCGCCGACGAGTTCACCGAGGACACCGATCCGATTCCACATCAGATCGTGGTGCAGCGCTCGGCGGTGGCGAACCGCTACATGACCGGGTTGTACCTGACGTTGGGCGCTTTGCAGGTGGTGCTGTTCGCCATCGTCGTCCACACCGGCGCGATGTGGGAAATGATCATGGTCGCGGTGGCCGGGTTGCTGCTCCTGCTGCGCTCCCGGCACATCGACGGGGCCCGCCAGCGGTGGGCGCTGCTGGTGCCCGCCGGGTTCGGCCTCAGCGCGGACGCGCTCCGGCTCGTCGCTGGTTTCGATCCGTTCAACAGGTTTTGGTTCGCGTTCGCCTGCGCGCTGCTGCTGGCGCTGCTGCTCGTGGTAGCGAGCAAGACTCTGCCCGGACGCAAGCTGCGCCCCTACTGGGGCCGGGCGGTGGACATCCTGGAAACCCTCTCCGCACTCGCAATCATCCCGTTGCTGCTGGCCGTGCTCGACGTCTACATGCTCGTGCGCGGACTCGCGGGCTGACGCACTCGACCAAACGTCCGGCATCGGATTACGAAACATCAGGAGAAACGCATGCAGTCCCGCCGCGACCAGGTGCAGGCTTACTTCTTCATGGTGGGGCGGCTGGTTTCGGCGCTGATGCGGGGCCGCCCGGACGAACAGGCCACCCCGACCCGGCGGTTCGTGGTGGGAGCGGTCATCGGCACCCTCCTCGGCGGGCTCGTGGTGGCCGGTTTCGGCGTGTACGGAATGGTCGTGCCCGGTGGCAACAACTCCTGGCGGGCGCCGGGCACTGTCATAGTGGCCAAGGAGACCGGCACCCGGTTCCTGTACTTGGACGGCGTGCTGCACCCGGTGCTGAACTACTCCTCCGCGATGCTGGCCAGCAACAGTCCGCAGTCGACGGTGAAATCGGTGTCGCAGAACTCCCTGCAAGGGGTGCCGCGCGGGGCACCGATCGGGATCGCGGACGCGCCGGATTCGCTGCCGTCGGCCAAGAACCTGATCAGCGACCCGTGGGTCGCGTGCGTCGCCACCGTCGCATCGCCCTCCGGCGCCGAGGTGCCGATCATCGATCTGCAGGTCGGCGCCCCACCCGGTGCCCCGCTCACCGATGACGAAGGGCTACTGGTGTCCACACCGGACTCCGGAACCTTCCTGGTGTGGCAGGGAAAGCGGTTGCGCATGCCGAACGCCACCGCCGTCAACGCCCTCGGCTACGGCGACATCATCCCGTTCCCGGTGCCGACCGGTTGGATCAACGCGCTGGCCACCGGGCCGGACCTGGTTTCGGCGAAGGTTCCCGGTGCAGGCTCCGCGGGAATGCGCGTGGCAGGCCAACCGAGCCGGGTCGGCCAGATCTACGAGGTGCGCAACCCAGTTCTCGGGAAGACCGATTTCTACCTGCTGCTCGCGGACGGCTTCGCGCCGCTGACGCCGACGATGGCGAGCCTGCTGCTGGCGGATCCCGCCATCTCCGCCGCCTACCCGGGCAAGCCGCCCGCACCGATAGCGGTCGGCCCGGAGGTGCTGGCCGCCATCCCGAGGTCCGCGTCGCTCGGCACGCCCGCGGGGTATCCACCGGTCCCACCGCGCGTGCGGTCGGTCGGCATCGGAGGCAGCCTCCGGCCCTGCGCCGCGTTCGCCGTGACCGGCCGCACCGCGGGCGAAACCACGATCCGGTTGGTCAGCCGTGCCGAAGCGACCGGCACCGGGCAGATGTCGCCGGGCGCGTCCCAACGGATCACGGTGCCCCCGAACCGGGGCGTCCTGGTACGCGACCAGCCCGCTCCCGGCGTCCCCACCGGGACCCACTTCCTGGTGTCGGATCTCGGCGTGAAATATCCGCTGCCGAGCCTGGATGTGGCGGCAACCCTCGGATATGGCGGGGTGCCCCCGGTTCCGGTCCCGACTCCGCTGCTCTCGCTGCTGCCGACCGGTCCGGCACTGGATCCCGCCGCTGCGGTCCGGATGCATCCGGCCAGTCCGCAACCGGCCGCGATCAACTGAGGGATACCCCCGCGTGGAAGCAGATTCCGCCCCGGAGGGTAATCGAAATCACCGACCGGTGGTGAACTGGCGCTGTCAGAGCTCCCGGACGTCTCCATGAACGCGCGGGACGCCCAGATCCGAAGAGGTGGAACATGGCCCCAGTGACCAATCTGACCGTCTCCGACCTGGAGACGAAGGCGAATCAGCACGAGCAGACGGCGGAGTCGGTCAAGGCGGAGCAGAAGAAGCTGGCCGCTGATATCCAAGCGCTGGTCGGCCCCAACCAGGGGGACATGATGGTCGCCCTGCAGAACCTGCACCAGCAGTGGCAGGAGCAGATGACCCGGGTCGTGAACGACCTGCTGAGCATGGCGCAAACGCTTCGCGAGGGCGCGCGCAAGCTGCAGCAAGGGGACGTCGACAACGGCGCTCAGTTGAAGCCTCTGGAGGGGGCCATCCCCATGTCTTCAGGGAGCCCGGCGACCCCGATGTCCAGCTTCCTGTCGTGAGCACCAGTAGAGCAGCCGTCCAGCCGAGACCAGAGGAGTACATCCATGGCCGATGAAATCAAGTACCAGTACGACGCACTTCTTGCTGGCATCGAGCGCATGCAGCAAGGAACTAGGACGATCGACGGACTGACGGGCGAGTTGACCAACGACACCAAAGCAGCGCTGGCGAACTTCGACGCCGAGACAGCCGTGACGTACGGCCAGAAGTCCCAGGATCTCAGCACTGCGCTAAACGACATGGGTCAACACCTGGCCAGAACGGCCGCTACCACCAACGACACTGTCGACAACATGAAAAACACCGACAGGTCCACGGCCCAGACCTTCGCGTAACTGGCGGCTGTCAGCACCCGCTTCACGTGGCGCGGTGCCGGAAAGCGCCCGGCACCGCGCTGCTATCGGCACGTACCCATACCTGATCATGCGCGATTGCGGAGCGTTACATCATGCCCAACGGTGACAAGACCACTCTCGAACCCGCTGCGGTCAAGAGTTCCGGCGAGGCGATCAAGACGCTCGGGTCGGATGTCCGCGGTTACAGCACGCTCAACGACATCAACCCGAAACCCGGTGATTTCCAGGTCGGCGACTGGCTCCGGGAACTCATCACGACCCGTCGCGACGAGTTGCACCAGCACTGCAACGAGCTGAGCGCGGCCCTGCAGGAAGTGGGCCAGAAGCTCCAGCAGATCGCCAGCGAGATCGAGTCCACGGACCAGAGCAACGGTGAGAAGGTGCGCAAGCTCAACGGCGACCTGGAGGACACGGTCAGCGACATGGAGACTCGGGTCGACAACCTGGCCCCGAGTCTCAGCGGAGGTTCGGAGCAGAAGGTCTGAGTTCGCGACCCGATGCGACATCCGATCCCATCGCCCGGCTCACCCAGGAAGGTCTCCGCCGCCAACCGCCACGTTCCGGGTGGGCCATTCCCCATGCAATACCGACCGAAGGTGGTGCTCAGGCGTTGGACGCGACGCGCATAGCACGCTCTTCGGCCTTGACCGGATCAACCCGCCAACCACGAGTTCCCGCGGTCCACGGCGTCTGGTAGCAGAACCGCCTTCGCCCCAAGGGGACTCCTCGCCACCGAGCACGGAGGAAGCACACCGATGGGCATGTTTGGTCCCGATGACGAGGACAACAGCGGTTCGGGCGGCGACGGCGGTTCGAGCACTGATTCGCCCAAGGATGACGGTCCCGGCGACGTCATCGACACGGTCGACGAAGTACGGGAACGGGGCAAGGACGCTGGCAGCATCAGCGCCAATCCGGGCTATTTCGACAGCATGCGCGATGATGCGCGCAGCGAGTCGGACGAGTTCATGGGGCGGCACGGGAACTTCTCCGACGAGGAGATCCACGGTGCCGAGGATTACCTGGACGGCATGGAGGACGACGTCCGCAATGCGGACGAGGCCGTCGGCGTTTCGGATTCGGAGGATGGCACCAGCGACTCGGACTCCGACTCCAGCTCGGACGACGACTCGGACTCCGATTCGGACACGGACTCCGACTCGGACGATGACTCGGATTCGGACTCCGACTCGGACGATGACTCGGATTCGGATTCGGACGACGACTCCTACGACAACCCACTTCCGGAGGGTTACACCGGCATCTTGGGATCGAATCCCGCCGATGACAGCGACTCGGACACCGACTCCGATTCACACTCCGACAGCGATTCAGACTCCGACTCCGATTCAGACTCCGACTCCGATTCAGACTCCGACAGCGATTCAGACTCCGACAGCGACTCGGACTCCGACAGCGACTCGGACGCGGACTCCGACTCGGACAGCGGTTCCGGCTCCAGCGGTGGTTCCGGCTCCGGCGGCTCCATTGGTGCGACGCCCGCGGCCCCGCTGGAGGATTACAGCAATTTCTCCATGTCACAGGTCATCCAGGCGCTCAACGGTGATCCCACCACGCTGCACTCCGCCGCCCAGTCGTTCCAGACGATGACCCAGAATCTTTCCGACGCGCACGAGTCACTGCGCGGCCAGGTGGAGAAGGTCAAGGGTTCCTTCGAGGGTGCCGCTGGAGATGCCTTCCAGGGCTTCGGGAAACGGCTGCTCGACTCGGCGGGTGAAGTGGTGGACTCGCTCAAGGAGAGCGGGTACGCGGAGCGCATCGCGAACGCCGCGGACATGGCCGCTCGGGCGAAGAGCGCGATAGTTCCAATCGTCGAGGCGTACACCAAAGCCGCGGCCTACGCGGACGCCTTCGCCTCCCTGCCGTCGTCGGTTCAAGGCAAGGACGCGGCCGCGAAGGTGGCGTCGGATGTGGCGGAGGAACTCCTCGACACCGCGCGCAAAGTGGTGGGCACCGTCGCCGACAACTACGACTCGAACGGAAGCAGCCTGACACCGCTGCAAGCCGAGTTGCCCACGACCGGAGACGGCGGTTCCGGTGGCGGGTCGGGCTCTGGTGGCGGGTCGGGCTCTGGTGGCGGATCGGGTTCCGGTAGCGGGTCGGGTTCCGGCGGTGGATCGGGTTCCGGCGGTGGATCGGGTTCCGGCGGCGGATCGGGTTCCGGCGGCGGGTCCGGGTCCGGTAGCGGATCGGGTTCGGGCGACGGCTCCGGCTCCGGCGACGGCTCCGGTAAGAACGACGGTTCCGGTGACGGGTCCGACAACAAGGACTACAGCGACGAAATAGACAAAGCCAACGAGAACATCGACGACGCTCAAAAGGCGGGCGACGACGCACTCTCCGAGCTGAATTCCGACGGCGGTACTGGTTCCGGCGGTGGGTCCGGTTCCGGCGGTGGCACCGGCGGCGAAACGGGTTCCGGCGGCGGCATCGGTGGCGGTACCGGCGGCGGGACAGGTTCCGGTAGCAGCGGCACGGGCTCCGCTGGCGGTACCGGCGGCGGCTCGGGGTCGAAAGAAAGCGGTACCGGGAACGGGATTGACACCGGCGCCATCAACTCGGCGCTGGACGGTGCCCGGCAAGCGGGCGACGACGCACTCTCCCAGCTGGGCTCCGATGGCGGGACGGGTTCCGGTGGCGGTACTGGAAGTTCCGGGGCTGGCGGCATGGGACCCGGCGGAATCGGAGGCTCGACCGGCGGCGGCAGCGGCTCGGGGAACTCCAAGACCGGACCGTCCTCATCGGACTCGGCGGGTGGCTCCGGCAAACCGAAAACCTCAAGTGTGGACCCCAATGCCGTGGGCAACGCACTCGGCAACGCCACCGACGCCGCCAAGAAAGCTGGTGACGAAGCGCTCGCTGGCCTCACCGGCGACTCCGGCGGTGGCCAGGGTGGCGGATCCGGTTCCGGCGGTGCCCTCGACCCGAACGCTCCAGGCTCCGGCAAGCCGGGAACCTCAAGTGTGGACCCCAATGCCGTGGACAAGGCACTCGACAACGCCACCGACGCCGCCAAGAAGGCCGGTGATGAGGCACTCGCTGGCCTCACCGGCGACTCCGGCGGCTTGGGCGGCGGGGACTCCGGCGCGGGTTCTGGAGGAGACCTGGGAGGGACCGCCACCGACGCCGCCGAAGACGCGGGACAGGATGCGCTCGACAAACTCACCGGAGGCGGCTCCGACGGTACGGCGGGCGGTGGCCACGAGATCACTCCCGACCAGGTCGACGGCATCGTCGACGACATGGCGGACGCGGCCCGCTCCGCCGGGGAGCAGAGCTTGGAGCAGTTGCTCGGTCCCGAGGCCGCGCATTCTCCGGAAGCCCAGGACGCGCTCAACGATGTCGTCGAGCAGGCCCGCTCCGCCGGGGAGCAGAGCCTGCGGGAACTGTCGGCGGACGGTGGGCCGCTGGATGTCGGCGAGGTCAAGGACGTCATGAACGACGTGGTCGACGCCAGTCGCACTGCGGGCGACCAGGCCGTAGCCGAACTGCGGGCACCGGACGATCCGACCGGCGAACTGGCCGACTTCCTCTCGCCCGGTGGTGGCGCAGGAGGTGGTGGCGGTGTCTCGCTGCCGGACAGCATCGGCGCCGGTGGTCTCTCGCCGGAACTCGGAAACTCCATGGGCTCGTCGTTGGATGCCTCGACGCCCGCTACCCCGCAGGGCAACCTCGTCGCCGCCACCCAGGGCGGCGCGATGGGCGGGATGGGTCAAGGCGCGATGGGCGGCGGCATGCCGCCGATGATGCCGCCGATGGGCGGTATGGGAGGCATGGGGGCCAACGGCAATGCCGAGCGGCAACGAAGCACCTGGCTGAGCGAGGACGGCGGAGCCTGGGACGAGGATGTCAGCGGCACCGTCTCCCCCGTGCTCGGCCGGGACGGATAGTTCGGCGAACGTCATGCGAACCGAGGAGGAACTCGAATGAGCCCGGCCACGCCGGACATGGACCCGGCCACGCCAGGACCACAAATCGATCCCGCGGCGGAATCGGCGGAGCAGTACACGGTCGATTCCGCCGCGGCCGCGCTGGCCCAGGCCGACGCGCAGCGGTTCTACCAGGACGGCGGGCAATTCGAGGCGGTCTCCCAGTGGCTGCAGTCGAGGGCGGACGGACTGCGCGGCGAAATCCGGCGGCTGGAGCAACCCTGGCAGGGCGTAGGAGCCGATGCCTTCGCCGCAGCCGCGGAGAAGTACTCGCAGCAGATCGACGGATTCGTCGACATCCTCAGCGCACCGAGTTACCTCTCGCTGATGGGCCAGCTCGGCGATGCCCTGGCCACCGCGCAGCGTCAGATCTCGGACCTGCAGAGCCAGCGCCAGCAGGCCAGGGACGCGCTGGCGGCCGACCCGAAGGCCGCGGGCGATCCCGCCGCGCAGACCGCGCACCAGCAGCAGGAAAAAGCGCTGGACGAGCACGCCCAGCAGATCATGGCTCAACTGGGCGCCGCATACCGGCAGATCGGTGGCCAGTTCCGGGAGTTCGCACAACGAAGCACCGGTGCCGCGGAGGGATCCCCGGCGTCGAGCGGCAATGCGAATCCGTCGGCCGGGGCATCGTCGGGACCGGCTGCGGGATCGGGCGGCGCCAACACCGGCGTGGTGTCTTCCGGAACCGGAGTGCGGGCGGCCACGCCGTCGGCCGGGGGAGATTCCGGTGTGCTGGGCCGAAGCACTGGTTCGGAGCTGAGCGGTGGTGCTTCCGCAACCGACGCCTCACCCGCCTCGCTCTCCGGTGGCGTCTTCGCTACTGCCAGTCCATCGTCCCCGGTCATGGGGCTTACCGGCGCGGGGGTTGTCGGGAAATCGCAGGACAAATCCAGGTCCGCCCAAACCGATCTGTCCAGTGTGGATCCCAACATGCTGGAATTGTCCCAACCAACCCTGGAGTCGTCCGGCGGGCAGGTGCTTTCCGCCGACACGGGACGAACGGTCACCTCTCCGTCGGTACCGATGTCCGTCGGCAGCGACGGGCAGCAGGACCAGCGTTCGCGGAAGCAGACCCTCACCGCGCTGTCGCCGGATTTCCGCACGGCTTCGGCACTCGAAGCCGGTATGCCGGGCGGTGCCTTCGGAAACACGGCGCAGTCCACCACCGGCGCTCCTGGCGTCCAGCCAGCACCCGCCACTGTTGACACGCCCGCGCCAGCATCGAGTACGACTGCCGCGACATCGGCGTCCGGCAGCCGGATTGCCGTTCCCAGCGGGTCCGTTGGGGGTGCGCTGACCAATCCCGCGCTCGCCGACGACGTGCTTTCCTCCGTTCCGACCTCCGCCAATCTCCCCCGTGCCGAACAACTACCGACTGCGGCGACGCCGCCGGGCACTTCGGCGGCGACCGGCGGATCGCCGCTCATGCCGCCGATGACCGGGGCCGGGGCCGCCGATGGCAGCAGCGGCGAACGCAACCACAACACGCTCAACCTGGAGGAAACCGACACCTGGGACTCGACTTCCGGCGTACCCGGCGGCGTCCTCGGGCGGTAGCGACACCTTCCACGTTCCAGACCGGAGACCACCATGACATCCAGATTCTCCCAAGGCGACCTGCCCGACCTCGGTTCTGCTCTCGAACTGTTCGAGCAGGAACAGGCCAAACTGGCGGACTTCCAACAGAAACTGGCCGAGACGAGCACGGTCGTCGATTCCCGC
The DNA here is from genome assembly GCF_022678645.1 of Saccharopolyspora soli. Classification (GTDB taxonomy): domain Bacteria; phylum Actinomycetota; class Actinomycetes; order Mycobacteriales; family Pseudonocardiaceae; genus Saccharopolyspora; species Saccharopolyspora soli. The sequence continues at coordinate 158,825 of NZ_JALBWV010000008.1, read as the reverse complement.
AACCGGATGTTGACCGTCACGCTGGACGGCAGCGGCGAGCTGAGCGACCTCAAGTTCAACACCACCGCCTACCGGACGATGGCTCCGGCGGAGCTGTCCGCGTTGATCCTCGAAACACTGCGAAAAGCCCGTTCGCAGAGCTTCCAAACGATGCAGGAGCTGATGGGCGGCGGCCCGCTGCAAGGCCTCGACATCGAGGAGATCGCCACCGGCCAGGCAGATCTCGCCGCGGTCCTCGGCAAGGTGATGGGTCCGTCACTGGAGGCGGTGCAGGAAGCAGGCGGTATCGGCGCGCCGAAGCGAACCGACGACACGGACGACGACGGTTGGGAACGCTGACGACCGAGGATTTCGACTGAAGGCACCAACGGAAGGAGACCCACCGTGGCATCCGAGACCTACCTGAACGTTCCGGGCATGGAGGACACCTCGCGCAAACTGGCTTCGGCCACCGAGAATTTCAGCGGCGCCATCGACGAGCTGAAGGCCAGCCTGGCACGCGACGAGGGGTGCTGGAGCGACGACAAGATCGGCAAGAGCTTCGAGAACACCTACGTGGGCCCGGCCACCGAAACCCAGAACGGTCTCACCGAGCTGGCGAAGTCGCTCCGGTCGTTCGCCACCGAGGGAATGCCCAACGCCGTGCGGAATTTCCAGAAGGTGGACTCCGACGGTGGCGACGCCCTCAACAAGCTCTCCTGACCAGAGACGCCGGTAGGTCTCGCCGTCGAGAGCCCGATGCCGCATCGGGCTCCGGTTGCGTGTCGCGCGACACGTCGACCGTGATCCGGTAGCTCCGCCACCCGGCGCTGATCCGAAGGACCGATCGCATGCCCACAGAACTCCCGTCCGGCCTCCAGAAGGCGCTGGAGATCGTGGGTGGCCAGCCGTGGCCCGAAGGTGACGAAGACGGTCTGAACCGGATGAGCGCGGCCTGGTCCCAGATCGCGAAGGACGTCGACACATTCGCCGACGCGGTGAAGAGCTCCGCCACCGGCGTCACGACGAACATGCGCGGCGACTTCGCCGACGCATACGCCGAGTACGTCAACTCCAAACTGCTCCCCGCCATCGAAGAGCTCCGCAAGAGCTCCGAAGCCCAAGCGAACCTCACCAAGAACACCGCCGCGGACATCCAGTACGCCAAGATCAGCATCATCGTGCAACTGGTCATGCTCGCGGCCACGCTCGCACTGTCCTGGATCCCGGGAATCGGGCAGGCGCTGGTCGCCGCGGCGGCGGCCACCGCACGCGCGGTCATCATGGCCATCATCCGCCAGGTGATCATCAGCATCGCCAAGGGCATCGTTCTCAACACCGCCTTCGAACTCGCCCTGGACGCGGCGATCCAGGGCATGCAGTTCCTGACAGGTCAGCGCACCGACTGGAACGAGGAGTTCACCAAGGGCGCGGCGATCAGCGGTGTCGTGGGCGGCGCGGCTGGCGGGGCCTTCGTCGGGGCCATCAAGGGGCTCGGCAGCTTCGGAGCCGGTGGCGCCTTCGGCTCGGCGGTCAAGACCGGCCTGAACAACATCGGCGGCAAGCTCACCTACGACGTCGTCAAAGCCTCCGCTGAAGGCGGCGGGGAAACCCTCGGCGAAGCAGCCTCCGGCGACGCCAGCCACAGCTCCTTCACCTCCGCTGCGCTGGGCTCCCTCGACGGCCGCGGCGGGCGCGGCGGCCGCGGAGTCGGCAATTACGGCAACGGCTCCCCCAACGTCGACATCGGCGATGTCACGAAGGGGTTGGACAACCTCGCCAAGGACGGCGGCCCCGGCCCGAACGTGACGACCGAGTCGTCAGGGCCCTCGGACGCCGCCAGCCCACCCCCTGCCTACAGCCAGAGCGACTCCACTGGCGCGCCTCCTGACTACAGCGAGACCAACACCGACACCGCGGGCGCGCCAAACAACACTGGCACCGGCAACTCCGGCCAGTCCAACACCAGCGAGACCAACACCGGCGAGACCAACACCGGCGAGACCAACACCGGCGAGACCAACACCGGCCAGTCCAACACCGGCCAGTCCAACACCGGCGAGACCAACACCGGCGAGACCAACACCGGCGAGACCAACACCGGCGAGACCAACACCAGCCTCAGCAACACAAGCCAGTCCGACATCAGCCAGTCCGACATCAGCCACACCAACACTGGCCAGACCGACACCGGCGGGGCGGGCCAGCACACCCCGAACACCGTTTCCACGCCCGATCACCACGTCGCCGACAGCGGCACCGGCACGCCGGACCAGCACGCCTCGGACAGCACCTCGTCCGCATCCGACCGAGGCGGAACCAACGTCAACGGCACCCCCGGCCAGCACGCACCGGTCGGCGGTGTCACGGCCACCCAAGGAAGCAGCACGCCCGGAGCCACCGGCACTCCTGGCCAGAACTCGCTCAACACCGCTTCGGCACCTGGACAGGGCACCCCGAACACCGCGAGCGGGCCGGGACAGAACACCGGCACGCCCGCACAAAACCCCAACACCACCAGCGGGTCCGGTACGCCGAACACGACCAGCTCGCCGAACTCCGGTGCAGCCAACGGCACGACCCCGCCCGGGCAGAACACCCCTAACACCACCAGCGCTCCCCCGGATCCCGGCCGCGTCGACGCAACCAGCGCAAGCCCGAACCAGCCCGATACCGGAACCACCGCGACTTCCACCGCGTCACAAGGGAGTTCGACCCCCGGCACGCCGGATCCGCAGCCGGAGTCCCAGCCCGCAGTCGACCAGAACACGCCGCAGCCGCACGGCCACGGCAACTCGCCGAACGCGGATGTCGGGCGCGGCAGCGGAAACGCCGACCCAAACACCCACTCCCCCGACCCGTCGCCCTCGCAGACCACCAACCGGCCGCCCGGCACCTCCGAAACAGGCGGCGTGGTTTCGCCCGTGGGCCCCGTGACGACTGCGAACACCACCCCGCAGAACAGCACGGGGACCGGTTCGCCCAACCCGACCTCGCAGTCGGCCACCGCGAACGTGCAATCCGGCCCGGCCAGGCCTGTCGTCACGAGCCAGGGCGGGACGACCACACCGCCGGTGCACACCGAATCCACGCCCAGCGACACCCGGACGACCGCCAACCAGGAACGGCCGAACACGACCAACTCCGGTCCGGCCCCAGCGCGGCCCCAGACCGGCACCGCAGCGGCCACGACGTCACAAACCAGTCCGTCGCAGAACACCACTGCGGATACCACTCAGCCGCCGAACCAGTCCCAGAACACGGGATCCACCCCAGCACGGCCGAGCCCACAACTACGCGACCCTTCCGCACAACGACCCGAAACCTCGAAGAGCGACTCGACCGAAGGCCACCCTGTGGCCACGTTCCTCGCCAGATTCCGCACACCGGAACCGTCGGCCAACACGGGTCCGGACGGCAGGACCGAACCCACCGGCAGTTCCGACCGCGGTGGCCAACAGCACTCGGGCGGCGACGCGGACCCCGGAACGCCCGAACGCCAGGAGCAGATCGACGCGGCCGAGTCCCGGCGCGATGCGACGCCGAGCGGTTCCTCCTACCACACCGATCCGAACATGCAGGAACTCGCGCGGCGAGTGCCCGACGACGGCGTGCACCACACGGTGGACGTGCACGCGCTGCCCGACGGGCGGGTGCGCATCGGCGATCACACCTTCACCGCGAAGGAATTCGCCGACATGCTGCGCCGCGACCCGAACTGGGACAGCAGCAAACCGATCCGCCTTTTGTCCTGCGACGCAGGCACCAGCGGCCTGGCCCGTGACCTCTCCCGGGAGCTCGGGGTTCCGGTCACCGCCCCCCGTGGCCTGGCCTGGACCGACGACACAGGTCGGGTCTTCGCCAGCGACACAGGTCAGGACGGCCGCCCCGGCTGGCCCCCGAACGGCGGCTGGGACACCCACCGCCCCGACGGCACCACGACACCCGCGGGCAACGACGGCTTCCACTCCGCCCACGACAGCGACGATCTGGGCGAAGCCCCAGATGACGCCGGGGCCCGAGGCAACTCCGGCCGGGACCCCGGCGACGGCCACGAGCAGCGGCATGTCGCGGAACAGCCACCCGCCATGGACCCCGCCACGGCGAACGACCTCTACGCGAGCAACCGCGCTATCCGCGGGTGGCTGGATCAAATCGGCGGCGAGTGGCCCGATGTGGCGCGCGACCACGTTGTCCGGCTGAGCGACGTTCTGCCGGAGTCGCATTGGTGGCGGATGTACATCGATCCGCAGCACCATTTCGACGCTCAGGTTCAGGACTGGGCGAATCCGGGGGGTCTGTACGACCACCAGCGCTCGCCGGGATTTCAGGAGGGCATGGTCAATGCCTACCGATCCTTCCTGGACGACCCGGATACCTTGCGTCGCCCGATGAACTGGGACGAATACCTCAACATGCACAGGTCGGCGTCCCAGCACGCCCGCAGCAGGGCCGCGGACCAGACCGACTTCAACGTGACGGGAACCGACCCGGACGAACGCGTCTTCCACCACCTGGGCGCCGAGCGACCTGCGGATGATCTGCTCACCGAACAGGTCGATGGGGTTGCGCTCGTTACCCAGCAGCGGTTGGAGGACATGCCAGCGGACCAACGCGCCAATGTGATCACCACGCTTTCCCCGGAGAACGGGCATCTGGCGCTCGGTACCGCCTACCGCGCCGAACGCGTGCCGAACCTGGTCAACGCGGTGTTCCGCCAGTACTACGACAGCATCGAGCAAGCTCATACCGAACATGAACGGCTGCGAGCGATTGCCCAGGCGGTGCGCACTCTGCACGTGATGCACCTGTTCGGTGACGGCAACGGCCGGCTCAACGTGAACTTGCTGCTGCCAAGGCTGTTGCAGACCAACGGTTTCCAGCCGGTCATCACACCCTCGATGTCGCACCTGTTCTCCGGCGGTTTCTCCCTGGACCAAATCGCGACCGCGCTTCGCTGGGGGCAGGACCTCGATCTTCGCAACGGTCTGGACGACATGCGCGGCGACGTGCGGATCGACATTCCGGACCTCGACGACGGGGGATGGAGCAGCGACCACGGAGACTCGCTCTTCGGCGGGTTGATCAAGGACGATTCCGCCGACGAGTTCTTCCCGTTCGGCTCGCTCGACCAGGCCGAGCAACAGCCCGCCCCGCCGTCCGAGCCGCACACCGCCGACACACCTGGGGCGAACGACCGAAGCTCCGCCGATGACCTCGTGCGCGATCTGCGCGACGAATCGGCTGGCCGCCACACCACCACCGTCATTCCGAAGCAACACTTCACGTCCGAGCAGCAGGCGCTGCTCGACATGCACGGCGTGGAGGCCGTTTTCACCGGCGGCGGTACCACGCACGACAACTTCCGCGAAGCCGTCGCCCGGAGCTTGCCGGACAACGCACCCAAAGAACACGCCCGCATCACCGGGAAACTCAACGACTTCGCCGCGCACAATCCCGGCAACACCGATTTCGCCGCTCTCGCCCACGCCGCGGACGTGCAGGTCCACGTTCTCAACCCCAACGGCACATGGGACAGCTACGGTCCGGAAACCGGCCGTCCGGTCCACATCGTCAAGTCCACGATCGACGGCGTGGACGCGTACCTGGGCACCCGAGAGGCGGTCCACATCGGACGACCATCGGTGAGCTATCCGGGCTCCACGGTGATCCGGTCGGAGGACCAGGAAAGGCACGTCATCCACCGCGGTGAGTTCGAGGTCGAGACGGTCAAGGGCGAGCACTACGTGCGCCTGTACACCGCCGTCCTGAACCCCGTCACCACCGACTCCTCGTTCAAGGACGTGCACCAGCACCCGGACGGCACCGTCGAGCCGTTCATCGGCGCGGAGAAGAAGAGCGTCTTCTGGGTGGGCGGCGGTCGGCCGCTGCGGGCAGTTCAGTGGGTCGCCAAGTACGAGCACGACGTCAACCGCAAACCCGACATGCAGCCCGTGCTGCGGTCATACCTGGTGCCGCTGGGCAAGTTCACGGAAATCAGCCAACGAGCCATCGTCGAGCCGGTGTCCAAGGACAACGAGCTGTCCCTCAACACCGACCAGCGCGGTGATGTCAACCAGTTCGGCCTGCGCGGCGAGGACTTCGAACAGCTTCAGCAGCACACCCTCAAGGGATCGCTGGTAACGTACACGCAGAGCGGACGCGATTACCAGTTGCGCGAGGTGGCAGGTCGGCAGGAGGACATCTCCGATCTGCACGTGCGGCTCGGGCTGCCCGAGGACTTCGACTCCGCCGAGTTCGGCCGGGAGAACGATCCGTGGTTCAAGTGGACGCCCGATGGCCGGAAATACTTCCGCAACGACCCGGAAGAACTCAACGACCTGGCAGAACGGCTTAGCGAGTTCTACTACACGTGGCACAACTCACCGGCGAGTTCGTCAACCCATCCCGCGGACACGGGTCCCGGCGCCGGGCCCCGGTCTGATCCGGCCGCGAACGCGCAGCGGGAGCGGATGAACGTCTTCCTGAACACGCGTGGTCCGGGTCGGGAGACGGTTCGCCAGTTCGCGGACGCGATCGGCAGCGCACTCGACACCGCAGTCCGGCAGCGGGTTGATGAGTCCGGCATCCCGGTGAGCACCAAGGCGCTCAAGAATTTCGTGGTCAACGGCGTCCGTGATGCGCTGAAGGTCCCCCACCAGGTCTTGGTCGACGTCACGACGGCTCCGGACCCCACGAAGTCCCCGCACCGGGACACGCTTGAGAACATCCGCAAAGCCATGACCGATGACCCCGGCGTGTCCGCGCGTGCCGCGGAGAAGGTCACGAGCGGACTGCTGGCGCAGTTCGACGCGGAGGTGGGCGAGTCCGCCAGCGCCACGGCGTTCCGGCAACAGCTCGAAAGTGTCGTCAGGACCACGGTCCAGCAGCGGTTCGACCAGCTCCACGAGGCTTGGGGCGATCAGCTGGCGCAGCAGCAGCAGGGCAAGCGCGGCTGGCTCTCCGGCGCGCGGGGCGAGTCCTTCACCAAGGGCGTCATCACCGACCTGGAGAAGAGCCCGCAGCTCAAGGGGCTCTTCCGGGACTCGGACGTCCGGATCGATCGGGACGTCTTCGTCCGGCGGCTGGGCGAGCAATTCGTGCCGAAGGCGCTGAAGGAGATCACGAAGTCCGACCTGGTCGACCGCGCTTCCGCGGAGCTGGAGAACCACTTCCGCACCAGGCAGTCCGTCGTGGCCGATGCGCTTGAGAACGAGATCAAGAAGGGCATGTCCAAGCTCGTTGACCCGACTTTCCGGAAGGACATCGTCAGCGCCGTCTCTCCCTCGTTGCGGGACCCCGGGCTGCTGGACGGCTTCCGGTTCGACGGCGTCAGCCGCGCCGAGGCCGACGCGTTCATGGAAAAGGTGCCCTTCTTCGCCACCCAGGCCGCGATCGGCTCGTTCATCGCGATCGACGAGCAACGGACCAAGGTCGACTTCAACACCCGCGAGGCCGCGCTGGACGAGGATCGCGGCGACGTTCGGGGGCGGCCGTTCGCGAACGAGTTCGGGCGCTGGCGCGCGGAGAACGCGGTCGGTTACACCCAGCGCCACGCGCCCGGCGTGTTCGAGAACCACCGGCGAATCGGCGAGGACCTCAACACCACGATCGCCGAACGCCTCGCCAACCCGGACGGGCACTCGGCGAAAGCGATCCTCGACCAACTGGTGTCCGATCTGGACCGCGGTGTCACCGACTACCACGACCAGATCAAACGGAAATTCGACGAGGTGGTGGTACCCCACAGTGACCCGTACCGGTCGAAGGACCAGGTCCGGCCCAACACCTTCAGCGAACATGCGCAGATGGTGCTCAACCAGTACCTGGAGCTCACCAAGAACGACGACGACGCCAGCCGATTCGTCTCCCGGGAAGCCCTGGTGAAGGCGATCCTGTTCCACGACATGGAGAAGGTGAACTCCAAAAACCAGTTCGGTGACGCCCAGGACAGGCACGACCGCGAGCCCGAGCATCGCGGCGCCGTCACCCAGATGAACCGGCACGAGGGATTGTGGACCAGTCGACGGGAATTCGAGCTGGCGAGGTCCGTGGTCGACTCTGATCCGTTCGGGTTCTACTTCCGCGACATGGGTGTCGACGCGAAGGGCGTGTACGACTTCGTCCACGACCTCGCCCATCGCGCCGGGCGCTCGGACGGAGCCGCGCCCACCGCAGTGGACGTGCGGAACTTCTTCCACGAGTTCCACCAGTACTACCAAGCGGACTTCTCCTCCTACACCAAGTACGCGCGGTTCGTGAACGACACCAGCGGCCAGCTCGACGAGGGCTATACCCAGCTCAGGGGTCTGGCCACCGACGACAACGGCCTGGTCTTGGCGGATGGTGGTCGCCGCTTCGCCTACGATCCGCAGCGGACCACCGGCGCCTCCGAAGCGAAGTTCCAGGCGCTGAGCAAACTCTTCGACGACGCGGTCGAGGCCGAGCAGAAGCACCGCGCGGACTCCGGCCCGGACGAGCGGGACGGTGGTGACCCAGGAAGATCCCCGGACGGGGACGATCGCGGAGCTTCGCAGAGCGACCACCAACCCGAAGGCCCGGAACGTACAGCCCCCATCGATGGGCACAGTGCGCCATACCAGCTGTCGCCATCCAGGAACTCCGAGACGGCCACCGAGACCGGTCATCGCAGCGCCGACACCGCGGTGCCGGTCGCGGAAATCCTGTCCACGCCGGACTTCCCAACCAGCGACGAAGCCACGCGACGAAGCACCACCGGCGGCCTCGTGGACTTCGGTGGATTGATGCAGAGGTGGGCCGAGGTCGGCGGACGCGACGGGGCCCACGGGCAACACGGCAGTACATCCGCGACGCCGAACGAACCCGAATCCACCAGCCCTTCGCCCAACACCACCGATGCCAACTCCATGCACAACGAGCTACCCGACCACCTGCGCGACTGGGTCCGGTGGTCGAACGCGCTAGGCATCAACCAAATCCAACACGACACCGACACGACGGCGGCCAACGACCACGAACCCGCCGACACCCGGCCGTTCCGCGATCGCCTGCCCGAGTACGCCCGCGATGGGCAGTCCCTCGGGTCCGTGGTTCCCATGAACATCAAGGGCGGCAAGCAACTCCACGAGCGGATCGTGGCGATGCTCGGCACGCTCGCCGAGGGTGAGCCGGTCGGTGTCTCCGCCATCACGGGCAGGCTGGGGCGCTCCAGGTTCGAGTCGTTCGTGGGCTCGGGCCGCAAGTCCATGGTGCGGGTCGGCGCGAAGTGGTTCGAGGTGCACGTCCGGGCCGAACTCGACCTCGACTCGGTGACGGCGGACGACGTGCAGCAGCCGTCGTCGCTGAGCGGCGGCGAAGTCACCGACCAGCACCAGGTCGCGCATTCAGACCCGCACACGGACACCGTCGCGCGCAATGTCGGGGTGTCCGGGTTCTTCATGTCCCCCGCCGTCGGCCCGTACGCCTCGCTCGGTTTCGAAGGCCAGTCCGCGGCGCCGACGCGGGAGCACTCCTCCGGCGTCACCACCACGGCCCAGAGCGTGATCCGCCCCAAGGGCGAAGCGCAACGGGCCGACGTCCCGGTCCGCTTCCACGTCACGATCACCGACTCCACCGGCGGAGTGACGGGGTCCACAGTGGATGGTCAGGCGACCCTGCTGCTGCCCACGGACCTGAGCAACATCATCCCGCACCAGCCGACGGAGCAAACCGGTCCGCCGCGGGAGGACTGGGCCGAACGGATCGAGTTCATCGCTCCCGAAGCCGTGCTGCTCGACGAACAGGCCCTGTTCGACGAGGTCAGCAGCAACCTCCATCCGTCCGTCACCAAGTTCGGCGCACACGGGCGCACGGTGTTGCAGAACTTCCTCGGCAACGGGGGAATCCGCACCGCGCTCGCCACGGCACTCTCCGGCAGTCCGGTGGTATCGCCCGATTTGGCGAGCCCGCACGGCAGCTACCGCGAGGCCGTGCAGCTGAGCGCCAAGACGACGGCGGCCGAACTGGTGGGTGTGGTTCCCGGCAAGGGGGAGCTGTACTTCGACGACTCCTCCCAGCACGATGAGGGCAACGCAGCCGCGTCGAAGTCCGCGTTCGGGACCAGCGCCGCGTTCGGCGGCGGCGGCAACGTGCCCGGGGTCGTCTACGGAGTCGCGGGCGCGACCGGTGGTGTGTCCACGAGTGTCACGCAAACCTCGAACAGCGGCACCGGCAGCACATCCGGGAGCGGGCTGAACGTCACCGGCGACATCGGGATGTACAAGCTCGCGGTGGACGTCGAGGTGGTGACCTCCAGCGGGGAGCGGATCACCGCACCGGCCACCGCGTATGTCCGCATGGGCTTGCCCGAGGCGAAGGCGCAGGGGCTGCCGGTGCCGGACGGCACCCGTGACAAGCTCGTCGATTCCGGCGAGCGGTTCGAGCCGCCGTACCTGGCGGCTGCCGCCGCGGCGGGCCACGTGCGCGCTGGCTCCTTCGCCCCAGCGACTCGCGTCCAGCCGCAGATCGAGAACGCGCTGCGCGACCGATCGGGGTTCGCGAAATTCCTGCCTCGCTGGGACAAACTGCAGCGCGACACGGTCAAGGGGTCCGGTTTCGACGCGGCCGAACGCCTCGTGAACCTGCGCAAGCTGACGGCGGCCTTCTCACCGACGGCACTGCGGTCCAAGCTCGACAGCTTGCTCGGGCCGGGTGTGTCGGTGCAGCTCAAGCGGCGCGGGCTGTTCACCGACGAGTTCCTCAGCGTCACGGTCAAGGCGAAGGTGTCGCCCGGCCACCACCTCGGCCAGGCGACCGGTCGGAGCGTGACCGGCACGACGACGACCAGTCCGGCGCTCACCAGCGCCACCACCACGGAGAAGGGCTGGTCGTTGGGCGTGGAGGGCCGGATCATGATTCCGGCCACGAACGCGGGTGTGGACACGTTCACCTCCCCCACCGTCGTTCCGGCGCGCTACTCCGATACCCGGACGTCGAAGAACACCGCCGGGCCCACCACCAGCACGACGACCATCGCGGTCGGCAGCCCGGATTCGCAGGTGTTCGAGCACGACATCGAATTCGACGTCGAGATCACCAGCTACACCCGCGCCCGGCCGTGGGTCCGGCGGTTGACGCCAGGCTCACCGTTCCGCGTCACGCCGACGGTGTCCACCGTGGCGGGCACCGGGCCGGACGCGCCGAAAAAGTTGCCGAAGATAACCGGCAAGGTCGACCTCTGGGTCAGCGATTCCGCTGCGCTGCGGACCGATCCGGCGGAGTTCATGCCCGGCAAGCCCGGTGTGGTGGCGCTGACCGCCAAGGAGACGCCGTCCATCAACGATCTGCTCGACCAGCGGACTGAAGCTCCGGCGTTCCAGGACGTGGCGGCGTTCGCCGGGACCGAGGCCCTGCGCGACGAAGCAGTGCGGCAACTGACCAGAGCTGCCGACGGCGACGGTGTGCTGGGCCTGCCGGGCAGCGAGGCGTACAAGCGGATCGATCGGATGTTCGCGCCGGAGACGTTGCGCGCGGGTCTGCCGAAGCTGCTCGCGCAGGGCGCGCGATCCGGCGGGTTCCGCTACGAACGGCGCTTGGCGGACCGGGTCGGTGCGCTCGGCATGAACATGTCGCTGAGCAACCCGAAGCTGGTGCTCGCCTCCGAAGGCGGTCCCGATGAGACCACATTCACCGGCGGCGGGACGGCGAGCGCGGAGTCGTCGCGCAAGCGCGCTGTGGCCGGTAGCGCCAGCCTCGGCTTCTACGCCCGCTCGTCCGCCGCGGACGCTCGCGGACGCGGGCAGTTCTCCACCGGGATCAACTGGACACCGTGGAGCAGCAAATCGGCGAAGTCCGAGGATCTCGCCGGGAAGGTCGGCCACACGAAGCGGGCGGCGGTCAACGCACGCACAGTGCTGGTGGCCTACGACGCGAACGTGCGGATGGTGGCCGAGACCCGCGAAGAGAGCCTGCTCAACGGTGCGAAGTCGCGCGCGGGCGCCGACGTGCAGCTGCCAGGCTCTGTTTTCGTGCGGATGACCGAAGACCAGGCTCGGGCGGAGGGATTGCTCCCGCCGCTGGAACCGCGCACCGCCGCGCCCGGCACGCTCACAACACCCGCGCTAGTGGGCGAGCAGTCCAGCTCGTTCGGTGCCGCCGTGGTCGAGGACGCTCCCGACCTCACCGAACTCGTCCAGAACGCGCGCACCGCGCTCGGCGGCTCGGGCAAGCGGCTGCTGCCCAAGTCCGTGCTGGACGACTCGATGAACAACCTCCAGCGCTTGCTCGACGTGGCCGCGCCGGAGAGCATCACGTCCCTCGTGGACGGTGCGTTGGACGGCGGTGTGCCGCTGTTGCTGCACGACCCCGGTCTTGTGACCAGCGATACCTACCAAGTGCTCCTCAAGGCGACCGTCACCGACACCGAGTTCCTCGACGTTGTGCACGACGGCAGCCAGGTGGACGACACCGTCACCGCTACGACGGCTTCGAAGGAGACCCACGAGCACAGCTCCTCGTACGGCGGCCAGCTCCGCTTCGTCGGCCGCGGCCTGTTCACCGACAGCAACACCGGGGCCAGCGGCTCAGAAGGCGTGTCCACGGGGAGGTCGGGCACCCGGTCCAAGAGCGACCAGACGACGGTCGCCAACGGGGTTACCACCACCCGGATCGCATCCGCCGCTGGCCCGGCCGCACGCTACCGCGCGAACGTGCGGTTCGACCTCGTGGTGGAGCGCGGCAGCCGGACGTATCCGGTCACCTCGCTGGACACCGAGATGACGGTGCGGTCCTCCGCGGACGACCAGAAGATCAGCGCCGGGGAAACCGGCCAGCAGCGGCCGCACGAGACGACGACCGACGATGTCCCGGCCGAGGAGATCACCCCGGAGAGGCTGAAGGAGTGGCAGGAAGCTGGCCTCGGCAAGTTGCCCTCGACCGCGATGGTCGAGGCGTATCGCGGTGCGGCCAACCTCCGCGCTGCCACCGAGAACGCCCTGCGCACCGCTGGTGCGGGCGACCGGCTCACGAGCGCGGGCACCGGGGCAGCCCACACCCTTGCCACCGCGCTGACCAACTCCACAGTGCTGGCGAATCTGCCCACCATGCTCCACAAGCCGCTCGGCGCGCCGGAACTGCACGAGTCCGCTCTGTTCCGGAACGGGCACGGCAAGGTCGAGGTGTACGGACGGGTCAAGAACCCCGAACTGGCGGCACTCAGCGACTCCGTGACGCTCATGCAGTCCAACTCGACCACGGCGACGTTCACCGGCGATGCCAGCGCGTCCACCAGCGGTGGTGAAATCAGGAACGCTGGCGAGGGCTTCGTCACCGACTCGAACGGCAACTGGCACTCGCCAGGCGGTGTGGACGTGAGCACTCCGGCGCCGCTCACGGATCCGACGGGCAAAGCCGACTCGCAGCGATCCGTGGTGGTGCAGCCGGATGGCCGTACCGCGCTGGTCGGGTTGGACGTGGAGTACCGGGTGGTCGCCGAACGCGGCGGTCGCAAGGTTGCGGTCGATCTGAGCGTGCCGGGGTCGGTCCTGGTGCGGATGACCGCGACCGACCTGTCGCAGCTCGGCCTCGGGCTGCCGGATTCGCTGACGACGTCGCAGGATGCGGTGAAGGACGCGGCCGAGGCGTGGCGGACCGCGGAGCAGGCTGTCGAGCGGGCCCAAAGGAGCGCCGACGACCGGTGGCTCGACCAGCAATCCGGCCTGCAGCGCCTGGCGAAGGCAGCCCCCGCCGGAACACCGGTGGCCGGTGACCCGGTGCGTGCGATGCGCCGGGCGTTGGTCGACGCGGTGAAGGAGGCGCGGGAGATCGGCGCCGCGCTGGAGGAAGGCAACACGGAGCTGCACCGCTTGCGCGAACACGCCCGGGAAGCGCAGGCGGTGACGGACCTGGAGGCCGGGTTGCGGGACCTGGAGCGCCGGCAAGCGGCGGCGCGAGACCGGGCGCGCCAAATCCAGGAGGCCCTGAACGAACACCGCAGCGACTCCGCCGACCAGCGATCCCGCTATGCTGCCGCACTCGACGAGGTGGCAGCCGCCCGCGAAAAGGCCGACGAGGCCCGGCAGAAGTGGTGGGATGCGAAACGCGAGCTCGATCGGCAAATTACGAAGTTCAACCGCTCCCGGACCGCATCGCTCGAAGACACCACCACTGCGGACTCGTCGTCAACGACGAACACCGACCCGATCACGACGAGGTCCACTTCGGACGACTCGGCGCTCACGGCCAACCGCCCCGACGTGCTCAACGACGAGGATGCGTCGGGCGACCGCAGCTCCACTGGTGACAGCGCTACGCCTCCGCTGTCACCGCGGCAGGAGCTGGTCGATTTCTTCGCCCCGCAGGAGCCGTTGTCACCGCCTTCGTCCAGTGCCTCCGACACCATCGGCGATCCGGACAACGCCGACACCTCCGGAGCCGCAACGCGACACTCGGACACCTACCCCCGGACCGGCCATTCCCACCAGCAGGACTCGACCCCACCGAGCACCCCCGCGGAGACGTCGCGAAACCGCAGCAGCGATCCAGCCTCCCCGAACTCCGAGCGCTCGACCAGCACTCCGCGTGAGCAGACGGACACCGGCACGACCAGCCACGTCGTACTGGCCGTTCCGGAATCATCCGAGTCGCAGGCGCGCATCGACGCCGGCGCACCCACCGAAGCGCAGCAGGAGGAGACCGACTCTTCCGCGGAGCGCGTCGTTTCCTCGGACGGCGACGAGGGGTCGCCTCAGCGGTGGGCCGATTTCGCGGGACCTGGCGGGTCCTTCGGTCCGTCCAGCAGTGGATTCGCACACCCGGCCACCGCAGGCACGATCCAGGGCGTCGATGCGGACGACTCAACCATCACCTTCCGCCCGGACCAGTTGCAAAGCGCTCCCGTCGTCGACGAGCACGGCACGACGATCGGCGTTCTCTTCCACCGCGCCCCCTCAGACGCCCAGCGAACCCAAGCATGGGCCCAGACGAACGTTCTGGCCAGCGACACCGAATACTGGTCCGTGCCCGACCTCGGCACCGGAGACTGGGACCAGGACCCCAGCGCCGCGACCTACCAAACACCGTGGCGGGCCGCACGCGAAGGAGACCCGCTGTACGTCTTCGCGCACGGCACCCATCACGAGTTCACCACCATGGTGAACACCCCCCACGGCCGACGGAAAGTCTTCCTCCACGGCGACGACCTGGCCAACGCCACGGCGGCCAATCCCTACTTCAGACAGGCCGCCGCCGCGAACCAACACGGCCCGATCGTGCTCCTCGCATGCTCCAGCGGCGCCGCCCAAGCCACCTCCGGAATGGATTTCGCCAACACGATCCACGGGCACCATCCCCGCCTCGGCAACCGGCACGTCTACGCCCCCACCGGCGACTTCGGCAACAACATCTGGACATACCCCGATGGCCGGACGCACGGAGTAAGTGCGATCGAAGACCCCCAGTCCCGCGGCGGATTTACCCAATTCCCCGCATGGCGGACCACCCACCAACCCGTCAACACCAACACTTGGACAGCCGGAAACCGCGGCCACGGCACGGCCCATGCTGGTTACCAACACCCGGTCCGCTGGGGAGACCACCGCGGCAACGACTCCAACAACACCCCGACGGAAAACGACCCACCGGCCACGACGGCGCAGCAGACCGCAGCCAGCGATCCGGCCCCACAACCACAGCCGACCCAGCAGGACCCGGTCACCGAACCACCGAAGCAGCCGGACGAGGCGCACGTCGAGACGGACCCGGCAGTGCTCAGCCCGGAGATCACGCAGTCGCATGGCGGGCAGCTGAAAGCGGATGCCTTCTTCGTCGACCCGGATTTCCGGTCGTCAGCGGAAGACCGCCACGAGTTCCGCACGCTGTTCGAGTCCTATGAGGACTACGCGGTTGACACGCGCGACATGGTGGCGCTGGATGACATCCCCGAAGAGGACCTGGTAGCCGTCCACGCCTACACCAAGACGGATTTCTACGCGGCGGTGAACCAGGCCCTGCGCAATGACGACGAAACGGCGCTGGCCAAGTACCAGGCAACCATCCGGTGCATCACCTCGGGCCTGAACCAGCTGCCCAAGCACGAAGGCGCTCTCGTCCGGGGCATCGAGGTCGATGACAGCGGCCTCGGTCCCCTGCTGGCGAGGTACACCCCGGGGGCCATCGTGCGGGAGTCCGCCTTCACCAGCGCTTCGGTCGAATCGATCACCAACGGCAACGTCGAATTCATCGTGCATTCCCGCACCGGTCGATCCGTGCGCGACGTTTCGTTGGAGCACCGGTACACCGAGGCGATCTTCACACCTGGCACCGAGTTCAAGGTGATGTTCCAGAATCCCGGCGGAAGCCGACCGAACGTCGCCTGGACCATCGGCCTCATCGAGAACGGCTCGGAAGTCGAAGCACCGCCCGCCGACACCCCGAGCGACGTGTCAGACCTGCGCAACGCGATCCAGAGCATGCTCGGATTCAAATCCCGCGACACCGACGTGCTCGGTCGAGCAATGCTGATCGCCAACGAGCACGAATTGCTCGAACTGCACCAGCGCAACGAACCGAACCCGGAGCAGGCGAACGCAGCGCTGGTCAAGTCCATCAACGAGATCAAGGCCAAGATCGCCGACGGCGGCATGGCCGCGGGCCGGGAACATGCGCAGCACATCGCTGGTTCGTCGGCCCAACGCCCAACCAGTCCCACCGCACCCGAACCCACCAGTCCGGAAGAAACCGCACGCGAACACCCAGCGGCCACGGCGACCCCGCAGCGATGGTCAGGCACTCCGGTTGACGGGCCACCGACGGAGACCGCGTCCCTGGAAGTCCTGGCCGACCAGTTGTCCGCCGACGTCCACCACTCGCCGTCGGTGATTGCTGAAGTGGGATTCGAACTGGAGCTTCCTGGGGTGCGAGTTCCGTTCAGCTCCCGGGGCGAGGTCCTGCTCGAAGGCATCGGGTGGAAGCTGGAGACCGACGACATGATGATTTCCGCTCCTTCCGATCTGGAATTCGTGCTGTCGCCCATGTCCAGCATGCGCCAGATCGAAGAGGCGATGCGGGACATCGTCGGCGTGGTCTCCAGGATGCGCGAGCTTACGTCGACCGATCGGACCTTCTCTCTGTCAGCGGCGGCCAGCGGGTCCACACGACAGGTGTTCATCCGCAAGGACACCCCCGTGACGGTCGAGGACATCCGGTTTCGAGCGCGTATGCAGTCGACCTACGGAATCGGCCTTACCGACATATCGAAGGTCATCGACGAACTGCTGACGGAGAAGCAGGCCGAGGCGATTCATAAGAACACTGAAAAAATCCGCCGGTTCTACGCGGAGAAGCATTCGGAACCTTTGTCGAGCAACGCCAGCGGATTCGTGGAGTTGCTCGCCATGTACCTGGAACGCGCTCAGGCCAAGACATCGCTTGGCGGGGATGTCCATGCACTGTTCCGAATGAACTCCCGAAGTGATTTCGTCTCCATCCACGACAAGTTGCTGACCGAGTCCGACCGGCAACAAGTCCGCAGGCTGCTGCTTGCGGATCCGGGGCAGGACGTTCCGGACTTCATGGCGGCGCTGGGGCGCAAGCAATCCGATATGGTCTTCGCACGGCCTTACACGGACATCTCGGGTAGCGCGAAATCCCCCGGACCGCGGACTGTCGACTGGTTGGATTCGATCGTGCACGGCCGGAATGAGGGAGCGTTCAAGAAGGATCTGATGTCCCCGCCTCCCGGGTACCCGTTGCACACCGGTGATCTGGATGTCGATTACGGCATGGGCGCGATGGGCGTGGACGAGGTGAACGGCCTCGTGCTGTTCGAAATCCGCGGCGCCCCGTACCGGCCGGAAAACCTGCCGTTGAACGGGCGGGCCTTCCACGCGGTGGCCCGCGAATACCGGAACGCCACCCGCCACAACAGCTCCCTGCTGCCAGATCAGCGGGCCGCTTCGCCGCAGCCCCGCGCCGAGGAGTTCGCCGAGCGGCTCAACCAGGTATGGACGAACCTCTCCGTCCTCCAACAGACCGTCACCAGGCAGGGCCAAGGGTTGACGAACCGGGCTTGGCAGTTGATGTCCAGGATCAGCATCAGCTCGCTGGATCGCATCAACGAGATCGAGCAAGCACCGATTCCCGCCGGAATGGAAGGCGTGCTGTCCCGGCTTGGCGAGGTGGAGAACGCTTTGCGGTCGCTGCGAGACGTTCGCGTTCCCCTGACCGACCCCGATCAGGTCCTGTCGCTGATGCCGGATTACGACGCGG
The DNA here is from genome assembly GCF_022678645.1 of Saccharopolyspora soli. Taxonomy (GTDB): domain Bacteria; phylum Actinomycetota; class Actinomycetes; order Mycobacteriales; family Pseudonocardiaceae; genus Saccharopolyspora; species Saccharopolyspora soli. The sequence continues at coordinate 140,621 of NZ_JALBWV010000008.1, read as the reverse complement.
CGTTGCGGAACTTCGAACAGGAACTGTGGAATGCCGAAGACGACCTGGGATCATCTTTTGTGGACGATCGCGGACAGCCGGTCCAGCAGGACCTGGCCACCGAACCACCGGGGCGGTCCGCAACGCAGCCGAACCCGGACCTGGGTACGCCGGAGTCGAGCCAGTCGTTGGCGAGTTTCCTGGCACCCCAACGGACGGACACCCCTGGCACACCACCGGTGGCGCAGGTCCCGCCGACCGCAGGTCCGGCTAGCACAGCTCAGGACGTGCCGAACACGACCAGCACGCCCGACGGCGCGGTCACGTCCGGCGAAACCACGCCGGGCCAGGGCGATGTCGACACCACCAGCGGCACGACGTCTTCCTCAGACAGCTCCTCCAGGACCGACGGCTTTGGGCCGACCGACGACAGTCGCCCCGTGCGTTTCGGCGACTCGCCGACCAGGAATCCCGCGCCGGACCCGGCCGTTCCCGTGCACGGGCGGGGAACTAGCTCGGTCCTCAACACAATCTCCGGCGCGTTTGTCTCACCCGAAAACGTTCAGCCTCAGCCGGTACGCGGAATTACCTCCCTTCCGTCGATCAACGCCGACACACGTGGCGCGAGCGGGTTTGCCAGCACCTATTTCCCCAACCTGAGATACCTCAACCCATCCAGGGACATATACAACTGCACTCAAACCATTATCGCGGTCGACGAGATGCTCAACGGCAGGCATGCGCCAGCGCCGGAACTACCCGCGCACCTCCGAATCGGAGCCAACGTCGACAGAAACCACCCGCTTCGACAAAGAAACCCCTGGGCACAGCCGGTCAACGTGGAAACCTGGGATCAGGTCATCCACATGGCAGCCCAAGTCCCCAACAGCCGGGGATACGTCATCGTGTACCGCGCCGACCGTTCGGCACACGTCATGAACGTCATCAACACACCACGAGGCGTCGTTTTCCTCGACGGCCAATCCGGAAGACTGGGCAGGCTGGACCCAGACATACACAGCGTCACCTACTTCCAGTACTATCCATCGATTGAACCCGTACCGATGATGCAAAGCGGACAACTATTTCAGCCGGGAAGGTGGCGGCCGTACTGATGAACAAACAAGACGTCGTAGGTATCGCGACGCGATTCGTTGCCGATCAGATCGGACCCGATCTGATACATCCAAGTGTTGGAAAGATAGTTATCGAGGAAGAATTCGTCGGCGAACACGAGCTAGCTTGGACGGTGCCTTTCAACAGTGTCGCGTTCCTGGAGACCGGGGATTTCGACAAGGCTTGCATTCCGAGCATGATCGTGGTTCCCAAGGATGGCGGTCCGGCCTTTTTCCCGCCAACTTCCCGGCCTGTCATGGAGTTCTTGGAAGACGTCCGAGAAAGCGGCCGGAAACTGGGAGCATGGCGCGATCTTGGCACCACTCGCCCATCCCCGGATGACTTGCCAGATGGTGGTTTTGGCGACTCGGCGGGAATCTCGACATCGAAGCCCGCCCCGTCAACCGAACCCGAACCCACTGAGCCTTTCCGGGTAACGGCTCGCGACTCCGGGTAACGGCTCGCGACGCTTTGCGACCTTGGGGCGTGAACACCACGGATCACAACCATCAGAACGGAAAGCCAATGGACAACGAGCCGAAACCAGCCGAGGCAGAAGACAGCGAACCCGACACCGTCGATGCGGTGTGGGCTGTAGTCCTCGACCCCTCGTGGCAGTCGGACCAGCCGGACCAAGTAGCGCCTCCGGAGGTCATGGTCGGCGGATGGTTGCTCGACGAGGAAGGACGACCGGGAAAGTTCTTCCCCAACCCGGACTACACCCCCTCCGGACCCGACGTGCCCACTGACCCCACGCACGCCGTCATGAAATCCCTCTCCCGCGGCGAATCCGACACCGACGACCTCCTCGCCACCCTGCGGGACTCCATGCTCGACCTCGGCCTCACCGAAAACGGCGAACTGGTGCTCGCGCCTTCCCCGGACGAAGCGACTTGCGCCCTCGTCGCCAGCTCACCGGCACACCACCGACCAGACCTCGCCGCGGTATGGCAACAACTGCCGCTCGAACGGATCCTGGACGCGCTACCCGACGGCGTGGACATCCTGCTCAACCCGGGCGCCCAAGAATCCATGCGCCTGATGGCCGAACCGCTGCGCGACAGCACACCCGCTCCATGACCGACCGCACCATAGCCGCCGACGCGCGCAGGCCGCGGAATCCAACCGCAGCCGGACGACCGGAGCTCGGTTGAGCGCGCACGACCGGGATGACGACGTTGTCAGCCCGGGTATTCGCCGGTGAGCATCGCCGCGGCGAGTTCCACTCTGGACCGGTAGCCGATGCGGGCGAACATCCGGGTCAGCCGTCCTTCCACGCTCTTCTCCGTGGTCCCGAACACCGCCGCGAGCTGGCGGTTGGTCAAGCCCTCGGTGACCAGGACCGCCAGCAGCCGCTCGTTCTCGTTCGTGGTTGCGGCGCGGCCGGGCACCGGCATGTTGTGCGCGCGCATCGTCTGCCGCATCTGAGCGCGCAGCAGCAGCGCGTCGAGTTCCCCGTACAGTTCGTACGCCTCGGAGAGCAGTTCGGTGGTGCGGAAGCCGTGCACGGCTAGCCGGGTGAAGACCAGTGCGGATTCGTACGGCTGCGCGCGGTCCCGCGCCAGCTTCACCGCAGCCTCGGCGCTCGTCTGGTCGTCCAGCAACTGCGCCCTGGTGACCAGGTGGCAGAGTTCGGCCCGACCGGTCCCCATCCGTTCGGCCAGCCGCCGGACGCGGTCCAGCGCTTGGCTGGCCTCCTCGTGGTTGCCCGCCAGGTGTTCGTGGTGCGCGAGCTCCGCCCACATGTCCTCGGTGCCCACTTCGTAGCCGCTCGCCTCGGCTTTCCGGAGGCCGTCCCGCAGCAGTCCCACGACGTCGTCGGTTTCGCCGAGCGTCGACAGCACCGCCACTTCGGCCCTGTCGAAGAGGTATTCCAGGTCGTACCGGCGGCCCAGCTCGATCATCTGGCGGGCCCGGTTGAGCCAGCCGCTCGCGATCAGCATCCGCGCCGCACCGAGGTGCAGCATCGGTCCTTCCACCGGGCAGCCGAGGTGGGTCCCGGCGGCGATGGCGCGCCGCGCGACGTCCATCGCTTTGGACCAGTCGCCGCGCAGGCACCGCACCATGAACTGCAGCGCGTCGGGCAACTGCTCCAGCACCAGGTCGTAGGAGCTCATCACCTCCTGCACCCGGTCCAGCTCGCCGAGCATGAGCAGCATCTTCATCACGTGCCGGACCTGCTCGAACCGGTGCTGCGGCTGGTCGTGGGTGTGCCAGCGCTCCGGCTCGGCGACGTACCGGAACAGCTCACCCGGCTCGCCCAGCAGCACCCCTGCTCCGCTGCGGAGCTGGTTGCCGAAATCGGCGGTGACATCGTTGGCACGAATCCATGTTTCGCGGGTTCCGCTGAGCAACCGCCAGCATTCCTCCCACCTCTTCAGCAGGCCCAACGCGAACGCCTTGACCACGATTTGCGCGGCTGCACCGCCGGGAATCGGCGGCGGGTCATCCTCCGCGATCCGGGTCAGCTCCGCGTAATCGCCGCACCTCACCAGCGACATGAGGTAGGCGTTCAACGCCTCCTGGAGCCGGTCGGCGGACAACTCGGTGGAATGGTTCCGCAGCAGGGTGCGGGCGCTGTCCAGGGAATCGGCCATCCGGTTGTGGACCACGCACGTGGAAGTGTGCGCGAACAACGCCATCGCGCGGGTGTGCGGGTTCACCGATCGGTCCGCCGCGACGCGCAGCCAGCGGGCCGCCCGCGGACCGTCGCTGAACATCGCCGCGCCGCCGTGCGCGAGCAGTTCCGTGCTCGCCCGCTTGGGGTCAACCAGTTTGCCCGCATCGACCAGCCGGTCGGGCAGGAAGTGCGGGTCCGCCGCCCGCGCCGCGCCGTTCCAGATCGCGGTCACCGCCAGAGCCGACAGCCGACGGCGTTCGTAGGGCCCCAAGCACGACTCCACCAACGCCCGAACCATCGGAATCCGGAACCGCCAGCCGAGCGGCCCGTTCCGGTCGGCGCTGCGCCGCCGGAGGAGCACGTGGCGCTTTTCCAACAGGGCCAACGCATCCCGCACGGCGAGCTCGTCGGACCCGACCCACTCCGCCACCAACTGCGGCGCGGCCGGACCGAGCGGCGCGAGGACCGACATCGCGCGGGCCACCGGCCAGGCCAGCGACCCGGAGTCGCGGACCCGCGCCAGCAGTTGGTGGCAGGTGGCGGGCACCGGCCGGTCGACGGCCGGAACCAGGTACGCGTGCCGGTCCGTGATCCGCAGCGCCTCCACTTCCCGGTAGCAGCTGATCCCCGACACCAGGGCGGACGGGTTGCCCCGGCTCGCCGCGTGCAGTTCGTGCACCAATTGGGCATCCGGGACGGCCCGCAGCGTGTCGGCGATCATCGCGCCGGTTTGCCGACGGGTCAGCGGGCGCAGCGCGACGAGGCGGAGCAGCCCGGATTCGCTCAGCCGCCGCATCGCATCGACGATCCCCCCGGATGAACCGCCCGGCTTCGGCATCGCGTCGGACCGCACAGTGAGCACGATCGAACATCCCGCGTGGACGAACCGCCGGACCAACGGCTCCACCAGCAATGCCGTTCCCTCGTCCAGCCACTGCGCGTCGTCGATGAGCACCACCATCGGCGCGTGGCGACGTACGACGGAGAACACCGCCGACGCCAACTGCACCGTGGTGGCCCGCGGGTCGTGCGGATCGGGGATGGCGCTGAGCTTCGCCACCAGCCCCAGCACGGACATCCGCGCGCTCCGCCCGACACCGGCCGAGGGGCCGTCCACATCGGTGAGCAGTCGGTAGAGCGCGCCGTAGCGGGTGTGCTGATCGTGCGCGCTGGCCCGCAGCGCCAACACCCTGGTCGGACCGTCCGCGAGAGCGGCGCGCACCTCGGCCAGCACCGCGCTGCGACCGACGCCCGCGTCTCCGACGAGCACGGTCAACGGTGGCGAACAGTCACGGGCGGAGCGGACCACTTCGGCGACGACGTCATCGCGCCCGATCAGGCGCGGCGGCCCGGACTCCCGACCAGCGACGCAACCGACGTCCGCCGCCGATTCGGACGGAACCGCCCCGCCCTCCGCCGTGCTCGATCGGGGCACCGCCCCTGCTCCCCACTTCACATCGAACCCTGCGTGCACGGACCCAAACGCTCCGCTTCCATAGATAATCATTGTGGCTTACGCGAGGGATCTCCCTTGACCTAGGTGGACGCTAACGTCGTTACCCCGCGCAATCACGGCCTGGACCATTATCAAGAACGTAGGCATCCGAAGACCGGTTCAGGGTGTTTGTATTACCGCATTGACGACCGTCTGTTACACGACAGCAGCAGAACCCGACAGCAGCAGAGCGAAGTGAGGAGCCCGATGGCGCGGGAACGCGTTCCGGTGCTCGGCCGTGACGAGCAGCGGGCGACGCTCGACCGCGCGGCTGAGTTCGGGACCGGGAACGGTGCCCTGCTGGTGGTGCGCGGCCGCGCCGGGGAGGGGAAGACGGCGTTGCTGAACGCGGTCACCTCCGACTGGCGGCGGGACGGCCTCGAAATCATCTCGCTGAGCGCTGCCCGGCACCCGGACACCAGCCTGGTGGACGCGCTGCTCGACGCGGTGCGGCGGTACGTGGACCGCGGCCTCGACCCGGACCTGCTCGAAGCGGTCGCCGAGGCGACCTCGCGGCGGCAGCTGATCGCCGAAGACCCGCAGCGACACCTGCTCGCCATGGCGCACGAACTGAGCCGCGCGGTGATCCGCATCGCCCGGCGCCGCCGCACCGCGGTGATCGTCGAAGACGTGGACCGGACCGAGCCGCTGGTGGCGGTCGCGTTGTGCGCGCTGGTCCAAGCGCTGCGCGCGGGAGGATGTCTGGTGGTCGTCTCGGCCCGGCCGCAGACCCGCCCGTCCCCGGTTCCGGCGCAGCTCGTCGATCTCGCGGACGAGATCGTCGAGTTGGCGCCGCTGCCCGCCGACGATGCTCGCGCGCTGCTGTCCAAGTGGGGCGCGGCTACCGGCCGGGCGGCGCTGGACTCGCTCACGATCGACGCGCTGCGCACCGGTCTCGGTCCGCTGTACGGCAATCCGGGCACCCTGCTGTCCACCGTGCGAGCGCTGCACGAGCAGGGACGGCTGGTCGTGGTCGACGGCCACTACTGCCTGTCCTCCTCGGACGAGCCGATAGCGCTGCCCGAGGACCACGAACTCGTCCGCGCGCTGTGCGATTCCGGGGACTCCCCGCATGGTCTCGCCGCGATCCTGGCGACCTGGGATCCGGTGTCCGTGGACGACCTGGCCGTGGTGATCGAGACCGTTGCCGAGGATCTGGAATCCACCGGCCGGATGCTGGACGAGCTGGTCGCCGACGGGATCCTGCGCGTCGACGAGCAGAGTCGCCTGTGGTTCGCGGTACCGGCGCTCGCGGTCACCGTTCGGCAGGCGATCGACCCGGACCTGCTGCGCACCGTGCACGCCGCGCTCGCCCAGCGGATGCTCAGCCACGTCGAGAGCGGGGCCGCGGTGGACCGGGCGCTGCTGGCCAACCACCTGGCGCGGGCCGGGGCGGAGCCGGATTCCCCGCTGTGCGCCGACATCCTCATCGACGAAGCCGACCGGATCGCGGACTGCGACGCGGCCCGCGCCGCGACGTGGTACCGCGGCGCGCTGCGACGGCTGCCGCACTCCGACCCCCGGTGGCCGCGGTTGGTGCGGACCCTGCTGCGCCTGCGGATGGCGCTGGGCCAGTACCGCGAACTTGCTGCGGACGTCGGTCTGGTCACGCCGCCGGTGCTCGCCGCGACCAGCGACGACGACCGCGCCGAGCGGGAGCGGATGGCGCTGCTCGTGGAGATCGGCACCTGCTGGCTGTCGGCGCTGATGCACGAGGAACGCCCGGCCGAGATCCGGGACTCGATCGGCATGTTCGACGCGCTGGGCGGCGCGTCCGGTTTCGACGCGGACATCCGCCGGTTCCTGTCCGCGATGTTCGGCGGCCGGGTCCGCGAGGCGGCCACCATCATCAACACCGTTTTCGGCCGGTGGCATCGGGAAGCTCCGCAACCGGACCGGCGCATCGTCGACCTCGGCGAGGTCCTGGTGCTGCTGAACGCGCTCAGCGGCAACCACCAGGACTTCCAGCAGGCGTGGTCGGCCTGGCACCAACCCGACGACCCGCCGCGCGAAGTCGATCAGGAGCAGCTGCGCGAGGCAGGCGCGCTGAGCGACTACGCCACCGCGCTGGAGCTCATCCTCGGCGAGGACTACGGACGTCCGGGCGGTGGGAGTTTGCTGGGCTACCAACAGGTGTTGCGCGCCTACCACGCCGGGGACTGGGACAACGCGCTGTCGGTGGCGCGCCGGATCGAAGCCGACCACCGCGACGGCCACGGCGGGACCGCTCGGCACCTGGCCCGCGTGTTCGCCGCCGAGATCTGCTGCACACGAGGCGATTTCCAGCGGGCCGCCGGATGGCTCGACCGGATTCCCCGCGCGATGGCTGGCGGTCACCTGGTGAGTTGGGCGCGGTGCGGTCTGCTCTACCACCTGGGACACCCCGAGGACGCCCTCCGCGTCGGCTGGCGCGACTACCTCCGGCACCGCGAACGCGGCGCGCTCGCCGGTCTGGAGCGCCTGCTGACCAGGTTGATCAGGTACGCGTGGCGGGAAACGGACCGGTCGCTGGCCAACCGCCTGCTGGCCGAACTGGAAGCGCTGGACGACCAGCTCAGGTCCAGTTCCTCGCGGGAGGCGGTGCTGTTCATGCAGGCGTTGCTGGACCGCGACCGCGAACAGGCGCTGCAGGCCCTGGAACTGACCCGGCGACGCGGCGACCTGCCACGGGCGGCCATGGGGTACCTGCTGGTGGGCGATCTCAGCGCCGATCCGCAGCCCTGGCACCAGGAGTACTACGAACTCGCGAACCGCTTCGGGTGCACCCGAGGACGCGGTCCGCTGTACGACCTGATGCGGGAGCGCGGTGTCCCGCTGCCCCGGTCGCGGACCCGGCAGACGTCCTTCTCCAGCACCGAGATGCGCATCATCGACCTCGTCAGCGACGGCTTCACCAACCGCCGGATCGCGGCCCTGATCGGGGTCAGCGAGAAGACCGTGGAAAGCCACCTGACCCGCCTGTTCGCCCGCACCGGATGCCGATCCCGGCTGGAACTGGCCGCGGCGCAGCTGGAAGGGCGGCTGGCCGCGACCGCCGAGGACCTGCCGCACCAGCGGCAACGCCGCGGGGAAGTCCTGCGGGCCACTGCACCCCAGGGGATGACTCAGCGATGATCTCGGTTTCGACGGCGATGCCCGGTTGTCACCGGTCCATCGCCGACGCCGTCTCGACCGCGCCCGAAGGCTCGGTGATCAACGTCAGCGCCGGTACCTACCACGAGCGCTTGGTGCTCACCAAGTCGGTGACCATCACCGCGGAGGACGGGCCGGGCACGGTGGAGGTCCGAGTTCTGGAGGGCAGCGCGGTCGGCGTGGCGGGCGGCGCGGTGACGATCAGCGGGATCACCTTGCGCGGCACCGACTCCGAGCAGCCCGCCGTGGTGGTCGGCCAGGGTCGGTTGGCGCTGACCGAATGCGAGGTCGAGGCCGCTTCCTGGGCGGCGGTCTACGCCTTCGGCTCGGGAACTCTGGCGATGCGCGCCTGCCAGGTCAGCAACACCGAGGGCGCGGGCGTGGTGGTCACGTCTCCGGACGGCAGTTCCGTGGCGGACTGCCGCTTGCACGACCTGGGCACCTCGGCGATCGTGGTGGCCGAGCAGGGGCGGATGGAAGTGCACGGCGGCGGCTGCGAACGCGCCGACGGCAACGGGATCTGCCTCAACGGCCAGGGTCAGGCGACCGTCGAGAACTTCGCGGTCAGCGGTGCGACCAAGCCCGCCGTGGCCGTCGAACAGCAGGCTTCCGCGACCCTGCGGCGGGTGGCCGTGCGCGGCACCCGAGGCATCGGTTTCTACCTGGCCACCACGGAACCGGTGCAGCTGGAGTCCTGCACCGTCGAGGACGCCGGGGCGGACGGGGTGCTGGTCGCCGGGGCGAGGGCCGCGAAGCTCGACGAGTGCGAGGTCCGGCGGAGCGCGAAGTACGGAATCCGGGTCACCGCCGGTTCTTCCGGAGTGGCGACGGAGTGCGCCGTGGCGGAAGTGACCGGTACCGGGGTTTCCGTCGACGACGGTGCCACCTTCGAATTCGACCGCCTCGCCGTGAGCGGTTGCGCGGAAACCGGGGTCGCCGTGCGTTCCGAGGCGAACCCGCAACTGCGTCGGCTGCGGGTGCACGATTGCGGCGGTGTCGGGGTGGAGGTTTCCGGCCGCAGCCGGGCGAACCTGGAGAACGCCGAGATCGACCGAAGCGGCGGCGCTGGCGTGCTCGTCACGGGCGATGCCTGGGCGCGGGTCGAGGGATGCAGCATCCGAGCCGCTGCTGGTGCCGGGCTCGCCGTGGTCGAAGCCGGGCAGTCGGTGTTCGAGGACTGCGACGTCTACGGCAGCGGCGAAGACGGTGTGCTGGTCGGCGCGGATGCCGAGGTGTCGCTGACCCGCTGTCGGCTCCGCTCCGGCGACGCCAACGGCATCCAGATCACGGCGGCTGGACGTGCCGCGATCAGCGCCTGCGAATTCCTGGAGAACAAAGGCGACGGCATCCGGGTGCACACCGAGAACAAGGTCTCGGTGCAGCGTTGCACAGCGCGCGACAACGGCGGCGCCGGGCTGCGCCAGGTCGTTCCCTCCGCCGCGCTGCACGTCGCCGACCTGACCAGTACGGGCAACGGCTTTCCGGACGCGCACGGCACGGCGGGCCCGCAGGACGCAGCCCCGCAGGGAAGCACGCCGTCCTCCAGTGCGCAGCGGGACGAGCAGCCCGCCCCGGCCGCGAAGCCGACCAGCAAACCGTTCGAGGAACTCACCGGGCTGGTGGGCTTGGCAGGCGTCAAACGGGATGTAGCCACCCTGGTCAACCTGAACAAGATGGCCAAGCGCCGCCAGCAGGCCGGGCTGTCGGTGCCGCCGATGAGCCGTCACCTGGTGTTCGCGGGCGCGCCCGGCACGGGCAAGACGACCGTGGGTCGGCTGTACGGCGCCATCCTGGCCGAACTCGGCGTGTTGACTTCCGGACATCTCGTGGAAGTCGCCCGCGCCGATCTGGTCGCCCAGATCATCGGCGGCACCGCGATCAAGACCACCGAGGCGTTCAACAAAGCGCTCGGCGGCGTGCTGTTCATCGACGAGGCGTACACGCTCAGTTCGCAGCAGGGCGGAACCGGGCCCGACTTCGGCCGGGAGGCCATCGACACGCTGGTCAAGCTGATGGAGGACCACCGCGAAGAGGTGGTCGTGATCGTCGCGGGCTACTCCAAGGAGATGCGGGAGTTCATGGCGTCCAACCCTGGCCTGGAGTCCCGGTTCAACCAGACGATCGAGTTCGCCAACTACAACGCGGAAGAACTCGTCACGATCGTCCGCCTGCAGTGCCACAAGCACGACTACCAGTTGGACCCGAAGGCGGGCGAGGTGCTGCACGACTACTTCGAGCGGATCCCCAAGGACGGCACGTTCGGCAACGGACGCACGGCGCGCAAGATCTTCGAAGCGATGGTCGCCCACCAAGCGTCCCGCCTGGGCACCACGACGGACGCCTCCACCACGGACCTGACCCGACTCCTCGCCGAAGACCTCGACTTCCTGACCGCCTAGCCCAAACGGCGCCACGCCGGAGGCGAACGCGGGCGCTGTTCCGGTGGTGTGCACTAGGTGATCAGAAATTTTCGGTGGGTCCAGGCGAGGTGCAGGGCCGCTGCGGCGCCGGGAGAGTAGTCGTGAATGCCCCGGCGGTACGAGCTGCACTATCCAGTCCACTGACGAACAGTTACCGCGTCGGCAACACCAACCTGCGCCCTGCTTTTGACGGCAGTGACGGATAACCCTGACCGACACTGTTGATCGCAGTGGCCGCATGCTCGACAGAAAACGTGCCTATGTCTGGCGAAACTCGCGGGTGCGCGGATTGACTTGGTTGGCGGTGCGGGCAGCGGTACCGCAGGTGCCCTCTCGACCTCGGAATCCCCGACATCATGTGGTCCAGCTGGCGATCCCTGTTCCACGCTGCTCGGCACTTGCGGTGAACCGACGGCGACGATCGCCGACACGCGCTCGCGCCCGGCTGTAGAGCTGGCGGGCGTTCGCTTCGTCGATGCCGAGGGCCTCGGCGATTTCCCGGTGGCTGTAGTCGAACGCCGAGCGGAGCACGAAGGCGGCTCGTTCCGGCGGCGTGAGCCGTTCCAGCAGCACCAGCAAGCCCAACGACAGCGAGTCCCGCTGCTCCGCAGCCTCTTCTGGAGCGAGCTCGTGCCCCGGACCGGTGAGCACCGGTTCGGGTAGCCAGGGCCCCACGTAGCGCTCGCGGCGGGCGCGCGCGGACGAGAGGCGCGTCAGGCACAGGTTGGTGACCACCGTGGTCAGCCACGCGGCTGGAGTGGCGATGTCCCGACCTTCCCGCCAGCGCAGGTAGGCGTCCTGGACGACGTCTTCTGCTTCAGACGCCTCGCCCAACATCCGATAGGCCAAGCCGAACATGCGCGCTCGGTAGGTCTCGAACTGCGCCAGCTCCTGCGGGTCCACGCCAGCAAGCCTGCCAGCTCCAGCGCTGAGCGGAGGACCTGTTGACCACATCAAGATCGAGAACGGGCCGACGTGGTCCGGCCGCACGCGGGTGACGCGCGTGGCCGATCTGGCCCCATCGGGCGACCGACGGCGCGATCGAACTGGGCAGGCAGCGCACAATCGTGAGGTGGACCCGCTGACCGAGCACCTGCTGCGAACTGCCTGCGACGCCCTGGCCGAAACGGTCGAGGCGGCGCCGGTCCGGTACGCCATCGCATCGCGTGTGGTGGGCGCCCCATGACCGCGAGGCCACTCCCGGTGGTCATCGTCGGTGCCGGTCCCACCGGACTCACCGCCGCGACGCTGCTGGCCCAGCGCGGGTTCGGTTGCGTGGTGCTCGACCGGTGGGAGTCGATCTACCCCCAACCCCGCGCGGTCCACCTCGACGACGAGGTCTACCGCATCCTCGCCCGCCTCGGCGTCCGCGACGAGTTCGCCGCGATCTCCTGGCCGTGCCGGGGACTTCGGCTGATCACCCCGGAAATGCGGGTGCTCGCCGAGTTCGCCCGCGACGCGACACGCGGCAAGCACGGCTACCCCGAGGCCAACATGTTCGACCAGCAGCAACTGGAGACCGTCCTGCGTGCCAACCTCAAGCGCTTCGCCACCGCCACGTTGCGCGGGAACACGGAAGTCACCGCTGTTGCGCAGGACAGCGGGCAGGTGCTCGTTGACTGCGCGGACCGCAGCACGGGTGCGCGCGAAACGGTCGCAGCCGAGTACGTGCTCGGCTGCGACGGAGCCAACAGCCTGGTCAGGGCGTCCATCGAGACCACTGTGCGGGACCTCGACTTCGCGCAGCGGTGGCTCGTGGTCGACGTGGCCACCGGCGCCGACCTCGCCGAATGGGAAGGCGTCCACCAGGTCTGCGACCCGCTCCGCGCCGCGACCTACATGCGCATCGGGAAAACCCGCTACCGCTGGGAATTCCGGCTCGCGCCGCACGAGAACGCCGACGACTACCGCGACATCGCCACCCTGCATCCCCTGCTCTCGCCCTGGACCAAGGCGATACCCCAGACGGAACTGGAGATCGTGCGGGTGGCCGAGTACACCTTCGGCGCGCAGATCGCCGAGCAGTGGCGAGATCGCCGGATCTTCCTGCTGGGCGACGCCGCCCACCTCACCCCGCCGTTCATCGGCCAGGGCCTCGGCGCTGGCCTGCGCGATGCCGCGAACCTCGCCTGGAAGCTCGCGGGCGTCCTCGACGGCGCCCTGCCGCCAACCGCGCTCGACACCTATCAGGTCGAACGCAAGCCCCATGCCCTGGCCATGATCCGCCGAGCGAAACTCGTCGGGACCGTGATGACGGAAGGCGGCAAGATCGGCAACGCCATTCGCCGGGTGGTGGCTCCGCGCCTGCACCTCCTGCCGGGCCTCAAGGACCAGATCCTCAACAGCGAAACCCCGGCACTGCACCGCTCCGAGCTCGTCGCGCGCCCTCGCTTCGGCCGCGCGCTCGACGGCACCCTGTGCCCCAACGCGGTCCTCGAAGACGGTCGCCGGTTCGACGACGTGGCCGCGAGCCGGTTCGCGGTCGTCACCTGCGACCAACCGGAGGAGACCCAACGCGCCGAGATCACCCGGCGCGGCGCCGTACTCCTGGTCGCCCGCTCGGGTACCACCCTGCATCGCTGGCTGCGGGGCGGCCGTGCCCGCGCGGCGATCGTCCGACCAGACGGAACAGTCCTGCGCACCGGCCGCGAACTCCAGGCAGTGTGCACCGCCCTACCCGACTTCAGCGGCACGCACCTGGCCCAGCCGGGAACGGAACCCTGAAGCCTGTCTTCGCACCCGAGCCTCCGACCGCCCTGCTGGGGCGGTTGGTACGGGACAGGTCAGTCGGAGTGCAGGTGCGCCGGTTCGCGTCGGCGAACGCGAGGATACGGGCCGTTGAGCCGTTGGGACCGCATGGCCGCGTACCGGACTATCCGCTCTTTCACCCAGGCCGCAGGTCGTCCGGTGAAGATGATCGAGCGCGAGGTGTCGTCGGCGCGCACGAACTGGAACAGGCCGTCACGGCGGCCCAGGCTCACGTTCTGCGCCATGTACTGGAACTTGTGCTTCCGCGGCGTCCGGCCGGTCAGGCGAGCGACGATGGCGTCTGCCGCCGTCACGGCCATCGGCGTTCCGGTCGCGCAGGCCATGCGCAGTTCCCGTCCGCCCGGACCGGGCACCGTGGCGGCGTCACCGACCGCGTACACAGCCGGGTCCGAGACCGAGCGCTGTGTGTTATCGACGACGATGCGGCCGCTCGCGTCCACCGCCAGCAGCGAGTTGCGAGCCAGCTCGGGAACCGTGAATCCGGCGTTCCAGATCACGGCGTCAGCAGCGAGGAACGTACCGTCGACAAGGCTCAAACCGCCGCCGGAGACCTCTGCGACCTTCACGTTCTCCCGGATCTGCACGCCGAGGCGGGGAAAGAGCCCGGTAGACGTATGCGCGGCGCGCTGCCCAACGCGTAGACCAGCGTGTCGTAGCCAAGTGTCCGAAGTGGACCTTCTCGCTGGATTCGAACCTGCTTCGCCTCTCGATCGAGTTCGCGCACCACGCCGACCACGACCTCGATACCTGTGCCAGCCACCAATTCGGCGAGCGGACGCATGCGCAGCCGCTGACCCGAGGCGACCTGGTGGAGCCGAACCCGTTCGACGAACCGATCCCGACCGTTGACCAGGGTCACCCGAACCAGCTCGGGGCGGACTTGTCGGGCGGTGCGCTTCGCCGCCATCAGGCCCGCATAACCCGCGCCGATCACAACCACGTGGTGACTCATCGCGCTCCCCCTTCGTGCTGAATCCAGAACCCGCCCGCTGAAATCGCGATGCTGACCAACTGCTGAACTCGGTGCATGCAGGTCTGACTTGGCGGGTTGGACGAAACGTAACAACCCGAACCCCGGTGGGACGCAGGTCACATCAGGGTCGTGGGGGGGCGCGGGGGGGGGGGGGCGGGGGGGGGGGGGGCGCGCGCCCCCCCCCCCCCCCCCCCCACCCCCACGCCGCTCGCAGGCCAATTCCGCTGGCAACGCCGATCAATGGTCTGCGGCGGGATTCTCCGCCGTCTACGGTCTTACCGACCGCGCCCCGAGATGCGCGGCCGATCCCGAGCTGAGCAGGCGGCTGCTCGTCCAGATCGGTGCCGAGCTGACCACCCGCGTCCGCGACAACTGAGGACTTCCGATGAGCATCCCACTGCCGAGCACGTTCACCTACCACAGCATCGATGCCGACGGCGTGCGCATCAATTGCGCGGTCGGCGGCGACGGACCACCCGTCCTGCTGCTGCACGGCTACCCGCAGACCCACCTGATCTGGCACCACGTGGCGCCGGAACTCGCCGCCGACCACACCGTCGTCCTCGCCGATCTGCGCGGGTACGGCGACAGCGACAAACCTCGACCCGGTCCCGGCGACCACGAATACTCGAAGCGCGCGATGGCCCGTGACCAGCTGCTCGTCATGCGAGAACTCGGGTTCGACCGGTTCAGCGTGGCCGGGCACGACCGCGGCGGGCGGGTCGGCCACCGCCTGGCGCTGGACGCGGCCGAGCACGTCATCGCGCTCGCCGTGCTGGACATCGTGCCGACCCGCTACGCCTTCGCCCACGCGGACAAGGAGTTCGGCCTCGGGTACTACCACTGGTTCTTCCTCGCCGCCGGTGGCGGGATTCCGGAACGACTCATCGGCGCGGACCCCGAGTTCTGGATCACGGCGCGGATGAGCGCACGGCATCACGGCGGCACGCCGTTCGATTCGGGCGCGATGGCGGAGTACGTCCGCTGCTTCGCCGATCCGGACGCCATCGCCGCGTCCTGCGCCGACTACCGCGCCGCCGCGACGATCGACCTCGAACACGACAACGCCGACGCCGATCGCGCGATCGAATGCCCAGTGCTCGCGCTGTGGGGCGAGCACAGCTTCGTGGGCCGCAACTACGACGTGCTCGCCGCCTGGCGCGACTACGCCAGCGACCTGCGCGGCTCCGCCCTGCCGTGCGACCACTACGTGCCGGAGGAGCAGCCGGAGCAGACCGCTGCCCTCCTGCGCACGTTCTTCGCCAACCAGGCATGAGGACTGCTCACTTGCAGTCGTCGAGGTGGCGCATCCGCCGCAGCGGCGACAGCAGCAGCACCGGCGAGATCACGAGCAAAGTCGTTGCCAGCAACCACAAAGCCGTCCGCACGCCTAGCTGCTGGGCCAGCGCACCGCCCAACAACGCGCCCAGCGGCGCGACTCCCCACACCGCGAAGCGGAACATCGCCGACATCCGGCTGAGCAGGTGCGGAGGACACGCGCGCTGGCGGTAGCTGACCTGCATGATGTTGAAAACCGTGACACCAGCGCCGATCGCGACGTTGCCCAGCACGAAGGGCACCACCCACCATCCGCTGCCGGTCAGCGGAATCAGCAGCGCGAACGGCGCCGCGACGGGTACCGCGAGCAGCGCTGCTCGGGCGCCCCCGAAGACGCGGCCGAGCCTCGGGGCTGCCCTGGCGCCGACCAGCGCGCCGACCGCACCGGAAGTCAGCAGGAGTCCAACGGTTCCCGACGACAAACCGACCACCGTGGTCAGGAAGACGACCTCAAGCGCGAAGATCGCGGAGAAGACGAGGTTGTTGAGACTGGCCGAGAGCGCGAGCCCCCGCAACACTCGATGGCGCAACAGGAATCGGATGCCCTGCCCGATCTGCGTGGCCAAACCACCCGATGACGAGGCCGGTTCGGCATCTGGGGTCGCAATCCGCCACAGCAGCACGGCGGAGATCGCCGAGGCAGCGGCGTTCGCCACCACCGCAGCTTGGGCTCCGAGCCACTGGACGCAGAGCCCGCCCAGCCCTGGACCACCCAACTCGGCGCCGGAGCGGACCAGTTGCAGGCCGCTGTTGCCCTCGATGAGCCTGCCACCACCGGTCAGCTGCGGGAGGTAGGTGTGATCAGCGATGTCACCGAACAACTGCGCGGTGCCCAGCAGCAGCGCGACGATGCAGATCAGCGGCAGCGACAGCAGCCCACCTGCCCATGCCACCGGCAGCGACAGCAACGCCGCGAGGCGCACCAGGTCGGCGCTGAGCATCACCCGGCGCGGGCGCATCCGCTCCACCCACGCCCCAGCGGGCAACCCCAGCACGAGGTAAGCGGCGTGGTTGGCGGCTTGCAGCAGGCCGACCTCCCAGGCCGAGGCTTCCAGCACGAGCACTGCGGTGAGCGGGAGGACGACCTGCGTGGCGGCTGCGCCGGTGTCGTTGAACAGGTGCGAACCGAGGAACAGCCGGAAGTCCCGGTGCCTGGCCAACGCGATCCCGCTTCCGCCCGACCACGGAGCTGCTGGCCGGTCGCGCATCGCTCCACCGTGGCCTGGTGCCGTGATCGAAGTCAACCGAATTCCCGCGCCTCCCCAGCACTTCCACGAGATCGGCCGCGCATGCCCGTTAATCCAGGTCGAAGCACACCCTCCGACGAGCGAGTTCCCGGCCTTCCGCAGGAAGTTCCTCGACATCAACGAGCTCCGGCAACAGCTCAGGCGATGTCGTAAACGCGCGGAAGACCGTTTCGACGTCAAGGCCATGACCGGGACGGTGCGCCACCACGATCTGATCTCCGCGTCGCACGTGTCCGGGTTCCACGACGCGGAAATAAGCGCCGGGAAGAGCTCTCCTCGTGAACGTCCTGACCCAACCGCGAAGCCCCAGCCACGCGGCGAACGTGCGGCACGGAATCCTCGGTGTGGTCACTTGCAGGAGCAGTTCCGCACCGATGCGCCACCGCTCACCGATGATGGCGTGGTTGACGTCCACACCGCTGGTGGTCAAGTTCTCGCCGAAGGTACCGGAGGGCATCGAACGTCCCGCCTCGTCCTGCCACCGGTCCAAATCTTCCCGCGCGTAGGCGTAGACGGCTTGATCGTCGCCACCGTGGTTCTTGTTGTCGCAGATCTGGTCCCCGACCAAACCACTTCCACAGCCCTTCGGCCCAGGAGCTCGGACGAGGACAGCACCATCGATGGGCCGCTTGTCGATCCCGGTGTACCCGGACTTGGCCGCAACAGGACGGGCAATGCCGATGTTCACCGATTCGACCAGCACGGCACGACGGTATGGCTCGCGACCGTCGAGCCTCAACTCCTTTTCGAACCGACCAGAACAGCATCATCCGCGCGGCAAATTCCGACCAGGTGCGGTCTGATGGCGGGATCGGGGTGGGTCACCATCTCGTCGTGGCTGCGGTCGCCCAGGAGTTGCGGCACCACAATTCGGTGGCGCGCGCTGGGACGATCGGAGCATGTCCCGTTCGTTCGAGGAGTTGGTGGGTGAAGCAGCGGCGGCCCCGGTGGAGGGCTGGGATTTCTCGTGGCTGGATGGGCGCGCGACCGAGCAGCGGCCACCCTGGGGCTATCAGCGGTTGATGGGCCAGCGCTTGGCTCGGGCGTCGGCGGCGCTGGATGTTCAGACCGGTGGCGGGGAGGTGCTGGCCGAGGCGCAGCGGTTCCCGCCGGTGATGGTGGCCACCGAATCATGGCCGCCCAACGTGGTCGCGGCGACGAAGCTGCTGCACCCGCGCGGCGTCGTGGTCGTGGCGAGTTCCGATGAACCGCCGCTGCCGTTCGCCGGGTCGGCGTTCGACCTGGTGACCAGCCGACATCCGGTCACCCCGCGGTGGGGCGAGATCGCGCGGGTGCTGCGGCCGGGCGGAACGTACTTCGCCCAGCACGTGGGTCCGGGCACCATGTCGAAACTCGCGGAATACTTCCTCGGGCCGCAGCGGCGAGCGCGCGACAAACGCGATCCGGACCAGGAGATCGCGGAGGCGCGTGCCGCGGGTCTGCGGATCGTGGACGTGCGCCGGGCACGACTGCGCGCCGAGTTCTTCGATGTGGGCGCGGTGATCTTCTTCCTGCGCAAGGTGATCTGGACGGTGCCCGACTTCGCGGTGGACGCCTATCGCGATCGGCTGCGCGACCTGCACGAGCAGATCGAGCACGACGGCGTGTTCGTCGCGCACTCGACTCGCACGCTGATCGAGGCGCGCAAACCCACCTGATCTCCTGGTCGACGGCGACGACGGTCGATGAGCCGGATCAGAGCTCGAAATGTTGGAGATGGCGGGGGTCAAGGACGCGGCCGCGGTCGCCCAGGACCTCCTGCAGGGTCGCGACGATCTCCCGGTTGACGGTGTCGTGCACTTCGGGTCTGTCGAGCTGGGTCACCATGTCGTCGTGGTGGCTGGGGATGACGACCCTGGGCCAACCGAGTGTTGCCAGCACGCGCTCGAAGTAGTCGTGCACCGCCGCATTGCCGCTGGCACCGAGGACGAGCACGTCCGGCGTCGCCCCGGCGACCTCGCGCTCGGCGAAGTTGGCCGTTCCGCTGAGGAACATCACGCGCAGCCGGTCGCCGACCGTGACCTGGTAGCCGAGCGTGCCGCCTTCGACCAGTTCACCGAGAGTGGTCGGGGTTTTCGGTGGCGCGGTCAGGGTTCCGGCGGGTGCGAAGCCGTATCCGCCGAGTTGGCTGTGCAGGCTCCGGAAGACCTCGATCGTGTAAGCGGGCCGGGGTTGTTCGGGACTCCTGAGCGGATAGCGCAGGTTTTCGCCGCCCGTGACCAGCACCAGGTCGGCCTCGCGCGAGGGTGGTGCGTCCATCGCCCGGATCAGGTTCAGGTGCGTCTCGCCGCCGAGGACGCGGATCCGCTGGTCCCTCCACCGCGGGTGGTTCAGCAGCGGGGCGATGTCGGCGAGGTGGTCCCAGTGGCCGTGGGTGGTCAGGATGAACTCCGGCGCGGTGCGCAGGTGCTCGTCCAGGACCCAGTCGATGATCCGGGCGTTCACCTCAAGCGGCCGGTCCGCGTCCATCTTGCCGTCGGGGCCCGCGTACTGCTGGCGCGTGAAGTACGGATCGACGAGCAGGTGGTGTCCGTCGAAGGTGATTTCCCAGCCCGCCAACCCGAGCCAGCGCAAGTGCACCCCGCTGGGGCCACCAGGTGCCGCCGCAGGTGCGGCCGGGGCGCACCCGGCGGTCAGCGCGGCGATACCCGCGACCCCGGCGGCCATCGTCGTGCGCAGCACGCTCCGCCGATTCGGCTCATTGGCCGGTGCGTCACACGATGCGCACATGGTTGGTCCTCCCAGGAAGCATCCGGCTCGGCTGATCGCACATCACGAGCCGTTGATCGTTTCGAAGCGGGACCGTATCAAACGAACTGGTTCGTTCGAAACAGGTCTGGCAGACTGGCGCGAGCCATGCCCCGAGACGCCACCCCCACCAAGAAGCGCATCCTCGCCGCCGCCACGGCGGAGTTCGCCGAGCACGGCATCGATGGCGCCCGGATCGACCGCATCGCGGCTCGGGCCGAAGCGAACAAGCGCGCGATCTACGACCACTTCGGCGACAAGAGCCAGTTGTTCGGCATCGTCCTCGCCGATCACCTCGACCGGTTGGCCAAAGCCGTTGAGCTGCGTGGCGAAAGCATTCCCGAATTCGCCGGGGAACTGTTCGACTACTGCGCCGCCCATCCCGAACTCGTCCGCCTCGTGCAGTGGGAGGCGCTGTCGCTTTCCCCGCGCCAGGCCCCCAGCTTCACCCAGCGGTCAGCCGCCTACCAGGGCAAAGTCGACGCGATCGCTGAAGCGCAGCGCCAGGGCCACATCGATGCCCGGCTCGATCCTCGCCGCGTGCTGCTGCTCCTGATCGGGATGGCCGAGTGGACCCTCTACGTGCCGCAACTGGGCGAGATGATCCTCGGCGAAGACCCCGGAACCGACCAGGCCCGCGCCGACCACCGGGCCTTCCTCGTCTCGATCGCCGAGCGCCTGTTGGCCTCCCGGTAGCTTCAGTTCGCGGTCTTGGCGGTTCGCTCGGGGACGACGTAACCGATCGTGGTCGCGAAAACGGCACGATCAACGGCCCGGCGAGCATGGACAGACCGGCGTTCAGGTTGAGGATCGACAGCGCAGCCCCCTTGTTGGCCGGAACGAGGTTCGCGGTGACCGCGTCGTTCTGCCGGACTGCCCCGGACTAGTCCATTGCGGACACTGCGGATCGTCGAAGCCCTCGGCGATCCGCATCCTTCCCCAAGTCTCGGGAGTTCACTCGTCGTGGACGAGTACGGCTGGTGGCTCCGCGCCCAGTGCCCGCAGCACCGCGGCGACTTTCGCATCCAGCTCCCGGCCGACCTCAGCTATCTCCCGTCTTTCGTAACTGTCGAAAAGCGTGCTGGGCTGATCGATGACGAACACGGCCGTACCACTGTCGTCGGCCCGGATCACCACGCGCAATGGGGCGTGCAGCATCACCGACGGGTCGTACCGGTACATGCGCTCGGCGATCACGTGGTTGCCCATCAGGTATTCCGAGCACTCCCACAACGCCGTGCCACCGACCATCAACTCAGAGATGTCCGCGGTCCAGTACCGCATGAACCCCAGCGGCGCCTCCTTCTCCGCGAGGGCCTCGACCTCGGCCCACGAAGAGAGCTCCATGAACCGGGGCGCATCGACCACCGGAACGATTTCCTCGAACTTGGCCACGGCCTCGGCGTACGGCAGGGGCAACGGCACCGCCAGCCGCCGAACCTCGTGAACATTCTCCGTTCCACTCATGTTCGCCTCACATTCCGGTGCGTTCCCACACCAGGACCCCGGTCAGCTGTTCATCGCCGAACAGGACCGGCTCGATGGTGGTCAGCTCCAGTTGTTGCCCCTTCAGCACGGCGTTGCGGGACACCGTGGTTCCCAGCCAGTTGGGGAAAAGGCTCACTTCGATTTCGTGCCCGACGACCGAGTTGCCGTCGACCCAGTAACGCCCGGAGTAGGCGAGGTAGCCGCTCGCGGCGAACGCCGACCCGCAGTCGCTGTCCTCGATCGGGCCGTTCGCCTCGTACGCGGGCCGCGCGGCGCGCATGATCTGGGTGGACATGTACCCATCCGCCCCGTAGATGAGGAATCCGGTCGCGTCCTGTCCGAGCGGGTAGACCGTCCGTGTCCCGTCCCACGTCCTCGCGTAGAACGTCACCAGGCGCCACGACCCGATCAGGTCCCACTTCGAAAAATCGTCCCCAAACATCCCTCGCCCTTCGATGGACAGCCGCGCGGCCTGGAGACACCATTTTGACTTTCATATCAGAAGTCAGGCTCCTGTTACCCTAGCAACAAACTCCCATAATGCAAGTCAGGGTGGAGGAGGAGGGTCTGCTGTTTCCGCAGTCCTCCAACGGGACAGGAGAACCCGGAGGTATTCATGGCAATACGAATCAGTTGGGAAGGCGTGCCGTGTCCGATCGGCCGCGCCGTCGACGTGCTCGGCGACCCGTGGACCCTCTTGATCCTGCGCCAGGCGATGACCGGCTGCACGCGCTATGACGAGTTCCGGAACACCATCGGCATCTCCGACAACATCCTCTCCGTCCGCCTCAAGCGCCTCCTCGCCGCGGGCCTGCTCATCCAGGTCCCGTACCGCGCGGACGGAGGTCGGACCCGCCAGGAGTACCGGCTGACCGAGGCGGGCGCCAACACCCTGCCCGTGCTGCACGCGCTCGCCGAGTGGGGCCACGCGCACACCCGCACCGACGACCCGAACGGCACCATGCAGGTCATCCACCAGACCTGCGGAAAACCCGCGGGCTCGGGCACCCGCTGCGCCCACTGCCGAAAGGTGCTCAAGCGGGAGAGCCTGGCCTGGCTGCGCCCGTGGAAATCAGCGGAGCCGACTCCCCTGGCGCCAGCGGTCACCGCAGGCTGATGCCCCGCCGCGGCACCCGACCAGTTCTCCTTGCACGACAAGAGCTTCGCCGTACACCAGCCTGACTCCTGTTTGTCCAATATGATTCACCACAGACGCACCCAGTCGACGCGGGCACGTTCAGCATCGATTGCAAAATTAAAGTTAGCAGCCTAAACTCGGGGCATGACTTTCATTGTGAAAGCCAGGCGGGGAGCGGCATGAAGATCTTGGTGGCCGGAGTTGGCGCGGTCGGCGGTTTCGTCGGCGCCCGGCTCGCACAGGCCGGGCGCGATGTTGATTTCCTGGTGCGGCCCGCCCGCGCCGCGCTGCTGCGCGAACGCGGACTGCGCATCATCAACGGCGACAGCGTCGACATCGTGTCCCCGTCCGTGGTCACGGCCGTTGAGATCACCGGACCAGCCGGGCTGATCCTCCTGTCGGTCAAGCCGACAGCTCTGGAGAAGGTCATGGCCGACCTCGCTCCGGCGGTCGGACCGGAGACGGTGATCGTGCCGTTCCTCAACGGCATGGCCCACCTAGACTCGCTCACCCGGCGGTTCGGGAACGCGGTGCTCGGCGGCGTGCTGAAGGTCGTCACGCAGCTCGACGGGAACGGCGACATCCGCCAATTCGCCCCTGGCTGCCGAATCGACATCGGTGAGCTCGACGGCAGTCGCACGCAACGGCTCGCGCGGACAGCCGAAGCGCTGTCCGCACCGGAGTTCGCGGTGGAGGTCAGATCCGACATCGTCGACGCGATGTGGAGCAAGTGGGTCTTCATCGCGAGCATCGGGGCCGTCACCTGCCTCGCGCGCGCCACCATCGGCGACGCCGTCGCCGTACCCGGCGGCGCGGAGTTCGCCGAGGCGATGTTCGCGGAAGCCGCCGCAGTCGCCGAAGCCGCCGGGCATCCGCTGAGCGAAGCTGATCGCAAGGCGACCCGCGCGGTGGTCACGGCCGCTGGCGCGCCGACCACCTCGTCGATGTCTCGCGAACTACTGGCCGGACGCCCGACCGAGGTCGAGAACGTCCTCGGCGATCTCATCCATCGCGCCCACGACTTCGGGCTGCCGACCCCGCGACTGGAAGCAGCCGCGCTGACGCTTCGCGTCCACAACCACCTGCTGTCCACAAAGGACAACTGACCACCACCGCTGGCGGACCACGACCAGGCCGAACCGCTATCCGCGACGGCCGGGTGCGGCCATCGCAACAGCGGCCTTGCGCTTCCGCTGGTTGCGGTACAGCCGGGACCAGCCGATCAGCGCGGCGATCGTGCCCCACTGCAGCACAGGGGACACGATCGTCATGGCGTCGACCGACAGGGAGTAGATCAGCGGGATCCGGACGATCGAAACGAAGAGCAGGCCACTCCCCCAGACCGCGGTCAGGGTGACGAAAACCCGGCGGAACGGCGGAGCCGTCTGCCAGAGGTGGTCCCACCGCGCCAGTTTCGCCTCGTCGGCGACGTTCAACCGCCGCATGAGCGCGTACATCAGCGGGCGACCCACCAGGCACGAACCGAGCGCGAGGAGCCCGAGCAGGCCCAGATCGACCGACTCCTTGGCCAGCATCAGGCGCGGGTTGCCGGTGACCAGCGTCAGCAACAGGCTCACCACCATGCCAGCGGCCAAGAAGGCGGCCAGTCCGTTGAACCGACGCCGCGCGACGGCGACGAACAGAGCACGACCCACCGCGACGACCCCACCAACAGCCAGCGAAACCTCTTCGCTCAAGCCGAAAGCGCTGCGGCACGCCCAATACGCCACGATAGGCAGGCCTATGTCGGCGATGATCCCTTTGAGCGTTGCCGATCGGTTCATCGGTGCTCACTCCTCGCAGCGGAGAAGACGGTGGTGTCGCCACGGTTGGCGCCCGCGCCAGTGGGATGGTGGTTCGTCATGTCATCAACACCCAAGCTTCCAGCAAGAAACCCTCGTCCCTAATTTAGATACTACAGTACCCTATTTGGGGTCGCTTGGCATAGCTACAAGGGACGATCGGAACCTTATCGGCGGAGGGCGGTTATGACGCTGACGACTCCCGCGGTGGGCTCGGGCCGCATCCGTCCTACGCTCGTGGACATGAACTCAGGCGACCGCCCGACATCCCTGGCTCTGGATCCTGCCTTCGCCGATCTGATGGCCAGCAGCTACCACCGCTTGGTCGGCAAGCCACTCCTGCCGGAGTCGACGCGAGAGCCCGCGGCATGGCTCTACCGCGACGCGCCATTCGGCCTGCTCGCCCACGACGCCGCCGCAGACCCGGTCTTCGTCTACGCGAACCTCGTCTCCCAGAAGTGCTTCGAGTACTCCTGGGCGGAGTTCACGCGGCTGCCGTCCCGCCTGTCGACAGAGCCGGATCGACAAGAGGACCGGGACCAACTCATCGCGGCCGTGCACGAACACGGCTTCGCCGAGGGCTACAACGGCATCCGCATCGCGAAGCCCGGACGGCGGTTCTGGATCCAAGACGTCACCATGTGGAACCTCATCGACGACAACGGGATCCAGCACGGCCAGGCAGCGCTGTTCCGCCGGTGGCGCGACGCCTGATCACATCCCGCGGAGAATCCTCGATGCGTCATGCGCTCCGGGACAACCATTGGTTCAGCTGCACGAAGCCAACCGTGGTGCCCGCCTCGGGGAACACGCCCTCGTCGAGGATGCGCGCAGCCATGGTGTGCGCGAAGTCGAAAGCAGCTGCGGCTAGACCTGCGCCGACGCTGATCCGCCGCACCCCGGCGGCCGCCAACTCCGACACCGTGGGACCACCCATCGCGGCCATGACGCTGACTGGCACCGGAACGGCGTCGACGATCTCGCGCAGAACCTGCGGGTCGAGCAGACCGGGCACGAACAGGCAGTCCGCGCCCGCTCCGGCATAGGCAACACCGCGCTTGATCACTTCCGCAGCATCGCCCAGGCGGTACAGGAATACGTCCGTGCGCGCGTTGATCACCAAGTCCGGGTCGGCGCTGCGCGCCGTCCGGAGCAGCTCGACCTGGTCGTCGACTTCGCGCAGTGGCCCGCCGAACCCCGCACCGTCCTCCAGGTTCACGCCCACGGCACCGACGGCGATCACCTCCTCGACGGTCGCCCGAACATCGCCGTACCCGCTCTCGACGTCGGCGGTGACCGGCACATCCACTGCGGAAACCACCCGCCGCACCGCGTCGATCATCTCCGCGCGCGAGACCTGCTGGCCGTCGGGTTTCCCGAGCGACCACGCAACCCCGGCGCTGGTGGTAGCGATCGCGCGCGCCCCGGCCTGCTCGATCACTGCGGCGCTGGCCGCATCCCACGCGTTCGGCAGCACCAGCACCGGACCTTCGTGGTGGTAGGACCGCAGCAGTTGCGCCTTGTCGTTCGTCATCCGTGCGTCTCTTTCCGATCCAGTTCTCCAGGACTCACACCGCTCGCCAACCGGCCGAGAAAGCCCCGCCAAGGCGACCAGTCCGCCGCCGAAGATCCGATGACCGCGCAGGCCCCACGGCGAGCGGCGGGGCGGGATGGCCTATTTCACGCGAAATCGCCACGTCCAGCACCACACCGGACGATAGGAACCAGAGCGGCCACGTGGTAGAGCCAAAAATCCCGAACCGCACCGGGCCAATCCATACCCAACCGCGAACGACGGCTCCACCGTTCCCAAAGGGATCTCCGGATCGTCC
Source organism: Saccharopolyspora soli (assembly GCF_022678645.1). GTDB lineage: Bacteria > Actinomycetota > Actinomycetes > Mycobacteriales > Pseudonocardiaceae > Saccharopolyspora > Saccharopolyspora soli. Next base: position 114,524 of record NZ_JALBWV010000008.1, on the reverse strand, counting down.
TCGTCGCTACCGACCAGCACATACGACTGGTCCGTGAAGTGGCAAAGGTGGCGCGTCGCAGCGTCGTCAGCCAGATCTTCCATGTTCGGACGGTGAGTTGACGCCGCTGCTGGCGATAATCGCTGGTGGACCACGTCTGGTGTGGGCCATATCCTGGGAGGCAGCGGACCGAATCCCTGATCAGGATTCCGATGGCGATGAGCCTCTCCAGGTTGACCGAGCGGACGCGCTTGATGCGCGTTGCGTTGGCGGCCGCCCACGATGGCTACTTCGTTTTTCCGCTGCGCCCGAACGGAAAAGCCCCTGCCCTGCACGGGGAATCCCGCTGTCCCGGCCTCGGCGTGTGCTCCGCCGTGCACCAGGGCTGGGAGCAGCGCGCCAGCCGCAACCCGGAACAGATCCGCCAATGGTGGACGGCACGCTCGTACAACGTAGGCATTAGCACCGGGCCGTCCGGGCTACTGGTGATCGACCTCGACGACGCTCGCGGTGACACCCCTCCCCCGCAATGGGCGGGCACACGCGGCGGCCAGGACGTCCTTGCCCGACTGGCCGACGCCGCGAACCAGCCCTACCCCGGAGACACCTACACCGTGGCCACCGCCACCGGCGGCCGCCACCTGTACTTCCGGGCACCCGCAGATCCAGTGCTGCGCTCCACCGTCGGCAAGCTGGGCTGGCGGATCGACACCCGCGGCGTCGGCGGCTACGTCGTCGCCGCGGGCTCCGTCCGGCCCGAAGGCCGCTACCAAGTCGTGCAAGATCTTCCGGTAGCACCCTTGCCGCAGTGGCTGGTCACGGCGCTCACCCCACCACCCCCACCTGAACCGGTCGAACGCGCACTTCCCGCGAAACGGGCAAGCGCCTACGTGGCAGCGATCGTGGCCAGCGAAACCGATGCAGTCGCGCACGCCACCACCGGAACCCGACGCAACACCCTGCTGCACGCGGCAAACACGCTCGGCCGACTCGTCGGCGGCGGCGAACTCGACGAACACACCGCCCGCACCGAGCTCCTCGCCGCCGCGGAAATCCACATAGGACACCAGGACTTCACCCACGTAGAAGCAGTCCGCACAGTAGAAGACGGACTAGCATGGGGCATCAACCACCCCCGCCGAATCACCGCCCACAACGGGCCAATGTAACCGCGCCCGAGTCTAGGCATGTGAAGGCGGTCGGCAGCGGAGGGGCCTGCCGGTGTGAACTGGTCCCCTCCGCCAATACGTGGATCAGCGGTTGATGAAGATCGGGTTGGAGTAGAACCACAGGTCTTCCCACGGGTTCGAGCCCAGCGGGTCGGGTTGCGGTTCGAGCTCATCGGTGTTCGTTCCGCGCACCCGCACGTACATCGGACCGTCGACTCGCAGCGTGTGCCGCACGACGATCCAGCCGTTCTCCACCCGCCAGTCGCGCGGGCCGTACCGCTCCGCTACCCGCGTCGTCGGATTCGTGTCCGTCGTGCGGTCGCTGACCGGGCCCGTAACGCGTCCGGTGATGACGTCCACTCGCTGCAAATGCGGGCGATCCCCAGCCGCGTTGGGATTGCGCGGCTCGCGGATCCGGATCTCGATCTCGACGTCCGGACGCTTTCCGCGGAGGTTCAGGGTTTCGCCCACGGTGACGGGCACACCGCCGTCGGCTGGGCGAGCAGTCAGGTCGAGTCGGTCGATCAAGTCGCCGATGGTCACGAAGATCCGGCCACGACGCAGCCCGTCGAGGATATCGGCGTAGTTCCGGTCCGCGAAGACGTAGGTCTTGGAGTACTCGCCGGGCCAGAAGTCCGATCCGCCTTCGGTGTAGTGCACGTGGGAGTCCGATGTGGACGTTATCCACCAGCGGCGCCCCTCCCCCAGCAGCGAGTCCCACAGACCGCCGAGCCGCGCGGTCATCTGGTCGAACCCGCCCATCGTCGGGAAGTTGCCGTAACCGCCTCGCTCGCCCGCCGGGTCGACCGTGCCATCGGGGTTCAGCGCACCGGCCTGGTGTCCCGGTGCTCCTTCGAAACCGGACACCACGTCAGGGGCCGCATCCTTCCAGTTGCGGAACTCCGCGGGCGTGTCCTGCCCGTAGACGCCGAGGCCGGAAGCGGACCGGGCGGGGTGGTTGGCGAACAGCACCGGCCTGTCGCGCAACCGCTGCATCTCGTGCAGCGCCTCGATCATCTTCGCCTCGGTGTCGAAGGACGGGTCGGGCGGGAAGGGATCGCGCTTGGAGAACCGGCTTTCCAGGTTGAACAGGATGTCCCGCTCGGCGGCCACCTTCGGGATGATCAGACTTGAGTGGTCGGCCGCCGGGGTGTCCAGCTCCATGCCGTAGAACTGCAACACCTCGGGCACCGAACGGCGCGCTTCCAGCAGGCTCGGATAGCGCTGTTCCGCGTCCAGCTTGGCGTGGTTGGGGCCGCCGTGGTCGGTGGAGACGATCCAGGCCAGGCCGAACCGGCGGGCGTTGGCCGCGTTGACCGCCAGCGGGTAGATGGCGTCGCCGCCGATGATCGGCGTGGGCGGAGTGGTCGACTCGTCGTAGCCGACGCTGAACTCGCTGTGCACGTGGTGGTCGCCCGGCAGCCAGTCCCGTCGACCGCCGCCGAGCCGCGGTACCGACGCCTGGGCGACGCCGGGCAGCCCGCCGATCGCCACCGCCCCTACCAGACCACCGGTGACCGCGAGCAGCCGCCGCCGGTTCACGCGAGCAGCCCTCACTTCGTCCGCAGCCATGAAGATCCCCTTCTGCTCCCCTCATCGGACGATTCCGACAAGGGCGTGCAAATCCCAGTCGATCCTCATGGCCAGCGACTGAACGGCGGTTGACCGCGCAACGAACAGCTCGCGCGGCTGGGTGAGGGGCACCCGTGACCAAGTAACCGGGTCACGGGTGCCCCTCACCTCGAAAGATCACGCACCGTCCACATAGGATGGAGTGGTCGGCGGAGCCGTTATGGGGTGGTGGCGGATACCGCTGGTGCTTCGGTGGCGGTGCGCGGGCGGCGTTTGGGCACGATCATCGGTGTGCCGGTCTCCGGGTCGTCGATCACGCGGCACGGCAGGCCGAAGACGTCGGCCACCAGTTCGGCCGTCACGATCCGCGCCGGATCGCCTTGCGCGGCGATCTCGCCGCCGGGTCGCATCACGATCAGGTGGGTGGCGTAGCGGCATGCCTGGTTGAGGTCGTGCAGCACGGCGACGAGGGTGTGTCCGCCGCGGTCGTTCAGGTCGGCGCACAGGTCGAGCACCTCGATCTGGTGCGCGATGTCGAGGAACGTCGTCGGCTCGTCCAGCAGCAGGATCGACGTCTGCTGGGCGAGCACCATCGCCAACCACACGCGCTGCCGCTGTCCGCCCGAGAGTTCGTCGACCAGGCGCCCGGACAGGTCGAGCACCCCGGTGAGCCGCATGGCCTCGGCGACCACGGTTTCGTCCTCGGACGACCACTGGCGGAGCAGTTTCTGGTGCGGGTACCGGCCGCGGGCGACCAGGTCGCCGACGGTGATCCCGCCGGGCGCGATCGACGACTGCGGCAGCAGGCCGAGCCGTCGGGCGACCTCGCGCGAGCGGTAGGTGGAGATCAGCGCGCCGTCGAGGTACACCCCGCCGGTGGTCGGCTTGAGCATCCGCGCGAGGGCTTTGAGCAGCGTCGACTTGCCGCACGCGTTCGGGCCGACGATCACCGTGAACGAGCCGTCCGGGATCGCCACGCCCAGGTCGGTGGCGACGGTGTGCTGCTCGTAGGCCAGCGTCAGGTTGTCGGCGTACAGCCGGGTCATGCGTACCGTCCCTTTCCGCGCCATTCCGAAGCCAGCAGCCAGATTAGGTAGAGCCCACCGAGGAAACCGGTCGCGGTGCCGACCGGCAGTTGCGAGGTGGGGAAAAGCCGCTGGACCGCGAGATCGCCCGCGGTGAGCAGCAGCCCGCCCAGCAAAGCCGACGCGAGCAGTCCGGGTGCGGGTGAGCGGGTGAGCCTGCGGGCCAGTTGCGGCGCCGCGAGGGCTACGAACCAGACGGGTCCCGCGACGGCCGTGGCGACCGCCGCTAGCACCACGCTCACCACGATCAGCACGAACCGGCTGCGCTCCACCCCTACGCCGAGGGCTTTCGCCATGTCGTCGCCGAGTTCCAGCAAAGCCAACCTTCGCGCGTAGCACAGCCCCAGCGGCAGCAGCACGGCTAGCGCGAGACCGATCGCTGTTGCCTCCTGCCAGCGGCGGCCGTTGATGCTGCCGATCAGCCACGCCTGGGCGCTGATCGCGTCGTGCGGACTCGCGCGGGTGATGAGGTAGGAGTTGACGGCCAGCGCCAGGGCGCTGATGCCGATCCCCACCAGCAGGAACCGGAATCCCTGGACACCACGGGTGAATGCCAGCAGGTAGATCAGCAGCGCGGCGACGATGCCGCCGACGAGCGCGCCGGTGGCGACCTGGACCATGCCGCCGCCGAACACGATGATCACGATCAGCGCGCCGGTCGCCGAGCCGTGCGTGAAACCGATGACATCCGGACTGCCCAACGAATTCCCGGACAGGCTCTGCAAAATCGCCCCGCTGACCGCCAGTGCGGCGCCGACGAACAACGCGGTCAGCAGTCGCGGCATCCGCAGCGTGTTGACGACGAAGTTGGCGCCCCCGTCGGCCTGGCCGACCAGTGCCCGCAGCACCTCCGGCACCGTGAGTTGGAAATCACCAGTGGTCAGCGTGATGACCATGACTGTCACGAGCGCGACGAGCAGCACCGCGCACGCGACGGTGGCGCGGCCGTTGACGCGCAGCGCCAGTTTCTCCCGCCTGGAGCGCAGAACCCAGCCAGCGATGGTCACAGGCCCACCAGTTTCCGTTGCCTGCACAGCGCGACGAACACCGGTACCCCGATGGCCGCCGTCACGATCCCGACCTGCACCTCGCTCGGCGGCGCGATCATCCGGCCGACGACATCGGAGCCGACGAGCAGGATCGGCGACAGCACCAGCGAGTACACCAGCACCCAGCGCTGGTCCGGGCCCACGATCAGCCTCGCGATGTGCGGCACCGCGAGCCCGACGAACGCGACCGGACCAGCTGCGGCGGTCGCCGCACCGCACAGCAGCGTCACGGCGATAGCGCCAAGCAACCGGACGCGTCCGGGGCGAACGCCGAGTGCCTGCCCCATCGCCTCCCCCATCGCCATCGCGTTCAGCGGCCGTGCGAGCAGCAGTGCGATCGCGAGGCCCACAACGATGAACGGCAGCACGGGCAGCAGCACTTCGTAGTAGCGGCCAGCCAGCGACCCGACGTTCCAGAACCGGAACTCGTCGAACGCCTCGGGATCCATCAGCAGCGCGGCGGTGTCGATCGCGTACAGCACGGCGGTCAACGCGGCACCCGCGAGCACCAACCGCTCCGGCGTGGCGACACCACGTCCGGTCGAACCGAGTGCGTAGACGGCGACCGCAGCCAGGGCTGCACCGGCGAAGGCGAACCACACGTAACCGAGCACCGAGGACACACCGAAAACAGTCAGCCCGGCGACGACACCGGTCGACGCGCCCATGTTCACGCCGAGCAGGCCGGGGTCGGCCAGCGCATTCCGGGTGAGCGCCTGCATGAGCGCACCGGAAACGCCCAGGGCAGCACCCACGAGCACGCCCAGCAGGGTGCGCGGGATCCGATACGCGTGGATGATCAGTGCGTCTTGCGAGCCGTCGTTGTGCCAGAGCACGTCCCAGGTCGCGGTGAACGCGATGTCCTTCGAGCCGAGCCAGATGCTGAGCAAGAAGATCACGCCGAGCACACCGGCGGAGATGATCAGGCCGATCGCGCGCACGGTGTGGACACGGGCCCGCGGCGATTGCGGAGCGGTGCCGGTGGCAGCACGCGCCGCGTCGGTAGCACCGGTCAGCACGGACGCCACCTGGTCATACGCCATCAACCTGACCCTGAGACATAAGGTGAGGCTAACCGAATGCACCGGGGAACTGAAGATCGCCCGCCCCGAACGTGGCGATCACCTCGATGTCTCCGATCCGTGAGACGTCCACGCTCCGCGGGTCGTCACCCAGCACGACCAGGTCGGCGAACTTGCCGGGGCTGAGCGAGCCGAGGTCGTGCTCCCAGTGGCAGGCGCGCGCGGCGTCCACTGTGTACGCGCGCAGGGCCGCTTCGACGGTGATGCGCTCATCAGGGCCGATCTCCAGGCCGTTGCGGGACTTCCGCTCGACCATGAACTGGATCCCCCGCAGCGGTGCCCCGGTGGTCACGGGCCGGTCGGAACTGCCGACGAGTCGCACGCCGTGATCGAGGAATCCCTTGCCCCGGTACAGCCACGGCGCGCGGTCCGGGCCCATGATCGCGGCGTAGTCGTCGCCGAGGTACCACAGGAAGTTCGGCTGCACGACGGGCGTGGCACCGACGCGGGCGAACGCGGCGAGCTGGTCGGGGCGGACCAGACCGGCGTGCTCGACGCGGTGCCGGGCGTCCGGCCTGGGGTGCTCCTGCTGCGCCCGCTCCAGCGCGCCCAGCGCGACGTCGACGGCCCGGTCCCCGATGGCGTGCACGGCGAGCTGCCAGCCAGCGCGGTGCCCGTCGACGATGACGTCCGCCAGGTCCGTCGGATCGTCGTAGAGCTGCCCGGCGTGATCGAGACCTTCGTACGGCTTCGTGAGTGCGGCCGTGCGCGGCATCATGCCGCCGTCGGTGAACACCTTCAGCGCGCCGATCGAGAGCCGGTCGCCGCCGAATCCGGTGCGCAGACCGAGGTCGATAGCGCGTGGGATGTCGTCGTGGGGATGCGCGGCAGCAGGGCGCAACGCGCCTGCGGCCACCATGAGTTGCACTCGCAGCGGGAGCCGCCCGGCTTCGAGCGCTTGTTGGTAGGCGGCGAGTTCAACAGGGCTGTGGCTGATCAGCCCGCCGCCGATGCCCGCTTCGGCGCATGCCGTGACGCCTTCCGAGCGGCACACGCCCGCCGCGTGCTCGATCGCATTGACGAGTTCTTCGACGGAGTAGGGCTGTCGCAGTTGTCGGACCGCGGCCATGCCTGCCTCGACGAGCACGCCGTTGTCGTGCGGCACGTCCGCGGGCAGCAGGTCGAGCACCGCGGTGTTGACCACGCAGGCATGTCCGGAATCGTGCCCGACGAACACCTTGCGACCAGCACTGACGGTGTCGAGTTCGGCGGCGGTGAGGTGGCGGCCGAGCGGGCGCTGGTCGTAGCCGACGACATCGACCCACTCACCAGGCGGGCTCTGCTCCGCCGCCTCGCGGATGACCGCAAGCACCGCGTCGACCCCGGCGCTCGGAGTCACGCGGGCGCTGCGCGCGCCCAGCCCGGCCCACGCGAGATGGACGTGCGCATCGATGAATCCGGGCAGCACTGTCGCGCCGCGCAGATCGATCTCCTCGCGGGCGGGCAACGCCGCGACGGCGTCGTCGAGCCCCACGACGCGCCCGCGCCAGATGCCGAGTTGCCGGGCGATCGGACGCGCCGCGTCCATCGTCACGAATTTCGCGTTCACCAGTCGCAGATCGAGCACCGACTTAAGATAGCCTAACCTCTGATCAGGAGGTGGTTATGCCAACGGCGCGGAGTGTGCTCCGAAGCGCGGTCACGGGCCAGAAACGCTATGTAGTCGGCGCTTCGATCCTGGCGTCCACGCACCAGGGCGGCGAGGCGCTGGTCCCGGTGATCATCGGCATGCTGATCGACCAGGCGGTGTCGACCGGATCGGCCGGAGCCCTCGTGCGTTGGCTCGTGGTGCTCGCGGTCGTGTTCGCAGGGTTGTCGTTCAGCTACCGGTTTGCTGCCCGCACTGCGGAACGCGCATCCGAGCAGGCGGCACATCGCGTGCGGCTGGATTTGAGCGAGCGCGTGCTCGATCCGCGCGGCGGTGCCGAAGCCGGTCGGTTGCCCGGCGCGCTGGTGAACATCGCCACCGGTGATGCCAAACGGGTGGGCCGGGTGAACGGCGTGCTGCCGTTCGCGGTCGCCGGGTTCGCCGGACTGCTGGTCAGCGCGGTGGCGTTGCTGCGGATCTCAGTCCCGCTCGGACTGCTCGTGCTGCTCGGCACACCACCGATGCTGTGGCTGACGCATCTGATCGGCAGGCCGCTGGAACGCCGCAGCAGCGTCGAACAGGAGCGCGCGGCGCACGCATCCGGCGTGGCGGCCGACCTCGTGGCCGGATTGCGGGTGCTCAAGGGCATCGGGGCCGAGACGGCGGCCGTCGCGCGGTACCGGCGCACCAGCCAGCAGTCGCTGCGCGCGACACTGCGCGCGGCCCGCGCCCACGCCGGGCACGACGGGACGATCCTGGCGCTCACCGGCATCTTCATCGCGCTCGTGGCACTGCTCGGCGCACACCTCGCGGCCAACGGCGCGATCACCGTCGGCGAGCTGGTGGCGGCCGTCGGACTCGCCCAGTTCCTGTTGACGCCGTTCCAGATCTTCTCCTGGGTCAACGGAGAACTCGCGCAAGCCAGGGCATCCGCGCAGCGGGTCGCCTCGGTGTTGGCCGCGCCACCCGCGGTAACTCCTGGTTCGGGGCAGATCTCCGAACCGGTTTCCGGCAGCTTGCGGTTGCGGGCCGTCACGCACGGAACGCTGCGGGATCTCGATTTGGAGGTGCCACCGGGTGAGCTGCTGGGGGTGGTGGCCACCGATCCCACCGATGCGACCAACCTGCTGGAATGCCTTGGCCGGGAAGCAGATCCCGCAACAGGCGCGGTCGAGGTGGACGGCGTGCCGTTCACCGAGCTCGATCCGCACGAATTGCGCGCGGCCGTTCTCGTCGCCGCCCACGACGCGTACCTTTTCGAAGGCACGCTGTTGAGCAATGTGGACCTGCTCGGCACGGGGGAAGCCGACCGGGCGCTCGTTGCCGCTGCCGCCGACGAAGTCGCGCAGGCGCTCCCGGACGGTGTGGAGTCGGTGATCTCCGAACGCGGCCGATCGCTGTCCGGCGGCCAGCGGCAGCGCGTGGCCCTCGCCCGCGCGTTCGCGGCGGATCCGCCCGTGCTCGTGGTGCACGACCCGACGACGGCGGTCGATTCCGTCACCGAGTCCCGGATCGCGAGCGAGCTCGCCGACATCCGGCAGGGACGGACAACGGTCCTCGTCACCACGAGTCCGGCGCTGCTCGCCGCGACCGACCGGGTGATCGTCGTGGACGGCGGGACAGTGCGCGCCGAAGGCAGCCACGCCGAACTCGTCCACGCCGACGCCACCTATCGATCAACGGTCCTGTCTTGACGGAAGAGGTAACCGTGACCGACAGCGCACGGGAACTGCTGCCCACTGCCAACGGAAAACGCACCCGAGCCGCGCTCGGCGAGCTGGTCCGTCCACATCGGATGCTCGCGGCCGGTGCCTTCGCCGTACTGGTCGTGGCAACGGCCATCGGACTGCTCACCGCGCCGTTGCTGGGCCGCATCGTCGACATCGTCGCCACTGGGAGCACAGCGTTCACCCTGCCCGTGGTGCTGCTCGCCGTCGTCGCGATCCTCCGCGGTGCGGCGACCGCGTGGGGCCTGGCGCTGGTGTCCGAGCTCGGCGAGAGCATGCTCGCCACGTTGCGGGAGCGGTTCGTCGAGCGAGCTCTGCGATTGCCGCTCGAACGCGTCGAGCGAGCCGGGGCTGGTGACCTGACCGCGCGGGTCACCAGCGACGTCGCGATGATCGCCAAGAGCGTGCGCGAAGCTCTCCCCGAACTCGGTCGCTCGGTGCTGACCGTGGTGCTCACCCTGGTCGGCTTGGCGGTGCTGGACTGGCGGTTCATGTTGGCCGCGCTGCTGGCGATGCCGATCCAGCTGCACACCGTGCGCTGGTACGTGCGCCGCGCGATTCCGCTGTATGCCGCACAGCGCGAGGCCGTGGGCGTTCAGCAGCAACAGCTGCTCGACACGATCGGCGGGGCCCGGACGGTGCGTGCGTTCCGGCTCGCTGACGAGCACGTCGGGCGGGTTCGCCGACGTTCCCAGGACGCGGTGGACCTCTGGCTCAAGGGCACGCGGCTGGTGACGCGGTTCTTCGCCCGCCTGAACCTCGCCGAGTTCGTCGGCCTGTCGGCGGTGCTGGTGGCCGGGTTCTGGCTGGTCGGCAACGGGACCGCGACGATCGGCACGGCGACCGCGGCAGCCCTGTACTTCCACAGCCTGTTCAACCCGATCAACGCCATGCTCGCGCTCGTCGACGACGCGCAGTCCGCCGGTGCCAGTCTTGCGCGCCTCATCGGCGTCGCGGACCTGCCCGCCGAACAGGAGCCAGCGCGACCCGCCACTCCCACGGACGCATCGGTCAAGGTCGCCGACGTGCGCCACGCGTACGTACCGGGCCACGAGGTGCTGCGCGGCGTCGATCTCGACATCAGCGCCGCGCAGCGAACCGCACTGGTGGGCGCCAGCGGCGCCGGAAAGACCACCCTGGCGAAGCTCATCGCGGGCATCCACAGCCCGACGGGGGGTTCGATCGCGCTGGGCGGGGTGGACCTCGATGAGCTGGGTCCGAGCGAGACCCGGCGCACCGTTGCGCTGATCAGCCAGGAGGTGCACGTCTTCGCGGGTCCGCTCGCCGACGATCTGCGGTTGGCACGGCCCGATGCCAGCGACGAACAGCTGCGTGCCGCGCTGGCCGAAGTCGGCGCGCTGGACTGGGTCGAGGCCCTCCCGGACGATCTGTCCACAGTGGTCGGTGATGGCGGGCACCAGCTGACCGTCACGCAGGCGCAGCAACTCGCCCTCGTGCGCCTCGTGCTGGCGGATCCGCCGATCGCGATCCTCGACGAGGCGACCGCCGAGGCTGGCAGCGCGGGCGCCCGCGTGCTGGAGACAGCGGCGGCACGAGCGATCGACGGGCGCACCGGGCTGGTCGTCGCACACCGCCTCACCCAGGCAGCCGCCGCGGACCGCATCGTGGTGCTCGACGCGGGGCGGGTCGTGGAAACCGGCACCCACGACGAACTCGTAGCCGCCGGTGGCCAGTACGCAGCCCTCTGGCAGGCGTGGTCGGACACCCGCCAGCGGTCGTGACGACCCCGGCGCGCGCCGACCTCGCGAGTGCGTAACCGGGCTCCAGCGAGGGCATTTGTTGGACTACCGTGATCAATGCCGTAGGTGCCCTTTCATGCAGGGGACCTGGCTGGACGTGGGCGGATGCTCGGCAATGTGTGGCTGAGACACCCATAGCTCGTCTGCGGCAGCGGTCGGTACCGCACCACGTCGTCGCTCGGGGCCTATACAGTCGCTGGTTCAACGCTGAAGGTGGTCTTGGGGGTCTCGTGGACCGGGAGGAGTTCACCCGCAACAGCTCGTCCGGGCCGGTGCACGGCACCCTGATGCAGGTCGGGCGAGTGCACGGCGGGATTCACCTGTACCTTCGGGCGGTCTTGGGGACGGGCTGGTCGGTCGCCGCGGGTATGGTTGGCGGCCTGCTGTGCGCCGGGCCAGCGGCGTTGGTCGCGATGGCCTCCCCGCACAGTGCGGGGGTCGGCGCTGTCGCGATCGTTGCGGTGGCGTGGTCATTGGGCTTCCTAGTGCCGTGGTGGTTGGTGCGCCGCCGCAACCGAGCGGAACCGCTGTCGCCCGAGGAAATCCAGGCGCTGCGTGCGGAGATCTGGGAACAGTGGAAAGAGGAGGCCCAGACCCGCGGATTGAACGCCCCCAGTCCACTACGTCTGCGGTGGCGACCTCCGTCGCGGTCGGTGCAGGCCCGTTTCCCGAACGATCAAACCGTCCGGCCCGCGCTCGCCAGGGGAGCGCTGGTGCAGGCCGCAGACGATCCCAGGCTAGCCGCCCACGCGCTTGTCGAAGCGTTCCACGAGGCGCGGGCGAGCCAGCTCGTGATCCTCGGTGAACCCGGGGCGGGGAAGAGCACGCTGGCACTGGAGTTCGTCCTGGCCGCGCTGCACCGCGGTGCTCCTGCTGAGCCGGTGCCGGTGCTGCTGTCGATCGACAGCTGGGATCCCCGGAACGAAGCCGTCGAGGACTGGATCGTACGCACGCTGGCCGTGCATTATCCGATGCTCACCGGCTCGCAGTCCCACCGCCTGCTGCGCGAGGGCCGGGTGCTGCCGGTATTTGACGGACTCGACGAGATCAACCCGGCGCCGGGCGCGCCGGGCGTAAAACCGGAAGACGTGCTGACCACCGCGCTCGAACAACTCCGTCGTTACGCTGGGCGCGAGCGGCGAATGGTGCTGACGTGCCGCAGTGCCGAGTACGAAACCGCCGTGCTCAAGGAAGGCGCTCTTCCGCACGCCCGAGTCGTCGAAATCGAGCCCGTTTCGGTCGACGACATGCAGGTCTACCTCGAACAGCCCGAGATCGACGGCACCGACCGGTGGTCGCCGGTCATCGAGACCATCAACCGCGACCCCGAAGGCCCGCTGGCCCATCTGCTGTCCACTCCGTTCATGATCAACATGGCGCGGCGGGTCTACCAACGACCGAGCACGCGACCTCAGGAGCTGACCGAATTCGCCAGCGTCGAAGACGGCGAGGAGCACGTGCTGCAGGCGTTCCTGCCGGCCGTCTACCCCGAACCGCGCGAACGCGCCCGAGCGCAGCGATGGCTGGTGTTCCTCGCCCACCACCTGCACGACCGGGTCGGCGACACCAACTTCTACTGGTGGCACCTCGCCCGCGCCGTCCCCCGCTGGGCCATTGCACTGATCAACGCAGTCGCTTTTACTGTCGCCGTCTGCATTCCCACCGCCGCTGTGCTGATCGCTGTCTGGGTCGGCGTTCTGCTGGACGTCCCAATCGCGGATTGGCTGTATGGGTGGGCGCTGCGCGATGTTCTGCTGCCACCGGACTTTCTGCTCGCGGTGGCGGCCCTGCCGCTGCCGTTGACCGTGATGGTCGGTGTTCGTGCAGCTCGTATCGCCCATGCCGCAGGGGAACCCACCCCAGAGCGCCCCGTGTTGGCCGCACTTCGCAGGACAGCGCACGATTTCGCCACATTTGCTCTCGCATTCTTCTGGATCAACTCGACGATGCTGCTGGTCGGCGAGGCGATTGGTGCCGACGCAGCAGTCCAGTTGCTGGTCCGGAGCACCAACTCCTCGAACACCTCCGGAGAAACGACGAGGCCACTGGTTGCCGCGATCGTGGTCGCCGCCGTGGCACTTTCGGTGAGCGCATTCGTCAACGTGCTCGGTCCCCGCAACGCGGGCATGCCGCGACGCAGCGCGCCCCGAATCCGCGCACTGCTCCCGAGCCTGCTCACCGGCACAGTCATTGGGCTCGTACCCGCGATCGGGCTGTTAGCGACGCTCGTGACCAACGAACTGGCCGGTGACGTGAACGAATCCGGCGATGCTGTATCAGTACTACTCGCCTCCGTCATCATGCTTCCGTTCGTCGCGACCATCATCGGCCTGCCACTCGGATTCGCCTACTGGCTGGCCGCCCCGGCACCACAACGGGCGGCACACTCCCCGCAGTCAATGCTCCGCGACGACCGCGCCGCTCTGCTGCTGACCGCAGGGGGCACCGGGCTCGCGACCTTCTCGCTCCTCGGCGCAATCACCTACTTCGCCGGGCCTTCTACTGACGGCCTGCTGATGGCGTTCTTCGCCGGGTACGTGGTCGGCGTCGCGGTCCTGTTCGGGTCCGGCAATGCGTGGCTGCTGCACACCATCGCCCGGTTCTGGCTGGCAGCGTGGGGCCGTCTGCCCTGGCGGCTCCACCGATTCCTCGACAACGCCACCGGCGACGTGCTGCGCCGCGCCGGACCCGCCTACCAGCTGCGCCACGACCGGCTCCGAGTGCACCTGGCCCGACAGTGGGAAGCCGACCGGACGAACGCGGTCGAAACTTCCGCGCAGGGCCACCGCCGTTTACGGCGCGGCGGCAAGCAGGCACTGCTGATCGCCACCGCCGCACTGGCAGCCCTGTTCACTGCCGTGGTGATCACTGTCTACCCGAACGGACCACGACGGGTGGTGATCAGCACCGGCGACACCAACACTGGCGAATTCATCGCGGAGAGCCTGGTGCTGGATTCAGCAAGCCACACCTGGGTCAGCGGCAGCAGGAATTCCAGTGCACCCCCTTCAGGGCCTGCGGTCTGCCGTATCGCGTTCGGCGACCTGGACACGGGGAAGCACACCACCTCACCCTTGTCCGGCCCCGGCGACAACTGCTCGATCAGCACGAACCCGAGCGGAACGCGGTTTTCGTTGGACACATACGAAGGCGGATGCAGCATATACGACTCCCCCTCCCCAACCCCCTCCCGCACCTATCCAGCTATAACTTCGTGCTACTTCCTCAACGACGACACCTGGGTCACCGACCACAACGGCGCGGTCCAGGTGTGGAGCACCAGCAGTCCCGATCCGCTCGGAGTTCCCGAATTCGCACTGCGAGATCTGCAATCAAGCTCCTACTACGGAGTACTCGATCAACATCGCCGCACTTTGGTCACCATAGACGACGACGGAAACGTGCGAACACGGGATCTCCTGACCGGCCAAAAATGGTCTGCCAATATACCAATCTGGGGCCACGGTCTCGCCGTGACGTTAATGCCGGACGGACGAGCCCGAGTGGTCGTCCAATACGGGAAATTGATAACGGTGTGGGACATTACCCGCAATGAGGTTCACAAAGTCGACAATCTCTTCGACATCAATTATCCCAGCATCGCGACGATAAACATCAGTTCTGACGGCCGTACCGTGGCCAACGTCCCGTACAGCCACAACACCCCAGGCAGCATCCAAGTGCAGACGTGGGATATCGGACCTTAGCCCGAACACCGCCGACCGCTCCAACCGGCTTTCGCACTCACGAGGTCAGCGCGCGAGCCACTCGCGGTAGGTGGTCTTGGCGATGACGGCGCCGGGTTTGGCGATGAGGGCTTCGCCTGGAGCGGCGGCGAACATGCCAGCGCTGTTGTCGGTGACGACGGTGCGATGGTCGCCACGGGCGGCGAGGGTGATCTTGCCGAGCTCGTCGAGCGTGAAGACCTCGGGACCGGCGACGTTGCGGGTGCCGTGTAGCGGGGCGCCCAGGCTGACGTCGGCCACGGCCTGGGCGACGTCGGCCGCGGCGATGGGTTGGACGAGCGTGGCGGGCAGGCGGACGGTGTTCTCGTCGGCGGTCCAGGACAGCACCCCGTCGATGAACTCGAAGAACTGCGTGGCGCGGACGATCGAGTACGGCACCGGGCTGGCCTTGAGGATGTCCTCCTGCAACACCTTGGCGCGGTAGTAGACCAGGCCCGGCACCTGGTCGGCGCCCACGATCGAGAGGACGACCGCGTGGCCGACGCCAGCGTCCTTGGCGGCCATCAGCAGGTTGTCCATGGT
The DNA here is from genome assembly GCF_022678645.1 of Saccharopolyspora soli. Taxonomy (GTDB): domain Bacteria; phylum Actinomycetota; class Actinomycetes; order Mycobacteriales; family Pseudonocardiaceae; genus Saccharopolyspora; species Saccharopolyspora soli. Next base: position 99,245 of record NZ_JALBWV010000008.1, on the reverse strand, counting down.
CTCCTGGAAGAACGCGGGCGAGGCTTCGTCGAAGGTCGGCGAGTTCGTCAGGTTGACGACGACGTCGGCTCCGGCCAGCGCCTCGCGCAGGCCCTGCCCGCTGAGCAGGTCCAGGCCGGTGGACGGCGAGTGCGGCACCGCCTCGTGCCCGCTCGCGTTCAGGATCTTGACCACCTGCGACCCGATGAGCCCGGTCCCACCGATGACAGCGATCTTCATCTCTTCGACCCTCCTCGTTGCCGGAGAACGTCCGAGCCTTGAGCGTGCGGTCAGTTCGTGCCCGGCGCCCGGCGGTTCTCACGCTGGACGAGCTCTTCCGCGTCCACCAAGGTGAGCATCGGTTTGCCCGGTTCGCAGAACATGGTGACGGTGAAGCGCACCGGGACGTCGTCGCGGTTGTTGCCGTCCTGGTAGTGGATGACGTCGCCGCCCGGCTCCCAGAACGCCTCGCCCGCCCGGACGACACGCGCTGGCTCACCTTCGAGCTCGAACACCATCTCGCCGTCCAGCACGTAGCCGAAGGCCGGTCCGGAATGCCGATGCGGAGGAGTGCCGGGGTCGCCCGGTGGGAACTCGACGATGATGGTCATCGCGTGCGCACCCGCCGGGATGAAGGGTGGCTCCGCCTCCTGCACCACGGTGATCGCCGACTGCCACGCGTTCGATCGCGGCTGCTGCCCGGCGGTCCTCGACTCGATGTCCGGCATGGAAAGACCTCCCTGACCAACGAGATGCGGAAAGTCCGCTCACCTCGTAACCCCGGACAACCGCGCAGACAGCGGGCCCCATCCGCTCGACTGGCGGGCCAGCGCCGTCCACCCGAGGCGCCGTCAAGGCTCCGAGAGTTCGGCCCACGGTCACAGGGCCTAAAGACCTGCGGCGTACCTTCGTTTGAAACCGTGGACCACCTCCGTCGCCGACGGGCGCGCCAACTTGAGCGCGGATCGGCAGCTCAGCGCCGAGCGGCGACGGCGTCGGTGTACTGCTCGGATGTCAGGTCGTCGTCAGTAATGCCGACCGTAGCCGTGCTTGTCGAGGCTGCCGGACGGCCAGTCCCGAATGCATCGAGGCGGCGGGAGTGGTCGCTTAGCCGTGGATCCTCCACAGCATCACGGCGGGATCTTCGCGGTCGGGTACGTTGCGGATGATCTCATCGGCGAGCTCGCACTCTGCGTTCTGGAGTCAGCGCAGGCTTGCTGGGCGTAGGTCTTGCCAGTTCTGCTCGACGTAGGTGAGGCAGGCTTCTCTGGTTTCCTCGCCGAACACCTTTCGCCAGCCTGCCGGGATTTGCACGAACGACGGCCACAGCGAGTGCTGGTCCTCTTCGTTGACCAGTACGTAGAAGCGGCCTTCGGGGTCTTCGAACGGGTTGGTCATGCGTTGTCCTTCCTTGCGATCAGCGGTTTGTGCGGGTCGGATGCGGCAGCGGCCACCGCGGCTCGCAGTTCTTCGGCGAGTCTTTCCACTGTGGACGTTTCGAGCACGCCTGTCGCGTATGCGAGGTAGCAGTGCACGTCTCCGCCATCTCGCGGTTCGTAGCAGCTCAGCGTCAGGTCCGCTTTGGCCACTCCGGTGGGTATCGCGACCGGGGAATCGTTGGCGTCTCCCAGTTCGGCGAGGCCCGCCTGCTCGTGGTGCACGATCATGACGCGCGGGCGCCAACCCACGGCTCGGGCGACGTCTTCGAACGGCACGTCCTGCCGGTCCAGCGCCGCCAGGTTCGTCTCGCGGACTCGTGCCAGCAGTTCGGCGAACGTCGGTTCCCCGGATGCGTCGGTGCGCAGCACGATCGTATTGAAGAAGCACCCGACGAGATCGGCGAGTTGCTCCTCGGTCCGACCCGCCACCAGCGTGCCGATCGGCAGGTCCGTTCCGCAGCCGTTGCGCGCCAGCACGACGACCAGTGCCGACTGCAAGACCATGAACATGCTCGTGCCGGTCAGCCGTGCCAGCCGGTCCACTCCCGCGTGCAGGTCGGCGTCGAGCACGAAGCCGACGACGTCTCCGGCATCGCTGTCGCGCTGCCGTTCGCCAGGCAGCACGAGTTCAGGAGCATCCCGCAGGACGTCGCACCAGTAGTCGAGCTGCGCCTTCCCGACTTCGTCGGCCAGTTCGCGCGACCACCGCGTGTAGTCCGCGTAGCTGACCGACAGGGGTGTCCACTCCGGCGCTGATCCCCGACGGCGCGCGGCGTAGGCGAACGCCAGGTCGCGGAAAAGCGGCACCACCGACCACTCGTCCACGCCCAGGTAGTGCATGGCCAGCACCAGAGTCTGGTCACCGTCGCCGCTCACCAGGCGTGCTCGCAACGGCGGCTCGCTGCTCAGATCCGGTGCACCGATGTCCATAGTGGACATCACGTCGAGCGTTGGTGGCTCGACGAGTTCTTGGCGCACCTCGCCGTCGCGTGCCACGAACACAGTGCGCAGCGGCTCGTGCCGCTCGGCCACGTCCCGGATCGCAGCCGCCAGCGCATCGGCGTCGAAGCCCTCGGTCGAGCGCAGCGCCAGTGCGTGGTCGAAGCCGGGGTGCGCGAGGGACTGCGACCACTGCCACCGCTGGACCGGCGCAAGCGGCAAGGTCTCGGGTCGCGCGCCGCTCATGAGCACCGGCCTGCGCACGGTCGCACCGGAAAGCTTCGCCGCCATCCCGGCGACGGTCGGTGCGTCGAACACGTCGCGGACGGTGAGGTCCACCCCGAACGCCGAGCGGATCTTGCCCAGCAGGCGCATCGACGACATCGAGTGGCCACCGAGCTCGAAGAAGTTGTCGTGGATGCCGACGCCGTCGAGTTCGAGGATCTCGGCGAACAACTCCGCGAGCACGCGCTGCTCGTGCGTGACCGGCCGCGCTTCGCCGACCAGCTCCGACCAGTCGGGTGCCGGAAGCGCACGCCGGTCGAGCTTGCCGTTCGGCGTCAACGGCAGCGGCCCGTCCAGCGGCACGAGGAGCGCGGGCACCATGTAGTCCGGCAGCTGCGCGTGCAGGTGCTCGCGCCAGTCGAAGGGCTCATCCGCGACCGCGTAGCCGACGAGGCGCACGATGTCTCCCTTGCGCTGGGCGACCACCGCCGCCTGCGCGACTGCGGGGTGCGACGCGAGTGCTGCCTCGATCTCCCCGAGTTCGATGCGGAACCCGCGGATCTTGATCTGGGTGTCCACCCGGCCCAGGAAGTCGAGGTTGCCGTCCGCGCGCCAGCGGGCGCGGTCGCCCGTGCGGTACATGCGGGTGCCGGGCGGACCGAACGGATCGGGCACGAACCGCGCAGCCGTCAGTCCCGGCTTGCCGAGGTACCCGCGGGCGAGACCGCGCCCGGACACGTACAGCTCGCCCACCACTCCCGGCGGCACGGGGCGCAGACCCGCGTCGAGCACGTAGCACACCGTGTTGGGGTCGGGTCGTCCGATCGGAACCGGGCCCTGCCAGCCCTTTTCGACGCTCCACAGCGTGGAGTTCACCGTCGCTTCGGTGAGACCGTACGCGGCGATGAGGTTCACCTGCCCCGCCCACCGCTCGATCAGGTCCGGCGGCACCGTCTCGGTGCCCACCAGGATCGTCGACCCTGCGGGCAGCACGGCCTCCGGCGGCAGCGCGGACACCAGCGACGGCGGCAGGATCATGTGCGTGATCCGCTGCTCGTGCAGGAAGTCGGTGAGCGCGGTACCGGCCACGCGCGCTTCCTCGGGGATCAGCACGAGACGCCCGCCGTGGCACAGCGCCATCGCCAGCTCGAAGACGAACACGTCGAATCCGATCGAAGCGAACTGGAGCACGTGGCTGTCGGGTTCCAGCCCCATCCGGTCGATCGCGGTCGCCACCAGGCTCGCGATCCCGTCGTGGGAGAGGACGGCGCCCTTGGGTTTGCCCGTGGACCCGGACGTGTAGATGACGTACGCGGCCTGTTCCAACGCGGCCACTGCGATGTCCACATCGGACTCGTCGAGCTCGGGGAGCTCATCGAGCAGCACGAGCCGGGCGATCTCGGGAACCTGCGCGCGGATCGACTCGGTGCCGACGACGAGTGCGGCTCCGGAATCCTCGATCATGTAGGCGAGCCGGTCGGCCGGATGCGTCAGGTCCAGCGGCAGGAACGCGGCACCGAGCTTGAGCGCCGCCAGCACGGTGGCGATGGTGTCGACCGAGCGCGGCACGGCGACACCGACCACGTCCTCCGGTCCGACCCCGCTGGCGGCCAAGTGCCTCGCGATCCGGTTCGCACGTGCGTTGAGCTGCGCATAGGTCACCTGCCGGGACCGTTCGACCACGGCTACGCCGTCGGGTCGCTCGGCAACTCGGCGGGCGAACAGTTCCGGCAAGGACGCCTCGTCGACCACCCGCTCGGTGGCGTTGAACCCTTCGAGCACGAGATTGCGCTCATCGTCGGCGAGCACGTCGATCGCGCCGATGGGCTCGTCCGGGTGCTCGGCGACGGCGGCGACGAGCCGGTTCAGCCGCTCCCCCAGCCGCACGACCGTTTCGGCGCCGAACAGCTCGGTGCTGTACTCGATCCGGCACGTGACGCGGCCGGTGTGCAGCTGCTCGGTGAAGCTGAACACGAGGTCGAACTTCGCCGTGGTGGCCGGGTAGGGCACGTACTCGGCGCGCAGATCGGGCAGGTCGAGAGCATCGCCAGAGCGCGCGTGGTAGCCGACCATCACCTGGAACAGCGGGTTGCGCCCGACCGAGCGGGCCGGGTTGATCCGCTCGACGACGGCTTCGAACGGCACGTCGGCGTGCGAGAACGCGGCGAGATCGGTCTCCCGGACTCGACGCAGCAGCTCGGCGAAACTCGGCGAGCCGGACACGTCGGTGCGCAGCACCAGGGTGTTGACGAAGAACCCGACGAGGTCGTCCAGTGCTTCGTCGGTGCGGCCCGCGATGGGAGCGCCGATCGGGATGTCCTCGCCCGAGCCCATGCGGTGCAGCAAGGCCGCGACAGCCGCGTGCAGCACCATGAACATGCTCGCGCCGGAGTCCTGACCGACGCGGCGAAGCCCTTCGCAGCCCATCGGATCGAGTTCGACTTCGGTTTCGGCGCCCTGGAACGTCGGCCGCCCCGGCCTGCTGCGGTCGGTTGGCAGATCGATCTCCTCCGGCGATCCGTCCAACTTTGACCGCCAGTAGGCGAGCTGCTCGTCCGCGACTGCGTTGAGCAGTTTCTCCTGCCACAACGCGTAGTCCGCGTACTGCACGGGCAGCGGCTCCCAGACAGGCGGGTTCCCCGCGAGTCGAGCGGCGTAGGCGTTGGACAGGTCGTGCAGGAAGGGACGGTCGGACCACTCGTCGGTGGTGATGTGGTGCAGCAGCAGGACGACCACGTGGTGGTCATCGGCGATCTCGGCGATCGTGCACCGGATCGGCAGCTCGCCAGCGAGGTCGAACGGCCGGGCCACCGCCCGCTGCACGGTCGCGGCTACCTCGGTCTCCTCGACGCGCAACAGGTCCACGACCGGCTCGGTGATGTCCAGGATCTTCTGGTGCAGCACGCCGTCGCGTTCGACGAACACCGTGCGCAGCGCCTCGTGGCGGGCAACGACGTCGCGCAGCGCCGCCCGCCACGCCTCGGTGTCGAACGTGCCGCGCAGGCGCACGACGAGCGGGAAGTTGTACGCCGTGGAGGTGCCCTCCATGTTCTGGATGACCCACAACCGTTGCTGTGCGGGCGAAGCCGGAAGCTCGTCCGGGTGTTCGGTGGGCACGAGCGCTGGGCGGGCGGGTCGGCCCACGCGCGTGGCCAGCTCGGCGACGGTCGGGGCCTCGAACAGGTCGCGAATCGCGAGCTCCGCATTCAGGGCGGTGCGGGCCTTGCTGACCAGCCGGGTGGCGAGCAGCGAGTGGCCGCCGAGGTCGAAGAAGCTGTCGTCGATCCCGACGCCGGGCACACCGAGGATCCCGGCGAACAGCTCGCACAGCACCTCTTCCTCGCGATTGCGGGGCGGGCGGCTTTCCTTTCCGGTGTCGATGACCGGCGCGGGCAACGCCTTGACGTCGAGCTTGCCGTTGACGGTCAACGGCAGTTGCGCCACCTCGACGACCGCGGCCGGGACCATGTACTCCGGCAGCAGCGCCTTGAGGTGCTCCCGCCAGTCGAACGGTCCGTCCGCCACGACGTACCCGATGAGCCGCGCGATCGGACCGCTTCGGTCGGCCACCACCGCAGCCTGGGAGACGGCGGGATGCGCGGCGAGCGCGGCCTCGACCTCGCCCTGCTCGACGCGGTAGCCGCGGATCTTGACCTGGTCGTCGGTGCGCCCCAGGAAGTCGATGATGCCGTCCCGACGCACCCAGGGGGTCGTGAGTGCGTAACCGGGCTGGAGCCCGGTTGTGCACTCACGACCGCGTGGCGGTGCGGGTGTCGGCCTGGTGCGCACCAGGTCACCGGTGCGGTACATGCGCGTGCCCGGCGGCCCGAACGGGTCGGCGACGAACCGCTCCGCGGTCAGTTCCGGACGTCGGTGGTAACCGCGAGCGAGACCGATACCGGCGATGTAGAGCTCACCTGGACAGCCGTCCGGAACCGGCCGAAGGTGGGCGTCCAGGACGTAGGCGCGGGTGTTCCAGATGGGACGTCCCACCGCCGGAGTCGGGCTGTCCACTGTAGATGCGCCGAGGGTGTTGATGGTGTACTCGGTCGGCCCGTAAAGGTTGTAGCCGTACGTGCCGTCGGTGTCGGCGAGCCGGGTCCACACCGCCTCCGGCACTGCCTCGCCGCCGAGCAGCACCAGCGGCGGGACGTGGCCCTGCAACAGGCCCTCCTCGATGAGCAGTTGCGCGTAGGTCGGGGTGACGTTCACGACGTCGATCAGGTGCTCGTCGCAATAGGCGACCAGCGCTTCGGCATCGCGGCGCAGTTCCTCGTCGCAGATGTGGACCTCGTGGCCCTCGACGAGCCAGAGCAGTTCCTCCCATGACATGTCGAACGCGAAGGACACGGTGTGCGCGATGCGCAGTCGCCTGCCACCCGCGGTGGCGATCGCCGGGCCGAAGATGGCTTCCTGGTGGTTGAGCTGCATGTTGGTCAACCCCCGGTACGGGGTGACCACGCCCTTCGGTTTCCCGGTCGAACCGGACGTGTAGATCACGTAAGCGGGGTGTTCGAGCCGGTGCGGGATGCCGTGCGCGAAAGCGGGCCGCTCGTCGTCGCCGATCGGATCGGCGGACATCCGGTCCAGTTCCGCCGCGACCGCCGGGTCGTCGAGCACCACCGTCGGGCGCTGCAAGCGGTCGTCGACGTTCTTGGTGGTGAGGACGCACAACGGGTTGGTGTCGTCGATCATCAGATGCAGCCGCTCGGCGGGGTGGTCCAGGTCCAGCGGCAGGTACGCCGCGCCGGTGCGCAACACCGCGAACAGGGCGGCAACCATTTCGATCGAGCGCGGCAGCGCGAGCGCGACCACCTTCTCCGGCCCCGCACCGCGCGCCAGCAGCAGCCGTGCCAGTCGGTTGATCCGGGCGTCCAGATCGGCGTAGGTCAGCGAGAGCGACCCGAACACCAGCGCAACGGCGTCCGGGGTGCGGGCGGCCTGCGCGGCCAGCAGGTCGGCGACGGTGTCGTCACCGATGGGCCGGTCGGGCGCGTTCCACTCGCTGCTCAGGACACGCCGCTCGTCGTCGGTCAGCACGTCGACCGCGCCCACGGGCGTGGACATGTCGGCGGCCAGTCGTTGCAGGATCGTGGTGAAGCGTTCCAGGATCGTGCCCGCGGCGTCGGCGCCGAACAGGTCGGGGCGGGCGGCGAGGGTGACCCTGAGACGAGCTTCCGGAGTCACGATCAGCGTCAGCGGGAAGTGGGTTCCGTCCACGTTGGACACTTCGGTGATGCCGTGCCGCTCCCGGAGTTCGGACCGGCGGTCCTCGCCGTCGGCGGTGCGCAGCACGAAAAGCGTGTCGAACAACTGCCGGTGCCCCGCCGCCCGCTGCAACTCGCCGAGCTGCACGTACTCGTAGGGCATCAGCGCCGCCCGCTCGGCCTGCATGCGCCGCAGCAGGTCAAGCACCGGTTCGCGCGGGTTGAACGTGACCCGTGTCGGGATGGTGTTGAGGAACATCCCGATCACGTTCGCCACGTTCGGCACTTCGACCGGCCTGCCCGCGACCGCAGCGCCGAACACCACGTCCTGCCGTCCAACCGTGCTGGACAGCACCAGTCCCCATGCGGCGTGCAGCAGCGTGTTCAGCGTGATCCCGTGCCGACGGGCCGTATCCCGCAGCCGGTCGCTGGTCTGCTGCGACAGCAGCGCGTCGAACTCGGCGGGGATGACGGGCTCACGGCTCTGACCGGCCGGGGCGACAACTGTGGGTTCGTCGAGCCCCGCGAGCGCTTCCCGCCATGCGGCGGTGGCGGTCTCGGAATCCTGCCGCTCCAGCCAGGCGAGGTAGTCCCGGTACGAGCCGGGCGCCGCGAGCTCGGCGTCATCGCCCGCCTGCTCGTACAGCGTGCACAGCTGCTCCAGGAACAGCCACGCCGACCAGCCATCCCACAGCGCCAAGTGGTGCGTGATGACGAGCTTGTCCCGGCCGTCGGGGAGGTGGATCAACAACAGGCGGCACAGTGGCGGCGCGGCCAGGTCGAAGCGCTGTCGGCGGTCGGCGTCGAGCAGTTCGGTGACCCGCTCGGACTCGGACGACGCCGAAACGTGCACCTCGACCAGCGGGATCTCCGGGTCGGCCACGATGAACTGCACCGGACGCGGCAGGCCGTCGCTGGTGAAACCGGCTCGCAGACTGGGATTTCGCTTCAACAACGCCGCACACGCATCGCGAAGCCGGGCGGCGTCCAGCACGTGGTCGAAGTCCAGGGTCTCCTGGGACATGTAGACGTCGAGCGCGCTCTCGTCGTAGGTGGAGTGGAAGTACAGCCCCTCCTGCAACGGCGACAGCGGCCAGATGTCCGCCACCTCGTGCGTGGTCAGCGCTTGGACTCGCGCACGCTCCTCATCGGACAGTCCGAGGTCGGCCAGTTCCAGGTCGCCGTCGATGCTCGCCCCTGCGGACGCGGCGAGCGCGGCGGGCGTCCGGCGCTCGAACACCTCGCGCGGGCCGATCTCCAGACCGCGCTCGCGGGCCTGGGTGGACACGGCGATCGAAGTGATGCTGTCCCCGCCGAGCACGAAGAAGTCGTCCTCCGCGCCCACTTCGGGCAACCCGAGCACCGACGCGACGATCTCGCACAGCACCCGTTCCCGTTCGTTGCGCGGTGGACGGGACCGGGTCGGGATCACCGACGGTGCGGGCAGCGCGTTCTGGTCCAGTTTGCCGCTCGGGGTCAGCGGGAATTCATCGAGCACGACGAAAGCACTCGGCACCATGTACTCAGGCAGTTGCGTCGCGAGCTGCGCCCGCCATTCCTCGAAGGCGGGATGCTGCGCGACCACGTAGCCGACGAGCGCGCCGTCCCGTGCGATCACGGCTGCCTGCGCCACACCCGGTTGCCGCGACAGGGCGGCTTCGACCTCCCCGAGTTCGAGCCGGTTGCCGCGGATCTTGACCTGCCGGTCGGTGCGACCGAGGTATTCGATCGCGCCGTCGCTGCGGCGTCGCACCAGGTCTCCGGTTCGGTACATGCGCTCGCCGGGCGCGCCGAATGGGTCTGCGACGAATCGCTCAGCGGTCAGGTCCGGCCGTCCGTGGTAACCGCGCGCGAGTTGCACGCCCGCCAGGTACAGCTCCCCCGGCACGCCGTCGGGCAGTGGGCGCAGGAACTGGTCCAGCACGTGAAGCCGCGTGTTCCACACCGGCCACCCGATGGGCACGGTTGTATCGGCGTCACCGGTGAACGGGAACCACGTGACGTCCACGGCCGCCTCGGTCGGGCCGTACAAGTTGTGCAGCGGCACCCCGGTGAGGTCCAGCCAGCGATTCGCGACATCCCCGCCGAGCGCCTCGCCGCTGGAGAACACCCGGCGCAGGCTGCCTGCCCACTCGGCGCCCTTCACGACCGACAAGAACGCCGCCAACATCGACGGCACGAAGTGCGCGGTGGTGATCTGCTCCTCGCGGATGAGCTCGGCCACGTACGCAGGATCGCGATGTCCGTCGGGCCTGGCCAGCACTACTGCCGCGCCTTCCAGCAGCGGCCAGAAGAACTCCCACACCGACACGTCGAAGCTCGACGGGGTCTTCTGCAACACCCGATCGTCGGTGGTGAGCCCGTAGGCGCCCTGCATCCAGGCGAGCCGGTTGACGATCGCGCGGTGCGTCACGACCACGCCCTTGGGCCGCCCCGTCGATCCGGAGGTGTAGATCAGGTACGCGGGCTGATCCGGTTTCGCTTGCACCGCTGGGACATCGGCGACCTCTTCGCGGTCGCCGACGACGATCCGCTCAAGCCCACCCGGCAACTCGATGTCCGACTGGGTCACGACCAGGCGGGCTCCCGAGTCGGCGAGCATGAACGCGACCCGGTCTGCGGGGTAGTCGAGATCAACGGGCAGGTAAGCGGCACCGGACTTCAGCACGCCCAGCAGCGCCACGACCAGCTCAGCCGATCGCGGGACCGCCACCGCCACCACCTGCTCCGGCCCGGCGCCCCTCGCGCGCAGCCTGCGGGCAAGGGCCTCGGCCTGCCGGTCCAGTTCCGCGTAGGTCAGTTCCGCGCCCTCGTAGCGGACTGCGTTCGCTTCGGGTGTGCGCGTGAGTTGCTCGTTGAACGCCGACACCAAGGTGCGCTCCGGTACCGGATGCGCAGTGTCGCCCAGTTCGCGAAGACGCTGTTGTTCCGACTCCGCCAGCAGGGTCAGGCGTGCCACCGCCCGGTGAGGATCGCTGGCTACTGCTCCGAGGATGCGCACGAAGCGATCCGCGAACTCGCGGGCCAGGTCGTCGTCGATGCGGTGCTGGAAGCGGAGTTGCAGCCGTTCGCCGGGATGCGCGACCAGGGCCAGCGGGTAGTGCACCGCGTCGCGGACCTCGACGTCCGTGATCATCCCGCAGTCGGCGTGCATCGGCTGGTTCTCGACCACGACCAGCGTGTCGAACAGCTCGCCGGTGCCGCGCTGGATGTCGGACAAGCCGAGGTGCTGGTGGTCCAGCAGCGCGGCCTGCTCCTCCTGCAACCGCGCCAGAACGGTGGCCACGGTGTCCGCCGCGCGCAACCGCAGACGCACGGGAACTGTGTTGATGAACAGTCCGACGCTGTGCTCAATGCCTTCGATGTCGGTCGGACGACCGGACACCGTGCTGCCGAACACCACATCGGCACGACCGGTGAGCCCGCCGAGCAGCAGACCCCACGCCCCGTGCAGGACCGTGCTCAGGGTCAGGCCGCGGGTTTTCGCCAAGCGGGCCAGTTCACCGGTCAGCTCGTCGGGCAGCGACACGTCGACGCGGCCGGGCTCGCCAGGCTCGCTGTTGATCAGCTTCGCAGGCTCCACATCGGACAGTTCGGTCCGCCATGCCTCCCGCGCCGCTTCGCGATCCCGTCCGGCCAGCCACGACAGGTATCCGCGATGATCGGGTGCCGGGGGTAGTTCCGCGCCCGAGTAGAGGGCTTCCAGCTCGCGGAGCATGATCGACACCGACCAGCCGTCGGCGATGATGTGGTGCAGCGTGAGCACGAGCTTCGAGCCGACCAGCGTCGCTCGCAGCAGTGGAGGGTCGGCGAGGTCGAAACCTTCGGCCCGGTCCCGGTCCGTGGCGGTGTCGAGGTCGGTGTCCTCGCGCCAGGGCAGCTCGACGTGCTTGGCCAGGCGCTGCACGATGCGTCCATCCGGCAACTGGCGGAAACCGGCCCGCAGCAGCGGATGCCGATCCAGCAGGCTTTGCAGCGCACGGCGCAGCGCGGTGGCGTCAGCCTGCCCGGAGATCTCGAAGATCTCCTGGACCACGTAGGAATCCTGCTCGTCGAATCGGGAGTGGAAGAAGAACCCTTCCTGCAACGGCGACACCGGCAATGCGTCGTCGTCCAGGTCCACGACGTGCCGAACTTCCGGCTTCCCGGCGACTTCGGCGAGCCCGGCGACCGTGCGGCACCGGAAGACATCCCTGGGGGTGATGGCAAGTCCTGCTTTGCGGGCACCGCTGACCAGTTGGATCGCGATGATGCTGTCGCCGCCGAGTTCGAAGAAGCTGTCGTGCACACCGACGTTCGGCAGGCCGAGCACTTCGGCCATCACGGTCGCGAGGATCCACTCCCCCGGCGTGCGCGGCTGGACATCCCCGACGAGCGCCGTCCAGTCGGGATCGGGCAGGGCCTGCTTGTCGATCTTGCCGTTGGGCGTCCGCGGCAACGCGTCGAGGTGGACCAACGCCGACGGCACCATGTACTCGGGCAGGCTTCGAGCAGCGTAGTCGCGCCATTCGTCGGCGAACGACGGCTCGGCGACGACGTAGCCGACCAACCGCTTGACGCCACGGTGGTCCTCGCGCACCACCACCGCTGCCTGCGCCACGAGCGGGTGGGCCATGAGGACGTTCTCGACCTCACCCGGTTCGATGCGGTGCCCGCGGAGCTTGACCTGGTTGTCGACGCGGCCGAGGAAGTCGAGGGTGCCATCGGCGCGCCAGCGCACCCGGTCACCGGTGCGGTACATGCGGCTGCCGGGCGGGCCGAACGGGTCGGGCACGAACCGCTGCGCGGTCAGCCCCGGCCTGCCCCGGTAGCCGCGGGCCAGGCCCCGGCCACCCACGTACAGCTCGCCCACCGCACCGACAGCAACAGGGCGCAACGCCGAGTCGAGCACGTAGGCGTGCGTGTTCGGATCGGGCTTGCCGATCGGGACCGGACCGTCCCAGTCAGTTTCGGCCAACCACAGCGTGGAGTTCACCGTCGCCTCGGTGAGCCCGTATGCCGCGACCACGCGCATCCGCTTCGACCAACGCGCGATCAGCTCGGGCGGCACGGTCTCGGTGCCGACGACCAGCACGCCGCCCTCCGGCAGTTCACACCTGGTCGGCAGCGCGGCCACCAGCGAAGGCGGCAGGGCCATGTGCGTCACGCCGTGTTCGCCGAGGTAGTCGGTGAGTTCGGGTCCGGCCACGCGGCGTTCGGCGGGCACGATGACGCTGCGGCCGCCGACGCACAGCGACATCGTCAGCTCCCACACGGTCACGTCGAAGCCGACGGACGCGAACTGCGCGACGCGGCTGGTGGCGTCGACACCGAGCCGGTCGACAGCAGTGGCGATGAGACTGCCGACGCCCTCGTGCGAAACCACGACGCCCTTCGGCGTGCCCGTCGAGCCGGAGGTGTAGATGACGTAGGCGGCGTTGTGCAGGCCGATCTCGACGTCCAGATCCGCGCCGTCGAACCCGACCAGCAGTTCGTGGTCGACATTGGACACCGTCAACTTCGCGCCGGAGTCGGCAACCATGAAGTCGATGCGGTCCTGCGGGTGGTCGAGGTCGAGCGGCAGGTACGCGGCACCGGACTTCAGCACGCCGAGCAGCGCGATCACCATGTCGATCGAGCGGGGCACCGCGACCGCGACGACGTCTTCGGCACCGATGCCCTCGCCGCGCAACCACCTGGCGAACCGGTTGGCAGCGGCGTTCAACTCGGCATAGCTCAGCTGCTCGGATTCGCAGACCACGGCGACCGCATCGGGCGAACGCCGCGCCTGCCGTTCGAACGCGGCTGGCCACGTCAGCTCGGTGACCGGCCGCTCACTGGTGCCGAATTCGAGCAGTTGAGCGCGCTCATCAGCAGTGGTGACCTCGATCGATCCCAGCGGCAGGTTCGGGTGGTCGATCATCGCGTCGAGCACCGCCAGGAAGCGGCGTTCGTGCTCGGCCAGCAGCGCGGCGTCGCACCCGGCCGCGTCGGCGTCGAATTCGATGAGCAGGCCGTAATCCGCCCAGCGCTCGCAGCAGACGATCGACAGGTCGTTGACCGGCCCCAGCGCGATGTCCCGGAAGTCGACGGCGTCGCCGCCGAAGCGCAACTGCCGACCGAAGGTGATCACGTTGACCGTCGGACCGACTAGCTGTGCCAGACCGCCGAATCCGAGCTCGCGCGCGAGGTCTTCGCCGCGGTAGCGGCTGTGCTCGGTGAGCTCGCGGATGCCCTCGTCGACACGGGCGATCAGCTCCGTCGGGGTGGTGTCCGGGCGCACGGCGATGCGCAGCGGCAGCACGTTGGACGCCATGCCCGGCACCGCACGGGCATCCCCGTCGAGTCGCGCGGTGACCGGGACGCCGAGCACGACATCGGTCGCCCCGGTAGCACGGTGCGTGTAGGCGGCGACTGCGGCGATCGCGACGCGCGACAAACGGGTTCCGCGCTGTGCGGCCAGTTCCCGCAATTCCTCGGTTCGTTCGACGGACAGCTCGGCCGTCCGGCGTACGACAGCGCGGGACTGCGCATCCGCGAGTTCCAACAGCCGCACCGGTTCGGGACGGTCCGCGAACCGGCCGTGCCAGAACTCCCTGTCCATTGTGTACTGATCGGAGTCGTGGTAGGCGCTGTCGGCGTCCTGGAGCCGCGTCAACGGCCCGAAGGGCGTCGCGGCCTCGCCCGCGTACAGTTCGCCAGCCCGTTGGGTGACCAGCAGGCAGCCGTAGGCGTCCATGACGAGGTGGTGGTAGCGCTGGTACCACCAGACGCGGTCGGCACCGACCCTGATCAGCGCCTGCCGGAACAGCGGACCGCGCCCGAGGTCTGCGGGCGTGGCGAGGTCGGCGCGCAGCCACGAGCTGGCCGCCGCCTCCGGATCGGGTTCGGCGGTGAAGTCGAGCAGTTCCGGCGCGGGGTCGGCCAGCGCCGGAACCTGCTGCGGCGTCCCGTCGATGTCGGCGAATCGCACGTGCACGCTTTCGGCCTCGCCCACCGCCTGCCGCACCGCCGCGGCGAGCCGGTCCGGATCGACCTCGCCGCGGATGTCCAGGTACCAGGCGATGTTGTAGACCGGGTTGTCCGGTTCGAGTTGCTGCGCACGCCAAATCCCAGCCTGCGCACGCGTGAGTGGAACGCCGAACATCGAGGGAAAGCCCTTTCCAACAATGGGGTCTGTTTTGTAAGCGGCGCAGCCGCTTGCGGTGTGGGACTCAGCTCGCGCCGCCGCGGGTTCTCAGACGTCGCCTCGGGAGGACAGCCCCGACAGTGCAGTGAAACTGCGAATTGGAAGTACATGATGTCGGGGATCCCACAGCGAGGCGGCTTCTGAGGTTCCGCCACCCGCACCGCAACGCAAACCTCTTCTGGAACAGTCACTTGGTCAGCAGCGGCACCATCTGGTCGATGGCATAGGGGATCGACAAAACGGTGTTGAAGGAGAACGCCGCGCCGACATCCGGGTTCTCGTACGGCACGAAGATGTCGCGGCCCTCCTGGTGCACCTTGAGCCGCTGGTACAGCGGTTCCGCCCTGATGCGGTCGTTGGCCTGCTCGCTTGACGTGACCCACACCAGGCGGTCGACGTCGAGCATCGGCAGCTGCTCGGAACTCATCTTCAGCGTGTTGGCACCGGCCTGCGCCTGCCGGTCGATGTCCGCGACGAGCGGGAAACCCAGTTCCTTGAAGAACAGGGCCTTCGCGTCGGTGCTGGTGAACGCGTCGTACACCCCGGCCTCGAAGCTGTCGGCGACGGCCAGCGTCTGCTGGGCCCACTCGGGGTGCTGCTGGCGGACGTCGGCGAACTTCTGCTGCGTCTGGTTGATCAGCTCGGTCATCTTGGCCTCCTGGCCGAGCGCCTTGCCGACCTGCAACGACAACGCCTGCCACGGCGCCAGGTAGGGCTGGTAGCCCTTGGGCTGGGCGACGACCGGAGCGATCTGCGAGAGGGTGTCGTACTGCTCCTTGCTCATGCCCGAATAGGCCGCGATGATCAGGTCGGGGCGGAGCTGCGCGATCTTCTCCATGTTGTACTCCTCGCGCTCACCCACGATCTCGGGCTGGGTGCCGCTCCACAGGTCCTTCGTCCACGGCCATTTGCCGTACGGGCGCTCCTTGAACCAGTCCACGACGCCGACCGGCTTCACACCGAGCGCGAGCGCGGCGTCCTGATCGGACAGTCCGAGGGTTACCACTCGGCTCGGTGGCGACTTGATCTCAGTCGTCCCGTACAGGTGCTCGACCGTGACCGGGAAAACGCCGCCCGGCACGGCCGAGGGCGCATCACCACCAGCACCACCGCTGGCACCGCAACCGGCGAGGATCGCGGTCAGCACCATCGCGACCAGCATCGCTGGCAGGCGCAACCACGCCTTCGCCGGTTTGAGGGAAATGAGGGACATCGAGATCTACCTTCCTGCTTCTCTCACACAACCGTGTTGCCACTGACCGCGTACGCGGCAGTCCGCCCGTTCCCCCAGGCACGCCGCCGGTCCAGCACCGACTGAAGAATCTCCCCGGATCGCACGGCGTTGTTCGACAGCAGCGAGGACGTGATTCCGTGCGTGTGCTCGGTGCACCCGCCTTGCAGGTAGACCCCACCGGTCACGGCGGGCGCGGTCCGGACCCGGTAGTCGCGCTCGATGAGCAACCGGTCCTGCTCGTCGCGGGCGCAGTGGTGCGCGACATCCCCGAGCAGCGGCAGCGCATCGGACGGCTGGTAGCCGGTCGAGCAGACCACGACATCGGCGTCGAGCACGGTGCGCTCGCCGGTGCTGAGCGAGTCGACCGTGACGCGCACTCCGTTGTCCGCCTCGGCGACGTCTGCCACGCGCGACACGTTGAGGATCCGCAACCGCTGGCCCCCGAGCACCTTCTCGCGGTACACCCTGCGGTACAGCTCTTCGATCAGGTCGAGGTCGACCACGGAATAGTTCGTGTTTGCGTGGTAAGCCATGATCTGCCGCTTGACGTCCTCGGGCGCCCCGTAGAAGGCATCCACCGCCGCCGGATCGAATACGCGGTTCGCGAACGGGCTGTCGTCCGCCGGGCTGTAGCCGAACCTGGCGAACACCGAGCACACTTCGGCGTTCGGGAACCGCTCGTGCAGGAAGGCCGTCACTTCGGCGGCGCTCTGCCCGGCGCCGACCACGACGAACCGCGACACCTCGTCCGGCTCGACGCCGTCGACGCGGTGCAGCAGCTCGCAGTTGTGCCACACGCGGTCGGAAGCCGCCACCCCGTCGGGCAGCCTCGGCCGCAGGCCGGTCGCCACGACCACGTTGCGCGCCCGGTACACCTCACCGGTCGCGGTCTCGACGTCGAACAACGCCAGCTCGGCACCGTCCAGGACCGGCCGCACGGCGACGACGTCGTGCCCGTAGGACACCATGTCGTCGACCTGTGCCGCCGCCCACTCGAAGTAGTCGTGGAACTCGATGCGCAGCGGGAACAGGCTCTTGTGGTTGATGAAGTCGACCAACCGGTCCTGCGCGTGCAGGTACGACAGGAAGCTGAAGCGGCTGGCGGGATTGCGCTGGGTCACCAGGTCCTTGAGGAACGAGACCTGCATGGTCGCGTCGTCGATGAGCATCCCGCGATGCCACCCGAAGCGCTCCTGCCGCTCCAGGAAGTGCGCCGTGACGGTCTCCTGGCCTGCGGCGTTGTGCTCGCTCACCGCGATCGCCAGCGCCAGGTTCGACGGGCCGAAACCCACTCCGACCAGGTCGTAGACGGGTGTACCGCTGCGCAGCCGTGCCTCTGACATGCCTGTCCCATCGCCGTGATCAGCCAAACAGAGGCAACCCTAACCTAACTAAGCCTTACCTCAGATAGTCCTTTCGGAGTGATCCTCATCCCGCTCGACAGCCTTGTGCAATTAGGCAAGCCTTGCTTGACTAGCGCCGGTTTGGCGTCGTCCGGGGAGGAGCCCCATGCGCATCGTGATGTTCGGCTACCAGACGTGGGGGCACCGCACCCTCCAGGCTTTGCTGGACTCGGAGCACGAGGTCGCGCTGGTGGTCACCCACCCGAAGTCCGACCACGCCTACGAGAAGATCTGGGCCGACTCGGTGGCCGACCTGGCCGCGCAGCACGGTGCCGAAGTGGTGCTGCGCAACCGCCCCGACGACGAGCTGACCGCCCGGCTCCGCGAGATCCAGCCGGACCTCATCGTGGCCAACAACTGGCGGACGTGGATCCCACCGGAGATCTTCACGCTGCCGCGCCACGGCACGCTCAACGTGCACGACTCGCTGCTTCCCGCGTACGCCGGTTTCTCCCCGCTGATCTGGGCGCTGATCAACGGCGAGAAGGAGGTGGGCGTGACGGCCCACATGATGAACGACGAGCTGGACGCGGGACCGATCGTGCTCCAGCGCGCGGTCGAAGTGGGGCCGCGGGACACCGCGACGGACCTGTTCCACAAGACGGTGGATCTCATCAACCCGCTCGTCACCGAAGCGGTCGCGCTGATCGCCTCCGGCCGCACCGACTGGACACCGCAGGACCGGACGAAGGCCAGCTTCTTCCACAAGCGCTCCATGGAGGACAGTCGGATCGACTGGACGTGGCCCGCCGAGGACATCGACCGACTCGTGCGAGCGCAGTCCGACCCGTACCCGAACGCGTTCACCTTCCACAAGGGCGAACGAATCCGGCTGCTGCGAGCGTCGGTGTCGAAGGCGAGGTACGGCGGCACGCCGGGACGGATCTTCATCCCGGAAGGCGACGGCGTGGTGATCACGGCTGGCGCGAACGCCCGCTACGGCCAGAACCCCGGCCTGGTGATCGAAAGACTGCGCACCGAAGACGGCATCGAACACGCGGCAACGGACTACTTCCAAAAAATGGGCGGCTACCTCACCCCCCACCCCTGAACCCGGATGCACCAGGTCGTGAGTGCTAAGGGCCGTCAGAACGACCATTACCGCTCACGACCAGCGCGAAGCACGTCAACCGCTCCTTGCCGCTTTGGCCAAGAGAGTCGAAAGCAGCGTGAAGTTCGGAATCGCCACTTTCCTCACCCGGCGCGTTGCTGCCAACGATGCCGGAATCCGCCACGCTCCGAAAACTCGACGAGTTCGCCGCCCTCATCGCCCGCTACCGGAAACTGAACAGCAATCGTCCACTATGGATACCGAACATACCGGTGCCCCGGCCGATCGTGACGGCCGGGGCACCGGGATTCCGGCTACGCGGCCTTGACGTTCACCGGCACGGTGGTGGTAGCACCGTTCACCGTCACCGTCAGCGCACCGCTGCCGGAACGCAGTGCGGTTAGCACTCCGGTGCGCGGGTCGTAGCTGGCGATGTCGAGCGGATCAGCCTGCTCCACCGGACCGACGTGGACACCTTGCGCACCGGACCAGTCCGCACTCACCGGGTACGCGACGGGCACCGCGGTGCCGTGCTGGGTCACCGTTGCGTGCACAGTGGTCGTCGTACCGGTGCGCAGTTCTCCGATCGGATCGAGGGCGAGGCCGTCGACGTGCGGTCGGAACTCGACGCGCAACCACGGCCGCTCGGAACGCGATTCGGGCGCCGTGCGGTGCCGGTCGGCCTCCGGTGCTCGCTCGCCGTTCGGGTCGATGCCCACCAGCGACCAGCCGTTGAACCCGCCGTCGGTCGGCAGCGTCGATGGCGTCTTACCGGCGTTGCCGTTCACGATGTACGGGACGCCGTCGACGCTGTTCGCCGAGAACGAACCGACATGCCCGCCGATGAAGGCCGCGCCCTTTCCGGTGTCGCGGCGGAAGTCGGCCAACCACTGCTCGACCACCTCGGCTTCGGTTCGATCGGTCAGCTGGCTGTTCTGCAGCGGCGAGGGGTCGCGCGGCGGGTGGTGCCACATCGCGACGACGCCGTTGATGTTGGCGTCCTTCGCCGCGCCGTCGAGGGCCCCGCGCAGCATCGTCCACTGGTCGAACCCGCCGCCGCCCAGGGTGCCCAGCGACGAGTCGAGCAGCACGAACCGCGTGCCGTTGTGGTCGAAACTCCGGTGCGTCTCCCCGAATTCGGCGCGGAAGTTCGCCTGGTTCCCGGAACCGTAGACCTCGTGGTTGCCGGGGTTGTAGTACCACGGCACCTTGTCGCCGATCTCCTCGTCTATGACGCGGTGCGCGAGCGCGAGGTCCTCGGGATATCCGGTGTCCACCCAGTCACCGTTGATGACGATGAAGTCCGGGTTCGCCGCCACCGCTTCGCGCAACGTCCGCCGGGCCGCTTCGACCAGCGGGCTGTTCGGGTCGGCCGCGATGAACTGGGCGTCGGAGACCACGGCGAAGCGCCAGCGCCGGTCATCTCCGGCCACCGAGCCGTCCTGCACGACGACCGGGTCTTCCACTCGCGGTGAGGCGGGCACCGCCACCTGCGGCGCCACCTTGGCCGTGATGTCGTCGACGAGCACGGATCCGGTGTACTGGCGGGTCGCGGACGTCTCGATCGTGTAGAACCGGGTCACCGTCACCGGGAATGCGACGGTCTGCGGAATCGGCACCTCCACGTACTGCCATCCGGTCCAGGTGATGTAGGGGCCGTACAGCGACTGCGAGGTGCCTTCGGCGTCGACGATGGTGAAGGCGGTCCACTCGCCCTTGCCCTCGCCGTAGACCCATGCGCCCACCGAAAGCGGCTGGCCGGGCAGTTGGATGGGCGCCGGAGCAGTTGCGTAGGCCGTCCGCGTCGCGGTCGACTGCGTGAAGTCGTACGACAACTTCAGCGCGGGGCCGCCGTCGCGGCCGGTGGCGGGTTCGACCGAGCCGCTGCCGCGCGCCGTGCCGAACTTCCACTGCGCGGCGTCTGCGAAGTCGGCGACCACCACGTCGTCGAGGCCGACGCTGACCGGCACGTGGGTGACGACGCCGCGCACTGTCGCGGTGACGACGGAACCGACGCGGTCGGCTTTCGCCCGGACCTGGAAGGTGCCCTCGGCCGTGGGCGTGATGTCCAACTGCGAGCGGTCGTAGTCCAGCTCGACGTCCGCCGGATCGATGGGCGCCTGGAACCCGTCGCGGTCATAGCCGACGATGCCGAACGTCCCGGTGGCCTGCGGATTCGCCAGCACGACCTTGTCGATGTCGGCTCGCGTGCGGGCGAGCGGGCCGAGCACCGTCACCAGCAGCTTCCCGGACGCCTGGTGGTCGTTCGCGATCACCTCGGCGTCACCGGAGTTCGCGGCGGTGAACGTGCCGTCCTTCCCGATCTGGCCGACGGTGGCGGGTTGCACCTGCCAGTGCGGGTCGGCGGCCACCGGCGCGTACGTCTCGTCGTAGCCGAGCGCGGCGAGTTTCCTCGTCAGGCCGGGGAAAACGCGGCTCAGCGACTCGTCTTCCTCGTCGGCGGCGGGCACCACGCGCATGCCGGTGAGGCGACCACTGCCCTGCGCGGCGAAGAGCGCCAAACCGTTCGGGACAGGTCGCTCGGCGCCATCGGAGGGATCGTTCTCGACGTCCACACCCGGCTCGCCCGCCTCGCGGGCGACCAGCGTCGAGGATCCGCCGCCGTCGAGGTTGAGCGCGTCATCGGCGCCGAGTTCTTTCATGAACGCGCCGAGTTCCTGGTAGGTCATGCCCCGGCTCTCGCGGGTCCGGCCGTCGATGGTGACCAGGAACATCTTCCTGCCGTCCGCCGAGAATCCGACCGACGTGCGGGGATGCACCGCTTGGTCATCCTGCGGCTGCACAACGCCGTCACGCAGCAGGACCGTGTTCCCGCCTACCGCGAAGGACATCTGGCCGTCGTCGGAGCGCGGCGCGTAGTTCAGCGACACAGCGTCGCCCACCCGCAGCGGTTCGAGCGCGTCCGCCCCGGCGTCCAAGCCGACCAGCACGAGCGAATTTTCCGCGATAGCGCCGGAACCGGCCTCGGTCGCGACGGTCGTCACCTTGCCGTCGACGACGGTCACTTCGCGGACCCGGCTCGCACCGGCCGTCGCGGGCGCGCGGGTGTAGGAGCCCCACAGCGAGGTGTACGCGCCGATTCCGCCAGGTGGGAGCTGGTGCTGGTTGAGCCCGTCGAGGCGCGCGGTGCGCGGCCCCGGCATGGACACCGACCCTTCGAGGAACATCTCGGTCATCCGGCCGATGCCCTGGGCGTCGATGCCGACGGCGTGGTTCCAACCCGGCACCGGTCCCTTGACCATGCCGTCCTTGGACAGGCCGACACCCAGCGGCGCGGTGGAGTTGTTGATGTCGAAGAAATCCCCGTTCACGGCCGCAACGGCGTGTTCGCGTTCGGCCTGCTGGGAAAGTGCCTCGCCCTTGGCGACCTCACCTGGGAACAGGTAGTCACCGGACAGGCCCTGGGTGCCGAGATCGGCGACGAGCGCATCACCGCGCAGGAACCCGGCAGCATCCAGCCACTGGAAGGAGCTCAGCTCCAGTCCTGGCGCCACCGGCCGCTCGGTCTTGTCGATCATGATGCGCTGGCCACCGGAATCCCCGAGGACCAGGCTCGGCTCGTCGAGCCGAGAGGACGCCGCCGGAGTACGGCCCGCGGATGGATCCGCGCCGAGGAGGGCCGGGGCGGAATCGATCGGGGAGTCGCCCGCGCCAACGGGCTCGGCGAGAGCAGGTGCCACCGAGCCCATGACCAGGGCAGCGGAGAGAGCACCGGCGCCGAAGAGGCGCATGGTCGTAGTTCTCACGGGCGGAAATCTTCACCGAGCCCGTCGCCACTGCTGCGATCTCGCCATGGCCAACAGGAAAACACTTCACCAACGTCAGAAGCCGGTTGCGACACGGCTTTCCGACAGATCTCGGCACGTGGGGCACCAACCGACCGCAGTGTTCGGGCGTCCTCGACCGGTGCAGTCTTCGAGGACCACCCGACAGATCCAGCACGGTGCCACGAACAGGATGCGCCACAAGCGCGTCGACGAGCACATCGGCGACGTAGCTCAGCTGGGGCTCGGCGACGTCAACGTTCAGGTCATGCGCTGGCCCCGCCGTCCAGGACGAGGTCGTGTCCGACGGCGAAGCTGGATTCCGGGGAAGCAAGCCAAAGCACCGCCGCGGTGGCTTCGTCCAAGGTCCCGACGCGGCCGATCGGCAGCGCCGTCTTCATGCGTTCGGCCTGATCGGCCTCGGTCTCACCCGGCCGCCGGGACATGGACGTTTCGATCGGCCCTGGGCTCATCGCGTTGATGCGGATCCCGTCGCCGATGTAATCCCTGGCCGCTGTGCGGGTCAGGATGCTGACCGCCGCTTTGGAGGCCGCATACGCGCCCACCGACGCGGGGCGCAGGTGGACGCCGAGATTGGAGGCGGTGTTGACGATGACACCGCCACCGTGGTCTCGCATGTGGGTGATCTCGTATTTCATCGACAGCCACACACCCGTGAGGTTGATGGCCATCAGGTTGTTCCAGTCCGCTTCGTCGACGTCGGCGACCGTCCCGGCTGTGAAGACACCGGCGTTGTTGAACGCCACGTGCAATCCGCCGTGCTGTTCCACGGTGCTCGCCACCAGCCGGGCCACGTCAGCGGAGCTGGAGACATCGGCGGTGATGGCGCTGCCGGACCCGCCGTCCTGCTCGATCTGTTCGAGCGTCTGGGCCAACGACTCCGGGTTGCGTCCGGCGACGACAACGGTGGCACCTTCGCGGGCGAACGCGACAGCGGCAGCGCGGCCGATGCCGGATCCGCCGCCGGTGACGAGGACGACCTTGTCAGCAAAACGGATACTCATGATTCCCGCTCTGTTCCTTCCTGATCTTCAACTGCGACGGCTGCCGTCCACGCCCTCGCGGACTCGACCAGTGCACTCCCAAAATAGATCGATCGTTCTAGTTTGACAGCATGCCAAAACACCCCACACGGCGAGGGGCGCTACCGGAGGACTGCCATGGCCTGCTCGGCGGCGTCACGCAGCCGCGCCGGATCGGGATCGGCCCGGCCGAGCACCCGGATGCCCTGCAGCATCACGAGGAAGAAGCGCGCCAGCGCGCGCGGATCCCGGTCGGCGGAGATCTCCCCCTGCGCCCGCGCCCGCATCAGCGCCGAGACCAACGCGGTCTCCAGCGTGTCCCAGCTCAACTGGACCCATCTGGCCACGTCCCGGTCCCGCGCCGCCAGTTCCACTGCCGCGTTGACCACCATGCAGCCCCGATGGCGCTCGTCGGCCAGGGATTCGGCGACATACGCGTCCACCAGCGAGCGCAGCGCTGGCAGCACGGGCCCCGGCTGCGACAACCTCCCGACCACGTTGGGATCCTGCGCCCGCAGATACCGGTCGAGCGCCTTCAGGTACAGCTCGCGCTTGCCACCGTAGGTGGCGTAGATGCTGGCTCGCGCAATACCGAGATGCGCGACCAGATCCGCCATCGAGGTCGCCTCGTAACCGCGCTCCCAGAACAGCTCCAACGCCCGCTGCAGGACCACATCCGGATCGAACTCCTTCGTCCTGACCACCGGCCAACGCTAACCCAAACTAGAACGGATGGTCAAATACGCGTACCGCGCGAAGCCGGAATGATCCGCACCGGGCACGGCCGTGTACCGCAGCGTGACCTCGTTGGGCATCAACCACCTCGCGATGCATCGGGGTTGGCGCGCGAAATCGCCAGCCCCGCCCCGGATTCCCCGGTCAACGTCCGTCAGCGTGGCACTCAGCGCCCACCGGTCCCACGCGACGTCCAGAAATGTCGTGGGCGTCGGGTTTCGGGATCGTCTTCTCCTCGGCGACATGTGCGGAGGGACAAACGCCAAGCTGCCGTTCACATTGGGCTCCTAGCTTCGGCCGCATGCCTGGTTGTGATTTCTCTCGCCGAGAACTTCTTCGTTGGTCCGCTGTCGTAGCCGCATCCGCGCCGCTTCTCGCGATGGACCCCGCCCGCGCCCTCGCCGCGACCGCTCCGGACGGCTCCACGGATGGTGTGACCCCGGTCAACCTGGAACTGGTCACACTCGCCGAAGACCACGCGGTCATCACCTGGTACACCGGCGTGGCTGGCACCGACGACGGGTTGGGGCGCATGGTTCCCGCCCCGTCCGACGGCGAGGTGCGCTACGGCACGAATCCGCGGCGCCTGAACCGGGTGGCCTACGGGATTTCTGACAACACGCCGTACCACTACGTCGAGCTGACCGACCTCGAACCGGGGCAGACCTACTACTACCAAGCGCGTTCCAACGGGAAGTTGGCCGCGCCGATGCAGTTCACACTCATCGCCGGAAACGCGGTGGGCACCTCGACCTACGGGTTCGACACGGGCGGCCCCTACTCGTTCACCACCCCGCACGCTCCGGAGGGCAGCTACCTGTTCTCGCTCGTGCTCTGCAACGACCTGCACATGGGCGAGACCCAGGCTGGCCTGGTCGGCGGCCAGCCGCAGTACATCGGGATCATGCAGGAACCCGGCCTGCCGCCGTACCCGGAGGTCATGCTGGAATCGCTGGTCCAGGACGTGCGGAGCTTCGACCCCGCCTACCTGCTGGGCGCTGGCGACATCTCCGCCGAAGCGCTGCCGACCGATCTCAGCCGGGCCGGTCAGCTGCTGTCCGGGTTCGGCGAGTACCAGAAGGATTACTTCATCACTCGGGGAAATCACGATCGTGCGCACATCGGTGACGCCTATTCGACGTGCCGAGTCGGTCAGTGGCAGGGCAACGACTGCTTCCACGACGCGTACTTCCCCGGCGACCAGCCGACGTACTTCTCCACGGACCTGTCCGGTCTGCACGTGGTCGGCCTGGACACCTACGACAAGCCGGGCAGCGGCGGCGATGCCGGTGGCATGTCGCCGGACCAGCTGGCCTGGTTCCAGGCCGACCTCGCGGCCCACCGCGACCAGCCGACCATCGTGTTCGGACACCACCCGCTGGTCGTGCAGGACTCGGCTTTCCCCATCACCCCGAGCAAATCGCTGGACGCCGCCCAATCATCATCCATATTGGACTCGTACGCGAAGACGCCGGGAGTGTTCCTGCACCACGCTGGCCACACCCACCGCAACCACCGCACGGTCAGCCCGGCCGCGCCCGGTGTGACGCTGCAGGAGGTCGCAGCGGCCAAGGAATATCCCGGTGGGTTCTCCATCCTCCGGCTGCACACCCACGGCTACGCGCTGAACTTCTACAAGTCGCGCAGCGAACTCGCGCGCCGATGGAGCGAGCGCAGCCGCCAGGAGATCATGGGGACCTGGTCGCAGTACGCGTTCGGCAACACCGTGGCGGACCGCAACACCGTGGTCGCCCGAGACCTGACCGGCCTGCACCGCCCGCGACGGACCCACATCCACACCCCATAGGGTGAAGAGTGAGGGGCACCCTTAACCAACTTACTTGGTAAAGGGTGCCCCTCACCTCGAAATCCGTGCGCGCGACTATCGGCGCTCAGGGTTTTTGGTGACGATGGCTTCCCAGGGGCGGAGGTGCACGGACTTCGGTAGCACCGGTGGTGTGTGGAGGTAGTTGCCGATGATCAGCCGGGCTCCGGACCATTCGTCAACGGCGTGGTCGGGGACGTCGATGTCGTGCGACGAGAAGTTGGCCAGCACCAGCAGGCCGCTCTCGGCCGACGTCCGGGTGAACGCGAAGATCGTTTCGTCGTCGGGGAGCAGCAGCGTGTAGGCGCCGTCGGTGACGAGCGGTTCGGTCTTGCGCAGCTCGATCAAGGCGCGGTAGTGCGCGAGGACCGAGTCCGGATCCTTCTCCTGGGCCGCGGCATTGATGCTGGTGGAGTTCGGATTGACTGGCAGCCAAGGTATTCCGGTGCTGAATCCGGCGTTTTCCGTGTCGTCCCACTGCATCGGCGTCCGCGCGTTGTCGCGTGAGCGTCGGCGAAGCGCTTGCAGGACGCGCTCCGGAGGCTGGCCGAGCCGTTGCGTCGCCTCTGCGTAGTGGTTGCGCGACTGGATGTCGGCGAAGTCATCGATCGAGTCGAAGGGCATGTTCGTCATGCCCAGCTCCTCGCCCTGGTACACGAAGGGCGTGCCACGGTGCAGGTGGAGCACGGTGGCCAGCAGTTTGGCCGACTCATCGCGGTAGGTCGTGTCGTCACCCCAGCGCGACACGACGCGGGGTTGGTCGTGGTTGTTCCAGTACAGGCTGTTCCAGCCCTGTTCCGCCAGCCCGGACTGCCAGCGCTCCAGGGTCCGTTTCAGCGCGACCAGGTCGAGCGGGCGCATGTCCCACTTGTCCCGCCCGCGGTCCAGCTCGACGTGCTCGAACTGGAACACCATGTCCAGCTCCGCGCGGGCGGGATCGGTCAGCAGGCGAGCCTGCGCCACCGACGTTCCGGGCGTCTCGCCCACCGTGAGCAACTTGTCTTCCCGCCCCGCGAACACTTCTCGATGCATCTCCCGCAAGAACTCGTGCAGCCGCGGACCGTTCGCATACAGCGCCTCGGCGTCGCCGTAGGGGGCGCCGTCGGCAACCGGCGCGTCGGGGAGTTCGGCGGGCTTGGCGATGAAGTTGATGACGTCCATCCGGAAGCCGTCGACGCCGCGGTCGAGCCACCAGCGCATCACCTGGTGGATCTCCCCGCGCAGTTCGGCGTTCTCCCAGTTCAAATCCGGTTGTTTGCGGGAGAAGATGTGCAGGTAGTACTCGCCGGACTGCTCGTCGAACTCCCATGCCGGACCGGAGAAGCGCGATCCCCAGTTGTTGGGCTTCTGCCGCCACCAATACCAGTCCCGCTTCGGGCTGTCCGGGTCGCGCGAGGCCACGAACCACGGGTGCTCGTCCGAGGTGTGGTTGACGACGAGGTCCATCACCACGCGGATATCCCGCGCATGCGCCGCCGCGATCAGCTCGTCGAAGTCCGCGAGGGTGCCGAACATCGGGTCTATGTCGTAGTAGTCGCTGATGTCGTAGCCGTTGTCGTCCTGCGGGGATCGGTACACGGGGCTGAGCCAGACCGCGCCGATCCCGAGGGCGGCGAGGTAGTCGAGCTTGCCGATGATGCCGCGGAGGTCGCCGATCCCGTCGCCGGTGGAGTCGGCGAAGCTCCGCGGATAGATCTGGTAGACGGTGGCGGTGCGCCACCAGCGCGGCGTGGCGCGCGCGAGCTCAGTCATGCGACGGCACTTTCTCGGGGGCTGGTGGGAAGGGCGGTCAGGCGAAGACGATCTCGTCGGCGTCCGCCCGGGAGAGGTCGATTTCCATGCCGAGGCCGGGTTCGTCGTTGGGCCGCAGCACGCCGTCTACCGGTTCCACCGGATTCACGAGGAAGAACTGGTGAATCGCGTTCCACTTGACGAGGTGCTCCTGGTACGGGGTGTGCATCGGCGACTGCGTCAGGGAGAAGTGCAACGTCGCCGCCGCGGAGTGGCCGTGCGGGATGGTCACGAGGTCGTGCGCGGTCGCGTAGGCCGCGATCTTCAGGGTTTCGGACAGGCCGCCGCACCAGTAGATGTCCGGTTGGACGACATCAAGCGCACCGGTGTCGATGAACCGCCGCATGCCCCACCGCGTGTACTCGTGTTCACCACCGGCCAGCGGGATCCGCAGCCGTTGCCGCAGCTCGCGGTAGCTGTCGATGCGGTCCGGCATCGCTACTTCCTCCAACCAACGAGGCCGGTAGGGTGCGATCCGCGCGGCGAGCTCGGTGACGTAGGAGACGTCCATCGACTGCCAGCAGTCGAACATGATGTCGTAGTCCTCGCCGACCGCTTCCCGAACCGTGCGCACCAGGTCCACGTTCGCGCGCAAGCCCTCGTACCCGCTGGCGGGACCATGCCGGAAGAACCACTTCTGGGCGCGGTACCCGCGTTTCTTGTACTCGATGGCCCGTGCCCGCACGCGGTCGAGATCGCGCACCGAGAACCCCAGCATCGATGCGTACGCGGGCACCTCGTCGCGGGTGGGACCGCCGAGCAGGCGGTACACCGGCTGGCCGAGCAGACGGCCGCGAAGATCCCACAGCGCGCAGTCGACGGCGCTGATGGCGAGCATGGTCGCGCCTTGGCGCCCGTGGACCTGGGCGCGGTGCATCTGGTCCCAAAGCTTTTCGCCAGCGATCGGATCTTGGCCGGTCAGCAGCGGCCGCAGCTCCCGCGCGACGATCCACGCGACGGTTTCCGGCACTGGACCAGCGCGCCCCAGCAGCCCGTCGTCGGTCTCGATCTCGACGAAGTGGGCGATGAAGGCGAACCCGTCGGGAGTCTGCACGCCGCCTTCGTGGTCGTCGCGGGTGCGGTACTCCGGGTAGACGTCGATCGGACGGACCAGCCGCTCTTCCCAGTGGTCGCCGTCGGTGGGCATGGTCGCCCGGACGCGGCGGAGCCGGATGTCGGTGATGACCACGGCTACACCGCCTGACCGGAGGTCGGCGCCTCAGTTCGCCGCGTCGGCCGCCAGACGGTGAGGATGATCGTCAACGCGATCATGGACAGCACCGACATGCCAGCGAGCCAGAGCAAGCCGCCGTTGAAGTCGCCGGTCTTCTCGTGGATGGCGCCGATGACGGCGGGGTTGACGACGCTGGAGAGGTTGCCGAGCGCGTTGATGAGCGCGATGCCGCCAGCGGCCGCCGCCCCGGTCAGCATCGCGGTGGGCAGGCCCCAGAAGACCGGCAGGACACCGAACACCCCGAAGGACGTCACGCACAGCATCGCCAACTTGATGATCGGCACGCTGAATTCGGCCGCACCCACCAGGCCCACCAACGAGATGGCGAGTGCCAGGTAGAGGCTGAACGCGCGTCTGCCGGACCGGTCGGCGAGGCGGCCGAGCACGAGCATCCCGACCAGGCCGAACAGGTACGGGACGGCGGCGATGAAGGTAGTCGCGGTGTTGCTCAGCCCGAACGGCTTGAGGATCTGCGGCAGGAAGGTGCTGACAGCGCCGTTGAGGTTGGTCAGCCCGTAGTAGGCGACCGCGAACATGATCACCTGAGCGCTGAGCAGGACCTTGAGGAGCCCGTGGCCGCGACCGCTGGTGGCCTCGCGTTCGCGTCGTTCCCGCGCCAACGTCTCGACCAGCCAGGTCCGCTCCTCCGCGGTCAGGAACTTCGCCTTCTCCGGTGTGCCCGGCACGACGAACGGGATCAGCACGCCCAGCAGCACCGCTGGCAGTCCCTCGATGACGTACAGCCACTGCCAACCGTGCAGGCCGAGCCATCCTTCGAGGTTGAGCAGCAGACCCGACAACGGTGTGCCGATGATCAACGCGATCGGGATGCCCGCGGTGAAGGCGGCCATGATGCGACCGCGGTAGGCGGCGGGGAACCACAACGTGAGGTAGAAGATCACGCCGGGGAAGAAGCCAGCCTCGGCGGCGCCGAGCAGGGCGCGGGCCACGTACAGGCTCGGCACGTCCCAGACCAGGGCGTGGGCCGCGGCGATGATCCCCCAGGTGACCATGATGCGCGCGAGCCACCACCGGGCCCCGAACCTGGCGAGCGCCAGGTTGGACGGCACCTCCAGCACGACGTAGGGAACGAAGAAGACGCTGGCCGCCACACCGAAGGCAACGGCGCTGATGCCCAGGTCGGCGTTCATGGTGAGCGCGGCGATCCCCAGGTTGGCGCGGTCGATGATCGCGATGAAGTAACCGGCGATGAGAACGGGAAGCAGCCTCATCGACAGCTTCCGGACGATTTGCGACTCGGACATCGACCCTCCGTTGGGTTTTGCAGGTGGCACCTGAAGTGCCGGCCGAGACAGTACCGGAAACGTTTTCGGCGCGGTAGTGGCTCCACATGGCAAGATGGGCGCGTGGGACGGAAGGGCGGAATCGGAATCCGCGAGCTAGCCGCAGAGCTCGGCATGTCGATCAGCACGGTCTCCCGAGCGATGAACTCGCGGGCCGAGGTGAGCGCCGAGACGCGGGCGCGGGTCAGGGCGGCCGCCGAGCGGCTCGGCTACCAGCCCAACCACTCCGGGCGCACGCTCCGCCGGGGCATCACCGGCACCGTGGCGCTTGTCATGCAAACGAATACCGCCCGCACGGAGATGGGCGAGACCTTCTACTTCAGCTTGTGCAACGGGCTCCAGCAGGTACTGGCCACGCAGTCGCTCGACCTGATGCTGCTGCCCGTGGGGCCGTCGACCGATCCCGACCAGTTCCTGGTCAACGCGGTGGACCGGCACGTCGCCGATGCCTTCATCATCTCCAACACGCGTCCGGCCGATCGGCGCGTCGAGTTCCTAGCCGAGCGCGCGGTTCCGTTCGTCACGCTCGGTCGGGGCGGTACGGCCGAGCATGCGTGGCTCGATCTCGACTTCGAAGGTGTGGCCGCGCAGTCGGTCGAGCGACTCCTCGCGCTCGGCCACGAACGGATCGCGCTCGCCTCCGACGACCGCGACATCAACAGCACGTCGGAGTTCATCCACGGCTACCGGCGGACCCTGGCCGAGCACGACGTGCCGGTGGAGCACACCTGGGAAATCCGGGTTCCGGACTCCCCCGAAGGCGGCGCAATGCTGGCGGAACACCTGCTGGAGATGCCGGTCTGCCCGACGGCGGTGGTGCTCGCCCAGGAAACCCTGGCGCTCGGCCTGTACCGGCGACTGCACCGAGCGGGGGTGCGACCGGGACGGGACCTGGCGGTGGTCGGCTTCCGCAAGAACCCGGTCTGCGAGTACCTGGAGCCGTCCCTGACCAGCTTCGAGGTTTCCCTTGAGGACTACGGAAAACGACTCGGCGAAATAGTCCTCGACCAGCTGTCACCGAGCGGCCGGGGCGAATGCGGCAGGCAGGAGGTGTGGTCGATGGCGGTGGCACCTGGCGACAGCGACAGCTACTCGCCGCGCACCACGCGGCGCCTGATGAGCGGCAGCACCACCGCCGCGCGGTGATGAGCACCGCTGGGCAAACCTGCGCGTCCCGGTGTTCGTGCGGATTTCCTGATCAAGGATTCCAAACGGTGGTTTCGACGACGGGAACACTCCGGGTTGTCGGGCCCTGCGTGATCCGCAGCTGGACCAGCAGACCGCCGGACGTCTCGATGCAGAAGGACGAACCCGCCCCGAGATCGCCGTCCGGGCCGGATTCGACGCTGTTCGAGTTGGGTTCGTAGGCCCAGTCGACCCTGTCCGGCGCACGCGCCACCGCGCGCTGGCAGTCGTCCCTGTTCGGCTCGTTGTCCTTGCCCATCCGGGCTACGCTCGCGGCGGTCCGGTGACCGGTGATGTTGAAGGAACCGTCACAGGTGTCCCAGATCAGGTCGGTGCCGTCGGGGACTTCGGCGTAGGGCTCCAGCGGGTTGCGGACCCGGTCGCCTTCCACCGCGTCGAAATCGATCATCTGGCCCAGGCATGATCCGTCTTCATCGGTGAACTTCAGGGCGAGCGACGGCGAAGAGGAACCCGGCGAGGGCTGCGCACCGGACGAACCTCCGAACAACAGCTGCCGAATGTCGGGGAAGAACCAGGTGCCAGCTGTGATGGGCACCGCGACGATGGCACAGACACTCGCGATGGTCCCGAGCTTGCGCTTCTTCGCCGACTCGCCTTGATCGTTGGCGCGCTGAGGCATGGGCAGGGTCCTGACTCGAAGAGAGCGGCAAGGCTCGCTGTTGCTCTGGGTAAGGATGTTATACCGGCAGGTAACGATCTTCGTCCGTATCGACGAACTTCCTCGGATTCGGTCGCAGCGGCCCCAGGTCCCGACGCGAAGGGCGCCTTCCACCGCACTGCTCGGTGGAAGGCGCCCTTGAGGTGTTACCCGCGAACAAGTGCCCGCCGAAGGATTCCGGCCGGTGCGGTCAGGCTCCTCAGGATGCGACAGCTGGGAATTCGGGGCTCTGCACCGGGAAGAAGTCCGACTTGGCCAGCGCGCCTTGCCACTCGGTGGGATTGTGCACCTCGTTGACGCCGGTCACGATCTGCCCTGGGGAGATGTCCTTGGTGACCGTCGCACCCGCGCAGACGTAGCTGCCGCGTCCGATCGTGATACCGCCGACCACCGTCGCGCCCCAACCGACGAACACGTTGTCCTCCAGGATCGGCGCGGCCTCTTCGGCTTCCGGCGCGTCCCACGGCTTGGTGGGATCGAGCTGGCGGTGCACGAGGTCGCCGAACACCCGGCAGTTCTTGCCGACCTGGCTGCGCTCGCAGATCAGCGAACAGCCGATGACGCTGTCGTCGCCGACGACGGCCCTGGCACCGACCGAGGCGCGGTGGGTGATGACCACCCGTTCGCCGATCGTCGCGCCACCCTCGACCAGGCAGTAGGTGTCCACAATGGTGCCATCGCCGAGTCGCGCCTCCTCGCCGATGACGCAGAAATGACCGATGTCGCAGCCCGCACCGATCTCCGTGGGTCGCCCCAGCCGCTGCCAGGTGCCTTCCTGGAGCATCCGGTACGGAGCGCCGATCTGGGCCGTTGGGGCGACCCGGGACAGCGTGGCGATCTCCGCGCTCTGTAGTGACATGACCGTCCCCTTCTGAACGGGCTTTTCAAGTGCGGGCGAAATGGCCTGCCCGGCAAGGCCGAGCAGCCGCAGGGCGGAGCTGAACGACACCGCTTTTGGCAGGTCGTGCAGGCGGGCAGCCCACTCGGTCAGATCCCTGCGCCAAGTCCGCAGGTAGGCGGCGCAGATTTGCGGCGTGATCATGGCACGCCGTTGTTCGGCAGCTTCCAGCGCCCCCATAGCCTGGGGGCGCAATGGGGATGATTGCAGGTTCGCGACGCGGTCGCAGATCTGCCGGATGAACTCCGCGCGCCGGGCCAGGTATCGGCGCCAGTAGTCGACGTCGTCGGCCGCGGTGGCCGGGAGTCGGCGGTGCGCCAGTTCCATCAGACCCTCGGCGAAGACGTCGCCGAACTCCTCCCCCGCGGCCCGGCCCGGATTGCGGAACGGCTCGTAGGCGAACTGGGTGGCGGTGCCGGACCGACCGACCGACCGCCGGAGCACGGCGTCGAAGAAGAACAGCCAGTCCTCGTTGTAGATCTCCGGGAAGAACGATTCCACCCGATCCGCGGCGACCAGCAGGGCGGACCCGCTGACGAAGGTCTCCTGGTGACCGCCGCTGAGGCGATGGGCGTGGCAGACCACGGAATTGTCCGGGAAGTCGGCGACTTCCAGGCCGACCACGTCGAGGTCGCCCAATCCGGCCGCGGCGTGCCACACCTCGTCGACGTCGAGACCTGTGATGTCCTCGTCCAGGAACAGCACCGAGTGCCAGCCGAGCAGCTTCGCCAGCAGCAGGCCGAGGTTTCGCTTGAGGCTGAGATCCCCGAGCCGGTCCACCTTGACTTCGGTAGCCCGCGAGGTGGCGGCGTCGAGCAGGTGGTGTTGGTACCCGGCGGGCAGGTCGATCGCCAGCCACCGCAGTTCCGGCGACCGGCTCACCACGTCCGCGATCTCGGTCGCGGAAACCGAACGGCTGCACATAACCACCAAGGTCGCGTCCAGCCACGCCGCGAGCTCGGCGGCGTCCGCGACTCGCTCGGCTGACCAGGTGGCGGCCACGACGACGGCGTCGAGATCGCGACCGGATGTGCCGGGCACGCGCCGCAGCAGTTCCCGGTGCGTGTCCCGGCAGGGCGGGGAAGGGAGGGGGCTCACTGGATGCGGTGCCATTCGTGCAGTCGGATGCGCGGGTTGTGCAGGTCGGGTGTCGCGGTGGCGTGGTCGCTCACGCGCACCCGCATGAGCAGACCGAAGTTCGTCGCGTCGCCGAACTTACCGGTGAGGTATTCATAATTGCGTTCGCGGGTGGTGGCGTCGGTCAAACAGCGGACCGCGCCGTAGACCCCGCGGGTGAACACCCCGCTGCAGATGGTCAGCGTCCGGCTGATGTTGTTCGGGTTCGGCATGCGGACGAGCAGGCCGACGTCCTCGATGAGCTGCTCGTCGTCGGTGAAGCGGGGGACGAAACGTCGCGGCTGGTCACCGGGGATCTCGAAGACCTCGCCGTTTTGAACCTCCGCGGGATCTTTGATCTGCTCCACCGGGAAGTCGATCGGCTTGGTGATCGGCGAAGTCGACTGGTTCATGGCGGAGCTGCCGAGCAGTACGAGATGTGCCTGCAGGTCGTCGGATTCCAGCCGCGGCGCCAGTGCGTGCCGGACATCGGCGGTCGGGTTCAGCGCGCGCACGTGGCCGAACAGCTCGACCATCGAATCGAGGTCCGCGTACGCGGCGAGCTCCATGTAGTTGTGGTTACTGGCCGAGGCGAACGGCGGCCGGTCGGCATCGGGCAGCTTGCCGCAGACGATGCGCACCGGTCCACCGTCGGGGAAGTACCAGAAACCCGTTCTGGTACCGCTCCAGGACGCCGCCGCGGGCCTGGCCGTCGCGTGCATCCGGTCCAGCTCGCGTTTCAGCCGCCCGCGCTCGGTGCGTTCCTCCTCGGTCAGCGAGTCCGCCGGAACCAGCCGGGGAGGTGTCGAAACCGCCGAGCGCTCGGTGGCGAAGAACGTGGCGTAGTCGGCGAGGCGCGTCGGCGGCGGGGTTTTCGCGCCGCTCTCCCAGGACGAGATGCTGGAAACCCCAACACCGAGCGCGCGGGCCAGCACCCCCTGGGTCAGACCGCGGCCGCGACGCAGCTCGCGCAGCCGCGCGGCGAGTTGATTCGGTCCGTTCTGGCTCCCGGATCGAGCCATCACGCCGTCTCCTTCACTTGGACTCCAAAATTTCACCAAATTTCACCAAAGCAGTGAAGACCAGCGCATACTGGCACTCTTTCTTCGGCACAGCAAGCCAAAACGCCGTTCAGACGTTGACCTCTCACAGAGTGTAGTCGTAATCTGATCGCGTCGCGTTTCACCATCGTGGCGAAGATTCACTGAAGTAGTGAAACCGCCATGTGGGGAGGTGGTCCCACCTCGCTCAACGGAGAGCACGCGGTCGGCGGATCGCCGACTGAAACGCAGACACCCCCGGACATCGTTTGGTCGCGACCGGGGGTGCTGCGCGAGTAACGAACCCCGCAATCCGGGTTACCACCCACGAACAAGGGAGCTCGCCGTGTACACAATACCTCCGGCGGTGCTGGCCGCAACCGATCCCCTGATCGCCGCCGCACCGCTATCCGGTGTCCTGCAAGGAATGCTGGTCGGCATCGTGATCGCCCTGATCGCCGCCGCGGTCGTGCTGCGCCGCGCGGTCGAGGGGCTGATGGCCGTCGCGCGCACGGTTCTCGGCCCGCCGCTGACCGTGTTCGCCGTGCTGCTGGTGCTCACGTTGATGATGCTGGCGGGTTTCGCTGGCGCCAGCCCGTGACGGGACCAGCAAGTGTTCGGCCGGGCGCTCAGCGCCCCGCCGGACATCCGCACTCGAGGACACTGTCCACTGAGGATATTCACGCCCGAAGGCTGCGCCGACTTCGGACCATATTCCACCGTTCGGGCCTTGTTCGACCAGTCGGACTCTGTTCGAGTAATCCCAGGTAGCAAATGACCGGGGAGGAGACCCGATGTCCAGCGGTGCCAAGCGGCGCAGCCTGGCCGTGCTGAGCTGCGTGCTAGCCGTACCAGTGCTGGTTCTCGGCGTGTCGAGCGCCAGTTCCGGGTGGGCTCTCAAGCCCGCAGATCGCCCGTCCGAAGCCGAAGCGCACAACGTCAGCCTCGCCGTCCACTGTGGAACTAGTGCACTGGACCGCGCGGAAACCCCTCCCGAACTCGGGGCAGCGTACGAGGAAATGTTCCAGCAGGCCGTCCAGGCTGGCTACCGCGTGTTGGACAGCGGCGGGCGAGCCGTCGACGCGGTGCAGGCCGCCGTCGTCGTGATGGAGGACAACCCGCTGTGCAACGCCGGTCGCGGCGCGGTGTTCAACACCGATGGCGAGAACCAGCTCGACGCGTCCATCATGGACGGACGGAATCTTGACGTGGGCGCCGTCGCCGGAGTGGAGAACGTCAAGAACCCGATCAAGGCCGCGCGGCTGGTGATGGACGAAACACCGCACGTGCTGATCGCCGGTGAAGGTGCGGACGATTTCGCCGCCAGCCGCGGCATCGAGACGGTGACCCAGGACTACTACTGGACGCAGGAACGCTGGGATTCGTTGCTGGAGGCCAAGAAGACCGCCAGCGTCAGCGAGGAGGAGCACGGCACGGTCGGCGCGATCGCCGTCGACTCGCACGGTGACCTCGCCGCGGCCACCTCGACCGGTGGCCTGACCAACAAGATGGTCGGCCGGATCGGCGACTCACCGATCGCCGGGGCCGGAACCTACGCCGACAGCCAGTTCGTCGCCGTCTCCGGCACCGGTACCGGCGAGGCGTTCATCCGGGCGAACGCGGCGCGCGAGGTGGCGGTGCAGATGGAGCACCGGAACCTGGACGTGACCCGAGCGGCGCAGGCCGCGATCGACCGGGTCGCCCGCGTCGGCGGCGATGGTGCGCTGATCGCGTTGGACCGCAACGGTGACTTCACCGTGCCCCGCATCGGCACCGTCAAGTACGCCTGGGTCACCGACTCCGGCGACATCGAGACGCGCTTCTACCGCAACTGAAATCAGCCGCGCGGCGGACCGCCTATCGCGCTCGCCGGGCCGGGAATCGGCCCGGCGAGCGATCACTTGAGGGAACAACTGATGAACTGCGGGGGAATTGGTCGGTGAAGTGGGCGTAGCAGCCCTCGAAAGCTCCATAGGTTGACGACCCCATCTGTTGCTCGTGCGGACGGAGTCGGTCGTGGCCAATATCCCCTGGGAGCTCATCCTCGCGATCACCGGTGTGCTTGTTCCGATCATCGCCTTCCTGTGGGAGTTCGCGCTCGTCGGCCGCAAGCGGCTGGGCTACCGGGTGCAGATGGACACCGCCCCCACTGCGGTCGACTCCGAGCATGCCGGGGCGTGGCAGCGGTTGGAACGGGAAAACGGCGAGCCGCTGACCGACCCGTCGTTCGTCCTGTTGCGCATCGAGAACATCGGCACCACCAACATCGCCGAATCCGACTACGCGTTCCCCGAGAACACACCCGTGGGTATCCGCATCAGGTTTCCCGGTCGCCGGGTCGCCGGAGTCGTGGTGACTTATCTCAGCGACCCGACGCTGGCGAAGTACTTCGACAAGAACGCGCCGGGGCTGGGCAAGTCGAACCTCGACGAGGCCGGGCAGACGGTCGGGCTCGTCGAACTGCCCAAGGTCAAGTTGAACAGCTCCGACCACTACAAGGTCCTGGTCGTGCTGGAACGCTCGGAAGGCTTCGCGCTGGAACCCGCTACCGTCACCGAGAGCGGATTCCCGGATCCCGAGGTCGTCGCGACCATCAGCGGCGGGGTGGGCAGCGGGAAGGTGCACAAGACCAAGGGTCAGACCGGAACACCTCGCTGGGTCGTCGCGCTGGTCTGCTTCCTGCTGATGGTCGGTCTCGCCGAGCCGTTCATCTTCGAACTCACCAGTGGGCGATCGGCCCCGCTGGACTGCGCCACCGGAAATCTCACCATCTCCGGATCCACCGCCTTCGAGCCGGTCCTGCGGGAGGCCGCCGACACGTACGCGCGATCCTGCCCCGACAGCAATTTCGCCTTCGACATGCACGGCAGTGCCCAGGGACTCGACCTGCTCAACCGCACGCGGTCGCCGGAAATGGTGGCGTTCTCCGACGGCACCAAGGGCGACCGGCTCCCCGAACTGCTGCCGCGCCCGATGGCGTTCCTGCTGTTCTCGATCGTCATCAACCGGGATGCCGGTGTCCAGGACCTCACCCTCGCGCAGGTCAGGGACGTCTTCAGCGGGCGGATCACCAACTGGCGCGAGGTGGGCGGAAACGACGTGCCGGTTCGCATCGTCGACCGGGAAGCCCTCTCGGGCACCCGAGCGACCCTGGAGCAGCGGATCCTCGACGGCGTGGTGGAACCCGGCGAGAACTCCAACGACTGCCTGGAGACCATCAACGACAACCTGCGCGGCGAGGTCGTCCGCTGCCGACGCGCCGACACCGGTAGCATGCTGGACGCCGTCGCCAACACCTCCGGTGCCATCGGCTACAGCGAACTGCGGGCCGCCGAAGATCGCGCGGACCTGCTACGCGTCCGCATCGACGGCCAGGACGCGACCCTGGAGGCGGCCGACCACGGGGCCTATCCGTTCTGGCAGACCGAATACGCCTACACCTTCGGTGAACCCGACGCCAGTTCGCTGGCGGCCAGCTTCATGCGCTACCTGACCAACCAGGTCGGCAGCGACATCGTCCGCTCCTACGGCAACCGCCCCTGTGCCGAGCTTGCGAACCCGGTGCTGTGCCGCCCGACCGATGAGTGAAGGCGCAGCACCGAACAGGACTCGCAGGTGGGCGACCGGCCGGTCGCCCACCTCGGGGTCCCTCGCTATGCCGGGCCGTAGCGGACCGGCTCTTCGGCTGCCGCCATCTCCATCTCCGCGGTGGCCTGGATGAGCTCGACGAGTTCGGGATCCAGGCCGGGGCTGAACTCCTCGGGACGTTCCGGGGCGATGTCCATGGGGACGCCCTCGGGTGCCTGCGCCATCCGCAGGACTTCGCCGTTGCGCGCGGATGGCGAGGTCCCCTGGAAGACCTTCGCCGCCTCGGAGAGGTTGTCCAGGTTGAACGTGTACTGCTTGTTGTGCAAGCCCCGCTCCAGGAGCGCCGCGACCTCCGGGTACCGCTCGGCGCTGGTCTTCGGGATCGGCAGCGTCTTGCCCCACTTGACCCCGAGGCTTTCCAGCGCCTTGGCGTAGGCGTTCTCGTGCGCCTGGTCGCGCACGATCAGGTACGCCACCGTCGACCGCGCCGTCCGGTTGGAACTCATCTCGTAGATGCGGCACTTCTGCAACCGGCCGGTGGACTCCAGCATCAGGTTGTACAGCAGGTCGAGCACCAGGTTGCCGCTGGCGTAGATGTAGGACCCGGACCAGGGGTTGCCGACCGCGTCGACCGGCAGCGCGCCTTGGGCGCCGACGAGGAAGTGGTGGATGTTGCCTTCCGACAACGCATTCGACAACGGCGTACCACCACCGGCCGCTGGCTGGTCCAGCGGCTCGCGTTTCTCGCCGCGGTACCGCGGCGAACCATCGGTCAACCGCGCGATCGTGGTGGCGATCAGCTCCACGTGGCTGATCTCCTCGGTACCTATTCCGTACAACAGATCCCGATAGGGTTTGCCCTCCGCTCCGCGGAAGTTGAAGCTCTGGAACAGGTACTGCATCATCGTTCGCATTTCGCCGAACTGGCCGCCCAGTCCCTCCTGCAGGGCGTTGGCAGCAGCCGGATCCGGCTCGTCGGGCACGATCTCGTTGATCATCCGCTGGACGTGGAAGAACATCACTCACTCCT
This sequence comes from Saccharopolyspora soli, assembly GCF_022678645.1. Lineage (GTDB taxonomy): Bacteria > Actinomycetota > Actinomycetes > Mycobacteriales > Pseudonocardiaceae > Saccharopolyspora > Saccharopolyspora soli. The sequence continues at coordinate 59,347 of NZ_JALBWV010000008.1, read as the reverse complement.
CTGGTGACGGCAGCTCTTCGGACACGCCTGAAGCCGTTGCTGATCAGTGCTTTCGGTTCGAAGCTGCGCGCTGGCGCGCATCCGCTACCTGCGCCACACAGCGTGTTCGCGACATTCGGCAACAGTCGAAGCAGGCGCCAGCACCGACTCTAAGACCGGTGGAAGCCGCGGGCCAGACGACCTTGAGCCGCCCCATCGCCCGAATGAACCGTCGAGAATCTGGCTGCACGGTGACGAAAAACCCGGTTAGAATTCGGTAGGCGGTCCACAGGAGACGATCGATCAAATCCTGGGCTCGGCAACACCTCAGCAAGTTGGACCTGCTGCCCCGGATCAGCTCGGCGGATGCCTGGGCAGCAGGTCCGGCACGCTCACCACTCGGCGAACGAGCCGTCCTCGTGGCGCCACACCGGTGGCCGCCAGCGGTGGCCTCGTGCGCTGGCCTTGCGCACGGCCTCCTCGTCGATGTGCACCCCGAGTCCTGGGGCGTCCCAACGCCTGATCGCACCGTGCGGGAAGGCGAACGGCTCGCGGTCGAGCACGTAGTCGAGCAGTTCGGCATCGGTGTTGTAGTGGATGCCGATGCTCTGCTCCTGGATGAGGAAGTTCGGGGTTGCGAACGCCACCTGCAGGCTGGCCGCGAGCGCGAGCGGGCCGAGCGGGCAGTGCGGCGCCAGCAGCGCGTCGAAGGTCTCGGCGAGCGAAGCGATTCGGCGCACCTCGGAGATGCCGCCCGCGTGGGAGAGGTCCGGCTGCGCGACCGCGATCCCGGCCCGCAGCGCGGGCAGGAAATCCGTTCGCGAATAGAGCCGCTCACCGCACGCCACCGGGACGGTGCTGGCCGAGACGACGTCGTCAAGACGATGCGCGTACTCCGGCAGCACTGGCTCTTCCACGAACAACGGGTGCAGCGGCGCCAGCTCCGGCATCACCCGGCGCGCGGCGGCGACCCCCAAGCGGCCGTGGAAGTCGACAGCGACATCGCGGGAGTCGCCGAGCACCTCGCGCACCGCGGCGAGCCTGGCCACCATGCCGCCGATCTCCGCGCGGTCCGGCATTCGGCCCGCCCGACCGGAGGCGTTCATCTTCACCGCCGTCAGCCCGGCTTCGACCTGCTCCGCGGCCGCCTCGGCGACCGCGGAGGGCTCGTCCCCGCCGATCCAGCCGTAGACGCGGACCTCGTCGCGCACGGCACCGCCCAGCAGCTGGTGCACCGGCACGTCCAGGGACTTGCCGAGGATGTCCCACAGCGCCTGGTCCAGCCCGGCGACGGCGCTGGAGAGCACCGGGCCGCCTCGGTAGAACGCGGCTTTGGTCATCAGCTGCCACGCGTCCTCGATGCGGCGCGGGTCCCGCCCGATGAGCAACTCGGACAGCTCGTCCACCGCCGCGCGGACAGTCTCCGCCCGTCCCTCCACCACGGGTTCGCCCCAGCCGACGATGCCTTCGTCGGTGGCCACCCGGCAGAACAGCCACCTCGGCGGCACCAGGAAAGTCTCTACGGAGCTGATCTTCACTCGGTGTGCTTCGCTTTCTCTTCGGTTTCGCCGATCACGTCCGCCACGTCGCGGGTCGCCTTTTCCAGCAACGACGTCACGGCCGCAGCCGCCGCGTCCGGGTCGCTGTCGCGGACGGCCGCCACGACGACGGCGTGGCTTGGCACCGGGTCGTCAGAACCTGCCTCGTGCACGAGCGCGTCGCGCAACCGCAGGGCCGGTTCGGTGAACACATCCATCCGGGCGAGCATCTCGTTGTGGGTGGCCCGCAGGAGGGCGCGGTGCCAGCGCAGGTCAGCCGCCACTTCGGCCCGCGCGCCCGCGCCGACCGCGTCGCGCATCGCGGCCAGCGCGGCGTCCAGCTCAGCGAGGTCGCGCTCGTCGCGGCGCAACGCGGCCATCGACGCCGCTGCTGGTTCGACGACCGCGCGCACCTCGGCGAGGTCGCGCAGCACGGCGGCGGTGTCGCCAGCCTCGCTGCGCCACCGGATCACGTCGCTGTCCAGCAGGTTCCAGTGCTCGCGGGCGCGCACGTAGGTGCCCCGCTTCTGCCGCGCCTCCACGAGTCCCTTGGCCGCCAGCACCTTCATGGCTTCGCGCAGCGCGGTCATGCTCACGTCCAGGTCATGGCCGAGCGCCCCGAGGTCGATCACGTCGCCCGGCGCGATCTTCCCGGACACGATGCGCGCACCGAGCGTGGCCACGGTCTGCCCGTGCACACCCCGCCCGCTGTAGCCACTCATGAACCACTCCTCCCCATCGGCGACGCCGTCACGACGACATCTTGTAGACGCTCCAGCCGCCGTCCACGGTCAACGCGGCACCCGTGATGAACGACGCCTCGTCGCTGGCGAGGAAGGCGATGGCCGCCGCGATCTCGTCCGGCGTGCCCAACCTTTTCACGACCGTCTCCTCCGCACTGCGCTGCCGATCGGCCTCGCTGATGTCGTCCCAGGCCGCGGTGAGCACCGGCCCCGGCAGCACGGAGTTGACGCGCAGCACGGTGCCGTACTCGACGGCGAGCTGGCGGGCCAGTCCGGTCAGCGCGGACTTGCTCGCCGCATACGCCGGCCTGCCCGGCAGCCCGACGAGCGCGTGCACCGACGAAGTCAGCACGACCGATCCGCCGCGGTTGCGCGACAGGTCGGCGAGGCACGCGCGGAAGCCGAGGAAGGCGCCGGTGAGGTTCACCGAAAGCTGCCGCTCCCACGAGGCGAGGCTCGTCTCGTGGGCAGGCAAGACGTCGACCGTGTAGGCGTTGCTGACCAGCACGTCCACCGGTCCCAGCTCGGCGCGGCAGCGCTGGACCGCGTCAGCCCAGTCCGCCTCGGAGCTGACGTCGCAGCGCACCGCGACGGACCTGCCACCCTCGGCGATGATCCGCTCGGCGACCTCGTGCCCGCGCTCGGCGATGTCCAACACCGCGACGGCCGCGCCGTCGGCGGCGAGCCGTAGCGCGGTGGCCGCGCCGATGCCCTGGGCCGCGCCGGTCACCACCGCGACCTTTCCGTCCAGCCGTCCGCTCATCGCCCCGCCTTCGTGCGCGCAACGCCCGCGTGCATGCGTTGCCCTGTGCTGTCGGTGAGTTCCAGCGCCCGCTCCCCGTCGGCGGCGGGCAAATCCAGTGTCGTCGTCTGACCCGCACGAACCGTGGTAGACCCCTGCCCCGTCGCCAGCTCGCCATCGCGGTAGGCGACGAACTCGCCGACCAGCCGTTCCGCCCGCAGCTCGGCGGGCCGAGTCCAGTGCCCCGCAGGCGTCACGTCGTGCACGGCCGCAGTGCCGGGCGTGACCGCGCAGTCCAGTGCCAGCGTGGTCCGCTCCCCCGGCGCCAGCGTGGTGAGCGGGCCGAGCACCTCGCATTCGACGATCCGCGCTGGCGGGTCGAGGTCACCCAGCGTCGCGAGCGGTTCCGGAAGCGGGCACTCCAGCCACACCTCCACCCGCGACCCGGCGTCGGGGTACTCGGCCGCGTCGTCGACGGTGAACGACTGCGTCAGCGTCGCCCCGCCCCCGGTGTGGGCCAGCCATCCGGTGGCGGCGGGGAAACCGAGCTTGCCGACCACGTCGCGGTGCGGGATGTGCACCCGATCACCGGGCAGCTCCGACCAGTCGGGATACCCGGTTCCGGCCAGCAGGCGGGTCACCTGCGGCGGGCTCGCCACGTACGTGCCACCTGCTCCCTTGGCCGCCAGTTGCGTGACGTTCCACAGCGACCAGCGCACCGTGCGTTCGCTGGTGTTCTGGGCGGTCAGTTCCAGCCGGTACGAGCACTGGTCCCGGCGCAGCTCGAACCGCCGGGTCAGCCGCAGCCCGGTGCGGGGATCGTCGCCGCTGGTCAGGGTGACCGCGGCCAGCTCGGCATCCTGCCGGATCTTCGTCGTGTACGGCCCTGAGTCGAGCACCGGATCGGGTGGGCCCGCCCATTGGTTTTCGTCGTCCCAGCCCTGCGGCGCGGGCCAGGTCTTGTCACCGCCGTAGTTGATCCAGTCGCCGAGGCTGCCCGACTGCGGCCTGTGCACGTGACCCGGGCGTGGCATCAACTCGTCGGTGAGCAGCTTGTCGTTGCGCCACAGCAGTTCCCGTTCGTCCACATCGGACATAAGGCGGAGGGAAAGCAGCCGCCCACCGAGCAATGGGACGAGACCGAGGCGCAGCAATCCGTTGTCGAGCCAGAGCACTTCGCCTCCGGCGTGCCGCTCCACCCGTGGCCCGCGGCTCACGACTGGTCCGCCTCTCCGCGATTCACAGTGGTGGTCGCGTCCAGCACAATCTCCCGTTGCGTGGTTTCTTGTGGCTGGTTTGCGTCACGGTCCCCTGGGGAGCGGTTGAGGAGGACTGAGGTTGACACGGTGCCGCTCACGACCGCAGCTCCGGGGAGGGCAGCAGCACGACCTTGCCCCGGCTGGCCCCGGCGGCCAGCGCGTAGGCCGGGTCGGCCGCCTCCAACGGGAACCGGTCGCTGACCACGGTCTCCGGACGCAGGTTCCAGCGGTCCAGGTTCTCCGCCAGTTCGGTCATCGCCGTCAGCGAAGTCACCCACGATGCGTACAGCGTCAACTGCTTGTGCAGCAACGCGTCCGACACCTCGGTCTCCAGCGTGCCGCCCTCGCCGACGAGGGACACCCGACCCCACTCGGCGGCACCGGCGATGGCCGTGGCCCGGCCCGCGCGGGAGCCGGAGCAGTCGATGGTGGTGACCGCGCCCGGCGCGTGCAGCACGTCGGCGACCAGGGCCGCCGTCGCCTCGGCGTCCGCTTCGGGTGCCACGGTCGCGTCGAACACGCCCAACTGGTCCGCCCACTCGCGGCGCTGCGGGGACAGCTCGACGCCGACCACCCGCCGAGCGCCCATGCCCTTGCCGATCATCCCGGCCGCCAGCCCCACCGGGCCGAGCCCGACCACGAGCAGGTCACCTTCGCCGTTGACCCCGATTCGCCGCAGTCCCTCGTACGCGGTGCCGAAACCGCAGGCGATCAACGCACCATCCACATAGGACAACCGGTCTGGCAGCGGAACGCAGGTGGACTCCTCGGCGAGCACGTAGTGCGCGTGCCCGCCGTCGCGCTGCCAGCCGTATGCCTGCCGCTGCGGCGCGGTGCAGCTGATGAAGTAGCCGCGACGGCAGTTGTCGCACCGGCCGCAGCCCGCGATGTGGTAGACGATCACCCGGTCGTCCACGCCGAAGCGGGTGCAGCCCGGCCCGGCGGCGACGATCCGCCCGGCGGGCTCGTGCCCGGCGACCACACCCCGGTAGGCCGGACCGTCGACGCCGCGATGCCCCTTGTGCTCGTGGTAGATGTAGCCGATGTCGGAACCGCAGATCCCCGAGGCGCCCACCTCGACGAGCACCTGACCCGGCCCCGGCTCCGGCACCGCCAGCCCGCGCAGCACCGCGGTGGAGTCGCCTGGCAGGTACACGCCCTGCATGATCTCGCCGGACACCACTGTCTCCTCTCCCATCAGGTCTCCCTCGTCGCGCGGGCGCGCTTGGTGAGCACGACGTTCACCAGCACCGCGACCACGATGATCACGCCGCGCACCACGTTCTGCAGGAACGAATCCACCCCGAGCAGCACCAACCCGTTGCTGATCACGGTGATGAACACGACGCCGAACAGCGTGCCCAGCATCGAGCCGCGCCCGCCCGAAAGCGCCGTGCCGCCGATGACGACCGCGGCGATCACGTCGAACTCCAACCCGGATGCGGCGCCGCCGTTGCCCGATCCCAACCGCGCGGCCAGCAGTACTCCGGTGATCGCCGACAACACACCGGTGGTGGCGAACAGCAGCACCCGAACCCTGGCGAGGTTGATCCCGGCCATGCGGGCGGCCGGGGCGTTGCCGCCGACGGCGTAGACGGATCGGCCGTATCCGGTGTAGCGGGCGACGTAGGCGAAGACGAAGAACAGCACCACCATCACGATCGCTGGCGTCGGGATGCCGAGGATGTTGCCGCCCAGCACGTCCATCAGCCCGTTTTCCGGCAGCACCACGGGAAGCGCGTCGGTGAGGTACAAGCCCAACCCGCCCAGTGCGCTCCACACACCGAGCGTCGCGATGAACGACGGCACGTCGAAGCGCGCCCGGAGCCATCCGGCCAACGCGCCCCACGCCGCGCCCGCGACGAGGGTGAGGAGGATGGCCAGGCCGATGCCCAGCCCCCACTCCGCGGCGCCCTTGGCCACCAACACCGAGGAGAACGCCACCGCCGGACCGATGCTGATGTCGATCTCGCCCGCGATGATCACCAGCGTGACGCCCCACGCGGCGATGCCCACGGTGGCGGCGTCCCGCAGGATGCCGAGCTGGTTGTCCAGGCTCAGGAACCCGGCCGCCGTGCTGCCGAGCACGATGTAGAGCACCACGATCGCCGCGATAAGGCCGATCTCGTTGAGCGAGCGCCCCGCGCGGGGCTTGCTGCCGACCCGTTGCTCCGGCTTGGTCTGGGTAACGGTCATTGTCGTCCTCAACTCGGTTTCAAAGACTGTCTTTGTTCTTGTTTTGAAGCGGCGCAGCCGACCTACGGCACTTGCACCGCTGCGGGTTCTCAGACGTCTTCTCGCGAGGACAGCCCCGACACCGCGTATCGGACATACATAAGTCGGGGATCCCGGAGTCGAGAAGGCGTCTGAGGTTCCGCCACCTGCACCGCTACGCAAAACGAGTCCAGCGACAAGCATTCACGCCGCCATCGCGGCGGAGAGCACTGAATCTGTGGTCAGGTCGCTTCCGATCAGCTCGCCCACGACGCGCCCTTCGCGAAGTGCGAGGACTCGGTCGCACACCAGGGGAAGCTCCTCCAGTTCGCCGGAGACGAACACGATCGCGGCTCCGTTGTCGGCGAGTTCCCGCACCAGCCGGTAGATCTCGGCCTTGGACTGCACGTCGACGCCTCGGGTCGGTTCGTCGAGCAGGAGAACGCGGCTGCCCGCGTGCAGCCACCTGCCGATCACGGCCTTCTGCTGGTTTCCGCCGCTGAGGTTCACGATCGGCGTGCGGGCCGAGGCCGTCGCGATCGACAGCCGCGCGATGAGTTTCCCCGCCGCTGCGCGCACTTTGCCGGGCAACACGGTCGGCCCCGAGCTGACCGAGTCGAATTTGGACAGCACCAGGTTCTCGTCAACACCCAGCAGCGGCACGACTCCCTCGTTCTTGCGGTCTTCCGGCGTCATGCCGACGCCGAGCCGTTTCATCACCGCAGCACTGGGATTGCCGATCTCGCGGCCGTCCACGCTGACCGTCCCGGAGGTGGCCGGGGTGAACCCGGCGATGGCGCGCAACACCTCGGTGCGGCCCGAGCCCATCAGGCCGCCGAGCCCGAGGACTTCGCCAGCGAACACGTCGAACGACACGTCGACCACCTTCGGCGGCACGGCGAGCCCGCGCACCGACAGCAGCGGGAGCCCGGTGCGGTCGACGTCCCGCTCCGGCGGCCGCTCGACCTGCGTCGCGCTGTCGCCGAGCATCAGCGACACGATGTGCGCGGTGTCGGCCGCCCCGATGTCGACCGTGTCGACGATGCGGCCGTCCCGCATGACCGTGGCGCTGTGCGCGATCCGGCGGATCTCCTCCAGTCGATGGCTCACGTAGAGCACGGCCACGCCCGCCGAGGCGATGCGGGTGACGGTGTCGAGCACGACGTCCACTTCGGCGGCGGCCAGCGCGCTGGTCGGCTCGTCGAGGATCAGCAGCCGCGGCTGTTCGCGCACCGCCCGGCAGATCTCCACCAGCTGACGCGCGGCCAGCGACAGCGAGCCGACAGGGGCGGCGGGGTCGATGTCGATGCCCAGCCGCTCGAAGACCTCCGCCGCGCCCTTGCGCATCGCGGCATAGTCGATGGCCTGCCCGCGCCGCAGCCAGCGGCCGAGGTACATGTTCTCGGCGACGCTCAGTTCGGCCACCAAGCTCAGTTCTTGGTGCACGGTGCTGATCCCGAGCTCGACGGCGCGGCGCACACCGCCCTCGCCGAGCCGTTCACCAGCCACGGCAATACTGCCCTTGTCAACGCCCTCCACTCCGGACAGTGCGCGGATGAGTGTCGATTTACCCGCGCCGTTGCGGCCGAGCAGCGCGCGGATCTCGCCCGGTCGGATGGCCAGGTCGGCATCGGTCAGCGCGCGCACACCGGGGTAGTGCTTGGTGACGCCGTCGACCACGACGACGGGTTCGGTGACGTCGGCAGTCACAGCTTCTCCTTCACTGGCAAGGGTTTTCAGTAGCGGCGCAGCGATCACGGCACGCCGTCGGGGTGCGCTCGCAACCAGTCCGCGCCCTGCTGCGGGGTCGCGTAGAGCTCGATCGGTGCTGGGACGACCGTGTAGGTGGCCAGCTCGCCGGTGCGGACCTGCTCGGCGGCCTTGGCGGCGAGCTGGCCCACCGCGATTCCGGAGATGTCAACGACGCCCTTGAGCACGTCGTCGGCCGCGAGCGCCTGTGCGGCCTCGGTGGACATGTCGCCGCCGAACACCACGGTCTGGCCGACCTTGTTCCTGGATTGCACGGCCCGGACAGCGCCCATCGTGGCCCCACCGGCCTCGCCGAAGAAGGCATCGACGTCGGGATGCGCGGTGAGGATCCGCTCGGCGACGTCCACCGCCTCGTCGATGGTCGAACCCTCTTGGTTGGCAACGATTTCCGCGCCGGGCAACTTGGCGTGCAGGGCCTGTTCGAAACCGTGCCTGCGCTGGATGCAGACCTCCACGAACTCGCAGTTGACGACCGCGATCTTGGGGTTCGGCTTGCCGACGGAGAGGAAGTAGTCGGCGGCGCGCTCGCCGAGCAGGCCGCCGAAGCGGGTCGGGTCGCCGAGCACGTAGGCGGAGACGAACTCGCGGGCGGCCTCGTCCGAGATGCAGGTGTTGTAGCAGATCACCGGAATGCCGGACTCGTGCGCGAGCTTGATCGCGGGCACCGAGGCGGTCGCCGACGCGGGCGAGAGGATCAGCGCATCGACCTTCGCGGCGCTCACCTGGTCGACGAAGGTGCTCTCCTTGGACGCGTCACCCTGCGCGTTGAGCTGGAGCAGCTGCGGCTCGCGCCCGAGCGCCGCCACCTCCTGCTGCATGCCCGCTTTGACCCCGGCGTAGAAACCCTGCGCGTCCATGTAGACGACGCCGAACCGGCCGTTCTCCCCCACCTTGCTGCCGCAGGCCGCGACCAGCGCGAGCAGCGCGACCACCGCCAGCGCCAGGGCAGCACTGCCGCCACGACGCCTCGTTGCGCCCATCCGTTTCTCCTCAGCGATCCACGACGCCCGACAGGAGGTCAGGCCACTGGGCACCAAGTTTTGCGCGCCGCATGCCGCCGGGTCAACATTATTTATTAATTAATGTGATCCGTGACAGTACGCGTTCTCGCCATCACACACCGCTACGCGGCGGTTCCGGTGATCCGTGCGGCTGGGAGTCAGCAGCCGCGCCGCATCCCACGGCTCACAGCGCCTTGGAAGCAGCGCTGCTCGCGCGGAGCAGTTCCTCGACCAGTTCGCCGATGCGGCTGCGCGGGCAGCGCGCGGTGGGCACCGCGATGGCCATCGCGCCCACGGTGCGGTGCCGGGCATCTGTGATCGGGGCACCCACTGCCGTGATGCCGCGCTCGCTCTCCTCGATGTTGGTGGCGTAGCCACGACGGCGAGCGGTGGCGAGCTGTCGGCTGAGTGCCGCGACGGTCGTCACGGCGTTGCCGTTCGTGCGCGGCAACCCACGCGGGTAGAGCGCTTTCAGCGCGTCCAGCGACAGCGACGCGAGCAATGCCTTTCCGCCAGCGGTGCAGTGCGCTGGCAGGATCACCCCGGTGCGCAGTCCGACCCGCAGCGCATGCGGACCTTCCACCCCGTCGACGAACCGGACTCCGTTGCCCTCCAACACCATGAGGTGGACCGTCTCGCTGACCTGTCGACTGCAGCTGAGCAAGTGGTCGTGCAACTCGCGGCGCAGGTCGAGGCGTCGGACCGGGGTGGAGTTGAGCTGCTCCAGCGCCGGGCCCGGCCGGTACACCCGCTGACCGTCCTGCACCACGAAATCACGCGCGCGCAACTGCGTGAGCAGCCGATGCGCCGTCGACCTGGCGACGCCCAGCGCCTCGGCCGCCTCGCTGACCCGGATCTGCTGCACTTCGTTGATCAGCAACACGAGCGCGAGGGCCTTGTCGACCGAGGTAGCGGCGCTGGTCCGGTCATTGCTCGCCGACTCGTTCCGCACCGTCGAATCCTAAAGTTGCGTTGTTCCGTTGAGCAATATGCTCTTACTACGCTGTCCGGACCACCGCCGGTCGCTGGGCGGCCGGAACGAGTCCGGCCCGTGCCGCGACGCGGCAGGGGTACCGGACGACAGCGAGGTCAACGATGACACCGGCAACAGCACAGCCGAACGACGCCGAAAACCACGGCGCGTCCGGCAAAAGCGCGACACGCACGCTGACAGCGGGGGCGGGCGAGGAAGTTCCGCGGCTGGTAGTGGGAATGTCCGGGTCCAGCGCGCCCCAGCTGGGGATGACATTCCTCGAAGTGGCGCGCGAACTGCCCAGTTTCGAGACGCATCTGGTGCTCTCCGAGGGCGCGCGGCGCAGCATCGAACTGGAACTGCGCCGCGATCCGCTGGAGGTCGAGAAACTTGCGGACGTCGTCTACGACTGGCGCGACATGGCCGCCGCGATCTCCTCCGGTTCCTTCCCCACCATGGGCATGGTCGTCATCCCCTGCTCGATGCGCACGCTCGCGGCGGTGGCCACCGGGAACTCGGACAACCTGGTCTCCAGGGCCGCGGACGTCACGCTGAAGGAACGGCGGCCGCTGGTCCTGGTCACCCGCGAGACGCCGTTGAACTACGTACACATCAAGAACATGGAGACCGTCACCCTCGCCGGGGCGACGGTGCTGCCGCCGGTTCCGGCGTTCTACCACTACCCGGAGACGATCGAGGATCTGCTGCGGCACATCAGCGGCAAGGTCCTCGACCAGTTCGGGATCAAGAACTCGACATTCCGGCGGTGGACGTCATGATCGTGCCGGAAGATCTCGCCGATCTGCTGCTGGGCTGGCCGGACATCCACGTCGACGAGCAGGCTTTCCCGCTGCTGACCGTGGACGAGGACGGGTTCCCGCACGTGGCGTTGCTGTCGCGGGCGGAACTGGACATCAACGCCGACCGCAGCGCGATCCTCGCCGTCGTGGCCAGCACGCAGACTCGGGAGAACATCCGGCGCCGCGGCCGGGCGACCCTGATCGCGGTGCACGGCGAGGTGGCCCATTACGCCAAGCTGCGAACCAGCACGACCACCGATCAGGACGGCCTGCTCGGGTGCGTGTTCGATCTGGTGTGGCACAAGCGCGATTCGTTGGGGATCCCGCTGTCGCCGATCGGTTTCCAGGCAACCGCCGAAATCGTGGAAATGGAGCACTGGGCGCGTACCAGGAGCGTGCTGGAGCTGCTGCGCACCGGCACGGCCGAGAGGTAGCGCGGCTACCTCGCTGAACAGGCACTTCATCCGCGGTGTTCGACCGTGCGGAATCTTCGACGCGAGCCATTCCAACCACCGGGCGACCGATCTAGGTTGGCAGCACTGAGAATCGAGCATCCGACGACAGCGGCGGCACAGCACACGACCGCGATTTGTCGAGAAAGGTCACGCCTTGAACGTGACGATAGTTGGCGCTGGCATCGGCGGACTCACCCTGGCGCTGGAGCTGCACGAGGCGAACATCGACTGCACGGTCGTCGAGGCGGCCGAGAGCATTGCCGGAATCGGCGTCGGAATCAACGTTCTGCCGCACGCGATGCGGATCCTGACCGCGCTCGGCGTCGCCGACCGGCTCGAAGAGGTCGGGGTGACCACCAAGGAGTCGGTGTTCTTCAACCGCTTCGGTCAACTCGTGCACCGCGAGCCCAACGGCCGGTACGCGGGTTACGACTACCCGCAGCTCTCGTTGCACCGGGGTGATCTGCAGAAGGTGCTGCTCGACGCCGTGCGCGAACGCCTGGGAGCGGACAGCGTCCAGACCGGCCAGCGCTGCGTGGGTTTCGCCCAGGACGCCCACGGCGTCGACGCCGAGCTGGAGGGACCGACTGGGACGACGCGGTTGCGGTCGGACGTCCTCATCGGCTGCGACGGCGTCCACTCGGCGATCCGCAAGCAGCTGTACCCGGCGGAGGGCGAGCCCCGCTACTCGGGCATCAACATGTGGCGGGGCGTCGCGCGGTGGAAGCCGTTCCTCTCCGGGGCGAGCATGGTGCGGGCTGGCTGGTTCACCACCGGGAAGCTGGTCGTCTACCCGATCCGGGAGAACATCGACGAGGCCGGGAGCCAACTCGTCAACTGGGTCGTGGAGATCGAGACACCGCGGCACCTGACCCGGGACTGGAATCGCGTGGGCCAGCTCGAAGATTTCGCCTCGGCGTTCGACGACTGGCACTTCGACTGGCTCGACGTACCGGCCCTGCTGCGTGCTTCGGACACCGTGCTGGAGTACCCGATGGTCGATCAGGACCCGTTGGAAAAGTGGTCGTTCGACCGCGTCACGCTGCTCGGCGACGCCGCGCATCCCATGGTGCCGCGCGGATCCAATGGCGCCGGTCAGGCCATTTTGGACGCGCACGCGCTGCGCACCGCGCTGGAATCCGGTGGCGATCCGGTGGCCGCGTTGGCCAGCTACGAGCAGGTCCGGCTGCCAGCCACCGGCGAGGTCGTGCGGATGAACCGGACCAATCCGCCGGACGCGATCCTGCGGGAGGTCTGGAGCCGCACCGGAGATCAGCCGTTCCAGCACATCGACGAGGTGATCAGCGAACGCGAGCTCGCCGAGATCTCGGATCGGTACAAGCAGGTGGCGGGCTACTCCAGGGACGCTTTCCGGGATGTGCCGTGAAGTTCGCCTGCGGCACGGCCGCAGCAGCCGTGTTGGTGACGCCTACCGCAAAGGAGCGGTCCGATGGCATACAACGAGTACGACGAACCACATGTCGACCTGCGCGATCTCATCAACAGGATCGACAAGGCGGGTGAGCTCGTCCGCGTTCCGGGCGTCGACCTCGACCTGGAGCTGGGCACGCTCGTCGAGCTGATCGCCCACCGGGCCGGGGAAGGTGGTCCCGCCGTCCTCTTCGACGACGTGGTCGGGGCGGACAAGGGACGCCGGGTGTTCTCCGGGGCGACCAACTCCGCTCGTCGGCTGGCGCTCACGATGGGCCTGCCGACCCCGGACCACCCGATGGACGTGGTGCGCAGCTACCGGGACCGGATGAAGCAGCACGAACCCATCGCGCCGGAGTACGTGGACACCGGCCCGATCCTGGAGAACGTGCTGCGGGACGACGAGGTGGACGTCACCGCCTTCCAGGCACCGCTGCTGCACGAACTCGACGGCGGCCGGTACATCGGCACCGACGACCTGGTGATCATGGCCGATCCGGACGACCACTGGATCAACGCGGGCACCTACCGCGTCCAGGTGCACGGTCCCGACCGGGTCGGCCTGTGGACGTCGCCCGGCAAGCAGGGACGGCAGATCCGGGACAAGTACTTCAGCCGGGGCGAACCCTGCCCGGTGCTGATCTCCTGCGGACACGACCCGCTGCTGTTCCTCGCGGCGGGCAACGAACTGCGGTACGGGCTGTCGGAATTCGACTACGCCGGTGGACATCGCGGCCGCCCCTTCGAGGTGGTCCGGTCCGAGCTGCACGGGTTGCCCATGCCAGCGCACGCCGAACTGGTGCTGGAAGGCGAGCTCCACCCCGGAGACACCGCACCGGAAGGGCCTTTCGGGGAGTTCACCGGCTACTACGCCGGTGGCCGCAGCGATCAACCGGTGGTGCGCATCCGGCGCATCTACCACCGCACCGACCCGATCCTCACCGTCGCCTCACCGATCCGTCCGCCGTCGAACTTCTCCTACAGCAAGTGCGTGATGAAGTCCGGCATGATCTGGGACGAGGTGGAACGCGCCGGGCTCTCCGGCGTGCAGGGCGTGTGGTGCCACGAAGCCGGTGCCGCTCGCCTGTTCAACGTCATCTCGATCAAGCAGGCGTACGCCGGACACGCCAAGCAGGCCGCGCTGCTCGCCGCCGGTTGCCAGTCCGGTTCCTACCTCGGACGTTTCGTGGTGGTCGTCGACGAGGACATCGATCCGACGAACATGTTCGACGTGGTCTGGGCGATGTCCACCCGGTGCGACCCGGTGGAGGACATCGAGATCGTGCGCGGCGCTTGGAGCGGCCCGCTGGATCCCCGCATCCCGCGCGGCGTGACGCGCAATTCGCGCGCCCTGATCACAGCGGTGCGGCCGTTCGAGCGGCTGGCCGAATTCCCTCCCGTAGCGGAGGCGAGCCCGCAGTTGCGGGCGAAGGTGGCGGAGAAGTTCTCCGCGGTGCTTGATCGCCTCGGGCACGGACCGTTCGAAGAGGAGCGGAGAGCATGAGGTACGCGACTATCACCCGATGCGCGCTCGCACTGCTGGCGCTGATCAGCCTGTTGACCGGCTGCGGTTCCGGCGGCCAGTCCGGCGACGCGTCGGTCATCAAGTACGGCGTCTACGAACCCGGCACCGACGCGGGTTATCTGTTGATGGCGCAGGAGAAGCGGCTGTTCGACAAGTACGGGGTCAAGGTCGAGTTCGTCCAGTTCAACAGCGCGCAGCAGGCTTTTCCCGCGCTGCTGTCCGGACAGGTCGACGTGATCCAGGGCAATCCGAGCGAAGCGTTGCTGGCCAAGGAGAAGGGCGCGCCGATCAAGTTCATCGGATCGACGATGCCCGGCCTCAACTACGTCCTCTACGGCAAGCCGGACCGGCCCTCGCTGAACAGCCTCCAGGGGGCCACCGTCGGGATCTCCACGCCCACTGCGCTCCCGGCGCTGATCGCCAAGGAAATGCTCAGCAAGTCCGGAGTGGACCTCGACACGGTCAAGTTCGTCAACTCCGGTGGTTCACCGGACCGCTACAAGGCGGTGGTGTCCGGGCGAGCCGACGCCGCGTCGTCACCGCTGGACTTCATCGCGCAGGCGGGCAAGGACAACATCCGGGTGCTCGCCAAGGCCAAGGACGTGGTGCCGGACTACCCGCGGTACGCCGTAATCGCCCGCGAGGACGTGCTCAACCGCGCACCGGACCAGGTCGTCGGCCTGCTCGCCGGACTGGTCGAGGGGGTCCGCTACGCCCTCGACCACGAGGACGAGGCCAACGCGCTGACCGCGAAAACGCTGAACATCCCAGCGGATTCCGAGGAGATCACCTCGACGTACACCGAGTACAAGGACGGCGGCTACCTGTCCTCCAACGGTGCCATCCCGGTGAAGCAGATCCAGTACGTCGCGCAGTTGCAGCAGCGCCTCGGATTGTCGAAAACACCTGTCGATATCAACCAACTCGTCGACGACAGCTTCCGCCAGAAAGCGATCGCGAAGATTGGTTCCGTTCCGGAGACCTACTATGGCGCCAAATGACCGACTCGCCGTCGACGAGCGTGCCGCGGAACCGGCCGAGGCGTCGGCTTCCACCGCCGCGGGCGTCGTCGTCTCGCACGTCTCGAAGACCTTCGGCAGCAAGCAGCGGGTGGACGCGCTCAGCGACGTGTCCTTCGAGGTGGCCGCCGGTGAGATCGTGGCGCTCACCGGGCACAGCGGCTGCGGGAAGACCACCCTGCTGCGCATCATCATGGGCCTGGAAACGGCGACCAGTGGGACGGTGACCGTCGGCGGTCGGCCGGTCGACGGCTGCGACCCCAAGTGCGGCATCGTCTTCCAGCACGCCGAACTGCTGCCGTGGCGCACCGCCAGGGGCAACGTCGAGTTCGGCCTGCAAGCGCGCGGCATGGGACGCGCCGAACGCCGGGAGGTCGCCGACCGCTGCTTGGAACTCGTGGGCCTGTCGCACGCCGCGGACCGGCGGCCGGACGAGCTTTCCGGCGGGATGCGCCAGCGGGTCGGGATCGCGCGTGCGCTGGCGATCGACCCGGAGCTGCTGCTCATGGACGAACCGTTCTCGGCGCTCGATGCGCAGACCCGGGAAACCATGCAGGCCGAGCTGCTCGACATCCAGGAGCGCACCGGGAAGACGATCATCTTCGTCTCGCACGACCTCGACGAGTCGGTCCTGCTCGCCGACCGGGTCGTCGCGATGTTGCCGAATCCCGGTCGGGTGCAGGAGGTGCTGGACACCAGCCTGGACCGGTCGCTGCCCATCGAGCAGCGGCGCGGCTCGACGCGGTTCATGCAACGGCGGCACGAGCTCTACCAGCTGATCCACGGAAAGCGGGACCTGGCACCAGAGGAGGGCTCGCGATGAGCACCGCAACGACTACCACCCAGGATCCGCTGGTCGACGCGGAGAACGCGCCGGTGGCCCGAGTCCGCAGGTACGGACTCCGCGACCGGCTCGTCACGCTCGGCTCGGTGATCGTGCTGCTGGTGGTGTGGGAAATCGTCGGCCGGTCGCTCAACCCGATCCTCGCGGCACCGCCTTCGCGGGTGTTCACGGCGTTGGTCGAGATGGCGCAGGACGGCACGCTCGGCGAGGCGGTGGGCGCGACGGCCAAGCCGTTCCTCAGCGGATACGCGCTCGCCGCGGTCGCCGGAATCCCGATCGGGTTGCTGATCGGACGTTTCCGGGTGGTCGAGGCAGCGATCGGCTGGCTGGTGGTGGCGGGCTACTCGCTGCCGATGATCGCGCTGACCCCGGTGTTCGTGCTGTGGTTCGGCCTGGAGGACACGGTCAAGACCGCGATCGTCATGACGATGACCGTTTTCGCCGTGATCATCAACACCTGGAACGGAGTGCAGGCGATCCCGCGCACGCTCACCGAGGTCGGAACCGCGTTCTGCGCGCCGCAGCGGATGATCCTGCGCTCGATCGTGCTGCCCTCGGTCATCCCGTCGATCATGACGGGACTGCGCATCGGTGTCGGCAAGGCGGTCATCGGAATCGTCATCGCCGAGTTCTTCACCGCGCTCGGCGGGCTG
Source organism: Saccharopolyspora soli (assembly GCF_022678645.1). GTDB lineage: Bacteria > Actinomycetota > Actinomycetes > Mycobacteriales > Pseudonocardiaceae > Saccharopolyspora > Saccharopolyspora soli. Next base: position 42,401 of record NZ_JALBWV010000008.1, on the reverse strand, counting down.
GGCGGTGTGATCGTCGAGGCCGGGCACACCTTCGAACCGGACCGGATGTTCGCGGCGGTGGTGGTCCTGATGGCCGGAGCCCTGATCCTGACCTGGCTGATCGGCGTAGCCGAACGCCGAATCGCCCCCTGGAACAAGGCGATCACCGGCCGCGGCGACGGCGCCTGACCCCATTCAGGTGAGGCGTGAGGGGCACCCTTTACCAAGTAAGTTGGTGAAGGGTGCCCCTCACTCCATCTCTTTCACTCTGCGGGGTGCAGCTAATCGAGGTCTGCTGGGGTGCGGTTCGCCAGGCCAGCTGCGGACATCAGCTCGTACAGCCGGTGCACCTCGTCGGGTAGCGGGGCGGGCATCGGGTCTCGCATCAGCGGCGACGAGATCTTCCCGGCGATCCAGGTGGCCAGCTTGTAGCGGATGTGCAGGCGCGAGTAGTCCGAGTAGACGTACTCGTGCAGGGCGGCCAGTCCGGACTGCCAGAGCTTGGTCGCCGCGTCCACCTCGCCAGCCCGCCACAGCCGGATGTGTTCGAGCATCGGTTCCAGCGCGTAGCAGAACGATCCGGAGCACGCTCCGTCGAGCTGCCGGTTCGCCAGGTTCTCGTGGTAGCGCACGGCGCTGGACGGCAGGATCGCCACCTGCGGCGCCTCCGCCCGCAGGAAACGCGCGACCCGGCGATACCCCTCGTAGGAATAGGTCATCTTCCAGCCAGCGACCGTCGGCACCCGATCCAGCACGGCCTCGATCGTCTCGACGGGCCAGCCGATGCCGTACTCAGGGGTGCGCGGCCCGGTCGGGTGCACGATCAGCGGCACGTCTCCCACGCTGTCCGCGACCTTGCCCAAGTAGTCCGCGACGACCTCCGGGTACCGGGCCGCGTTCCACGACGTCGTGATGTCGGCGGAACCGTAGGGCGGGAGCACGAAAAGCGCCGCAGCACCACATGCCAGAGCATCCCTCGCCACCGCGATCGCCTCCGCCGTCGTGCGGCCGACCACCCCGGCCACCACCGGTCCGTTGGCGACCTCGACTGCCGCGGTCACGTTGGCGACCAGTTCCTCGCGTTCCAGCGTGTAGATTTCGCCCGCCTCGGCGTTGATGATCGGCACCACCGGCAAGTCGAGGTCGACCCGCTCGGTTTGCGCCACCTGCCTGGCCAGTTCCGCCGTGTCCACCTTCTCCGACTCGTCGAACGGCGTCATCAGGGTCACGTGCAGGCTGTTGGAAACGTAGTCCGAGCCCATTGCATCCTCCGCAAGCATTCAGTGGAACTTCGCCGAGTCGTTCCAGGTCAACCCGGCCTTTTGATACGCCTCTCGTAGATAGGACAGGTCAACGGTGTTTTCGTAGTTGACGTGCACCGGCCCTTTGAGACCGCCACCTGCCCGCAGCGCTTCGATCGCGGGTTGGACGAAGTCACGAGGCATCCCCAGCAGGTTCGCCAGCTCCGGTTCCTGACCGATGTCGCTGAGCCGGTAGGTGTAGAAGGAGTCCATGGTGGGCGCGTCGTACCGGAGGATCGGTTGCAGCAGCGCCCGCGCCTGCTGCCCCTGGTTCTGCGCGATGTCCTGTTGCAGCCACTTCTCCGCTTCGAGCAGCCCAGCCAGGAAGTCGACCGCCTGCTGCCGGTGATCGACCAGCCAGTCGGTCCGGGCGACGATGCACGAGGTGTATTCGATCGGGGCGTTGGCCAGGTCGGCGGAGGTGGCGAGCACGTTCACCGGTTCCCTGGCGCGCAGTTTCGCGTAGTCCACCGCCAGCAGCACTGCGGCGTCGACCTGCTTCGTCGCCAACGCGCCGATCATCTGCGGATAGGGCACCGGGACGAACTGCACGTCCTTGCCCACGGTCAGCCCGACCCCGGCCAGCTTGGCCCGCAGGTAGAAGTCGTAGCTGGTACCGATGCCGGTCAGCGCCACCTTCTTGCCCCGCAGATCCGCCAGCTTGGCGATCCCGCTGGACGCCGGGGCCGCGAGGTAGCCGCCCTGGTGCTCGCCCTGGCCGAAGCCCAGGCCCGCGAGGATGGTGACGGGGGCGCCCTGCGAGACCGCGGCGAACACGGTGGTCGGCGCGGAATGCGCGAACTGGACCTGGTTCCCGCTGAGCAGACTGGTCGACAGCCCCACGTCGTTGACGTTCTCCAGCGAGACGTCGAGCCCGTGCCCCTGCCAGCTGTGCCGCTGCTGGGCGGCGAGGATGGTGGCGATCGGCGACGACGATGCGTACCCCAGCTTGATCTCCCGACTCGAACCAGGCGACACGCAGCCGGAGAGCGCCAGCAGGCACAGCGTGACGACGACGGCGAGACCCCTCGTTGCGTTCACGGGCATGGTTCGGGCCTCCACAGGGGGTTTCGTGCGCTGCGCGGACGGGTTCACAGCGCGGAGGAGTCCTGCCAGGCCAGCAGCCGCGACGAAGCGCGACTGATCAGCCGGTCCAGGACGAAGCCCAGCACTGCGGTGACCAGGATTCCGGCCAGCATGATGTCGGGGCGGAAGTTGCGCTGCCAGAAGACGATCGAGTAGCCGAGACCGTCGTTGGCGGAGATCATCTCGGCGGCGACGACGAGCACGAACGAAATGCCGGTGGCCACCCGAATACCGCTGAGGATGTGCGGCGTCACCGACGGCAGCACCACCGTCCACAGGATCTGGCGGCGGCTGGCGCCGAGGGTTCGGGCGTTCCACACCAGCACCCGGTTCACCCCGGTGACGCCGGTGTAGGTGTTCACCGCCATCGGGAAGAACGTGCCGAGCAGCACCATCGCGATCTTCGACGGTTCGCCGATGCCCAGCCAGAGGATCAGCAGCGGCAGCAGGGCCAACTTGGGCATCGGGAAGGTGAACGAGATCAGCGGATCCAACAGGTGCGAGAGGACTCGGGACTGTCCCATCAGGACACCGATGAGCACGCCGACCACCACGCCGAGGACGAGCCCGACGACCACCCGGTACATGGTCGATGCGATGTCCGTCCACATTGATCCGTTGATGAACAGTTCGTCCCACAGTGCGGCAGCGACGCGGCTCGGCGCGGGAATCACCAGGGGATCGAGCCGACCGAGCGCGGACCCGGCCGCCCACAGGGCCAGGATTAGGACGAACGGCGTGAGCCGAAACGCGGCGATGCCAACGCGGCGCCAAGCCTTGCGCGCTCGGGGCGATCCCGCGGAGGTGCTTACGACCTGTTCGGAAGGTCGCGTCGCGGTGAGCTGTGCGCTCTCGGTCGTGTCACTCATCGCTGCCCACCACGGACTGGTCGTTCATCGCCTGCCAGACGACCTGGCGAATCTTTTGGAACTCCTCCGTCGCCCGGACCTCGGCCGTCCGGGGTCGGGCCAGCGGCACCGAGACCTCCATCGCCACCCGACCCGGTCGGGCGGCCATCACCACGATCCGGTCGGCGAGGATCACCGCCTCATCCACGCTGTGCGTCACGAAGCACACCGTGGTCCGCTGGTTCTCCCAGATGTCGAGCAAGGCCAGTTGCAACGACTCCCTGGTGAACGCGTCGAGCGCGCCGAAGGGTTCGTCCATCAGCAACACCTGCGGATCGCAGACCAGGCTCTGCGCGATCGCCAGCCGCTGCCGCATGCCACCGGAAAGTTCCTTGGGCAGCCGGTTCTCGAAGTCGGCCAGGCCGACCATGCGGAGGTATTCGCGCGCGCGGCCGATCCGTTCGGACCGGGTGCCGGACCCCTGGAGTTCCAGACCGTAGGTGACGTTGCGCAGCACCGTGCGCCACGGCAGGACGCCGCCCTCCTGGAACACCACGCCCCGCGACGGCGCGGGCGAGGTGACCTCGGTCCCCGCCATCTCGATCCGGCCGGAGCTCGGGGCGAGCAGGCCCGCCATCATCATCAGCAGGGTGCTCTTGCCACATCCGCTCGGACCCACCACGCAGACGAACTCGCCAGCGGCGATGTCCAGGTTCACATCCGTCACCGCGACGAACTCCCGATCGTCCACGGTGAACCGCTTGCTGACGTTCGACAGGGCGAGCATCTGCGGGAAGGCGGAAGCCGCTGGCGGCGCACCGCCGCCGGAACCTGTCAGTCGTGCTACCGCCACGGGGACCTCGCATCAGGTTCGCGTTGCCGGACCGCATCCGTAGCTCCGGCGACGGTCCGCGTCATCGGATGTTAACCAGCAAATACCTAAGAGAGGAATAAACTCGGTACCAAATTCCGCTCCATCGAATAACCTCTCGATTTGCGGTTTTTATCCGTGGCGACGCGGCTGAGTTCACGCAGCGACCAACGTGGCGAAATGTTCGAATCCGCCGCCGTTGTACCGGCAGCGTGCGCCACTGCGGTCGAATTTCCGGCGTACTGCCCAAAAAGATCTCCGGCCGAGCTCGCCAGCTGTGGACTGTCGACCTCGGCCGGAGATCCCGGTGCGCGGTCAGCCGTTGAGTTCGCGCCGCAGCAGCGCCGCTGCCTGGGCCATCGCACGCAGCTTGCCGAACGCGGACTCCCGCGGCAGGTACTTCATCCCGCAGTCAGTGGCCATGACCACCTGCTGCGGCCCGACCCAATCGAACGCCCGACGGGTGCGCTCGGCCACGGTGTCGATGCTCTCGACCTCGGGGTCGGACAGGTCGAGCACCCCGAGGATGATCGTCTTGTCGGTGAGATCGGCGAGCACCCCGAGGTCCAGTCCGGACTGGGCGGTCTCGATGGAGATCTGGTCCACCGGGCAGCCCGCCAGCTCGGGAAGGAACGAGTACCCCTCGGGCCGCGCGTGGATGATCGCCGCGTAGCCGAAGCAGATGTGCACGGCCGTCACGCCGCTGACTCCGTCGAGGGCGGCGTTGAGCGCCGCCAGCCCGTAGGCGCGGGCGGCGTCGGGCCGCGCCTGCATGTACGGCTCGTCGATCTGCACGATGTCCGCGCCCGCGGCGTGCAGGTCCTTGATCTCGGCGTTCACGGCGGCCGCGTAGTCCATCGCGGCGGCCTCCGCGTCCGGGTAGTGGTCGTTCTGCGCCTGCTGGGACATGGTGAACGGACCCGGCACGGTCATCTTCACCGGGCGATCGGTGTGGGCGCGCAGGAAACGCAGGTCGTCGACCTCGATCGGATACCGACGCGCGATCGGTCCGACGATGCGCGGCACCGGATTGGGATGGCCGCTGCGGTCCAGCGCCGTGCCGGGGTTGTCGATGTCGACGCCGTCGAGGGCGGTGGCGAAGTGGTTGGAGTAGCTCTCCCGCCGGATCTCCCCGTCGGTCAGGATGTCGAGCCCGGCGTCCTCCTGAGCGCGGATCGCGAGGATCGTGGCGTCGTCCTGGGCCTCGGCCAGGTGTTCGGGTTCGATCCGCCACAGCTCGCGGGCGCGGACCCGGGGCGGGAACCGACCGGCGAGCTTCGCGCGGTCGATCAGCCACTCAGGCTGCGCGTAACTGCCGACCAGCGAGGTGGGAAGCAACGGCATCGAGGCTGGCGCCTGCCCGGCTGTCGCGGCAGAGGTCGCGGTGGATGGCTGTGCTGACATGGCCTACTCCCAACGTTCGGCGGCGATGACGACGCAACTGAACCGACTGCGGGGAGCACCCTAACTCCGAACGCCAGGGGTCTGGCGCGATCACTTCTCGGCGCGGCCTCCCCCGCCCTGCCCGCCGAACGCCTCGCGCAGGATGCGGGTCACGGTCTCATCCAGCGTCGATACCTGGGGAATCGTGCGCTCCGCGACGAAACCCAGCAGATCGGCGTCGCGATACCACCCCCGCATCTCCTCGACGCCGAATTCGGCGGCCTGGGGCCGAGTTTCGTGACGCCGCAGCGTCTCCTCCCAGGCCACATCGAAGTAGTAGAACGCACTGCTGCCGAGATGATCACGCCGCAGCTGATCGAGCATCTCCCGGTAGCGCTCGGCGTACATGATGCCGTCGACGATGACGTGCCACCCGCGGTCGAGGGCGAATCGCGCGGTCGCGGAGATCAGCTCGATGTTCGCCCCGCCAGGCACATCCCGCTCCTTGAGCACGACCCGCCGAAGGTAGTCCTGCTCGACGAGCGCGACACCACGCCCGAGATGAGCCCGCAACCGGCGTGCCGTCGAGGATTTGCCCGAACCCGAAGGACCGCGCAACACGACCAGCCGCGTGTCCCCGCTCCCCACGCACGCCACGACCGAAAGTCCAAGCCCTCGACAGCGCAGCGACCGCAGGCGCGCACCAGCGCGCGGCCCGGTGATGCTCAAGAAATGGACGTGCTCCATCGCCGCCTACCGATCAGGATGGGGCCATGCTCGTTGACCACTTCCCATTGCTCGGGCTGCGGCTGAGGACACCGCGCCTCGAACTTCGCCTGCCGTCCCCGGAGGAACTCGGTTCGCTGGCCGATCTGGCGGCTGGCGGTATCCACGATCCCGACGTCATGCCCTTCTCGGTCCCGTGGACCGACCAGCCACCCGCGGACGTCGCCCGAAGCGTCGTCCAGCACCACTGGCGGCAGTTGGGGAACTGGACGCCGCAGGACTGGTCGCTGGACCTCACGGTCTTCCACGAGGGTGTCATCGTGGGGCAGCAGACCATCGGCGCGCGAGACCTCGCCATCACCCACGAGGTGCACACCGGCTCCTGGTTGGGACAACGTCATCAGGGACGCGGGATCGGCACCGAGATGCGGGCCGCGGTCCTGCACCTGGCCTTCGCCGAGTTGGACGCGGCGGAGGCCGTCTCCAGTGCGTTCGAGCACAACGTCGCCTCGCAGGCAGTTTCCGGCAGGTTCGGGTACCAATCCGACGGCATCAACCGTCGTGTGATCCGCGGAACCCTGGCGATCGAACGTCGGCTCCGCCTCACCCGGTCGGCTTGGGAACAGCACCGCACCATCCCCGTCCACGTCGACGGCCTCGCCCCATGCCTGCCCCTGCTCGGCATGAACCCGGAGGACGGTGAGTAGTGGCCGCCCCCACAGGGAACCCCGCGGCCGATCCGTCCACTGTGGGCACCGACAGCCCGAGCTGATGCCCTCGGGAACGCGGGCGTTCAGTTCTGGTTCCGCCGAGCTGTCGCGAAAGTGAGCAATGCCATCCGTCCGGAACACCGGAATTGGCGCACACTCGGGATATGGACGGGCAGTGGACGCCACGGGACCACGAGGAGCTGATCGCTGGGTGGCGGTTGTGGCTCGCGCTCAGCTCGTCCGCTTGGCCTAGCGCCGACTGGGACGGCAGCCCCGGCGAAGCGGTGCACGGCCTGCGGGAACTGATGGCGACGTGTGACGAAATACTTTCGGACTACCTGGCCGCGGGTGGTTCCGAGTCCGCCAAGGTCGTCGGGCTGCTGCGGTCGATGTACCCGGCCGCGAGCTGGACGTGCGAGCTGTGGCAGGGCGACACCGCGCCGCTGGACAGCGAACGCACCGCGCTGCTGCACAGCGACCTCGCCGGGTTCGCGGACCACGCCAAGGGCGTGCAGACGCTGCTCGCCGAGGGTGGCGGCTGGGCGTCCCTCACGCTCTGACGTCCCGACCCCACCCGATCTCGCGGTTGTGATGTGGAGCACATAATCGTACGGATCCTGACCCGCGGCCAGCGGCAGTGGTCGAGCAACGGCGCCCTACGGTGCAGGCCCTTGCGGGCCTGTGTCCGGAGCCGCAGCTCGGGGATTCCGACCGCTCGCACGCATCCAGAGGAATCCACCGCCGCCGATGATCGCCACCAAGACGATTCCGCCCGACAGCCACCACATCCAGGATGTGCTGGTGTGACCCGAAACCGTGATCAGTTCGATGTCTCCCGTCGTGTCGATCGAGGGGAAGTCCTTCGGCAAGGTGATCTCGTCGTCCTCGCTGAAGAGGTTGTTGTTCGCGCGGAAGTCGTCCAGATCTTCCCGCGTCCACGATCGCCAGGTCGTCGTCCGGCTTGCGCACGATGAACACCGTGACCCAGTCGAACTGCCCATCAGCGCGAGAAACGAGGATCTGCTGGCTGTACACGTCGCCGCCGGACTCACCAGGGCTCTGCTGGGTCGCGGTGGTCGACTCCGCGCCGCCCGTCGGCGGGGACGAACCACATGCCGCCAGCAGCAAGCCGAGGGGTATCGCGATTGCCGCGCACAACGCGCGAATGGTGATGCGGGACGCCGTCCCCGTACCGAGCACGAACGGTCTCCTCTCCTGCGCTCATCGCGAGTCAACGTTCTAGCACCCGCCCGGCCTCTCCCGAGGCAGATGCATCGAACGCGCACCTCAAGGAGCAATGGCAGGAGCCCACTCCCGTGCTGCGCCACATCGCGGGCGGATCTTCCACTGTGGACTTCTTGGCGCGGCTGCGTTGCTCTAAAGTCGCTTCCATGGCTGATCGATTCCAGGTCGTTCCATCCGTCTACGTCGCGCTCCGCAGATCCGACGATGGCGAGCAAGTGCTGCTCCAACTCCGACAGGACACCGGCTACATGGACGGCCACTGGGCAATGGCCGTAGCAGGCCACGTCGAATCCGGCGAATCGGTCGTCGAAGCGGCATGCCGGGAAGCAGCTGAAGAACTGGGCATCGCGATCGCGGCCGAGGACCTGGTACCGCTATCGGTAATGCACCGAACCCAGGGCGACAGCAAACCGCTGAACGAACGGGTCGACTTCTTCTTCGAATGCCGCAGCTGGACGGGCCACCCCCACCGAGCCGAACCCGACAAAGCAGCAGACCTGCAATGGTTCCCCCTGGAAGAACTACCGAACCCCACGGTCCCCCACGAGCACTACATCCTCCAACACCTCCAAACCAAAACCCTCCCCCGAATAACCACCTACGGCTTCTGAACACCCCAGCAAGCAGTCGTGAGTGCGCAACCGGGTTGGAGCCCGGTTACGCACTCACGACTCCATCTGCTCGGGCGACCGGCCCGCGCGTGGGTGGGCGTTCAACATCGCAGAACTTTCAACATGACCAGGCTGGCGGGCTCCTACTGTTCTGCGGTACCAGCCTCTTGCAGTGGTCGAGCTACGGGATTTTTCAATGACATCTTGAGCTTCACCAGCGAACCGGAGCCACGGCTGGCACTCACCCTGCCCGCAGTCCTCGCCTACCACAACGACTATTCACTTGAGGAGGCGGTAACAGCGGCCAGGAAGATACTCGACCTTTGCATAACCGAAATCATGGACCTCAGCAATCGGCTACAGAACCATCAGGACGAAAATATCAGATTCCTCGGCAAAGCCCTCCCCTACGTTCCGCACGGGCTCGCACGCTGGCAGCAGCTTGACACCAAACGGTACGCAGACGCGTCCCGCTCGGTGACCAATCCAATTGAGCCTTCTTCGTCCTGATCTTGGTGCGCCAGAACACCGGTTGCCGGATGCATCAGGCCCCGAGGGCGTTGGAGATCTGCAACGCGGTTTTCTGGACGAGGTCGATGACGAGGGCTCGTTTCTTCTCGTCCAGTCGGAAAGCGAGGCATGGTGCGGAGACTGCGGCGACTGTGCGGCCCACCTCGGTGACCGGGGCGGAGGCCGCCCAGACCCCTTCGTCGATCTCCTGGTTGCTGACCGCCCAGCCTCGTCCGACGTCGCGCGCGACTTCGCGCAGGTAGTCGTCCCTAAGGTCATCTGGATCGAAAGCGGCCTGGCCTGGATCCCGTTCATGATGCGCGCCTCGACCACGAGTACCTCATGCGGCAGTCCGCGGCGCCGCTGCTGCGCCAACTCCCCAGCGACTACATGCGGCAGATGTACTACACCTCGCAGCCCATGGAAATCACGGACGTGAACCTGCTGGAATCCACCTTCCGCGCCATGGACGCCCCGAACACGTTGCTCTACTCCTCGGACTGGCCGCACTGGGACTTCGACCTGCCCGGCCGCGTCATGGCCATCCCCTTCCTCGACGAGGTGGCCAAGCACAACATCCTTGGCGGCAACGCGCGAAAGCTGTTCGCACTGTAGGAAACACCAGTCGATCCGCGCACCCGCTAACGTGTCGGGGTTGTGACGTGACCGAACCGCGCGGTCAGTTCCGCCAGTCGTTCGCTGGCCATCGCGAATGCCGCTGTCCGAGTTGTGGTTCCCTCGTCGTCGGCGCGGTTGAACATCTGCTCGCTCAGGGCGCCGATTCGATCCGCGATCTTCGTGAACGATTGCGCGGGGCTCCCGTCGATGTCGCCGAACAGGACCCACCACCACCACGCGTTGGTCGCCGAGTTCGCCAGGAAGTCGGGCGAGACGGTCACCCGGCGCGCGCCGAGCGCCTCCTCCGCTTCCGGAGTGATGGGCATGTTCGCCGCCTCCGCGATCACGCGTGCTTGAACTCGGTCTTGGTTGTCCGCATTGACGCAGTACGACGTCGCCGCGGGGACGAGCAGGTCGGCGGGGATGTCCAGCCATCGCTCCCCCGGCTCGATGCGGTCGGTGTGGCGCAGCTGGGTGCGGTCGATGGTTCCGCTGCGGTCGCGGGTCAGCAGGAGCCGCTCGACGTCGAGTCCGGCTTGGTTCGCCACGACGCCGTGGACGTCGGCGATCCCGACGATCCGAACACCGGCGCGCGCGAGGTATCGCGCCGAAGCACCGCCCATCGAACCGAACCCCTGGATGAATGCGGTGGTGGCCGCCGGGTTCATACCGCGGTGTCCGAGCGCGGCGAGCGCCGCCTCGGCGACGCCGAAGCCGCCCACCAATTCGTCGAGTCGGACACCGTCCACATCGGACGTGAATGCGGTGGCCATGCGTTGTTTCGCGGCGGGCAGGTCCGCAACAGCCTGATGGGCGGCCTGCACCGAACTGGTCAGGCCGATCTTCTCGATAGCACGGTCAACTGCGTCCTGGCGGACCCCGAAGTCCTCCCCCATGGTCCACCGCCGTTCGATCAGCGGAGCCATCGCGGCGAGGTAGCGCTCCAGCACACCCTCCGCGGCGGGATCGTACGGGTCGAAGTCGATTCCGCCCTTGGCCCCGCCCAAGGGCACGTATCGCGCCCCCGGCTCGTAGTGGATGGCCTCTTTGAGGGTCATGCCCCGCGCGAGCCCCCGCACCTCGGTCGCGGTGCAACCGGCGCGCATTCGCAGACCGCCACTGCACAGGCCGCGCACGAGGCGATCGATCACCAGGTAACCCGTCGCGCTCGACTCGGGGTCGTGCCAGCTGACCTCGAAGAACGGGACATCGGCCGCAGCGGCATTCGCGGTGAGGGCATGCGGCAGGGTGAGCGTCACGATCGCCTCCGGGCTAACTGAATCGTCAGACAGTTAGTAGCAGCGCCCAGGTGGCGGGTCAAGCGGTGAGCCCGAGCTCCGCCGCGAGGGCGGTGGCAATCCAGTTCGCCACATCAGTTTTCGACACGGCCTCGTCGAAGGCGACCCGCTGCACGGCCAATCCGTCGAGCATCGCCGTGAGCCGCCAGGCCGCCCCCCGCGGATCCGCGGTCCGAAACTCCCCGGCCGCAACCCCTTGCCCGATGAGGTCGGTGACAACAGCGCGCCAGCGGCTGTCGAGCGTGCGTATGACCCCGCGCAGTTCGGAATCTCGCAGCGACGCCGACCATCCCTCGATCCACAACCGCCAACTTGGAGCGGCGCCGGTCGGGCCGTACTCGTTCAACGCCGTGCGCAGTCGCTCGGTCACACTGCCGTCCGCCTCTGCCAGCAGGTTGTCGAGCCGGCCGAGATCTCGTTCGGTGGCATGGCGGAACGCGCTCATGATGAGGTTGTCGAGCGATTCGAAGTGGTAGAAGACCAAGGCCGTGCTGACGTTGAGACGAACCGCGACGTCACTGCCGCGCAGCCCGCTGACCCCGCGCTCAGTGATCAAATCGAGCGTGGTCGTCAGTATCTCCTCGCGACGGGCGCCGACTTCTTTCTTCACGCGTGGCATGACGATGAATCTACCCGTCAGGGTTGACATCGTGGGACCTGCGTCGCAGTCTTGGGCCCCTCGTACTGCTTGATCATTCAGTTAGCAGCTGTGGAACGGATCGTTCGCTACCGAAGTCCGACCAGGGAGGACTAGTGCCCGAACCGATCGCGACCGGTGACACGGATTTCCTGCGCGCGAACAAAGCGAAGCTCAGGCGGAGTCTGAGTCGGTTCGACGCCTTCTTCCTGCTGCTGTGCTCGCTCGTCGGTCTGGACACGATCGGATCGCTGGCCGCCTCCGGCCATGAAGCCTTCACGTGGCTGCTGGTCCTGGCAGCGTTGTTCTTCGTTCCCTACGGGCTCATCGTGGCCGAGCTGAGTGCGACTTTCCCGCTGGAGGGCGGGCAGTACACCTGGACCCGGCTGGCGTTCGGCCGACTGGTCGCGGGAGTCGTGCAGGCGATCTACTGGCTGTCCAATCCGGTCTGGGTCGGCGGCACGTTGTGCGTCGTCGCGATGGAGACCTTCTCGACGTTCGTCCATCCGCTCTCCGGGACTTGGACCTACGTCGCGGGCCTGTTGTTCATCTGGGTCGGCGTGCTGTGCACGTCGGTGTCGCTCGACGTGGGCCGCTGGGTACCGGCAGCCGGGGCGTTGGCACGCATGATTCTGCTCGGATTCTTCTTCATCTCGACGGTCATCTACGGCATCCAACGTGGCGTGCAAACCTTGGACTGGGGCGACTTCACGCCCACCTACACCGGGTTCATCGCTCTGGTCCCGGTCATCGTGTTCACCTTCGTCGGCTTCGAGCTGTCCAGCTCCGCCGCCGAGGAGATGGACCAGCCGCAGCGGGCGATCCCGCTGGCCGTGCTTCGTTCCGGCGCTACGTCCTTCCTCATGGTGGCCGCCCCGGTCGCCGGTATCCTGCTGGTCCTGCCGGGTGACCAGGTCAGCAGCCTGGGCGGTTTCATCGACGCGTGCAAGGCCGTCTTCACCGTCTACGGCGGCGAGGTGCTGCCCGACGGAACGATCCAGCTGACTGGATTCGGTGCTGTCGTCGGGGTGATTTCGGCGGTCGGGCTCATCGTCGCCCTGTTCACCAGCGGGGTGTCCTGGGCGCTCGGGGAAAGCCGTGCCCAGGCCACCGCCTGCGCGGACGGGGCTGGGCCGCGGTTCTTCGGTGTGCTGTCGGAAAAGCGCGGGACTCCGGTGCGGATCAACGTACTCGCTGGCGTTCTCGCCACGGCCGTCATGATCGCCGCGCTGAACATTTCCGGCGGCGACAGCGGAAAGTACTTCAGCGCCGGTTTGAACCTCGCGATCTCGATGACGATGGTCGCCTACATGCTGCTGTTCCCAACGCTTCCGGTGCTCCGCCGCAAGTTCCCGAACGTGCCACGCCCGTTCACCGTGCCGGGCGGACGGCTCGGCGGTGTTGTCGCCTCGCTGCTCACGACGGCGATCGTCGTCTACACCTTGGCGCAGCTGGTGTGGCCGGGCCTGGGAGTGGGATGGTTCGGAACCACGGGAAGCCCCGATGACTCGTTGCCAACCGGGTTCGAAGGCCAGCGACTCGCCTACGAGCTGACGCAACTCGTGCCGCTGGCCGCATTCGGACTGACCGGCTTGGCATTCGCCCTCATCGGGCGGCGGCAGAACCGGCGGGCGGCATCCGGTGTGGACCGCTCCCGAACCGTCACAGCGTGAACATCCACTTCGGACTGTCAATGCCGGGCTGGAGCCGTCTCCCGAGTCGCCAGCACCACCGGCAGCGTCACCACCGCAGCGGCCATGATGTAGAACGCGGGTGCGGCGTGGTTGCCGGAACCGGCCACGAGCAAGGTGATCAGGAACGGCGCGGTTCCACCGAAGGCCGCCACCGACATGTTGTAGCCCAGCGAGAAACCGCCGTAGCGCACCCGAGTCGCGAACAGCTCGTTCATCGCCGCCAGCGTCGGGCCGAGGAACACCGCGAGGACCACCCCGAGCCCGACGTGCGCGAGCACCGCGAGAACCGCGTTGTCCTGCCCCATCAGCCAGAACAGCGGATAGGACAGCACCAGGGCCGCCAGGCAGGACCCACCGAGCACCGGGCGGCGGCCGAAGCGGTCCGAAACCGCCCCCATCACCGGGATCAGCGCGCAGATCACGCACATGCTGACCACGGACGACACCGAAGCGACGACAGCGGGGTAACCGAGGATCTTGGCTTGGTGACTCGGGACGTAGGTGAGGATCGCGTACAACGCGGCGTTCTGGAACAAGGAGTAACCCGCCACGCTCAGGATCGCGCGCCAGTGGTACCGGACCGACTCCAGCAGCGGATTGCGGGCCAGCTCGCCCCGGCTGCGCAACGCGACGAATTCCGGCGTCTCCTCCAGCCGCGACCGGATGTAGAGGCCGACTAGGCCGAGCGGGGCGGCGAGCAGGAACGGGATGCGCCAACCCCAGCCCACGATCTGCTCGTCGGTGAGCCAGACGTTGAGCAGCAACACCACGACGGAGCCGAGCAGGAAGCCGAGGATGCACCCCATCTCCACCAGCGACACCAGGTAGCCGCGCCGCCTGGCCGGGGCGAACTCGGCGACGAACGCGGACGCGCCGCCCATCTCCCCGCCAGCGGAAAACCCTTGCAGCAGGCGCAAGAACACCAGCATCGCCGGGGCTGCCACCCCGGCGGCCGAGTATCCGGGCAGCAGTCCGATGCACAGGGTGGCGCCGGAGACGAGGATGATCACCCAGGCGAGGGTGCGCTGTCGCCCGATCCGATCACCGAGGGCACCGAAGAAGATTCCGCCCAGCGGCCGGACCACGAACGCGGATCCGAACACCGCGAAGGAGCTCAGCAGCGACGTCGTCGGGTCCTCGGCGGGGAAGAACGCGGCGCCGATCGCGGTGGCGAGGTACGCGTAGACGGCGATGTCGAACCACTCGACGACGCTGCCGATGGTGGCGCCGAGCGTCGCCCGGCGCAGGATCGCAGTGTCTTGCGGGACACCCGCACCCGGTCGGCCCCGCAAGCAGGAAAGATTGTCACTCACGGGGCCTCCACAGTCTCTTGCGGGACACCCGCACCCGGTCCGCCCCGCAAGCAGGAAAGATTGTCACTCACGGGGCCTCCTCTGCCGATACCGGCGCATCGAGTTTCGTTCCGGCTGAACTGGCGGACACGGGACCTCCCGGAGGTTGGGGGAACCCGGCGCTACGCCATCGGCGTGCCGCAGGTCACGTGGGACCATAGATTATCGTCCGACGATCCAGCAAGGATCATCGGCGACTTCGACGTTCCGGGGTGGCATAGCTGCCCAGCACCTCTCGTTCGGCGTCGCGCAGGTAGGTGTCCAGCAGGCCCGCCGCGCCGTCGAGGTCGCCCGCGCGCACCGCGTCGGCGATGGCCGGATGCCGCCGCAGGAAGTGCTGGTGGAATGCCGACGTGTCGTGCATGAAGGCGTAGGCGAGCCGGAATTCGGCCAGCACCTCGGTGATCAGGCCGTCCAACCGCGGGCTGTCGGCCAACCCGACCAGCGCCTCGTGGAAGCGGATGCTGGCCGCCGCCACCTGCGACCACTGCCCCTCCCGCTCGGCGCGCCGACCGTCCTCGATCGCCGCGCTCATCCGCCGCAGGCCCGCCGGGGTCAGCACCTCCACCTGCCGCAACGCCGCGCATTCGACGACCCGCCGCACCCGGTACAGATCGGAGATGTCGTCCCTGCTCAACTGCCGGACGAACACGCCGCGACTGAGCTCGTGCACGAGCAGGCGCTCCCGGATCAGCAGCCGGAACGCCTCCCGCAGGGTGCTGCGGGAAACGCCGAGGTCCTCCCGGACGCGTTCCTCCGACAGCCGGGTCCCCGGCTCGTAGCGGCCCTCGATGATCCCGGCGCGCAGCGCATCGGCCACCCGGCTGGCGCTGCTCTCCCGCGTCAGCCCGGCGGTCTCGGACCGCACCTGCTCGCTGGGCCGCACTGCCCCGTCGAAAGTCACTTCTCCACTCCGCTCGCCCGGCCTCGATGCCGCCTCCGATTGTCCCAGAGCCTTGCCGAATCGTCCGACGATCCTTACCGTCGGGCTCATGTCTCGCGTGCCGGACGGAAGTCGCATGCCCCTCCCCCAGCTGCGCGTCGGTGTCGACATCGGCGGCACCTTCACGGATTTGTGCATTCTCGACGACGAGGGCATCGTCGCGATCGGCAAGGCGCTCACCACGCACGCCGAACCGGCCGCCGCAGTCGAGGCGCTGCTGCGCGACACGCTCGCCGCGCATGCCCTCGACCCGGCCTCGGTCAGCACCGTGGTGCACGGCACGACGCTGGTCACCAACGCGCTGATCGAACGAAAAGGCGCCCGCACCGCGCTGATCACCACCGAAGGCTTTCGGGACGTCGTGGAGATGGCCCGCGAACACCGCTACGACCTCTACGACCTCGAACTGGAGCTGCCCCGCCCGCTGGTGCCGCGCCACCTGCGGTTCGGCGTCCGGGAACGGATCCTCGCCGACGGCACCGCGGTCACCGCGCTGGACACCGACCACCTCGCCGGGCTCGCCGTCGAGCTGGCCCAAGCGGGGATCGAGGCCGTCGCCATCTCGTTCCTGCACAGCTATCGCAACCCCGCGCACGAGCAGCTGGCCCGCGAGGTGTTCGCCGCGGTGGCGCCTGGCATGGAGATCGCCCTGTCCAGCGAGGTGAACCCGGAGATCCGGGAGTACGAGCGGACGTCCACCACGATCGCGAACGTCTACGTGCAGGCCCTGGTGGACGACTACCTGGCCGACCTGCGGCACCGGCTGCGGCGGCTCGGGCTGCGGCACGATCCGCTGATCATGCTGTCCAACGGCGGAGTGGCCACAGTGGACACCGCCCGGCGGTTCCCGATCCGGATGCTGGAATCCGGTCCGGCGGGGGGTGCGCTCGGCGCTGTGGCGTTCGGCCGGGCCGCCGACCGGCCCGACCAGATGGCCTTCGACATGGGTGGCACCACGGCGAAGCTGTGCACCGTCGAGGACGGCCGCCCGCTGGTGACCCACACGTTCGAGGTCGACCGCGTCTACCGGCTGCGCGCCGGTTCGGGACTGCCGGTGCGAGCGCCGGTCATCGACATGATCGAGATCGGCGCCGGTGGCGGGTCCATCGCCCGAGTCGACCCGCTGGGCCTGCTCACCGTCGGCCCGGATTCGGCCGGGTCCGAACCCGGCCCGGTCTGCTACGGGCGGGGCGGGACCGCCTGCACCGTCACCGACGCCGACCTGGTGCTCGGCTACCTGGATCCGGGCAGTTTCCTCGGTGGCCAGATGGAACTGGACGCCGCGGCCGCCTCCCGCGCCATCGAAGAGCAGATCGCCGAACCGATGGGGATCACCGTTCCCGAGGCAGCGTGGGGGGTCCACGCCACCGTCAACGAAAACATGGCCGCCGCAGCGCGGGTGCACGCCGTCGAGCGCGGCCAGGACCCCCGCAGGCTCGCGCTGTTCGTCTCCGGCGGCAACGGTCCGCTGCACGGACCGGGCGTCGCTCGGGCGCTCGGTTCGCCCGCGGTGATCGCGCCACCGGCGGCCGGGGTGCTCAGCGCGCTGGGTTTCCTGTCCGCGCCGATGTCCATCGACCTGGTGTCGTCCTGGCACGCCGAGCTCTCCACCGTCAGCGTCGAACGGGCACGGGAGTTGTTCGCCGGGATGGAGCGCGACGGCGCGGAGATCCTGCGGGATTCCGGTGTCGCCGACGGCGAAATGTCGCACAGCCGCAGCCTGGAGATGCGTTTCGTCGGCCAAGGCAGCGAAATCGAAGTACCCGTCCCGCCGGTCGGCTCGAACTGGCACGCGCAGGTGCGCCGCAACTTCGCCGAGCAGTACCGACTCCGGTTCGGCGACGTCGCGCCGCACGACGTCGCGATCGAGGTGCTGAGCTGGCGGCTGACCACCCGCGGCCCCGAATCCGATGCGCGAATGCGGTTGCGCCCCACCAGCGGCTCCCGCGATGCGCTGATCGGCCACCGCGCCGCGTACTTCCCACAGTCCGGCGGCTACGTCGACACCCCGGTCTACGACCGCTACCTGCTGGCGCCGGACTCGGTGCTGCGCGGTCCGGCCCTGGTCGAGGAGCGGGAGGCAACCCTGGTGCTGGCGCCGGGCATGCGCTGCCGAGTCGGCAAGGACGGCAGCATCGTCATCGACCTGCAGCCCGAGGAGGCCCCGTGAGTGACAATTCTCCCCGCTTGCGGGGCCGACCGGGTGCGGGTGTCCCGCAAGACGCTGTGGAGGCATCGTGACCCAACGGCATCTCGACCCGATCGTCGTCGGACTGGTCGCGAACCGGCTGCACTCGCTGCTCAACGAGCAGCAAGCCGCGCTGGTCGGGACCGCCTTCAGCCCGGTGGTGCGGGAGTCGCTGGACCTGGCCTGCGCGGTGTTCGACTCGCGGGGCCTGATGATCGGGCAGTCCACCGGCGGCACGCCCGGCCACATCAACGCGATGGCCACCGGCATGCGGCACGTCACCGCCGCCTTCCCGCCGGACGCGCTTGCCGACGGGGACGTGCTGATCACCAACGACCCGTGGATGACCTCCGGGCAGATCAACGATCTCACGGTGGCGACCCCGGTGTTCCGCGCTGGGCGGCTGGTCGCCTGGTTCGCCAGCTGTTGCCACGCCCCGGACATCGGCGGGCGGATCCTGTCCGCGGCGGCAACCGAGGTGTTCGAGGAGGGCCTGCGGCTGCCCATCCTGAAGCTGCGGCACGCGGGTAGGCCGGACCCGGTGCTGGAGCAGATCATCCGCAGCAACGTCCGCACCCCGGACGAGACGATGGGCGACATCTACGCGCAGGTGGCTGGCAACGAGGTCGGGGCGCGAAGCCTGCTGCGGCTGATGGACGAGTTCGAACTCGACGGCGTCGACGAGGTCGCGGCGGAGATCATGCGTCGCTCGGAGGCGGCGTTGCGCGCTGCGCTGGCCGACCTGCCCGACGGGGACTACACCGGCCAACTGCGCACCGACGGCTTCGGTGACGAGGAATTGCGCCTGCAGGTCAAGGTCACCATCGACGGTGATTCGGCCAAAGTGGACTACGCGGGCTCCTCGCCGCAGTCGCGCTACGGCGTCAACGTGGTGCTCAACTACACGCACGCTTACACGTCCTTCGCGTTCAAAGCGGCACTCGCGCCGGAGGTTCCGCACAACGCGGGTTCCTTCCGGCCGATCGAGGTGACCGCCCCGCGCGGCTCGGTGCTCAACTGCATCGACCCGGCGCCGGTCGCCTCCCGCCACCTGGTCGGCCACTTCCTGCCGAGCCTGCTGTTCGAGGCACTGCGCCCAGCACTGGGCGGTCGTCTCCCCGCGCCCAGCGCCGACGCCCTCTGGATGACGGTGTGGCGAGGAGCCGACGTCGACGAGGCGGAACCGTTCACCCTGACCGTCTTCGGCGCGGGCGGCAGCGGCGGTCGACCGCGTCAGGACGGGCTGACCACCACCGGCTTCCCCACCGGAGTGCGCGCCGCACCGACCGAGGTGCTGGAGGCGTTGACGCCGCTGGTGCAGGAAAGGCGGGAACTGCGCCCCGACTCCGGTGGACCGGGGCTGCACCGGGGCGGGCTGGGGCAGGTCGTGGACGTCCGCCGCCGCGGTGCTTCCGGCTGGAGCGTCAACGCGAACGTCGACCGGGTGCTGCACCCAGCCCTGGGTGCCGAAGGCGGAAAACCGGGCGCGGCAGGGGAATTCGTCGACCTGGCCACCGGCGAGACCCTGCCGCGCAAGCAACTCGTGCGGCTGGGGCCTGAAACCCGCGTGCGACTGCGGTTCCCAGGAGGGGGCGGCTTCGGCGACCCGCGGCGGCGACCGGTGCCGCAAGTGCTGGACGACGTCGTGAACGGATACGTCGGAATCGACGCCGCGCGCGAGCATTACGGGGTGGTCGTCGACTACATCGGTCCGGCCGACGCACGGGTGCGCCCGCCGAGCTCCTACCGGGTAGACGAGGAACGCACCCGCACACTGCGCGGTATGGGGCAGGGGACCTAGTCGACACGTCCTGGCAGGCTGCCCATCAACGCACTGCTCGACCGGCTGCCCGCCCGACCGTGGTCCACCGGACCGCGCGCTGCGGGCTCGCGGCGAACTCGCGGTCGACGCGGCGGCGGAAGGCGCGCCCTACGCCGACTTTCACCGGCGCCGAGCAGGCTTCGGCGCGACTAGATGAGTTATTCCAAGGGGTTGGTGTGTATGGCGGGCCGGTCGCGAGTGTTGGTGGGTGACGGGGTTGGTTGTGTGACCGCCTACGATTGCTGGTGTGGGGCCAGCCTGAACCTGGCCCCACACCAGGTGTTATCGGGCGGGAGCGACGCTCAGTCGCGGCGGTCCCCATTCTGCGATGCGAACCGGCATCGACTCACCGACTTGTGGGGTCTGGTCCCATGAATCCTTGTGCAGCAAACCATGGATTCCGGGCGCGACCTCGACGAACGCGCCGAACGGAACAACCGAAACCACAGTCGCGTCGACGACGGCGCCGACCTCGTGCCCTTCCCGGAATGCCTGCCATTCGGCAAGCGAAACCTCACGAGAAGACATTGATTTCACCTCCTTTCGCAGTCCCGAGAGATCGTTGGGATGCGTTCGGAGGGCGGGGGGCCTCTGGCCCGCGCCGCGCTCACCGCGCGGCCGGGAACCCCGTCTGTGCGCGGCCTACAGCCGACCCGGCAGTCACGAGCGCCAGGTTAGCAGAACCGAGGAGGCGTACCGCATTGCCGCCGTCGAAGGTGCAGGCCTCTGATTGACGGAATATATTGCGCGGGAATTGATTCCGCGTGTCGAGGCCGCGATGTCGCGCGAGGGTGTCATAGATCAAAGTTGTGAGCAAATGATATCGACACCCTTGCTACCGCTCTCTAACTCACCACCGACGACCTGTTGAAGCATCGCCCGGACCTGGCAGTGGCGTCCGCCGGTCGGTTTCGCGCCGCGGCTGACCGATGCCGAGCTGGTGACGTTGGCGGTGATGCAAGCGCTCCGAGCTGGCCGGATGGGCCGAATACCGGTACTACGCCTCACATTCACGCTACTTCTGGGGACTGCGGCTGCATCTGATCGCGACCCTGGGTGGCCCGCCTATCGGGTTCGCCAGCAAAGGTGAAGCCGAACGCCCCGGCACCGCCCTTTTCAAACCGTTGCGGCACGCTGTCGAGTCGATCAACCAGACCCTCAAGGCCCAGCTCGACCTCGAACGCCACGGCGGTCGCACCGTCGTCGGTGTCTGCGTCCGCATCCTGCAACGACTGCTTGCGCTCACCGCCTCGATCTGGCACAACGACACCACCAACGCACCGATCCACCGGCCACTGACCAACAGCGAGAGCCACGGCCCGGAATCATTCATCTGGCAGCAGCGGGGGTTGCGCGGTTTAGGAGTTGGATCCCCGTATCAACCATTTGTCCGCTACCGCGGCCTCCAGATCGATGCCGTGGTGGCGAGCGAGCAACAGGGTTTGGCACAGGACGTCGGCGATTTCCGCGCGGAAGTCCGCGTTCAACTCCGGCAGGGTCTTGCCCTTGTCCCGCGCCTGCCCGGTGCTCATGAGGAAGGCTTGGGTCAGCTCGCCGACCTCCTCCTGCAGTTTCAACACGAACCACTCCGGGGTCCGCTCGATGCCGTGCCTGTGCGCGTAGACCGCCGACACGGCTTCAACCTCTTCGGTCAGTTCCTTGAGATCCACAACTCCGCAGCTTAGGAAGGTGCGCGGATTGGTTTGCGCGGCGGTGCAAGCGCGGCTCCACGCACACGTGCAAGGCAGACGTGCACGATGACTCCGGTCGGGCATGTGTGACACTGCCAGCTAGCTTGCCCCAGTACTTCGAGGACGCCATGACCAACGCAGCACCCGAGGCCACCCCCGCCGCACCGGTCGCGCAGTCCGGCAAGGACCGTGCGGCGCGCGTCCTCACCGAGGTCTGCGCGCCTTGGGTGATCGTCGTGTTGCTCCCGCTCGCCGTGGCCTGGCAGGCGACCCACCGCTTCGGCCCCGCGCTCGGTTGGGGCCTGCTGGTGTCAGCCACCAGCAGCGTCCTGCCCATGGGCGTGATCGTGTGGGGAGCGAAAACAGGGCGGTGGGACAGCCATCACGTGCGCAACCGCGCCGGTCGGTTCGTGCCGTTCGTCGCGCTGATCACCATGAGCCTGGTCGGACTGGGTCTGCTGGTGCTCCTAGGCGCGCCTTGGCTGCTGATCGCCCTGGACATCGCCATGATCGCCAGCCTATTCGTCACGGGCGGCATCACCGTGCGGTGGAAGATCTCCATGCACTCGGCAGTGGCTTCCGGAGCGGTGGTCATCCTCGCTCTGATCTACCACCCGGCCTGTTGGGCCTTGATGCTCCTCGTGGCGGCGATCTCGTGGTCACGGGTGCAGATCAACGATCACACCACCGCACAGGTCACGTGGGGCGCCGTCGTGGGCGCCCTGGTGGGCGGCGGCTTGTTCGCAGCCCTGGTTTGAGCGCCTGCCTTCGATGCGGGTAGCTAGGCTGCCAGTTCGGCGCGAGCTCGGGCCCGTACTGTCGCCACGATCGGTGAGCCTTCGAATGCGCTGCGGACCTGGATCAGCCAGCGGGCCTCGGCCTGCGGCTCGGAGGCCACTCCTCGAAACGGCGCGTTTGTCTCGTCCGGCTCGGATTGCCGTTGGTGACCAGCTTCGTGCGCGTCCAGCGCGGCCGCCAGGCAGGCGGCCTCCACCACCTGGTGCGCCTGCTGTTCACCGAGGCCAGCCGCGACGGTGGCCTCACGAGCCCAAGTGCTCACCTCGGGGTGGATGTAGGAACGCAACACCAGTTGCGCGTCCCGGATCTCCACCACCCGCCGGTACAGCGCGAACTGCGCGGCTTCCTGCGCGTACACCCCTGCGGGCAGCGTGATCTGCGGTAGCTCCTCCGCCAGTCTCCGCCACAGCGGGTGCAGCCTCCGGACCTGGTAGCGGGCCCGTGCCCAGGCGATCGGAACCGCCGTGACCGGGCCCCACACCGGCATGGTGGCGCCGACGGCCACCAACGCCACGCACGCTGCCGCGCAGCCGCCCGCCACTTGATCCAGTCCTCCAGGGGAATGCCCGCTCACCGCGCGCATGGCAGCAACGATCTTGAGCACCGCCCACCCTGCCGAGGCCACGCACCCGGCCTGGATCGTGCGCAGCCCCGCGCGCAGCCACACCCGGCGACTCTGGGCGATGTAGCGGTACAGGAATACGCCGAATGCGACGGTGGCCCACCCGATGTAGAACGCGAACACGGTGAGGTAGGCGGCCACCGCAGGACGGTCGGCGAACGCGGCCAGGAACTCCGGGTGGTACGGGATATCGGCGACCAGCAGCAGCGCCACCATTGCAGCCGCGGCAACGGTGACCACCACAGCCTGACCGCGCACCACGCGCTGCGCGCGGTGCGCCTCGTGGACCAGGTACGCCAGCAAACCGTGAACGCACCACGCCGCGAACATGGCCAGGATGTTGGCTACCAGTCGGCCGAAGTTGGGCATCGGTTCCCAGGTGGAAACCCACGTCAGCGAAGTCGGGGCCACGAGGGCAGCCGACAGTCCCACACAACCGATCGCGCCGCACAGATAGCGCACGCTCGGGGTCAGCGCCTTGCGGGACTGGATGAGCTTCACGGCCGCCGCCAGCACCGCAACGATCCCCACGCCTTGCAGGACGATGCTGGTCATCGGCGTTTCTCCGGGCCGCGACGCCGTGTGCTGTCGAACGTCGCTTGGATCTCGCGCAGCGTGCGGCCGGTTCGCGCGTCCAGCTTGCGGACACCGCGGATCGGCGCGGGCGCGCGGCCTGCCCGGTACAGGTACAGGCTCGCGACCAGTTCGGCTTCCCGCTCAGCGGTGGCGTCGAACGCCGAGCGGCCCAGCACGCTCTGGATCAGCTCTGGCGGCAGGTCGGGCACCAGCGCCGCCACCATCGGTGAATCGGCGAGCTTGGTATCCGAGTGCCCGCACACCAGGTGCCCGACCTCGTGCAAGACGATGTGTTCCTCGTGCAGTGGAGTGCTGGGCATGTAGCCGATCACGTCGCGATCTTCCAACGACACCAGCGCACCGCACGGATTGTCGGACTCCGCTGTGGACACTCGGCGCAGCTCGATCGGCCGCCCGCGCGCCTCGGACAGCTCAGCGATGAACGTGTCCAGATCCCACGGTGACGGCAGCGGTAACGCGGCCGCCAGTTCCTGGCAGCGCACCGCCAGATCGCGGTGATCGGAGGTCGTCACGCGTTGATGATCGCTCATGGCCAGCACCAACCGCACACAGCGTAACGACTCCGCGCCCGACCCGTGACCATGGTCACGTCTAATCGTAATCAACGGCGTTCGAACGGCGCAGGTCTTCCACCACGCCACGGATGCGGTCCGCCTGGGCTGGAGTCAGCCCGCGCAGGCTCACCGACTCCACGCCGCCCTCCTTCAGCGCGCGAAGTTCCACCAGCGTGGCCAGCTGAGCCCGGATCTTCTCGCCGTGTTCGCCGTCGTCGAAGGCGTCCAGCGGAACCTTGAAGAACGCTGCCAGCGCCTTCAGGTGTTGCCAACCAGGATTCGGCGACTCCCCGGAAAGGATCTTGTAGAGCTGCGACAGGGAAATGCCCGTCGCCGCGCTCATGACCTTGACCTCGTACGGCTGCCCCGTCTCAGGGTCAGGGAAGTTCTCCCGCAGCCACGCCAGCCGCTCGGCCAACGCAGACCCTGGATCTGCCATCGCACTCACTCCGAAGCCACCGGACGCACGCCACCACGCTGTTTGACGAATTCTCTCATTCGAGACTACCGTCTGTCGAGGATTCCATGATCGTGGAATCGAGGAACCGCTGGGGGTGCGCCGGACAGGGCAGGGGGTGGTCGCGCGCCATCCCACGCCCTGCCCGGTCCCCGCGGATGCGCCGCACCATCGGCAAATCCCGTGGCAAAACCGTGGTCATCGCCACGGCCCGTCCTATGAGGACGGCTACGGCGCTGATCACACGGCCTTCATCGAGTGAGTTCGCACGAATCCGACCACGGAGTAGCCGACCGGGCCGAAAAGCCGGTATCACCACGGGCTCGACGCCACCGTTGGCACTGCCGTGTCGAATGGTTCATCTTGACGTGGCCTTGGCTCAACCGTGGCCGGTTAGACATTCCCGGTGAACAGAGCCAACTTCGCCGACGTCGACCGGCGTCGCTTCCTCACCGCCGTTTCCGCCGTGGCGAGCGCCGCCGCCCTCGCCCAGCTCCCCGTCGGCTCCGCTGCCGCCACGACCCGGCCGGATGGCGGCGACTACCCGTTCCGCCTCGGCGTCGCGAGTGGCGACCCCACGTCGTCCGGCGTGGTGCTCTGGACGCGACTGGTGCCGAACCCGTTCGTGCCGGGCGGGGGAATGCAGCCGAAGCCGGTGCCCGTCGAGTGGCAGATCGCCCGCGACGAGGGGTTCAGTCGCATCGAGCGCAGCGGCGACGCCTGGGCGCTGCCCGAGCTGGCGCACTCGGTGCACGTCGAGGCCGAGGGCCTCCAGCCCGACCGCGAGTGGTTCTACCGCTTCCGCTACCGCGGCGACATTTCGCCGGTCGGACGCACCCGAACCGCACCCCCACCGCAGGCGACCACCGGCTCGCTCGCCTTCGCCTTCGCCTCCTGCCAGGACTGGGCGGCCGGTTACTACCCGTCCTACCGCCACATGGCGGACGAGGACCTGGACCTCGTGCTGCACCTGGGAGATTACGTCTACGAGGGCGGCATTCCCGCTGACGGCGGCTACCGAGCGACCGGCACACCGGGCGTCCTCCGCAAGGCGCCGGAGGACCTTGAACGCTGGCGCATGCAGTACGCGCTCTACAAGAGCGATCCGGAACTCCAGCTCGCGCACGCCCGCTTCCCGTGGCTGGTCACCTGGGACGACCACGAGGTGAAGAACGACTACGCCAACACCCAGCAGGAACAGGCTGGCGACATCAGCGCGCTGCGCGCGGCGGCCTACCAAGCCTGGTACGAGCACCAGCCGGTGCGCGCGCCCGCGCGGCCGGACAGCGCCGGTGGGCCGCGCATCTACCGCCGACTGCAATGGGGAAATCTCGCCCAGCTCGACGTCGTCGACGGCCGCCAGTACCGCAGCGTGCCGCCGTGCGGCTGGGGCGAGGCCGACGCGTGCCCCGCCGCCTACGCTCCCGACATCACGATGCTCGGTTTCGAACAGGAACGCTGGCTCTACTCGGGACTCGCGGCGTCCGAAGCGACCTGGAACATCTTGGGCAGCAACGTGATGCTTGCCCGCCTCGACCACGACGGCACCGACGGCGACCGGCTGTGGCACGACGCGTGGGACGGCTTCCCCGCCGCGCGCAACCGGCTCACCGACGCCTGGGTGCGCCACGACGTCAGCAACCCCGTGGTGGTGACCGGCGACTGGCACTCGACGTTCGTCAACGACATCCTCCAGGACTTCGACCAGCCGTCCTCCCCCGTGGTGGCCACGGAGTTCGTCGGCACCTCCATCTCCTCCAACGGCGATGGCGAGGTCTACGGCCCGTACTACGGGCCGATGATCAAGTACAACCCGCACATCAAGTTCTTCGACGGCGACCGGCGCGGCTACGTCCGCTGCCAGGTCGACCGTGGCGAGTTCACCGCCGACCTGCGGATGGTGAGCACGGTCAGCACACCGGACGCGCCCGAGTCGAAGTTCGCATCATTCGTGGTCGAGAACGGCAGGCCCGGAGCCCAAAAAGCCTGACCAGCACCGACGATTCCGACCCGCCGGACCACCCGGCGGATCGGAACGACCGCCTCACTTCATCGGCACATGGCCGTTGAACAACGGCGCACCTTGGTCGTCCAGCACTAACCCGGGGAGGCAGTGGCGAGGGGTCAGGCGGTCAGGATGGCGATGACGTCGCCTTCGTCGACCGTGCCGCCTTCGGTCACCTTGATCTCCGACACGGTGCCGGGTTCCTCCGCGACGACCGGGATTTCCATCTTCATGGATTCCAGGATCGCGACGGTGTCGCCGGGCTGCACCGACTCCCCTGTGCTGACGACGACTTTCCACACGTTTGCCGTGATGTCGGCGACGATTTCGGTCATGGCGCTCACGTCTCCTTCGACTGGATGCGGGTGACGATGTCAGTTCCGTAATCGCCGCTGGCGAACTCCGGGGTGGCCAGCAGGTGGGCCAGGAAGGGCAGATTGTGCTTCGGTCCGCTGATCCGGAAATCAGCCACCGCTGCGGCGGCCTTCCGCAGTGCTTCCGCGCGGTCGGCGCCGTGCACCACCACCTTCGCCAGCAACGGGTCGTAGTGCGGTGTCACGGTTGTGCCCGGTCCGTATCCGGCGTCCACCCGCACCTCGGGGTCGGCAGGCTGTTGCCATTCGACGATCGCGCCCGGACCAGGCAGGAAGCGCACCGGATCTTCCGCGTTGACCCGAAGTTCGATCGCATGGCCAACCGGGGTCAACGCCGCCACGTCTACCGACGGAGCCAGCCCGGCGGCGATCCGGAGCTGCTGCTCGACCAGGTCGACGCCGAAAACCCGCTCGGTGATCGGATGTTCGACCTGCAGCCGGGTGTTCATCTCCAGGAAGACGAATTCCGCACCGGAGACCAGGAATTCAACCGTTCCGGCATTGCGGTAACCGACCGCCTCGCCCAGCCGGACAGCGGCGGCCACCATCCGCCGCCGCAACTCGTCGGGAAGTCCCGGAGACGGTGCTTCCTCGACCACCTTCTGGTTGCGTCGTTGCACCGAGCAATTCCGCTCACCCAGTGCCAGGACCCGCCCATCCGCCAGTCCGAGGATCTGGACCTCGACGTGGCGGGCGCGCGGGAAGAACCGTTCGACGATCAGCTTGGGGCTGTCGAACATCCGTCCGGCGTAGGCTTGCAGCCGCTCGAACCCGGCCCGCAAGCCAGCCTCGTCGGCGACCTGCAAGATGCCCGTCCCGCCGCCGCCCGCGGCCGCCTTGAGCATCACCGGATACCCGATGTCGGCGGCGATGGCCGCTGCCTCCGCGACGTCTCCAGGCGGCTCGACGCTACCACGGGCGACGGGAACCCCGGCACTCATCGCGATGTTGCGAGCGTTTACCTTGTCGCCCATCTGCTCGATGACGAAGGGGTCCGGACCGATCCACAGCAGTCCGCTCTCCTGCACTTGCTGCGCGAACTTGGCGTCCTCGCTGAGGAAGCCGTAGCCGGGGTGCACCGCTTGGCTCCCGGTGCGCCGCGCCGCGTCCAGCAGCGCGGTGATGTTGGCGTAGGACGCGGCTGGCGGAGCCGGACCGAGGAGTACGGCCTCGTCTGCCTCGCGCACGTGCGGCAAGTTCTCGTCGGGCTCCGAATACACGGCCACGGTGCGGATTCCCAGTCGATTGGCCGTGCGGATGATCCGTCGAGCGATCTCGCCGCGGTTGGCCACCAGCAAGGAATCGATCATCAGTCCGCTCCGGTGAACGCGGGATCCCAGGACTCCAACGCAGCGGCCAAACCGACGATCTCGACCTCTTCCTCGGCGAGCCGCTCGCGCACCCGGTGCGCGACTTCCAGCACGTTCGGCATGTCACCGTGCAGACACAGCGTGGGCGTCAGGATTTCGAGTTC
This sequence comes from Saccharopolyspora soli, assembly GCF_022678645.1. Taxonomy (GTDB): domain Bacteria; phylum Actinomycetota; class Actinomycetes; order Mycobacteriales; family Pseudonocardiaceae; genus Saccharopolyspora; species Saccharopolyspora soli. The sequence continues at coordinate 14,007 of NZ_JALBWV010000008.1, read as the reverse complement.
CGAACCGTCCAACGCCTTGGCACTGCGCGCTTTGACGATGCCGATCGCTCGGCGCACCACGTCGTCCGGGTCGTAGGGCAACTTGGCGGACTCGACTCTGGGGTATCCGTCCGGCTGGTACTCCAGGTCGATGTATCCCTCGTAGACGACCGTCAAGCCGTACTCGGCGGCCAACCGCTGCGGCCAGCCCTGCCCCACGATCACCACGAGATCCTTGTTGTAACCGGCGACCGCTTCCAGCAGCGCCCGCGCGTAGTCCTCGTCCCGCCCGCACATCGCGTAGAGCGAACCGTGCGGCTTCACGTGCCGCAGCACACCACCCTCAGCCCGGACGAAGGCGTCCAGCGCGCCGAGCTGGTACAGCACGTCATCCCGGAGGTCCTCCGGGGCGATGGCCAACGGGCGGCGACCGAAGCCCCGCAGATCCGGCAGTGCGACGTGTGCACCGATGTCCGCTCCCGCGACGACAGCGGCGGCGGTGACCCGGTGCATGATGCGCGGGTCACCAGCGTGGAAACCACACGCGATGTTCACGGTCGGTACGAGCGAGATCAGCTCTTCGTCGGGACCGAGTTGCCAGCGCCCGTATCCCTCGCCCATGTCGGAGTTGATGTTGATCTTCCAGTTCACGACTCCTCCAGGTCATCTTCACGCGAGATCGGCCGCGGTGCCCACGCCGCGGGCGGCAACATGCAGCTCATGCGCTTCGTCCGGATCGATCGCGCAGAACCGCGCGACTTCGCCGGGACGGAGCTGGGCCAGCCGGGACAGGTCGGGACTGATCACGGTCGCGATCTTGGCGTAGCCACCGAGGCTGGGGCCGTCCACACCCATCACGATCGGTTCCAGCCCGCTGGGCACCTGGATGGATCCGATGCAGATCGAGTCGTCGACGATGTTGGACGGATCAGCGCCAGCCTGCTCCACCAGGTAGTCCGGCCGGGGCTGGAAGTCCAGCGCCGGTCCGATGAACCGACAGCCCATCCGGTCCGATGTGGTCGACAGCTTCCAGTCGGTGTCCAGGAAGGTTCGCACGCTGTCCGCGGTGAACAGGTGGTCCTGCGGTCCGAGAACGACGCGCAGTTCCGCTGGTATGCCGTAGCCCGGAATTCGATCCGCGCGGATGCGTCGGCCCGCGAGGTCTGCCGGAGTTCCCCCGGTGCCGATGGGCAGGACGTCCCCGGCCTTGAGCGCCCGCCCTTCGACACCACCGATACCGGCACGCACGTTGGTCGAGCGGCTGCCGAGGACCGTCGGGACATCGATTCCGCCCGCCACCGCGAGATAAGCTCGCACGCCGTGCCGCGCCACGCCGAAGGAAATCTCCTCGCCAGCGCGGACGTCGATCGCGGTCCACATGTCGATCGGTTGGCCGTTGACCGCCGGTTGCAGGTCCGCACCGGTGACCGCGATGACGCTGTCCGACAGCACCTTCAGCCGCGGCCCGCGCAGCGCCATCTCCAATCCGGCGGCTCCGGGATCCCCGCCCACCAGGACGTGCTCCCCCACCTCGTTGCCCACCAACAGATTCGCCAGCTTCAAGGCGGTCGCGTCGAAGGCGCCCGACGGCGGGATTCCCTCGGCCAGGTAGCCACCGCGGCCGAGGTCCTGCACGGTGGTCATCACACCCGGCCGAACCACTTCGAGTTTGCCGTTGTCAGGCATGGTCTTCCTCCAGCCGGTGCACGCCATCCTCGATCTGGTACTCGTAAGTGCCATCCTCCACCTGGGCGCGGATCGCGTGGTACTGGTCGCCGTCGATGGCCACGTACCGGTGCCGGTCGCCCACTCGCGGCAGGACCGGCCCGTCGGCGAACACCGCGTTGCGTTGCAGCGGGTCGAACAGGTCAAGCGGGGTACGCCCGAGCAACTGGTAGCCACCGGGACTGCGCACCGGGTAGTACGACGTGATGTTCCCGGCCAGGCACACGATGCCGGGATCCGTCCACTTGCGAGGCCGCTCGTACTTCGGTCCGGACAACCGCATCTCGCCCAGCGGCACGGCCTGGTAGGTACTGGGTTGGAAGCCCACCGCGGACACCCAGTGCAGCACACCGGAGTGCCGGGCGATCACCTCGGCCGCGGAAATGCCGTGGGCCTCCGCGAGGTATTCGATGTTGTTCGGCACGCCGTGTTCCCGCGCGCAGCTCTGGGACCACGGATCGTCGTACCAGATCGGGATCGTCAGCAGCCTGGAGGGGAACTCGGTCAGTTCGGCGAGGTCGTCGACCAGTTCGGTGATGACGGCTTCCAGCTCGCGGCGGCGGATCTGCATCGGGTCGTAGACCACGCCCAGCGATCGATGCGTGGGCACGGTCTCCCGCACCCCGGCCACGTCGGCCGCCCGCAACGCGCGTTGCAGTGCGAGCACTCGGAAGTTCAGGGCGAGATCGATCCGGTCACCGAACTCGACGGCCAACTCCAGGTCACCGAGCGATCGGAACACGGCACGTTCGTAGCCCATGCGGTCCGCTCCTTTCTCCTGCTGCTTCACGCCTGCTTCTCGGATCCCTTCAGGTCGGCACCGTTGGTGACCGCGACAACCGCCAGGTGCCGCCTGATCTCGTCGTCGGACGGCACGAACGACTCGGTCTTGCACCGTTCCCCGCAGGTGCGGTGCGCGCCGCAGCACACAGAGCACAGCACGTGGCTGTCAGTGACCGGGCAGGTCACGAGGTCCTGCCGCATGACAGATTCCCCGCAGTTGCCGCAGGGCAGCATGTTCTCGTCGCGTTCCAGCTCCTCGTCGTTTCGGGAGTGGTCGTCGATCCAGTTCGGATCCGGTTGCCGGACGAGCCGCGCCATGCGGCTACCGGTGAGCCACTCCACCAGGATCGGCCCCAGAAATCCAACCCCGAACGCCACGACATCACCGAGCAGCGCACCGGATTCGGTGGTCGGAATCCCACCCAGCGACAGGATCGCGCCCACCGCGGCGCCGACCAACAAGCTGCTCAGCGCCGGAACTCCCCAGCTGGCCAGGTATCCGCGACGGTGCTCGACGTGCAGCGTGCCGCGCCGCTTCGGCCTGATCACGCAGATGTCGGCGATCAGCACACCGAGCCAGGCCAGGCAGAAGATGCCCATGAAGCTGACCACCGACACGAGGTGCTCCTCGACGTGGAGGACAGCGCCGATGAAGGCGACCACGCCGGTGATCAGGACCCAGAACCGCCGACCGGGCACCCAGTGCAGGATCCGGGCGGCGAAGTTGGCCAGCGACAGCGACGCGCTGTAGTAGTTCATGTTGTTGATGCGCAACTGGGTCGCGAGGACCCAGATGATGCCGAACATGCCCAGCAGTCCGTTGATGTAGTCGCCCGGGTTGTCGCTTCGGGTGTAGAGCGCCAGCGTCGCGCCGATCGGGAACGAGACGAGGTAGACCGCGGCGATGACCACGAACGGTCCCACGATCATGGCGCGTTTCACTTCGGACTTGCGGATGAACCTGGAGAAGTCGCCGGTGCCGAGCACCTGGATGACCACGTTGGGCAGCAGCGCACCGAGCGCACCCGCGAAACCGACCACGCTGAAACCCGGTGTGCTGAAGGAAGGTTCGGCCGTTCCGTGCTGGATTCCCGAGATCAGCAGCCAGAACAGGCCGATCACGAAGATCGGGCTCAGCCAGCGCTGCACGAAGTCGTTCTGGGTGAATCCGTACCAGCAGATCGGCACCGAGATGGAAGCGCAGATCAAGAACCACACCCAGGAGGGCAGCACCGGCCACTGGGAATGCAGGGCGGTGCCGAGGTAGGCGGCCTCGATCGCCGCGTACATCAACCAGTTCAGCCCGTAGATCAGGGAAGTGACCGCGGAGCCGAGGAAACCGAATCCGCTGCCGCGAGTGATCAGATCCAGGTCGAGCCCGGTCATCGCGGTGACTCGGGCGATCACCGCGGAGCCGAGCCAACCGAGCACGGTGGCGACGGCGAAGGCGGCCATCGCGGAGGGAAAACCGAACAGCAGGGCCAACTGCCCGCCGAGGGCCAGGAAGAACACCGACGAGGTCAGGCCGCTCAACGACATCGCGAAGCTGAGCGACGGGCGCTTCCAGTGCTCCGGAACCTTCCGCAGCGCGTAGTCCTCGGCTGCCTCGCGGCGGGCCTCCGCGCCCTTGGGGATCAAGGAAGCCTTCAGGTTCGAACGGGGTGGTGTACCCGGTCCTTCCGCTTCGGCGCTGGATGACATGCTACCTCCGCTTTTTCCGCTGACCCGAGGAGCACGGGCCGAAAGTACTAGGTTCGGTTTCCGTTGTGGCGACGCCGTTGTCGATTCATTTGCTTGTCCAGCAGGCTTCAGAGCTGGCTCGCGGCCGCGTCCAGCGCCTCCACCGCCGCGGTCGCCAAGATCTTCAAATCGGCTTCGTCGGTGACGAACGCGGGTGACACCTGCAATGCCGATCCGGCGAGGAAACGGGTCACCACACCGCGTTCGCGGAGTTCCGCGATGATCTGCGAGGGAAGTCCGGGCTTCGCTTGGACGGCGGCCGGATCGAGTTCGATGGCGGCGAGCAACCCGACACCGGAACGCACTTCGTTGACCAGCCGGTGGCCAGCAAGCGGTGCGAGGGACCGGGTCAGCTGCTGTTCCAGCTCGCCAACCCGGCCCACCAGGCCCTCCCGCTCCAGGATGTCCAGATTGGCCAGCGCCACGGCGGCGGCCGTGGCGTGGCCGGAATAGGTGTACCCGTGCCGCCACAGCACACCGCGACGGGTGAAGAAGGGCTCGGCCACGGCACCGGAGACGATCACCGCGCCCATCGGCAGGTATCCGGAGGTGAGCCCCTTGGCGCAGGTGATGATGTCGGGTTCGAGGGCGAACCGGGTGCTGGCGAACCATTCGCCCAACCGGCCGAAGCCGCAGATCACTTCGTCGGCGACGAACAGCACGCCGGTGCGGCGGCAGACCTCCCTGGCGGCGGTAAGGTAGGACTGCGGCACCGGCCGAACACCGCCCGCACCGATCACCGGCTCGCAGAAGAACGCCGCGACGCGGTTCGGTCCGATTCGCTGGATTTCCGCGTCGAGTTCTTCCGCCGAGTCGTAGGCGACCCGAACCACGCTCGGCAACAGTTCGGGGTAACCGGTCCGATTGTCCGGAATTCCGGCCAGCCCGGTCCCACCCACGTGCATCCCGTGGTACGCGTGTTCCCGGACGATGATCACGTTCCGATCCGGTTCGCCGCGTTCCGCCCAGTAGCGCAGCGACAGCTTCACCGCGGTGTCGACGGAATCCGAGCCGCCGCTGGTGAAGAACACCTTGGCATCGGGTACCGGCGCTAGGGCGGCGACCCGCTCGGCGAGGTCCAGCGTCGGGCGGGTGGCGAAGTCACCGAAATTGGAATAAGCGGACATTCGACGCATTTGCGCCGCGGCGGCTTCGGCGATCTCCGCCCGGCCGTATCCAACGCTGCAGTACCAGAGCCCACCCGCCGCGTCGAAGTAACGCCGCCCGGATTCGTCGACCACGTAGGCGCCTTCACCCGAGTCGATGACCAATTCGCCGGTGTCGGCGATGGACGCCATGTCCGCGAAGGGATGCCAGTAGCTGCCCATGTGTATCCGCGCCTCCAAGTCACTCCGGGTGAACGAACGGACACGAACCGACGTTTTCGGTGCCGCTTTCGCCTAGTTCGTCCGCTGTGTTGCCCTCGGGACCTCCGCAGGACATCGGCGGCCCGCGTCGCAGTTGCGCTCCGTGGCCAGGACCGCACTCCCGTGCCGGTCGCCTGCCGCAGCGCGCTGTGCGGGTGTCGAAATCCAAGCAACCCGGAGGACAACAAAACAAGAGGTGGATTCCCAACCTACGCAGCGCTAAATTGTGCTCGTGCACAGTTCGTTCGATGGCGGTGCTTCCGGATACGAGGCTTCCCTGACCCAGGCAGCACACGCCATGCTCGCTCGGGTCTCCGAACTCGGCGACATGGCCGCGGCGGAAACCAGCGCCAGCGAGCCTTCGTACCAAGAACTGGTGCCCGCGGAGGATCTGCGACAAGCGTGTCACGAGACGGTGACGCTGCTGCTGGCCAAACTCGCGGGACTCGACACCGCCGAGTTGGACCGCGCGCTGGCGGATCTCGGTCGGCGGCGCGCTCGACAGGGAGTCGGCCTGGACACACTGCTGCGCGCGTTCCGCATCGACTTCCGGATCGTCTGGGAACTTCTGATCACCTGGCTGGAAAGCCGCCCGCCCAAGGTCCGGCAGTACTGGACGGAGTTCGTCCTGCCGCTCTGGCACGTCGTGGACGAGATCTCCGTCCGCATCAGCGAGGTGTACCGCGAGGCGGAGGCCGAGCTCGCCGAGGAACGCGAACGGGACCTGCGGTCGCTGTTCGAGGAACTGCTGTACGGGACCGGTCCGGTTAGCACGGTGGCGCGCAAGGTCGCAGCGCGCTACGGGCTGGGCGAGCACGGCCCGTACGTCGTGGTTCGAGCGGACCGGCATGCCGAGCTCATCCGGCCCGAGGATGCGCTCCGGGAGAACGGGGCGCATTCGGTCTGGTCGCTGGACAGCGACGTGCTCACCGGGATCGTGGCGCTGGAGAAGAACCCGCAACAACTGGCCGACTGCCTGCGCCGCATCCTGCGCACCCGAGCTGGTGTCAGCCCACCCTACCTTTCGCTGCAGGACACCCGGCGCCAGGTGTGGCTGGCCGACGCCGCCCGCGACTCGACCCACCCGAAGAGCTGCGACGTGGTGTTCGCCGCTGACGACATCCCGTCCGCGTTCGTCGGTGGCGCCCGCGAGATCAGCGACTACCTCGGCGCCGCCCTGCTCGACGGCCTCGCCTCGATCAAGGAATCCGAGCGCCGCCGCCTGCTGGAGACGTTGCAGGTCCACCTCGAAGGCTCGGGGTCGCCCACCGAGACAGCGCGACGGCTCTACTGCCATCGCAACACCATTCTGAACCGCCTGCGGCGCTTCGAAGAACTCTCCGGGCTCGACTTGACCCGCCCGAAAGATCTCGCCACCGCCCTGCTGGCGGTCCGCTCGGTGCGACGTGTCGGCCTGGACAGCACGGGAACACCCGCCTAGCTGATTGATTCAAAGCTCGTGGGCTGAGCGCTGCGCGCTTGCGGCAGTCCACCCCGCCGACGCGTGGGGTATCGCGGCTGCGGCCCAATCAGGATCATCTAGACGCCAGGGTGACGACCCTGGAACAGTGCGGAAATGCGCCGCGGATTCAAAGCGCTCCTCGGGCATACCGGGCCAGTTGGCGCGCGGCTGCGTCGACGGCTCGTGCTCTGCCCTGACGCGTCACACCGGCCACGTGCGGCGAGAGGAAACAGCCCGGCGCCGTCCACAATGGATGGTTTCGGGGCAGCGGTTCCGGGTCGGTGACGTCCAACACCGCCAGTAGTCGTCCCGAGAGCACTTCGGCGGTCAGCGCCGCGGTATCGACCACCGTGCCACGAGCCGCGTTGACCAGCACAGCCCCGTCTGGCATTCGGGACAGCAGGTGCGCTCCTGCCAGTCCTGCGGTCTCGGCAGTCGCGGGCACCAGCAGCACCACCGCGTCGGCGTCGACCACGAGCTCGTCCAGATCCGCGACCGGGTGCACGCCGTCGCCACCCCGGCGGGCGACCAGGGTCACGTCCACCCCGAGCGCGATGAGCTTGTCCTTGGTCCGCAACCCGATCGGGCCCGCCCCGACGAGCACCGCGCGGGCACCGGCCAGTTCGGAACTCACCGCACGGCGCCACCGCCGGTGCTGCTGGTCGCGCACGGCGGGCAGCAGTCCGCTGGCGAGTCCCAGCAACGCAGACGCCACCCACTCGGCGACCGCGTTGTCCCGCGCTCCGACCGGACGGGTGACCCGCACCCGCTCCGGCAGGTGCGGTTCGAGCCAGTCGGTGCCAGCGATCAACGTCTGCACCACCCGCAACGCGGGCAGGTCCGCCAGCAGCGGGAGCAGGTCGGTGCGATCGTGGTCGAGCACGAGGAACTCGACCTCGTGCAACGCCGCAGCCGCGCCCGGCGTGCCCCGTGCGGGGACGGGGACAGCCCGGATCAGGCCCGGCGCTGCCGCTCGCAGTGCGGACAGCGCCTCGTCCGGGCCTGCGGCCACGACCTCGTGGACCATCAGCCGAGCTTGGCGAGGCGCTTGTCGAACTTGTGCAACTCCTCCACGCCGCCGTCGCCGATGATGACGTTGTCGCACACCCAGTGGCAGAAGCCGTCGAGCACGTACCGCGGGTGGCAGGCGATGTTCATGCCCGCCGCCAGCGGCATCGTCTCCTCGGCCCGGATCAGCGGCCGCTCGACCAGATCGGTGCCCTGGCCGTGGCAGTGCAGCCGCAGCTCCTCCGGCCGCCCGTTGTCGCGCAGGTACTGGTTGTACTCGGCCCAGACGTCGGCCGGTGCGGCACCGGGCCGCAGGAGGCCGTAGCAGAACCGCTGCGCTTGCAAGCAGAATTCGTACTCCTCGGCGATGCGGGCCGGTACCTCGCCGAGGATGCCCGAACGGCCTATCTCGGTGTACATCCCGCCCGGCCCGTTCACCTCGACCATGAGGTGGAACGCGTCGCCCTTGCGGATCACGCGGTGCTGGCTGTGCGGATGCGCGATCCGACCTGGCTCGCCGAGCGGGGTCGAGACGCACCAGTAGATGCCTTGCTCGCTGCCCAGCGACTGCGCGGTGTGCTGTGCGACGGCGGCGACGTCGCTGTCCCGCATGCCCGGTTGAAGTGCTTCGAACGCCGCCGCGATCGCCGCGTCCTGCAGCTTCGCGGTGGCGCGGACGAGGTTCAGCTCCTCTTCGGACTTCACCGCGCGCACGTTGTCGACGACGTCGGCGGCCTCGGTGAACGTGGCCGCGTGCAGCTCGCGCCGCAGGTATTCCCCAAAAGCCATGGGGATCGTGCCCGTGCCGACCCAGCCGATGCTGCCGGTGGCGAACGGCCGCAGCGCGTCGAGTGCGAGCTCGGCCCCGTCGTACCGGGTGTAGGACACCGAGCTCATGTACGGGCTGGCGAGCGCCCGGCCGACGCCGCGCAGAACCGGGTCGTGCTCGGGATCGATATCCAGGTCCTCGCCCCGCGCACCGTGGCGGATGACCGTCATGGGTTCCTCTCGGGGGAACACCACGGTCACCGGATAGCCGTTGGTCGCCGGAACATCGGTGAGGTAGCGGATGTAGCCGCCGACGTAGTCGTTGTTGGTCTGCGCGACCAGCACGTCGAGACCGCGGGCGGTCATGCCCTCGCGGATCGCGTCCCACCGGCGGTTCCGCTCGGCAGTGCTGACCGGGTGGTTCAGCCGTTCGGACAGTTCGGTTCCGCTCATCGGGCCGCTCCCGCGTTCGCGCCGCTGATCAAGGTGAGCACTTCGGTGCGCAGCTCGGTGAACCTCGGCAGGGCTTTGGTCGTCACCTGGCTGCGAGGTCTGGGCAGGTCGACGTCGAGGGTCCGCAGCACGGTCGTCGGGCGGCTGGACATCACGATCACCCGGTCGCCGAGGTACACGGCCTCGTCGATGTCGTGGGTGACGAGCACGATCGTCAGCCCGGCGTCGTGGCGCACCCGCAGCACCAGGTCTTCGAGATCAGCCCTGGTCTGGGCATCGACCGACGCGAACGGTTCGTCCATGATCAGGAACTGCGGCCGGTAGGCGATGGCCCGCGCGATGGCCACCCGCTGCTGCATCCCACCGGAGAGCTGCCACGGGTAGTTGTCACCGAACGCGCCGAGCCCGACCTCGTCCAGCGCCTGCCGCACCACTTCGCGCCGGGCCGTCCGGTCGCGGATCTTGTTCTTCAGCGGGATCGCGACGTTGCGGCTGACCTTCGACCACGGCATGAGCGACCGGCTGTAATCCTGGAAGACGCAAGCGACCTCGGGCGGCGGGCTCTCGATCACCTTGCCCGTCTCGGTGAGCGCGACCTTTCCCCCGGATCGCGGCAGCAGGCCGGACAGGCACCGCAGCAAGGTGGTCTTGCCCGCACCGGACGGGCCGACGATGGTGAGGAACTCGCCAGCCCGCACGGTGAACGAAATGTCCTTGAGCACCTCCAGCTCGCCACCCGCCGAGCGGTAGGACTTCTTGAGATGTTCCACGGTCAGCATGTCAGCTCTCCCGGTCCTTTGTGTACCAGCGCAGCAGGCGGCGTTCGACGAGCACGAACGCACCGTTGAAGAGGACGCCGAGGATGCCGAGCAGCAGCATGCCCGCCCACATCTCCGAAACCTCGAAGCTCTGCTGCGCTTGCAGCGTCACGAACCCGATCCCGTTGGTCGCCGCCACCAGTTCGGTGACGACCATCATCACGAACGCGACGGTCAACGCGATGCGCATCCCGGCGAGGATGTTCGGCGCGGCGGCAGGCAACTGCACGTGCAGCACCCGCTGCGCGCGCGTCAGCCGGTAGGAGCGGGCGGTGTCCGCCAGCTCCTGGTCGACCGCCCGCACTCCGTCGATGGTGTTGAGCAGCACGGGAAAGACCGTGACGAACGCGGTGAGCACGATCTTCGGTGTGTCGCCGATCCCGAGCAGCACGATGCTCACCGGCACCAGCGCAGTGGCTGGCAGGGCCCGGCAGAACTGCAGAATCGGGTCGAACGCCCGGTGCAACACCGGCGACCGTCCGAACAGGACACCCAGCGCGATGCCGATCAGCACCGCTGCCACGTAGCCGATCAGCATCCGGGTGAGGCTCGGGAGCACGTCGGAGGTGAACCGGCTGAACAACCACAACTGTTGGAACGACGCCAGAATCGAGCGAAGCGACGGCCAGAACGGTGACGTGCTGCCCGCCGACGCGAACCACCAGGCGAGCAGCGCCGCCACCGGTACGACGAGCGAGACGAGCCACGCCGCGACCTTGCGCCCTGCCCTGCGCGGCTGCGTGACGACGGCCATCATGCCTCCTCCCGATAGGCGACGTGCCAGCGCAGCACACGACGTTCCAGCGCGAGCAGCCCCACGTTGACCAGGACACCGAGCACGCCGACGACGAACACCAGCGCGTACATCCGCGGGTAGACGGCGTTGGACGCGTAAACGGCGATGTCGGCGCCGATTCCGCGCACCGAAGCGATGATCTCCACGGCAACCACCACGACCAGCACGTGGGACGCGGCGAGCCGCACGCCAGTCGCCACGAACGGCAGCACGGCCGGGAGCACCACGTGCCACAGCCGTTGCAGCGGTCGCAGTCCGAACACGCGGGCGGTGTCGCGGAGCACGTCGTTGATGCCGCTGACCCCGTAGAGGGTCTGGAAAAGCATGGGCCACAACGCACCCACCATGCCGAGCAATGTGGACACTCGTGGCCCGGCGCCGAGCAACAGCAGCAGCAACGGCAGGTACACCACGGCGGGCACGAAGCGCAGGAAGTCGAGCAGGTAGTGCGCGAGGCGGTGCAGCAATGGCACCGCGCCGAGCGCGACACCGAGCGCGAGCCCGGCGACGGCACCACCGGTCAGGCCGACGGCGAACTGTTCGAGTGTGGTCACCAAGGCATCGGCGAACCCCGCAGTTGGCGCCAACTGACCGAACGCGGAGCCGATGCTGCTGATCGCGGGCACCTCTGGGGGGAACAACCCGGTACGCGCGCACAGTTCCCACAACGCGAGGACGGCGATGGTGGTCAGCCACGGGAGTCCGCGCAGCAGCCACGGCTTCGCGGCATGGCGGCCGGGTGCGGCGGAGTCTGTCCTGGCGTCAAACGCGGCGGGCGCGGTGGCCAGCTTCGTGGCGGTCGGCTCGGTATTCATGGCACGACATAGGTTTCGTAGGCGGGCACGACGTCGAGCACGCCGTATTTGACGGCGAAGGCCGCTTCCTTCTCGATGACCTGCCGGTTCACCTCGGCGGTGTAGAACGGCAGCGGCGCCATCGCCACGAGCGCGGGATCGGCCGAGGTCTGCTGCACGATGGCCTTGCGGGTCTCGTCGGGATGTGCGTTGGCGTACTCACTGGACTCGCGCACCGCCTTTCGCCACCTTTCCACGATGCCGGGATGCTGGTCGATGAAGGACTTGGCCATGTAGAACACCGTGTTGTCGGCGTTCGGGTCGTCGTAGGCGACCGCCGGTGAGTCGCCGATGTCCCGATAGCCCTTCTGCCGCAACGCGGTCGCGTACGGCTGTGCGGTGCTGATCGCGTCGACCTTGCCCTGTTCGAGCGCGGTGAGCTGGTCGGGGAAGGTCAGCTGCACCAGGTGGACCGAAGACGGGTCGCCCCCGTCCTTCTCGATGGCCTCCCGGATCCAGAACTCCCAGCAGCACTTGAGGGAGTTGACCGCGACGGTCTTGCCCGCGAGGTCGCGGAAGGAGCGGATCGGGCTGCCGCCCGCGACCATGGTCTGGTACTGCGCCCCCTGCGGCGAGGGTCGATCGGCGACGGCACCCGACACGATCTGCACCGGGATGCGTGAGCCCGCCGCGATCACGACCGGCGAGATGCCGCCGAGGGCGACCTGCTGCTGACCGTTGATGACCTGCGTGATCGCACCGGCGCCGGTGGCCGCGCGGCCGAGGGTGAGGTGGATGCCGTTGCGCGCGAACAAGCCGCGTTGCAGGCCCACGAGCACGGCCGTGGACGACTGCGAGGCGGCCACCCCGGCGGTGATCGGCACCAAGCCGCCCTCGGCCGCCCCGCTGCCGGGGACGTTGGTCGCGCTCAGCGCCCCGCACCCGCTGAGCAGGAAGACCGCTGCGGTGAGCAGCAGGCACACCGCCTTGCATCGATACTTCACGGTTGGCTCCGTTTCGCCGGTGAAACGAGTCAGGGTGCGGACGAAACACCTCCAGCCGACGCTGGAGTACGGGGATTTCGTTGTGGTGGCTAGGAAAAGCTCGTTGCGGAGACGTTGGCCACCCGAGGGAGGAGGGCGAGCGCGTTGTCCCGGTTGATCGCGGTGCGCTGGGTTTCAGTCAACGGGTAGGCATCCAGCTGGGCGGTGAAGTACTGGGCGTTGTCGCCGCGCGCGTAGGGCCAGTCGCTGCCGTAGAGCACGCGGTCGGGGTCGGCGAACGAGAGCAGGCTGGGCAGCGTGTGCGGGTTGGCCGACAGCGCCGTATCGAAGTAGAAGGTCCGCAAATCGCGCAGGAAGTTCTCGCGGGTGACGACGTGTCCGGCCGCGCCCTCGGTCAGGCTGGCCATCCGGTGGGCCGCATACGGCACGAAACCGCCCGCGTGGGAGAGGATCATGCGCAGCCGCGGCAGCCGGGCCACCACGCCGTGGCGCACCAGGTTCAGCGCCGCGCGGGTGGTGTCGAGCAGGAAATCCGCGCTGAACGCGGGCACGCCCGGCACGGCAGGACCAGGCGGTGCGGTGGGGTGGACGAACACCACCGTCCCGCGCCGGTCCAACTCGGTCATCAGCGGGTCGAACGCCGGGTCGCCCAGGTAGGTACCGTCCACATTGGCCAGCAGGATCACGCCGTCGGCGTTCAGCTCGTCGAGCGCGTAGCCGACCTCGGCCAGCGAACCGTCCACATCGGGCAGCGGCACCGACGCGAAGAAGCCGAACCGACCGGGGTGCTCGCGGACCAGGTCCGCGGCGAACTCGTTGACCTGCCTGGCCAACGCACGGGCCGCGGCGTCGGTGCCACCCAGGTGCACACCCGGCCTGCCTACCGAGACCACGGCCGTGTCGATGCCGAGTTCGTCGAGCAGCTCCAGCGCGGCGGCCGGGCTCCACGCGGGCGTGGCCTGCCCGCCGAAGTACCCGCTCGCGCCCAACGCGTCCGCCCACATCGGCGGGACGATGTGGTGGTGGGTATCGATCCTGCCGGTGGTCATGACTGGCCCCCTGTCCGCCTCTCCCTGGCCCGCCTCTCCCTGGCCCGCCTCTCCGCGATTCACAGTGGTGGTCGCGTCCAGCCCAATCTCCCGTCGCGTGGTTTCTCGTGGCTGGTTCGCGTCACGGTCCCCTGAGGTGCGGTTCGCGAGGACTGAAGTTGACACAGGGAGCGTCATGACTGGTCCGCCTCTCCGCGATTCACAGTGGTGGTCGCGTCCAGCCCAATCTCCCGTCGCGTGGTTTCTCGTGGCTGGTTCGCG